>CAYXUU010000011.1:0-116139 GCA_964468645.1 uncultured Bacteroidales bacterium
GGAAACCTCCGGGAAGTACCCTTTTTTATATTATTTTAGTCGGACACTACTGATTAGTTTGTTTATTTTTGGCTTAAATGCAAACAGTACGTAGTTTTTATCCTTTCGGTTCCTCTATGCCCGGCCGTGATTATAACCCCGGTTACTACCGCTACGGCCTCCAGGGCCAGGAAACAGATAACGAGCTCAAAGGCACCGGCAACTCCGTCAACTTTAAATACCGCGTCCATGACCCAAGGATCGGGAGGTTCCTTAGCTTGGATCCGCTTACAAAAGACTATCCATGGAATAGTCCATATGCATTTAGTGAGAATAGAATTATTGATGGTATTGATCTGGAAGGATTGGAGTATTATCCAATGGTTGATCATAACTTTTGGTCAAGTATGACAGGTAAGCAACAGACACAACTTGCAACAGTTTCTGCTGTCGGTTTAAGTCTCTTTACTGGATCTTATGCTTTAGCAAATTTTGGATTAAAAGGATGTGCTTATTTTCTTCTAGCAGAAGCTGCTGAATCTCTCTTTGAAATGGCCTCTGGTATACCAATAGTACCATTTAATCCGGATCCTTCTGATGTTTTTGACCCTTTTATTAATAAAAGTCTTAAGAAATCATTTAATAAGCCTTCGTCCTCTACAGTATCTCAAAACACAAAGAGGATTACGCCTGATATGAGCATTGCCGAAAAGCGTACTATACGAAAACAATTAGCAACTGAATGGATGGGTGATCCAAGTTATACTAATTATATAGACTTCAACAAACCAGTATATACCAAAACTTTAAATGAAGGTGATCAGTTATTACAGTTTAGAATTAAAGGTAAAGAAGGTTCTATTGGTAATTACTATGCACCAATTGGAACCATGCCTGATCAAATAGGTTTAGATCCAGAAGATATATCTCAAACGTTACTTGTAACATTAAATAAAGAAACGGATGTTCTATTTTCTACACATATTAAAAAGGCTACTTATTATGCCAATGATGATGTAATTATTAAAGGTGGTGGCACACAAATTTATAGCAAGAAATTAAAAGAGAATATTTCAACAACAAATTACCCACCTAACCAAAACTAAATCAAGAATCATGGAATTAGATAATCTAGTCAAAAAACTGCGAGAAAAAATAACTGAATACAGATATGAAAAACATAAAGAAGATACTAGTATTCATGTTAATGCTATTGAAATTGCACTTTGTTTAACTGAATATGCAATAATCAAGAATAGGAAAATTCTGTCTTCAGAAAAATGTTGGTTTGAAGCTGGTTGGGAGATAATACAGGTTTTTGAAAATAGTGAGTGGGAGGATATTATTAAACTATATCATCAGCTTGTACAGGATGTAACTAGTCGTGGTTATTTTAAACAATAAATATCTACATTTCAAGACCATGCAATCCATTAGTTTGCTTATTTTTGGCTTAAATGCAAACATTACACGATTATTATCTCTTTGGCTTTAACATGCCCGGCCGCGATTACAATCCCGGTTACTACCGTTACGGCTTCCAGGGCCAGGAAACAGATAACGAGCTCAAAGGCACCGGCAACTCCGTCAACTTTAAATACCGCGTCCATGACCCAAGGATCGGGAGGTTCCTTAGCTTGGATCCGCTTACAAAAGACTATCCATGGAATAGTCCATATGCGTTTTCAGAAAATAGAGTGATCGATGGAATTGATTTAGAAGGCTTGGAATATTACCCTATGGTAGATCATAATTTTACGTCTCATTTAACAAATGAACAACAGTCCCAATTAGCAAACGTAAGTCTTGCCGGTTTATCTGTTTTTGGTACGTTTACTGGTTTCGCAAGTATAGTAATCTATGCAGCAGAAGGTGGTTCTTCTACCTGGGCTGCATTATCTGCAATGTCAGGTGTATATTCATCAGTAGTTAGTTATGGTAATTTAACAAATTCTGAACCAGATTTATCTGGAAACATATTGGCTGATATCGCTGATATTGCTGAACAAGAAGAATTGTCAACTGCTTTCAAAGTTATTGATGTAGTTAGAATTGACAACTATGATTTACCAAACGATATTTTAACATTAACTGAAGATATTTCCGAACAATATTTGTTTATTAAAAACAATCATAACAAAACTCACGATGGACAACTTAACAATAACGGAAATTCTACAGAATCACAAGAAAACTACAAGAAACCCAATGAAATAGATAACTCTGATGCAAATCCTCAAAATGAAAATCTTTGGGAGGATAAATATAGCAAGAATCATTATTAATAATCAATTTTTTAAACCATGTTATTGTTTAACAGTCTTCTACACGTATTAGAACTCATACTATATGCAAGTATATTCATGATAGTAATATCTGCTGTTTTTCTAGTGGTATACTATATAAAAAATGAAACATCTGAAAAAGTTCATCGGTTAAAAATTGTAATGAGGAAGATATTATTGTATTCATTTATCGTGGCTATTGTTTTTATTGCCTTAACCATAGTTGTTAATAACACACAAGTGGCTAATAAACAACAAAATAAAGATTCTTCAATAGTTAAATCAACAAATATAGATAACTATTCAGTGATATATTCAGACACTATCTTACAAATACAGGATATACTTGTTAAGTTACCGGAAAACGGTTTGTTTTTTTATGAAAATGGCATTCTTAGCTATTTAAAGAATAATGATAATGATCACTCTTTTAATTTATCTATAACATATCTGAAAGGATTATTGAATTCAGATTTAGACTCCGTCATGAATGAGTATGTTTCAGGATTAACAGAAAAGCAAGATATCGGAATCACATACAAAGTATTATCAAATAGTCAGATACCATTATTGAGAAACTTCAATGATTTTGTTAGCAAGAGCTTAAGAATTAATCTTACTGATAAAGGAAGCTTTATTAGGATATTGTATATTTTAAGGTATGGGGATTATGTCTATTTTCTAAAATTTGATATTAGTAATTTAGATAGTCACACAAGTACCTTATCAAAAATTATTAGTTCAATAAAACCGGCTTAATCTATCTCTATTTAGATAATCATATTGATTAAACAAAATACAGACAAACCATATTTTACCCGTCTCACGAAAAATAAATAACTTGCCAAAGCATTTTCAATGCTTTTGCTAACTAATTCTGGATAGAAAAAATGCGTGTTGATATTCACAGTATTGTGATTGCTATAATGAAATCAATATCGTCAGTGTCAACAACTACTATCCCTTCGGCTCCTTAATGCCCGGCCGCGATTATAACCCTGGCTAATACCGCTACGGCTTCCGGGGCAAAAAAGGAAAGTTTTGGGAATAAGGAGTGTGATTAACAGTTAATGCTTTATGCATGTTTCTAAAAAAAGTTCAGGATTAAAATTTCCTGTCCAGTTACTACAATTTCTTACTTTTGAAGTACTCAATAAATTCAAATGAACAACAATTCATTACAAAATATTGATCAGCTTTATCAGAGAGTACGGGAAATAATTGACAGGTCAAGACGCAAGATTTACCAGGCTATCAGCTTTGAAATGGTTCAGGCTTACTGGCATATAGGCCGTGAAATCGTTGAAGAAGAACAAAAAGGACAAAAACGTGCAGCATATGGGAGTAATCTTCTTAAAGAACTTTCTGGTAAGCTTACAAGTGCTTATGGTAAAGGATTTGATGAAAGTAATTTACGTAACATCCGGCAATTTTATATGACATTCCCAAAATACGACGCACTGCGTCACGAATTATCCTGGACACATTATCGTCTCTTAATGCGGATTGAAAATGCAAATGCAAGAGACTTTTACCTGAACGAAACGATAGCAGGAAACTGGAGTACTCGTCAACTTGAACGGCAGATAAATTCCTTATTCTATGAAAGAACCTTAGCAAGCAGAAATAAAAAGGGAATGTTAGAAATGTCAAGAACAAATGATGGAACGCATAATCCCGATCATATAATAAAAGATCCTTATGTTTTAGAGTTTTTGGATGTTAAAGAAAATGAAAGGATTGCTGAAAAAGAATTGGAAGCCGCATTAATAGAAAAGCTTCAGAATTTTCTATTGGAACTTGGAAAAGGGTTTTCCTTTGTAAAAAGACAATACCGGATAAATACAGAAACTGGTAAAAACTTTTATATTGATCTGGTGTTTTACAATTATATCCTCAAATGCTTCTTGCTTATTGATCTGAAAACCGACGAACTAACACATCAGGATATTGGTCAAATGGATATGTATGTTAGAATGTTTGAAGACATTAAAAAACAACAGGGTGATAACCCAACTATTGGATTAATACTCTGCACGGCTAAAGATAAAACAGTAGTAAAATACAGTGTTTTGAATGAGAGCAAACAAATCTTTGCCTCCAGATACCAGATGTATCTGCCATCAGAGAAGCAATTACAACAGGAGATTGAACGTGAAAAGCATTTAATCGAAATGGAAAAGAAACTACAAAATCCTGATGCTATTTGATTCAGTAATGGAAAGTAGCAACCTCGAAAACACTGGTCACTTCAACTTCCTGCTGCCCGGCCGCGATTACAACCACGGTTACTACCGTTACGGCTTCCAGGGCCAGGAAACAGATAACGAGCTCAAAGGCACCGGCAACTCCGTCAACTTTAAATACCGCGTCCATGACCCAAGGATAGGCAGGTTCCTTAGCATTGATCCTCTTGCTAAAGACTATCCCTGGAACTCTCCATATGCATTTTCGGAAAACAGAGTTATTGATGGGGTAGAGTTAGAAGGTGCAGAAAGACTATCTTTTAGAGCACATTTAGCTATGCATGAGGGATCCGGCGTTCCATTTCTTGGTGTTATGACTTATATTGCAGATTATTTAACAGATTCAGATGGCGGAGCAATAGACGATTTAACACCAGTCGGAACAATTAAAAGAACAACAAATCATTTAAAGGAAAGAGTGTCCTTAGAAGCTAATTATGCAATGCACAGAGGGCATTATTACGAAAATGCAATAATGAATGGAGAAGTCCCGGAAAGTGTGGATGTTCAATATGAAGTTGATAAAGCCAAATCTAATATTAATCTATCAGGGGATGCTTTAGAATGGTATAGTATTTCCATGACTGGAGTTGAATTATCAGCAAATGGTATTATAATCACCAATTTAGCTAGAAAAACCGCCATAAAGCAGTTGTCATGTAAACTTTCTAATAAGGAGGTGAGAGAGTGGTATCTTTCACAAGAATCACGGATTCCAAGTTTGCTCGATGAAAGAGCCACCCTAAAAGAACAAGCGAATCAAGCATTTAATTTTAGAAATCAATTTAGGACAGAGGCAAGATCAATTATGCAAGATAGAGTGGAAGCTGAGTTTTTAGATTATGCTGATCCAAACTTTTCATGGGACGAAATAGTTAATATATATAAAGGAAGGGGATATGAGGGTGATGCTTTGTGGAATAAAATCATTGAAGGATCACAAAAAAGTAGAAAAACAGCTAATGAAGCCTCAGGTGTTTACAAATGAAAAGAACTAATTTAATAGAGAGTGAAAAGGATACAATCCTTGATTTTGTTGAATTCCAAGAATGGGAGTCTTTTGAAAAGATTGTAACCATCTTAAAAGAAAGATATAACGCAATTCCTATACTTAATGCAGAGGGTCCTGAGTCAAAAGTTTGGGAATTTCTCATTGATGATATTCAACTACGACTGTTTAATAATCCATATGGAAACTTTATTAAAGGAAGTACTGAGGAACAGAAAAACTTATTAATGAGAATACATAAGTCATGGCCGCTTTTTGATTAAGCTTGTAAGCTTCTCAGGACTTCTGCCATTTGAAACTAGAATTAATAAAATAAAGTTCTAATTTTAAACGGTAAAAACAATCTATTGTCAATCATTTATCATAACATTTTGGATATATTATCTGTTTTAAAAAACTCGAGTTTATCCATCATTTTTCATTATGAAGCCTATATTGTCAGCGTAAACGATTATTATCCATTCGGCTCCTTAATGCCCGGCCGCGATTACAATCCCGGTTACTCCCGTTACGGCTTCCAGGGACAGGAAAACGACAACGAGCTCAAAGGAACCGCAAACTCCGTTAACTTCAAATACCGCGTCCATGACCCAAGGATCGGCAGGTTCCTCAGCATAGATCCCCTTGCAAAAGAGTATCCCTGGAACTCTCCGTATGCTTTTGCAGAGAACAGAGTTATTGATGGGATTGATTTGGAAGGGTTGGAGTATATTCATTACAAGGTTATGTCATATAATGAACACGGACAAACTTGTATAGAACTAACTGGTGAAATTGATTACGGTAATTGGGTGATGAACCTTGTACACAAGATTTCAGGGAATCAACCTGAGCATTTTCCGGTGCATGTAGTAGAAGCTCCAGATGGTCTTCATTATCTTTTTGCCACAAAAGAAGAAGCATATATATCAGAAATGAGTGACTATGACCCTAAAAACAGATACACATTAGAAGGGATAGGTGCAATATATAATCTTGCAGGTGTATTTGGTAAGGTTTTGGGTAATACAGTGAAAACACCATCTACAAAGAGTAATTCATCTAATCAAGGTAATATAAATCCAAAAACACCAAAATCAGTTTCAGCCAGCAAAGAAATAGGTAATGAAACAATCGAAGTTATTGGTGATGTCGCAGAGAAAGTTGAAGAAGTATCAAAGAATGTAATAACCAGGGAAAGTAGTACAAAAGAAAAAGAACCTAAAAAGGAGATTGAAGATGAAAAGAAATAAAAATCAATTAATTGTACTGTTAGTTAACTCAATCGCTACAGTTTTATTCTTATTATATTACTATTTACTGTTTAAAAATGTGATAAACAACACACATGACAAAGCTTTATTCTCAGCTTTGTCACTGGAAACAACATCAAGTTTTATTAATATTGGTTCTATATATGTTATTGTTGCATTAATAGTAAATGGAATTCTTGCGAAGAAAGTACTTAAGTTTAAAAAATGGTTATTGTATACTTTTATTATGGTTGTGGGTAATTTGATCATTCTTATCTCATTTTTTATGTTATACTATGGTAAACTGCAAGATATTTATCATAGTCTTGGTTAATGAACTCTTATATTATGTATTTCTTCAGGTTCGCAAAAACTTTCAATCAAAAAATGATTGTAAAAAAATAACAACAATTGTTGTATTTATTGTTTCAATAACATATCTTTGCATCACATATTGTAATATAAAGATGGCTGCAGGTCTATCTGCAGAACTTAAGATAAAAACAAAACCACAGATAAAGAGCTATCCCGATTAGTTGATAGCTCTTATTTTTTTTATATTCTGTGTAATCTAAAATAAAACAATATGGCCTTTAACTCTGAACTTTTCACATTTGCTGTCTATCCCAGTTATAATAATGCGATAAAATTCCTGGCCGAAGATCTGGCCTCTTATGAAGAATGGAACTACTCCGATGCAACTGACAAGAAATATCCTATTTTGAAAAACTACCTTGAATTTACTTTTAGAAAATTAAAAAATGAAACTAAGATTGCCTATACACCCAATAATAAGTTTGCTTGTTTTAACACGGGTTTGGTAACTGAAAATCTGGAAGATATCTTTGCTTTTTTTGAAGAATATCGTAACCCCAGGCCTGGATCAACGGTTCCATTTTGTTTCAAAGCCTTTCTAAAGGAGAGCGATAATAATATTTTAAGAAATTTTTCCGGTAATATTCCGGATATTGCCAACTTTTTCGACAAACCCGATTTGCTGATTTTCAATCCTAAATGCAGGTTAATCCCTGATATAGACCACATCATTCAGGATAACATTTCAAGATTCCCGGTGCATTTGCGTGGCGCTGATGACGGAGAACTAAGAAGACAATTGATTGGAGCAATAGATGAAATAAAGAAAAAAGTCAGGACCAATTACAAAATTGCCGTCCCCCAGTACTACGACGGTAAAATTCAACTCTTATTGCCACTATGTCTAACTGCTGGATCGCCAAATCCTGATTTAGCCATGGTCGTACATAAATTAAACGAAGACACCTATACAGCAAGAACCTGCTTAACACTTAAAATGGCATACAACAACGCCAGACTCATTGTTAAACCTCAAAGTAATTGGCTTAAACCATAAATAAAATGGTGTAATCAGATCTCAAAGAATAACAACTATATTTAGATTGCTAAATTTAAACAACATAACAACCGATCTATTTTCTTTTTCATCATCATTGCAGATATATAAATTATCCACCACCTTGTGTCACAAATCAGATAATGAAACCTACAATTACCATAAGACTCATACTCCCAAACTACCTGTCCGTGTTAATCCCGGCTACTACCGTTACGGCTTCCAGGGACAGGAAACAGATAACGAGCTCAAAGGCACCGGCAACTCCGTCAACTTTAAATACCGCGTCCATGACCCAAGGATAGGCAGGTTCTTGAGCATCGATCCGCTTGAAAAAGACTATCCATGGAACTCGCCATATGCGTTTGCAGAAAATAGGATGATAGATGGATTAGATTTAGAAGGATTAGAATATTTGGATTCTGACAAAGCAAGAATTGAATTTAAATATGGTGTTCTTCAATTGAAAGTTTCTAATTTTCTATTGGTCAACAGGAAATCATGGGAATCGGCTAGTGTCATGTCAATATTCTAATTTCGGGTAAAGATGTTTTAGTTTTATTCTTGCTTGATCAGTTTCGAATCTCCAATTTATTTTTGCCTCTTTATTGTTCCTGTCCTGTTGCCAAGCATTAACTTCATTCTTTACTGTTTCAATATTATCAATGCGCCTTTTTAAACATTGCCCCATAAGGACATTGAGTTCTATCTCTGCCATATTCAGCCAACTCCCGTGCTTTGGGGTATATACAAAATCGAACTTGTCCAGGATAGCTTTTGCCTTCTTAGGCGGAAACGTTTCATAAAGTGCCCCTGGCTTGTGTGTTCCTAAATTGTCCATAACAAGGGTGATCATCTCAGCGTCACTATTTTGTTCTGCTATTTCTGAAATGAACATGGCCCAGTCTTTTTTGGTTTTCCTGTTTGTAACCTTTACATAACGCTTGCCCGATAGTGGTTCATTGGACATGAATATGTTGCAAACCCCATTGCGCCAGTATTCATAATCATATTTTTCTTCACTGCCAGGCTTCATTTTTATGGGCTTTTTGGTTTCCCCTATTAGCTGTTTTGGGGATTCGTCCATACATATCACCGGGTTGAGTGGATTGCATGGTCGTTTGTAAACACTTAGGACATTTTCCATATCGGCCACAAAATCACTGTTTTGCAATGGTGGGATTACCCACCCTTTTTTCTTCCACGGTTTTAATTCGTTTTTTTAAAACGGAACGCACCGTTTCATGCGATACCGATTCAATATATTTTAATTCAACCGCTTTGTCTGCCAGCATTCTTAATGACCACCTTGCATAGCCTTCAGGGGGCTGGCTACAGCTTAGTGCAACTATCCGTGCTTCTGTCTCGCCATCAATTTGGCGTTTATAGATACGTCCACTGGGCTTGCCATACAATGCTATCTCATAACCGTCCATTACAAATTTTTTCCGGATATTCTCAACTGTACGCTCGGTAATCCCCAAAAACCTTGCGATGTCGGAATCTTTCATCACTTTATTATTACTGTCCATATCGCAATTCAATAAAATGTAGGCACTTTGTATTATACGGGCGTTTCTCTTGCCTTTTGTTGTGATTGCTTGAAGTTCGATTCTCTCTCTCTGGGATTATTGCTTTGATGGAGGTACATTATCATTGAATTAATACAATAAAGATATGAATTAATTCCTTATTGGTGTAAACGGTAATCCGGAAAATGGAAAGAGTTATTGACAAAACCGGGAAAAGATAAAATTGAAAAAACAAACAGAAAAATACTTCTTTGCGCTTGTTGCGCCATTGCGGTGGATTGTCTTAAATTCAACGCCTTAATTCAAAATTTTCACCGAGATATACCGAGCGGACATGCTCATCTTCTGCAAGTTCTTCCGAAGTTCCTGATTTCAGGATACTGCCTTCAAACAACAGGTACGACCTGTCGGTTATCGAGAGTGTTTCGTGTACATTGTGGTCGGTGATCAGAACACCGATATTTTTCTCTTTCAGGGTACTGACAATATTCTGAATATCTTCAACAGCGATGGGATCCACTCCTGCAAAAGGTTCATCCAACAAAATAAATTTAGGATCAACAGCAAGGGCTCGGGCTATTTCTGTCCGTCGACGCTCACCACCTGATAGCGTTATTCCTTTACTTTTTCTAACATGACCAAGACCAAATTCTTCTATCAGGTCCTCCAACCTTTTATTTTGGTCGGCTTTGGATATCTTCGTAAACTCAAGTACTGCTTTCAAGTTATCCTCAACGCTTAATTGCCTGAACACCGATGCTTCCTGTGCAAGATAACCTATCCCCCGCTGAGCCCTTTTATACATGGGCTCCCTAGTGATATCTGCATCTTCGAGAAATACCTTTCCCGAATAGGGTTTGATAAGGCCGACAATGATATAGAATGATGTTGTTTTTCCGGCGCCATTCGGGCCAAGCAGTCCAACGATTTCACCCTGTTCAACCTGTACCGATACTTCTTTTACAACAGTTCGTTGCCTGTATTTCTTTACTATTTTCTCAGTTCTTAATATCATAAGGTTTAACTACGGATATTTCATAATGTCAAGTTAACTAACGCAAAGATATAAATACCATCACATAATCTGTTAAAATGCAAACTGAAAGGACAAAAACACTGCGAATTTTCCAACATCAGGATGGTCAAGATGTGTAAGCCGCCAGATAGCATCAATCCTGAAAACCTTGAAAATATTCTCTATTCCAGCACCAATCTCAACATAAGGTCTTTTAAGGGTATAGGTATCAGGTGGAAAGGCCGAATAAAGCCTGTTCTTTTTACTTACTGATCCCACAACACCCTGGGCAAATATCACCTCTCTCCATTTCAGCTTTCTCAGAAGCGGAATTCTGTTAAAGAATAATCCATCGAAATGATGAGTATAAAAAATACTCAGATACTCATCGCTTACAAATTCATAATAATCCATCAGGTTATAGGCCTGCTCATCAAAAAGAAAGGTTTCATTTCCGGGATGCAGTTTCAGGAGTGGATAAGGTAATGTACCCCAGGTCTTACCTCCCTCAATGATATACTTCGACCATCCAAAAGAAAAAACATTAAACCAGTGCTTCAATCCCAGCTGTAAACGATGATACCGGTACTCACCATTCAGAAAGTCAGGTATTCCCATCCCGTATTGTAACCTGAAAACGGGATACACAGTACCCAGGCTAACCCTTTCAAATTCACCCATAATAAACTTCTCATTGTAGGCGAAGCGTAAATCCAGCCTGACTTCGGATGTAAGGATAGAGCTCTTTTCAACTTTTTGCCCATCGTTATAAATGATAAACTTTGGAGCTGCATAGGGTCTTATATCACGATGAATAAAATTGAGGGTGTTGGAGAAACCAGTAAACCATTCATGCTCGTAACTGATTTTGAATTCCTGCACCATGGATAGTTTGTTTGCAGGACTCCTCCTGAAAACAGTAGCAAAAAGGTTATCATAACTGAAAGCATACTGGCTTTGCCCCAGTTGCTCCAGATCATTCAGAAAGGAAATATTTACGGAACGTCGTGGATTTTTAGAAAGCATCCATAATGTTCCAATATTGTATTTGAACCTGTCATCTCCAAATCCGTATGCCAGATGTCCGTATATCATCAGCGTTTTACTTAAAGCATTTGAGGTCCTTCCGCCAATCCTTAGCCTGAGTCCCTCAACCGGATTATAGCTTATTGTTTTATACAGAGGTCCCACTTCAACAGGCCCCCACGTCAGGTATCCACTCGTAATAAGATAAAAGGCATCGATCCACGTACGAAAAACCGGAAGGCTTTTAATGGAATCTATCATGTCATAGATGGCCACTTCTTTTTCAGTGAGTATTTCATGCCTTGATTCTGTCCAGTAAACATCTGTTTTATCAAAGGAACCATCTTTTACATATACATCCAGGGGTGTATTATAAAACTCCCTGGGTTTGGGCTGGTCAAATACAAAATTCTTGTAGGTAGAGGTTTTATGCCCGAACATTCCCAGTGTCTTTTTAGGATTATCATAAATATTGAAATCGGCAAGCATAAAATCCCGGGTAATCATCCAGTATTGATCGTTGATTTTGTCGTAATCCTGCTTAATGTGGATGTTGTTGATGAAGTTAATATTCGCATCCTTAATAACTTTCATACTCACACTTTTGATGGCCCAGCTTGTATCATTTACCCAGAACTCCCCGGTAAAAGTAAGCTCCTGCATACGCCTGGGTTTAAACATGACCTGATAACACCACTTATCATCAATATACAGGCTATCGATAAGATAATATTTATAAAAAGAGAGGCCAAAATCTGCTATCGGGCTAACAAAATTCTTTTCAAAAAGCATGATGTAGTTTTCATAAATATTCACATGCTGATACAAGTCACCTAGAAACTGGCTGATGCTTTCGTTCCGTGGCCCTGAGAGTTTGGTGGCTTTAATATATTCCTTTCGGGCTTTTGGTTTCTTTTGAAAATAAACATCAGATATAGCTTCTGATATAAAGAATGGCAGATAGGGCTTTCCGTTAACTATGCTGGTATCTATATAATCATAAACAAACTCAAAAGGTTTGAGTATCTTTCTCTCTTTGATCTCATCATAGATGTTATTGATATCAAACTGAACCTTACTATATACCTCGTATTGATAGGATGAATAATTTTGCCTGTTATTCAACTCTTTGTTTGCAATAATATTTCTGAGTATTATCTCAGCAGGATTCTCTCCTGGTAAAATTTCAACCTCTTTGAGCAGAAACTCTGAAGGTTGAAGCTCAATGTTAATTTCCTGAAAAATATTCCTGGTGATTTTAGTCCTGTATGTGTTATACCCGATATAAGAAGCGATAAGGGTATCAACCAGTTTGTTTCTTGTTTCGATAGTAAAGTTACCTTCAAAATCGGAGGTTGCGCCAACAGTGGTACCTGCCAGAACAACATTAGCGAATGGCACAGCCTCCCCTGTGCTGGCATCGGTAATCCTACCCATAATCTTTGTAAGCTGGGCATTTGCCGGATAACTAATCACCAGTAATAAAGCAACCAGCACCATGAGTCTAAAAATCCTGATATGATTTGTTCTTAGTTGTACCATAAAAACAATGTAATGAATAATCAGGCTATAAATTTTATCAGGGGTATCCCAGTAATAAAATCACTTCATCATTTATTAGGTATAAAGATAGCCTAAAAGTAACCCTGATAAACTATTGAATTTAAGCGACCAAAATTAGCGCTATTAAATACACTATTTTGCATTAAACGGAAATGATTGTTACTATATTTTTAATTCAACTATGAATTTTATGAAATATCTGTACATAATAACCATAAAATAAGATGGTAGCATGAAAAGTTAAAAAGATGTAAAATAATTTTAATCAATAATTAAGAGATTTTTCTTTTTTATTGTTATATTTGTGTAAATGGGAAGATGAAACCCTAATAATCATTAATTTATCGAGAATACAATAAACTTGATTTTAGAATGTTTAAGTTACATTTTACTATATATTACTACGATTTGATGATACAATGTAAAGATTGATGAATTATGGCGGAGGTTGCTGAGTATAGACTACACGAGGTTTTAAAAAAAATATTTGGATTTGATTCATTTAAAGGTAATCAGGAAGAGATCATTAACAGTGTTCTTGAGGGGCATGATGCGTTTGTTATAATGCCTACAGGTGGTGGAAAATCAATGTGTTATCAACTACCTGCAATCATTAAAGACGGGACTGCTATAATAATTTCCCCCCTTATCGCTTTAATGAAAAACCAGGTAGATTCCATTCGTAATTTCGGCACCGAAAAGGGTGTTGCACATTTTCTTAATTCATCACTTACCAAAGCTGAAATTACCCAGGTAAAAGCCGATCTGACTGCTGAAAGAACAAAACTATTATATGTGGCTCCTGAATCATTGACCAAGGAGGATAATGTTGAATTCCTGAAAAACATTAACATCTCCTTTTACGCAGTTGATGAAGCCCACTGTATTTCTGAATGGGGTCATGATTTCAGACCGGAATACAGAAGGATAAGGCCAATTATAAATGCCATTGGTCAGGATGTTCCCATTATGGCCCTGACAGCAACCGCAACAGTTAAAGTACAGACTGATATCCAGAAGAATCTTGAGATTCCAAATGCAGATGTATTCAAATCATCTTTCGACCGGCCTAACCTCTATTATGAAGTACGTCCAAAAACAAAAGAGGTAATTAAAGATATCATTAAATATATCAAGAACCATCCAGGAAAATCAGGTATTGTTTATTGTCTGAGCCGGAAAAAGGTTGAGGAATTAGCTGAAACCTTGCAGGTTAACGGCATCAAAGCACTCCCTTACCATGCCGGTCTTGATGCTACAACAAGAAGGAATAACCAGGACATGTTCCTGATGGAAGAAGTAGATGTTATTGTTGCCACCATTGCCTTTGGAATGGGAATTGATAAACCTGACATCAGGTACGTAGTTCATCATGATATTCCAAAAAGCATAGAAAGTTATTACCAGGAAACCGGAAGGGGGGGACGTGATGATGGTGAGGGTAATTGTATATGCTTCTATAGTTATGATGATATCGTAAAACTGGAGAAATTTATGAAAGATAAGCCTGTTGCAGAACAGGAAATCGCCAAGGAATTGCTTCAGGAAACGATAGCATATGCTGAATCCTCAGTGTGCAGGCATAAGCTCCTGCTTCATTATTTTGGAGAGGAATATCCAACTGAAAATTGCGGTGCCTGTGATAATTGCTTACATCCTAAAACAAAATTTGAAGGAAAGGACTATATCGTTAATGCACTGCAGGCAGTACTGGCAGTTAAGCAGATATTCAAGGCCAAGCATATAATAAATATTCTTATTGGCAAGAACACGACTTCTATAAAATCTTATAAACATAACAAACTGAGTGTATTTGGAGTTGGAATGGGAGAAGATGAAAAATTCTGGAGCGCTGTAATCCGGCAATCATTAATCCATCACCTCCTTATAAAGGATATTGAAAACTATGGTTTACTAAAACTGACAAAGGAAGGGGAAGAATATTTAGATAATCCTTTTTCGATAATGCTGGCAAAAGATCATGATTATGAGAAAACTGAGGATGAAGATATATTGACTTCTGAAAGCGGTCATAAAACAAGCACCGCAGATAAGAATCTTTTCACCATGCTTAAAGACCTTCGTAAGGATATCAGCAGAAAGGAAAATCTTCCTCCTTTTGTAATCTTTCAGGATCCTTCACTGGAAGACATGGCTATTCAATACCCTATAAAAGAAGAAGAGCTTCTGCAGATTACCGGTGTTGGAGTGGGTAAAGCCAAGAAATATGGAAAACCTTTCCTTGAATTTATCCAGCAATATGTTGAGGAAAATGATATCATGAGACCCAATGATATGGTGGTTAAGTCTGTTATTAATAAATCGGGGCTTAAAGTATATATTATCCAGAGCATTGACCGCAAGCGTGCGCTTGAAGATATTGCCAATGCTAAAAATCTTACCATCGATGTACTGTTGAGTGAGATCGAACGTATCGTATCCTCCGGAACAAAACTGGATATTAACTATTATATTAATGAATATGTTGATGAATATCATCATGATGAAATATTCGAATATTTCAGGGAAGCCGAATCTGACTCCATCGAAGAAGCCCTTGAGGAACTTGGTGAAGGAGAATATACTGAAGAAGAAATTCGTTTAATGAGAATCAAGTTTATTTCTGAACTGGGGAATTAGGTTATGCGGTATTTATCAGTATTATTCCTGGCAATCATCCTGGTATCGTGCCAGCCAAAACGCAGTGAAATTATTATCCCGAAAAAGATCCTTACTCAGGAATTCATGGTGGATATCCTTACTGACATGCAGCTTGTTGAGGGTACTTTAATTTATAAGCGCAGCACCGGCAAGAATTACAGAACCCTTAGAGACTATTATTATTCTCATATCTTTAAAAAATACAATATTACACAGGGGAAATTTGAAGAAAGTCTCAATTTTTATAAGCAACATCTTAAGCTGCTTAACAATATCTACACAGAAGTTATCAGAAAGCTTGAGCAGTATCAGAAAGAGGAAAAATACGAATAATCCTGGGTTTACTATTTTGAGTAAACAGCATGACAGCTTTGTTGTGATCCGGCAATAATAAGTTCAAAATCCCATTCTAGTCGTGTGTTACTGATATAGTTGCCTGTTCCGGTTACAGTCCAGTCATCTCCAATTTTATAACTGGGATCGAGGGTAATCCTGTTATTTGCAACGATACCAATCGCAGGATCGCCAAAGCCGGGATCTGCGAAATTTTCCACAAGTACCCTGGAAGAATTGTTCGGGTCTTCTTTTATGGTTACTGAGTATATTCTTTTATTGCAGGTTTCATTAACACTCCATATACCATAAAATTTTGTCCTTGGATCAACAAAATCATCATCATCATTATCTGAAATGGTGCAGGCGGGAATTATTAAAATAATTGATAATATTACCAGAATGGCGAAATAATTTTTACGCATTTGTGTTTATTTTGTATTCGACTCAAAAGTATATAAAAACTACATAAAATGAAAATTAAGTTTTACCAGGTTGATGCCTTCACATCTGAAATGTTCGGAGGTAATCCTGCCGGGGTTTGTCCTCTTGATGAATGGATCCCTGAAGCCAGCATGCAATTAATTGCCACTGAAAATAACCTTTCGGAAACTGCATTCTTTGTAGATAATGGGAAACATTTTGAAATCAGATGGTTTACACCTGAGGTTGAAATTAATCTCTGCGGGCATGCCACCCTTGCTTCAGGTCATGTATTATTCAATCATCTGGGTTATCCTAAGAACGAAATTGTATTTTCTTCAATCAGTGGTGAACTTAAAGTTTCTCAAAAAAACGGATTACTTGCCCTTGACTTTCCAACCAATGAATTTAAAAAGATCACTGCATTGCCAGAAATTATTAAAGGTTTGGGGCTTAAACCGATTGAAGTTTATCTGGGGTCTTACTGTATGGCTGTTGTAGATAATGAGGCCAATGTTAGGGATCTTAATGTCGATTTTCAGCAACTGCTTACGATTGATGCGAATGGAATTATTGTTACCGCAAAAGGTGACGAGGTAGATTTTGTATCCCGTTTTTTCGCTCCCAGGATGGGGATTAATGAGGATCCGGTTACAGGTTCTGCACATACATATCTTATTCCATACTGGGCAAATAAACTTGGGAAAAATGAGTTATCTGCCCTTCAACTCTCAAAAAGGGGTGGGGAATTATATTGTAAACTGATCGATAAACGGGTGGAAATTATGGGTCATGCCGTCACCTATATGGAGGGTGAAATATTTCTTGCGGAATAAAAAAAGCCTGTCTTTCGACAGGCCTTTAATCACCATGAAAACAAACTATTTAATTAGAAATGATTAGCCGCTTAGTTTTAAGTAACCGGCTATTGCTAACAATCCCGACGAGGTAAGGTGCGGGTGTCAGATTTTTAACATCCAGAGGGATAAGGTTTGTCCCTTTTTCCAGATATTGTTCATTCAGACTATATGCTTCTTTTCCAAGAAGGTCAAATATTTTTATGTCTGCAACCACGGATTTATCGAGTACAAGACTGACATTCGTTACTGAATTTGCCGGATTCGGATAAATTGATATCCCGGCACTATTGATAACTGAATAATTTTCATCAACTGAAGTTAAAATACCACCGGCAGCAAGTACTTCAGTATTTATATTTTCCTGGGTGGGCTCCCAGATATGCTGATTTAATATGGTACCGTCGGTATCAATTAAAATCACTGTAGGATAGGCCTGAATCTGATATAAATTAATGACCTGGTTTCCGCCTCCTTCAAATCCGCTGACTGTGGGATAAGTAACACCATAAATCGAATCGAAATAAGCTACACCTTCATTTGAGTCGCCCCAGCAAATACCCATATAAACGACATTCCCCTGGTTGGAGCCAAAATCCTCGAAGGAAGCCTGAACTTCAGGGGCATATTCACCACATGGACCACAACTTGTTGAGAAGAAATCAATCACAACAAGCTGACCATTATCGAGATATTCAAATAAATGCAAGGTCTCACCCTCAATTGTTTTAACTGTAAAATCTACAGCCTGAGTAAGGGGTGTTTGAGCCTGCGAGGCAGGTATTATAAAAGAAATAAATAAAAGAGTGTATAATATTTTCATTTTATTTAGACTAATTCTAATTGCAATAATACAACACAATCATTGGCATAGTTGTTAATTAACTGTTAAAAGAAAAAATAATCCTAAATTTTTCCCGGAATCAGTTTGTCGATCAATCGACTTGCACCTATCCTGAAATGTTCGTTGTTAAGCCAGTCTGCACCCAGGATGGCACTAACAAGTTTATAATAATTCAGGGCAATTTCAGGAGTAGATATCCCTCCTGCTGCTTTAATACCTGATTTTATTCCTGTTTTCTTGAAATGTTTATCAATGGTTACAAGCATATAGTAAAAGGCCTCCTCAGTTGCACCGGGTTGAATTTTGCCGGTTGAAGTTTTCAGGAAATCTGCTCCTGCATCAAGAACGATTTCCCCAGCTTTACTAATATTGTCCTTTGCTTTCAGTTCGCCGGTTTCAAGAATCAGCTTTAAATGATGCTCTCCACAAACTTCCTTCATGGCTGCAACCTCATCATAAACAAAATTATATTCTCCGGCCAGGAACCGTCCTCTTGACAATACTGTATCTATTTCGTCAGCACCTTCATCAAGCGCATATTTTATTTCAGCCAGTTTAATTTCCAATGAGGTCTGACCTGAAGGAAAAGCACCTGCAACAGAGGCAATCTTAATTCCGCTGTTCAACAATTTGTTCTTAACAAATTTTACCATATTGGGATATACACAAACAGCGGCAACATGAGGAATTCCCGACCCGGATGCTGTGATGTTCAAAGCCTTATCACATAAATCAGAGATGGAATTTACGTTATCCGTAGCTTCAAGGCTTGTCAGATCAATCATACCAACCAATTCCCTGTAAACAGAACTGGCATCATGAATTTCACCCTTGACGATTTCTTCAATAGGTTTCATAATAGCCAAAGTTAATGATATTTTCCTTTTTACTTTAATACAATTATAATTTGATTTTTATATTTTTGCCCATCAACAATACATATTCAGGGATTTAATGAAGGTCAGGAATTTCCCCCTTGTTTCTATAATAACCATCAACTTTAACCAGCTTAAGGTAACCCTGGAGTTCTTAAGGTCGATGGAAAATGTGACTTACCCCGATTACGAGGTGATTGTTGTTGACAACTGTTCTGAGGAGGATCCAAGTAATAGAATCCTGAAAAATTTTCCAGGGATCATTATGCTCCGTAGTGAAGAAAATCTCGGATTTGCAGGTGGTAATAATCTTGGAATTAAGCATGCAAAGGGTAAATACTTCATGATGCTTAATAATGATACTGAAGTAACTCCCGGTTTTCTGGAACCCCTGGTTGAGATGATGGAATCCAACCCCAGGATAGGGATGGTGGGTTCTAAGGTCAGGTTTTTTGATTCACCAGATATCATACAATTTGCCGGCGCAACACCAATGACAAGGTTCACGGCAACAAGCCATTTTATCGGACATAATACCCGCGATGATGGCCAGCATGAAATCCCTTGTCCATCTCCATTTGCCAGTGGTGCTGCCATGATGACTTCCCGTAAAATTTGTGAAGAGGTTGGACTGATGGCCAATTTCTTCTTTCTTTATTATGAAGAGCTCGACTGGCAGGCTCGTATCAGGAATGCTGGCTACCTTATATATTATATACCTCAATCGTTGGTTTACCATAAGGAAAGCATTTCTGTTGGTAAGGAAAGTGCGTTACAGGCATACTGGAAAACACGTAACAGGTTATTGTTGATCCGAAGAAACTTTAGCTTGTTTGAAAAAATAGTAAGCCTTCTTTATGTCACTTTCATCTCAACTCCCTATAACCTTACACGCTATGCGATGAAATTCAAATGGAGAATGATCAAGGTTCATCTAATAGCAATAGGGTGGCATTATTATAATTTATTCAATCAGAAAAGAATTCATCAAAATAATCATCTGGACGAAAAAGATAATCCTTAACTTTTCGTAAATCATTATCCGATTCCGTAATATTAATTCCGGTTAGCACACAAACATTCTAACACTATCTTTCTGATTACCTTATACTTATTCTGTTTTTAAAAGCATCGATCCTGTATTCAGATTGACAATTAAGTTTTTGCCCTATTGTATCTTGCTGATATTCTGTTACTTGTGCCATTGGCACAAATATTGCATTATTGTGATAGAACTATTTAATATTAATTTTAAAATGAAACTTGGTCTTAAAATAAATCCACAACAGAAACAGGATAAGTATTACAAGTACTACAAATGTGATCGATGTGGTTATATTTCAATTGTTAAAAATACTTTTTGTCCAATCTGTGAAAAGGATGGTTACAAGTTGAAATTGAAGTAGAAAAATCAATTGTAAAGTTCATTGATATAAGATCTTTCTTTTTGTGATGGTTCTGTGCTTTCACTCCGCTCCTTCTATAATTGAATAAGTAACTGGAGTTTTCTGAACTTCAGTCTTTTGGCTTCCTTCCTATAAAGGCGAAAACCTTGTGACCTAACCGGTCGCAAGGTTTTTTTATTTCCATGACTTTGCATTTTTCTGCTACCTTTAAACTTTTATTATCATCAATCTATGAAACATTTATTATTTACTTTTCTGGTTATGAGCTCATCTATGATGTCAGGGCAAAACCAAAATGAAAACCTGATCAAATTTGTCAATCCCTTTATCGGCACCCAACGAATGGGCCATACTTTTCCGGGTGCAACTGTTCCATTCGGCATGGTGCAGTTAAGCCCCGACACAGATAGCATCAGTTACGAAGACAATGGCAAATATAACAACAGGGTTTACGAATATTGCGCCGGCTATCAGTATGATGACCCTACCATTGTTGGATTCAGCCATACCCATTTCAGCGGGACCGGTCATTCTGACCTTGGCGATCTGTTGATCATGCCCACAATTGGTGACCTGAACCTTAATCCGGGAACAGCAGCGAATCCTGAATCAGGCTATCGCTCCAGGTTTTCACATGATGATGAATCTGCCGAACCAAATTATTACATGGTAAGGCTTCAAGATTACGACATCAAAGCTGAATTAACCACCAGTTCCCGTGTCGGCTTTCATCAATATACTTTTCCTGAATCCGACCAGGCACATATAATCCTGGATCTTATCCACGGTATTTATAACCATGACGAGAAAAATGTATGGACTTTTATCAGGGTGGAAAATGACACACTGATAACCGGATACAGGCAAACAAGTGGCTGGGCAAGAACGAGAACTGTCTATTTCGCAATTGTTTTTAACAAGCCAATAACTTCATATGGTCACCTGAAGCTGGATGATATTATTTACAGGGATTTTTACAGAAAGTTTAATGAAGAGGAAAATTTTCCCGAGATGGCGGGAAAAAAACTAAGGGTATATTTTGATTTCAGCATGTCGGAAGGTGAACAACTTAAAATTAAATTCGCACTTTCATCAGTTAGTACACATGGGGCTTTAAAGAACCTCGAAGCTGAGATTCCACATTGGGATTTTGATAAAGTCAAGTCTGCCGGACAGGAACAATGGAACAGGGAGTTGTCAAAGATCAGGGTAGAAACATTAAACAACCAGGATAAGGAAGTTTTTTACACGGCTATGTATCATAGCTTTCTCAGTCCGATAATTTACATGGATGTTGACGGCAGATATCGCGGACTTGATCAGAACATCCATCAGGGTCAGGATTTTACAAATTATACAATTTTTTCATTGTGGGATACTTATCGTGCCCTGCATCCACTCTTTAACCTGATACAGCCTGAAAGAAATCGTGATATGATTGAATCCATGCTTGCTCATTTTGACCAGAGTGTGCATCCCATGTTGCCCGTATGGTCACATTATGCCAACGAAAACTGGTGCATGATCGGATATCACAGTGTATCAGTTATTGCTGATGCAATAGTAAAAGGCGTTTACTTTAAAAATATCAATTCAGCACTTTATGCCTGTGCCCAAACAGCAAGATATTCAAAATATGACGGTCTGGATTTTTATATGAGCTTGGGGTATGTTCCTGAGGATAAAAACCACTATTCGGTTAGTAAGACGTTGGAATATGCCTATGATGACTGGTGTATTGCACAAATTGCTGAACTAGCTGGAAACGGAATGATGAAGGACGAATTCTTCACCAGATCGGAAAGTTACAAGCATGTTTTCAATACGGAAAATAGTTTTATGCAACCCAGGTTATCTGATGGAAACTTTCGTGCAGAGTTTGATCCGCTTGATACACATGGACAGGGATTTATTGAAGGTAATGCCTGGAATTATGGTTTATATGTTCCACATGATATCGTTAAACTGGTTAATATGATGGAAGGTAAAAGGGAATTTGAAACTATGCTCGACACCCTTTATTCTTCCAGTCTTGATGATAAATATATAAATAAAAACGAAGACATCACCCGGGATGGTATTATCGGGATGTATGTTCACGGCAACGAACCCGGACACCACATCCCCTATTTATATAACTGGACCAATAATCCGAAAAAGACACAGAAACGGGTACGCATGATATTAAATAACATGTATGCCAATACTCCCGATGGTTTGTGTGGTAATGATGATTGCGGACAGATGTCGGCCTGGTATATATTCAGCGCTCTGGGATTTTATCCGGTTTGCCCGGGTAGCGATGAATATGCTATTGGCAGTCCGCTGGTAAAATCTGCTGTGGTGGAACTGGAAAATGGAAAAACGCTAATGATAGTGGCCAGAAACCAGCGCGAGGAAAATGTCTTTGTAAATAAAGTAACTTTTAATGGAAAGGAAATCACCAACTTCAAATTAACACATACTGAACTGGTAAATGGTGGAGAGTTGATTTTTCACATGACCTCAAATTAGACAATAAATCAAAATAATATAATGGCCATGGTATCAAATAAAACTGCATTGAGAAAAAAGTATTTGTTAGGACTCCGGATATCAATTTTCCTTTTTGCAACCCTATCGATTTTTAATACCGGTTGTCAGCATCAAAAAGAACCTGAAAGACCCAATATCCTTTTTATCGCAGTTGATGATCTGCGGCCTGAACTTAAATGTTATGGTGTTGATTATGTTAAAAGCCCAAACATTGATAAACTGGCAGATAACGGAATAATGTTCACACAGGCTTATTGTCAATCAGCTGTTTGCAATCCTTCCAGGGCAAGTTTGATGACCGGATTAAGACCCAATTCAACCCGGGTATTGGATTTATATACGGATTTCAGGCAAACTATTCCGGATGTAATAACCCTGCCGCAACATTTCAAAAACAATGGATATCATACACTTGCAGTTGGCAAGATATATCATAACACACTACCTGACACCTTATCATGGAGTGAGCCTAAATTGTATATCGATGGATTCCCTTTTGACCCTGATGCCGTTTATGCAGGTAAAGAAGGACTTGAACTGGTTGAAAAAAAGAAGGAACAGATCCTGGCTGAAGGCCGGGACAAAAAATATATCGACAGCTTTGGTGAGTGGTATATCAAGACACTGGCGACTGAATGTGTTGATGTGCCCGACAATTTCTATTTTGATGGGGCTCAAACCGACCTTGCCCTTGCCAGGCTCGAAGAATTGAGCACAGAGAATAAGCCATTCTTTTTTGGAATTGGTTATTACCGGCCGCACCTGCCATTCAACGTACCAGCAAAATACTGGGATCTGTATAACAGGGATTCAATTCCTTTAGCTAAAAACGATTATCTGCCAGAAGATGCCCCGATAATGGCCATTAATAACCTGAGGGAAATAAGGAGTTATTCAGATTTTAAGGATCAGCCTCATCCTGTTGAAAGTAAGATTTCAGAAGAAGATGCCCGATTGTTGAAACACGGATACCTGGCTTCGGTAAGCTATGTGGATGCCCAGATAGGCAGGCTTTTGACTAAGCTTGAAGAGTCAGGCCTGGCGGAAAACACCATCATTATTTTATGGGGTGATCATGGCTGGAAGCTTGGTGAACACGGAAGTTGGTGTAAGATGACCAATTACGGTATCGACACCAGGGTTCCATTAATCATCAGCACTCCAGAATTAAAAGGGAAACATATTGACTGCAACAGGCTGGTTGAGTTTGTTGATATATATCCTACATTGTGTGAACTGGCAGGTTTGGAAATACCGGAAACCCTTGAAGGGACAAGTGCAGTTCCCCTCATGAAGGATCCGGGATTACCATGGAAAAAAGCCGTATTCAGTCAGTTTTTAAGGGAGGGTGTATGGGTTGCTCCCGACAATATCCCATATAATGGTACTGCTATCAGAACAAATAAATATCTTTATGTTGAATGGCAAAACAAAACCAACGGTGAACTTGCTGCTCAAGAATTGTACGATTTACTGAACGATCCGGATGAAAATTATAATCTCGCTTTAAAAACAGAATACCAGGAGGTGGTGAATCAGCTTTCTGAACAACTTGAAAAAAGTTGGAAGGCTGCAATTCCGGAATGAAGCCTCCTCAAGAATTGAGTATGTTAACCAGCACAATCCGTTGCCTAAACAGGATCTCGGGTCAGATGATAACTACCATAATAATCTTCAGTATCACTTACATCAATAATCAGGTCATTTTCTTTTATCTTTCCCTGAACTTCAATCAATGAGTTGCTTTTTGTTTGATAAGTAAATCTTAGCATCATTCGGATGGGAACTTACCCATTCGTGGTTTTCATCACCATAAGAAATAAATTGATTTATTTATAAATTAGTATATTTGAATTTGTTAATACGATGCATGATTACCCGGTACCCATGCGATATTGATAACAATACTTTTAAAGTTAGAAATGCAGGAACTCAATCAGTGGATAGATCAATATTCAAAAGAACTATTGTCCTGGGCAACCTATAAGGTATCAGATGTTGAGCTTGCAAAAGATCTGGTACAGGATACCTTTCTTGCTGCATCGGAGAAAATATCAACATTTAAACGTGATAGTTCTCCAAAGACATGGTTGTTTTCAATTCTGAATTTTAAGATCATCGACCATTACCGGGTGAAGGTTAAAAAACCAGTTCATTTGGAAGAACAAACATTCTCATACTTCTTTCATGATTCTGGCGAATGGCGAAAGGAAAAGAAACCCAGGGACTGGCATCAGGATGAAGAACATTTGCTGGATGATACAGAATTTCAAAAAATCCTGAAAAACTGCTTGGATGGATTACCCGAAAAATGGAGCACATGTGTCAGGCTAAAATACCTTATGAATAAAAATGGTGATGAAATTTGTCAGGAATTGGAAATTACCCCTACTAATTTCTGGCAAATCATTCACAGAGCGAAACTGAACCTTAGGGAATGTATTGAAGCCGGGTGGTTTAGCAATTAAGATAAAGATGAAAAAATTAATGCACATATTGTTTCTTTCCTGTTTCAAAGCAACAGAATTGATTGAAAAGAAACTTCATTTCAGATTATCATTCAGGGAAAAGCTGCAGCTGGAAATGCATAAGATGATGTGCAATGCATGTACACTTTATGAAAAACATAGTGCAATAATCGAAGATAGTTTTGCCAGGCAGGAAAAAATTGAGATCGATATTGTTGATCTGGACCAATTCAAAAAATCAATCCTGAAAAGACTTTCCAGCTAAGTTCAATACTTTTTACCCTGCCTCCTCATTTCTTTATTTCCTTTTATAACCATACCCTCACAACCTCTAAAGATTATTATCAATGCATACGATGATCCACATGGGCATACTGCGACATTCAATCTCAATTTACTGCGCAGGATCAATAAGGAATTAGGCGCCAACTTCAACCTGGAGAGCTTCAGGCATAATGAGGTTTACAATCAGCAGAGCGGAGCTGCTAAAAGTTACCTGGTTAGCCAAGTAAATCACAAAGTTCATATTCATGAGCTTGATGAAGAAATATGGTTTAAGGAAGGGAGCGAATTTTTATGGAAATATCTTAAAAGTATGATCTGAAAATGATCAAAGAGCTGGCGGATCGATCAGGATTTCAGATTGTACGGAATTATTTTGATAAACGGAGATACTTTGTGGATTCATTGTGGGAATTAAATTCTTAATAGATGCAAGCATTCTGGAAGGATAAGAGATTGCAGAAGATAACCCACCGAATTATTATTTACATAATTTATTATAAATATACAAATAAAATTACAACTTGTGTATTTTTGATAATTAATTGAGCTATTTATTAATGAGCAGGATTTCAGTTCTGATATATTCCATTCTTTTCCCTTCTAAATCATTCTTTCTTGTTATAAGGCATCATTCTTTGTGTTAATAATTCCACAAGAATGGCTCACCAGAAGCGAAATGGCTTGGTCCAGTCTTTCCCGAAATTATTATGAGATCTAAACCTGTTGATTAAGTTAGAGGTATATCCGATGTAGATTTTGTCAAATTTTTCGGAATATAATACATAGACTACAAACATGACTATAAATAAAAAGCCGGTAATTAACCGGCTTTCTTTTGTAGCGGGGGACGGATTCGAACCATCGACCTTTGGGTTATGAGCCCAACGAGCTACCACTGCTCCACCCCGCAATATATCTTTCGTATCTTTGTATCCGAATCGGGGAGCAAAGATATATTTTGTTTCTTTGCTGTGCAAATATAATCAAAAAAATGAAGCATAAGGCGGGTTTTGTGAATATTATCGGCAATCCTAATGTGGGGAAATCTACACTGATGAATGCTCTGGTTGGAGAAAAATTATCAATCATCACCCCCAAGGCACAAACAACCCGTCACCGGATAATTGGTATAGTGAATGAAGAGAATTACCAGATTATATTTTCAGATACACCCGGGGTAGTAACACCGCACTATAAGCTTCATGAAGCCATGATGAAGTCTGTTGATGCTGCTGTGGAAGATGCTGATGTGATGTTGTTAATGACAGAAGTTGAAGAAGACTTCAGTAATCAGGCCATACTCGATAAAATCAGCGAGACTAAAATCCCACTGATGATCCTGATCAACAAAGTAGATCTATCGGACCAGCAGACTGTAAACACCAAAATGGAATACTGGAAAGCCAGGATGGAACATGCTGAAGTGATTCCCGTCTCGGCATTATTGGGATTTAATATTGAAAAGGTGATGAAGGATATTATTGAAAAACTACCGGAGGCCCCCCCTTTTTATTCCAAAGATGAACTAACTGATAAACCGGTACGTTTTTTTATTTCAGAGATCATCAGGGAAAAAGCGTTGAACCTCTATCATAAAGAAGTACCGTATTCGCTCGAAGTAAAAGTTGAGGAATTTAAGGCAGATGATAAGATAATCCGTATAAAAGCATTTTTATTCGTTTCCAGGGAATCACAGAAACAGATCGTTATCGGACATCAGGGCAAAGCGATTAAAAAACTTGGAATAGAATCAAGAAAAGACATTGAGGAATTTGTCGGCAAGCAGGTTTATCTGGAACTCAGTGTTAAAGTAAATAAAGACTGGAGAAATAATCCTGCACAGCTAAAACGATTTGGTTACGAAAACTAAAAAATTTAATGGGTAATATTCTAGCAATTGTCGGACGCCCCAATGTGGGTAAATCAACCTTATTCAACAGGCTTACCGAAAGCAGGCAGGCCATCGTTGAGGAAACCAGCGGTGTAACCCGCGACAGGCATTACGGGAGGAGCCACTGGAATGGAATTGAATTTTCTGTTATCGATACCGGAGGGTTTATTATTGGATCCGATGATATTTTCGAACAGGAAATAAGAAAACAGGTTGAAGTAGCCATTGAAGAGGCTGATGCAATATTATTTGTGGTTGATAGTATAGAAGGCCTTCATGCTCTTGATGAAGATGTTGCAAACCTTTTAAGAAGGTCGAAGAAGAAAGTGTTTCTTGCAGCAAATAAAGCTGACAATCATAAATTGATGAATGATGCCCAGGAGTTTTACGCTCTTGGACTTGATACCGTTTACCCTGTTTCGGCAATTAATGGCAGTGGAACAGGGGAACTACTCGATGATATCGTTAAAGTTTTTCAGGAAAGCGAAACTGATGAAACCATCGATTTGCCAAAATTCGCAGTGATCGGAAGGCCCAATGTTGGCAAATCCTCTCTCATTAATACTTTGATTGGTGAGGAAAGAAATATTGTTACCCCAATTGCAGGAACCACAAGGGATTCTGTATTTACCCATTACAAACAATTCGGACTGGAATTTGTACTGGTTGATACTGCCGGGCTGAGGAAGAAAACCAGGGTAACTCAAAATATTGAATTCTATTCGGTACTCCGTTCAATCAGGGTGATTGAAAAAAGTGATGTTTGTCTTCTGATGATTGACGCCATGCAAAATTTCGAAGCTCAGGATCAAAATATCTTTCACCTCGTAGAGAAAAATAATAAAGGCGTTGTAATACTTGTTAATAAATGGGACCTTGTTGATAAAGGATCCAATACACATCTTGAATTTGAACATCACATCAGGGAAAAGATCGCCCCTTTCAGGGATGTTCCGATTATTTTTACTTCTGTAACAACAAAACAAAGGATACTTAAAGCACTTGAAACAGCTATTGAAGTTTACCATAACAGGAAAAGGAAGATCTCGACTTCAAAACTCAATGAAACCCTGTTGCCAATAATTCAAAACAATCCCCCTCCAATGGGTTCACGTGAAAAACCTATCAGAATAAAATACGCAACACAACTTCCAACAGAATATCCCGCTTTTGCTTTCTTCTGCAACCACCCGAAAGAGGTAAAAGAGCATTACGGAAGATTTCTTGAAAACAAATTAAGAAAAATCTTCGATTACAATGGCGTACCGATAAAAATATACTTCAGGAAGAAATAAGCATGGATCAATGCAGGATAGATAAATGGCTGTGGAGTGTCAGGATCTTTAAAACAAGAAGTAAGGCAACTGAAGCATGTAAGAAGGGAAAAGTGAAGGTCAATGAAAAGGAGGTTAAACCTTCACGGACAATAAATGCCGGGGATATCATTGAAGTTGATCTTAAGATTTTAACAAAAACCGTTAAAGTTACAGAATTGCTGAACAACAGGATTTCAGCAAAACTGGTTCCACAATATCTTGAGGACCTGACCCCACAGAAGGAATATGACAGGCCTAAACTAATGAAAGAAATAAACTTCGAATACTGGGACAGGGGATCAGGAAGGCCAACCAAGAAACAAAGAAGATTAATCGATCACTTAAAAAAGAAAAATTAAGATGCCCAGAACCTATTTAATAATATCACTGTTATTGGTTATTATAGTAGCAGTTTCCTGTAAAGACCGTAAGACTGCTTTGCACGATCATTACACAATAGCATTTTATAATCTTGAGAATCTCTTCGATACCATTAATGATCCAACAATTGATGATGAAGAATTTTTACCCGAAAGTGAATTACAATGGAATACCGAAAAATATGAGTTGAAGCTTGATCATATGGCAAAGGTTATTGCTTCGATCGACCCTGCGGACTACATTGATATTATTGGATTATGTGAAGTTGAGAACCTGAATGTTCTTCATGATCTGGTAAATTCCAGGCCCTTAAAAAAAGGAAGCTATGTGATCATCCATAAAGACAGCCCCGATGAACGCGGCATTGATAATGCACTTATTTATCGTAAAGGCAGATATATGCCTTTGGAAAATCAATGGATTGCTGTAATGTTTCCTTTTGATATGAGCAGGAAAACAAGGGATGTTTTGTATTCTAAAGGTTTGATAGATGAGGATACCGTTCATCTCTTTGTCAACCACTGGCCCTCACGATGGGGCGGACAGGAGAAAACCATTCCACACAGGAAACATGTGGCTTCCATGCTCAAGAAGATTACCGATTCATTATTTAAGGTTTCACCCGAAGTAAATATCATTATCATGGGTGACTTAAATGATAATCCCGATGATGAAAGTGTCGTTGATGTATTACATGCAACAATTCCTGATAAAGATATCTCCGATAACAAACTGTATAATTTATCTTATCATGGCTATAAAAACGGGAAAGGAACCCTTTACTGGAAATCATGGGATATGTTTGACCAGTTTATTGTCTCTTCATCTTTACTAGATATATCAAATGATCTCAACCTGGAATCAGATGAAATGAACATTTTTAAACCTGATTGGATATTGTTTAAACCCGAGCAGGGAAATCCTCGTCCAAACAGAACAAAAGGAAGTAGATATTATGGGGGTTATTCAGACCATTTGCCTGTGTATGTCAGGATAAGATCAATCAAAAAATGAAATAAGTAAATTCCAAGAACCCCTTACTCCCCATTATAATCAATTTCCTTATCCAGCTTTCCATTTTCATCCCAGAATTGCCACAAACCGGTTCGCTCGCCTTTATTGTAGGAACCGTGCATGTATTTCTGTCCATTCTTGTGCCAGGTGGTGCCAGCGCCATCGCGCTCACCCATATAGAAATAGCCTTCACTCCATTTATTTCCATTCTCGTAATAATAAATCCATTGACCATGTTTTTCGCCTTCAGAGAACGCTCCTTCATACCTGATCTGGTTTGAAGGATAATAGGTAATCTCCCTGATCATTTCTTTATGCCCATTTTCTCCCCTGTAAAACTTTACAAGCTTGGGATTTCCGTCTTCGTACGTCTCAACAATTACCTTCTCGATCTTTCCTGAGCAGGTAAACAATAAAATACTCGAAATTATACTGACAAAAAATATTTTCATTTCTGTAAACTTACGACCTGTTAAACAATAATCTTTCACCTCTCACCTTATCATCAAAAATCCCATGATGCCATGCAAGATTTCCATTGACAAAAGTATGCGTTATTTTCGATCTGAATGTTTGTCCTTCAAAGGGAGACCATGCACATTTATAAAAGATATTCATTTGATTAGCTTCCCAGCTGTTATCCTGATCAATTAAAACAATATCAGCTTTGTATCCTTCTCTGATAAATCCCCTGTCCCTTACCTGAAATAGTTTTGCGGGAGCATGACACATTTTTTCCACTATCTTCTCCAGGGATATCTTTCCCTTATGGTAGAATTCAAGCATTACCGGTAATGAATGCTGAACAAGTGGTCCGCCCGAAGGTACTTTAAAATAAGTATTGGATTTTTCTTCTCTGGTATGAGGGGCATGATCGGTTGCAACTACATCAATTTTATCTGACAATAAAGCCTCAAACAACGATTCTTTATCATGCAATGTTTTAATTGCCGGGTTCCATTTGATCCTTGTACCCAGTTTATCATAATCCCTTTCATCGAACCAGAGATGATGCACACAAACCTCTGCTGTGATCTTCTTTTCTTCGAGTGGGATCGTATTATCAAACAGCTCCATTTCACGAGCGGTTGAAAGATGCAGTATATGAAGTCTTGTGTTGTATTTGCCTGCAAGCTCTGCAGCAAAGGATGAAGATCTGTAGCAGGCCTCTTCACTTCTGATATGGGAATGAAAACGGATAGGAACATCCTCACCATATTTTTTCCTGTATGCTTCACTGTTTTTTCTGATAATCTGCTCATCTTCACAATGAACGGCAACAAGCAATGGTGATTGCGCAAAGATTTCCTTGAGTGAATCGGGATTGTCAACAAGCATATTTCCCGTAGATGCACCCAAAAAGACTTTCACACCACACACCCTTTCAGGATCTGTTTTCAGGATCTCATCAATGTTGGTATTGGAGGCACCCATATAAAATGAATAGTTGGCCATAGACCGTTCAGCACCCAGATCATATTTCGCCTGTAACAATTCCTGGGTCAGGGTCTGCGGAGAGGTATTAGGCATTTCCATAAATGAGGTAATTCCTCCTGCAACCGCTGCCCTGCTTTCGGTATAAATATCCCCCTTATCTGTTAAACCGGGTTCCCTGAAATGAACCTGGTCATCAATAACTCCCGGGATCAATAGTTTATTTTCTGCATCAATTACTTCATAATCCTTATCGGAAAAGGCGACGTTCATTGAAGTGTTGATCACTTTTTCTATAATTCCATCCTTGATCCACACCTCACCGGTAAAGGTATTTCCTTCATTTACAATTTTCGCGTTGATTATTCTGTAGTTTTTCTTCATGATATTCAAACAACAAAAGGTACAGGGATGTCCTATACCTTATAAAATTAGTTAAATTTTCTAAATGTCAATGAATAAATAATAAATCCCAAAACTCAAATAAATAACAAATCCCATTTACCAGATTTTGAAACACATTCTGCTAAGAGCATGTTTTGGTCATTGGAATTTATGTTTTAGAATTTATTTGTTTCTTGGTATTTGATATCAGGTGCTTTGAGAGAAGTCTCCCCTAATCTTTAGTTTGATATCGATTGACCTATACTACGGGCTTGATTTTATTAAACATACTTCTGCATCTCAGGCTGATGACACCAAAGATCGCTTCCTTAAAAATGGTTTTATTCATCTTTGATTCACCAAGAGTTCGATCAGTAAATATGATGGGCACTTCTACGATTTTAAACCCAAGCTTCCAGGCCGTGAATTTCATTTCTATCTGGAATGCATAACCGGTAAATTTAATACGGTCCAGGTCAATGGTTTCAAGCACTTTCCGCGTATAGCACTTAAATCCCGCAGTGGTATCTTTTACTTTCATCCCGGTAATAAACCTTACATAGGAAGATGCATAATATGACATTAACACCCTTCCCATTGGCCAGTTAACGACATTGACCCCGGTAATATATCTCGAGCCTATGGCCAGATCAGCGCCTTTATCATGACAGGCATGATATAATCTTACAAGATCTTCAGGATTGTGAGAGAAATCAGCATCCATCTCGAAGATATACTGATAATTATTCTTTAGAGCCCATTTAAAACCATGAATGTATGCTGTCCCGAGACCAAGTTTACCTTTGCGTTCCTCAATAAACAACCGATCCTTGAATTCCTTTATCAAACCTTTGACAATATCGGCAGTGCCATCAGGCGAGTTGTCTTCAACGATCAGGATATTGAAATCCTTCTCAAGTGAGAATACCTTTTTTATGATATTTTCAATATTCTCTTTTTCGTTGTAGGTTGGGATGATTACTAAACTATCTGACACAATATCGTGGTTTAAAACAGGCGAATTTAAATTATTGAATCCTAAGAAAAAAATATTTTAATAAAAATTAACGAAAATTTAGTCCAGTAATTATCCGAATTACTTTGATCATTAACTATTCTTCATACAATTTAACGTTATCAATCCTGTATGAAGTTGTCTCATCCGGATCACTGCCAGTATATTTAAAGCCAATATAGGCAGATCCTGAATACCCGCTCAGGTCAATTTGCCCGGAAGGTATCCACTCATGATCAGGATCATCCTGGTCTGCAATAACAGCATCTAAATCAACCCAGGTAGCATCATCAATATTCACACCATCAAAATCGGTTGAGATTATAACCTCCAGCCCATCATGGAGCCAGTAAGCCTGGGCACTTTCAAATTCGAAGCGTGGATTTGTCATGGCATCAAGGTCAATTTCAGGGGTAATCAACCAGCAAACATTCTGCTCGCCACTGTTGTATGAAGTTGCCTGCGCATACAAATTAGCATCATATTCCTTACCCTGCCACATCCGGTTTCCGGTAGTCATAGCATTCAGCCAGCCTTCAATATAAATATCCTCATAATTTTGTTGACCTTCAAAATCTTCATCGATGGATGTTACACCCCCGGTACCTCCACCTGAAGAAGCTACGACGATATCATCCAATCTGAAGCTTGTTGATTCAGTTTCACTTCCAAAGTATTTAAATCCGATGTAGCAGTAATCAGGAAATGCCGAAAGGTCAATCTCCCCTGATTCTATCCATTCATGGTCGGGATCATTCTCATTTGCTATTCTAGCATTCAATTCAACCCAGGTAGCTGTTTCAATGTTTTCGCCATCAAAATCTGTAGATGCCCACACTGTCAATCCGTTGTCAGATTGATGCTCCCAGTATGCTTTTGCGCTGAGGAAAGATAATTTATTGTCATTATCTGTTTTTACCGGAGGTGTAATAAGCCATGTTACCATTTCGGAGAGGCCGGAATTATACCCGGTTGCCTGGGCATATTTTTCAGTATTATATTCCTTACCCTGCCACCTGCGGTCCCCCGTAATCATTGCATTCACCCAGCCTTCGATATTGATGTCTTCATAATTTACTGCATCATCAAAATATTCATGGATCTCATCTACCGGAGTTACACCACCACCTCCATTGCATCTCTCACCATTTAGATCAACCTCTGTTACTGTTCTTATATATAACTGCCAATCGTCGTTGTATCTTCCTACACAGGCAATCAATGACCCTTTTCCTTCGGGTAATAAATCTTCAGCAAAATTTGCATAGCTGCTTGTTCGTACAATCAATGTATTAAAATCACAATCCTCGAGTATCCTGTTTGTCGATTCGTCGGTTTTGGCATATGTTTTCCCAAGTTCGTACTCTGCAAACTGAACATCGTTCAACTTAATTAAATGTGACTCATAATTTCCGGTGAGGATTTCAGGAATTGTCACTGTCTCAGGTTCAATATATTGTCGGTTGGCAATTATGATAATATTGGAATCATTGTGAACATTGTCAATCTGCAGCAATCCACTATATTCCGATAGTATGCAATTCTTCAAATAAACCCTGATTGAATCACCGATGGAAAGGCCACCGGGTTCATTCAGATGCAAATTAATTGCTCCCGTGCCGTCCTGGATGTAGGCATTCCTGTATATGTTGCCTGATCTGTCATCCATGGTTACCGTAGCATAAACAGAATTATCTGTGGTAAAAACGGTATCTTCTACCTGATTATAGATCTGGATAAGGTCTGCAATTGTCAATACATTACCTATCGGGATACTGCTTATCGGTGGTCGATCAAAATCTTCTTTAACACAATTGGTGAATAGAAAACTTAAGAGTATTGAAAAAGACAAAAATTTGATAACTGTTTTCATATTATAACATTTACTTTTTTTACAACTAAATACTTACACTGAGGTTAATAAAATAGGTTCTTCCATATAAATAGAAATACTTTGGTGGGAACTTATGAATATCCTGAGAATCGAAACGGTATTGTTCAAATCCTCCGCTTCTTATATTCTTATTATTCAGGATATTGTTAACACTGAGAACAACACCAATATATACATCGTTTACCTTCCATGATTTACCACCAAAGAAATCCAGTGTTATACCATTTGTTAACTTTTGCTGATCCAATACTTCTTCAATCCGGAGATCACCCTCATAATAACCAGATAGTGCTTCTTCAGTTCTTCTGTCGGGATTAATACTGAGATAGATATTATCAAAATAGTTAATATTGAATGAGGCAAACCAGTAGTCGGGTGAATTATATTTAATACCCATAGAGCCTATTGTTTGAGGTCCTCGCCCGCTATAATAGTTCTTCAGGTAAACTGTTCGGTTTTCAGCGAGTATTTCTGCATCATTATCCTGCGAAATGGTAACAACCGGTCTTGAATCATAAATATTCCTCCCAAGTCCGAGAATTCCCGACAGTGATATTACTGATGATACATTTGCCTCTATTCCAACTTCGAGGCCCATATGCAATTTATCCACTCCGGTCATCTGGTAATTTACAAAACTGTTCAGGTCATCGTGATAAAAACTCCGTGCCCAGGTTTGATCATCGAAGCGAGTATAATAAAGGGTAGTTCTGGCTTTAATATCTTCCGACCTGTGGATATAGTTAATATCACCTGACAGGATTTTTTCACTTTTTAGATTTGAAATGACCTGGTTACGTGTCCTTGGTGAAATATATGCCGTACGGAAAAATGGCGCTTTGGTTAAATAGGCTGCATTTACACTTAGGTAATTCTTACCACTGATTTTATAAACCACCCCTCCTTTAAACCCATAATTGGTAAACTGCTGTTTTTCAGAGTTACCGTACGAATCATCAGGAAACAGGCCATTCTGCATATTACCGGTACGCCAGAATGTTGTATGTGATAATTCACCACCTATATAAAAATCAAATTTGTTGTAGGAAAATTCAGCCTGGGCAAAGCCCAGGTATTTATCAATATTGGAGTTATAATCATACCCGAAGCGGTCACCCTCTTTTACCAGCCTGTTGGGATGACGCAAATCACTCTGGGATTGTGCAGTATTCTCAAATGGTTCCTGGTCGGCATACTTATCTATATCCAGCCAGTATTCGCCACCCAACAGATCATCAATTAATTTATAATGGTATCCCTTGTACCAGGTAAAGTTCAGCCCTCCACTGAGGGTAATATTTTCATTTAATTTATTATTAATATGTGTGTTGAAGCCAAACTGGCTTTTATCATTTCTCCAGTCTTCAACAATATATTTGGATCTTAAAATAGAAACATTATTTCCTTCTATTCCATCTGCATTATTAACGGGAAACAGGAATTTGCTGTTTGCAAAATAGAAATGGTCCCATTTGAGCTGTCTGAACTCCTGATTATTTACCCATTGATAAAGGCGGTAGTCATACTCCTCTGAATCTTCATCATCAGAATAGTAACTTGGTAAATTTCTGTAGTAATCCGGTCGGGGATCGCCGGTTTCCACCCAGTTCAATGCTGTTGAGCTACCCTTGCCAAAATTGTAAGAACCTGTTGAATTAATCGAGGTTTTATCGCTCAGGTCCCAGTAATGGGTAAACATAAACATTGGCTGATGATAACTCGAAACGCGGGCATTTCTCTTTTCCCCATCCTGGTATCCCCAGTATGGATTATAATAATTGGTACCGGCCAGGTCATAAGCTTCCTGTGTTGAAACTCCTGACCTCCCTCTTTTATTCGGGGCCCCAAAGGCAATCAGTCCAAGACTGTGATGCTTGTTGATTTTCTTCTCAACAGAAAGAAAGTAGCTCCAGGCATCATAAAATGTACCCTCAACATAACCCTCCTGTGCCCATCTGTGCGATCCTGATAAGGTAACAGCCCAACCATTATCCATCAATCCTGTTGAAGCAATAAACATAAGCCTGTTATTATAACTTCTGTTTCCCCTTGAGGCGGTAACCTTAAACTGTTTCCTGAAAGAGGATGCCCTGGCTTCCATATTGGTCACTCCACCAATTCCTCCAAAAGCCAGGTTAGAAGCAGTGATCCCCGTTTTTATTTCCTGGTTTCTGAAGGCATCATTCAAACCACCCCATGAAGCCCAGTAAGCACGTCCCGATCCGGGATCGTTTACCTCAGTTCCATTAATCATCACTGTTGTATATTCTGACCCATAGCCCCTGATCCAGTATCTTAAGGATCCGAAATTATACCCGGCGGTGGTTACAAAAATATCACGCGATGATTGCAGTAAACCTGAGATATTTTGTGATTGTTCAAGGCCGTCCAGATCATCACCTGACAATGTAAATGCAGGAAGAACCATTTTTTGTTGATCCTGATGTACAGTTGTATCTGTCTGGCTTAAAGTTTCTGAAGTAAGGGCAAGAACAAAGATTAAAGTAAATACTTGAAATGATCTCATCATGATATGAATATATTCTTTTACAAAAATATCCATTTAAATGAGAATGTTTTCAAATTTTATTCATTAATGGTATATTTTTGTGTGCATGTAATTCCAACAATCTTTGTATAAGCTTATTTACCCATATTAACAATTATGAAAATACTTCAGTTTCTTTTAATCTTACCAATCCTGGTATTTACCCTCAGCGGATTATACTCCCAGGAAAACGATCAGGAATATTTCATTGCCTGTATCGGATACTACAACCTGGAAAACCTTTTTGACACGATAGATTCCCCTGATATAGAAGACTTCGAATTCACACCCCAGGGGGATGCCAGATGGGATCATGAAAAATATCAGAAAAAACTTCAAAACCTTGCTTCCGTTATTTCACAAATAGGTAAGGATGTCACACCTGACGGCCTGGTCATACTAGGATTTTCAGAGGTTGAAAACAGGGATGTTGTTGAAGATCTTGTAAAAACCAAACAATTAACCGATGCTGGTTATAAGATAATACATCATGATTCGCCCGATCGCCGTGGAATAGATGTTGGATTTATCTATAAGCCAGATTATTTTTTACCCGTTACTATTAATGCCGTACCACTAATTGTTGAAGATAATGAAGATTTTGTAACAAGAGATCAGCTGGTAGTAACCGGTAAGCTGGCAGGTGAAGAAATTAGCCTGATTGTAATGCACTGGCCTTCAAGAAGAGGGGGTGAAAAACGATCGAAACCATACAGAGCTGCGGCGGCAGATCTGTGCAGGCATATCGTTGATTCATTATTAAGTATTAATCCTGAAGCAAAGATCATTACCCTGGGGGATTTTAATGACAATCCGAAGGATGAGAGCATTAAACATCATCTGAAAACTTCCGGTAAAGTTGATAATTTAAAGGGCCATGAACTTTATAATCCGATGGAGGGGATTTATAAAAAAGGGATCGGAACTACAGCATGGAGGGATTCGTGGAGTTTGTTTGACCAGATGATGGTATCAAAAGCATTAACAGGTAAAGATTATACTACACTGAAACTTTATAAAACCTTTGTTTTCAACAAAGATTTCCTCGAACAGCCTGAAGGAAGATATAAAGGCTACCCCTGGAGGACTTATGCAGGTGGCATTTATCTTGGTGGTTACAGCGACCACTATCCTGTTTACATGTACCTCATTAAAGAGATATGAATTTACGTTGCTGTTAATGAATAGTTTACCTGTTACCTGTATTGCAAAAGACGCATAGGATCCCGTAAATTTATATTACCACTGGTAATCACAGTCCTGCCAGAGCTTTTGCTCTTCTTCCTTCGTAATTTTCGCAGCTTCTTCCGGTGTATATCCTTCTGAAGTCTTTTCAAACATACAATCACAGAAACCCTCTGCATCAGCTTTTGTGGTACCATTTTCAATGAGCAGCTGTACACAATTGGATTTCCAGGTTTGTTCCTGTTCAACGCTCCAGGTATCTGCTTTTGAATCAGATTTGCATGATGCCAGAATTGTTATAAAGCCGATTACTAAAACTAAAATTGTGATTCTCTTCATTTTAAAATTATTTATGTTGATAAATTACCAATTTATTTTTGCAAGAAACAAATATACCCAATTATTAATAATGAGAATGGTTTAGAAATTATTATGTAAAAGAATAAAAAAAGAAAGCCGGTTGTGTATCACAACCTGGTTTAACCGCGAAGCACGTAAAGATTCCGCAAAAATTGTGATTTGCTAATACGCTGTCTGACAATTCTTTGCGTTCTTCGTGAATTCTTTGCGGATTTTGCGGTTAAGTCAATTTTAAAGTTGTCATACAGCCCCGGCAATCCTGATCAACCACCCTATGAAGGCAATAAAGCAATCAACACCTTAAAACAACAAAACCCAACTAATCAATCCAATTAGTTGCTCTTTTCAATTTTATATGTCATCACACCCTGTGCAGTTATAATCTGAACAACATAAATGCCCGATTCAAAATCGCTCATTTCCAGCTTAATCATTTCATAACCTTCGGGTAGCCTATGTTTCATTTTATATATATTTCTTCCATTCAGGTTTGTAATATTGATAAAGACCTCACCGGAAATAGCGGCGCCGAGCTCTGTTTTAAGCATATTGCTAACAGGATTAAATGATGTTCATCTTTGGGCAATCCAAGTTTTTTACGCAATCTGAAACGTGCTATATCAATACTGCTGATCTGCAGGCAGGTGATGGCAGCAATATCTTTGGTGGTCATATTAAGTCGCAGAAAAGCACACAGGCGTAGTTCGTTGGGTGTAAGAATCGGTGTGTTTTTCACTTACTTCTTATAAAAAACTGTATAGACATTTTGAAATCTGACCTTGAATTCTTTTATTATCAATATGTTTCTAAATCTAAAATGCAGATAAAAATATTAAAATGCAATATAATGACATATGAGGACATTTAAACATCCTCATACTTCTCAAGTTTCTCTTTTATTTCTTTCAACTGATCTTTTAATTCCTTGATCCTGAATTCTCGTCCTACAAATAACTGGTTAAATTCTTCAAGTTTTTTATTTTTCCCCTCCAGTTCTTTTGTTCTTTCCTTAACAAGTTTCTCAAGATTCTCCCTATGGACGTTCAATTCATCTTCTGCATTTTTCTTCTCTGTAATTTCTCTTAAGGCACCAACAATTCCAACAACTTTGCCTGATTCATCTTTTAGTGGGGATTCATCAACCTCAACCCATAAATGACTACCATTTCTATGCTTTAACTCAAGGAGGTAGTTTGGCTGTTTCTTCCCGGTAATTATTGCTTTCATTGTTTTTTCAATGCCTTCCACATTGACAGGGTGATCTGTTGCCAGTGTGGTCCATTTAACCATCATCTCCTCCTCGGTATAACCAAAAATATTCCGACATTGTGGACTTATATAAGTTATGTTGTGACTGGAATCATGGATGTAATAAAGCTCACTGCTGTGATTGATAATATTTGAAAGTTTTTCCTCACTCTCCCTGAGGGCCTTTTCAGTTTCTAAACGTTCAGTTATATCCCTTGCGATCAAAGTCAATCCTTCGATTTTATCGTCAACAAATCTTGGGGCCACTGCAGATTCATAATAAATACATTTGCCATCAGGTTTATTGTAGGTGGTAAAATAGTGTGCAGGCGTACCTGTTTTAAAAACACCTTCAAGTATTGATTTAATCTCATCCTGCCGCTCTATTTCAACATAAGTATCAAGGGGTATGCCAATTAATTCATCTACAGTAAGCCCGGGAGAAGCATAATTGGCATATTCAATTTTCAGGTCCCTGTCAAGGAGCAAAATATGATCAGGTATATGTTCCAGGATAGATATAAATCTCTTATTCCTTTCATCCAGTTCATCCCGGAAATGAAGCATCTCCTGAATCATTTCCTGCAATTCTTCTAACTCGTTTTCTTTAAGTTGATCAGGTGATATCTTCAGGAATTTTCGGATCTTTCTGTTGAATTCATTATCAAATTTCATGTTTGATGAATTTATTGTCACTCCAATATTTTTAAATGACAGGTTTAAAAAATTCTAAATAAAAGTACAGTTTTAAGTAGTTATATGCAAAACAATGATTGGATTCTCATTTCTGTTGCGGCATCGGTGAAAATTGTTAGGTGTTTCATTTCTAGCAATTCATCACAACAGCACCCGTCCTTATTTATCCTTGACAATCAATGTTTGTTATTCATGATCTGGAGATAAGTTGAGTTTCTCAAAAGGGGTTTAATAACAATTACTATTTAAGCAGTCGGGAAAGACGAATTTTATCAGATATGATGACATCCCTGCCTGTTGCTACAATTATACCTTCATGGTGTAACTCCCGTATCGCTCTTCCCAGTGATGGCCTGGTAACACCGAATAATTCAGCCAGTTCATTCTGTGATTTGTCAAGGATAATCGTTTCACCCTGGTTTTTTGATAACTGTAAAATATAATGGGCTATCTTTCCTTTTATAGACTGGAAAGATAAAAACCGTAGCTTATTGGTCAGGAACTGAGCCCGGTTCGACATAAGATTAAGGTAGTTAATCAGAAATGATTTGCTCTCCTGCATTAATTGAACAACAGTTTCTTTCGAAAGCTGAATAATTTCTACAGCTTCATTGGTAACGATATACACCGGGAACCTGTTTTTATTTCCAAACAAAAATGCAGGTGCAAGAGGTCGCGGCGGATAAATGTCTTCAATATTTATTGTTTTTCCTGAGAAATCAATCATTTCACCCTTCACGCTGCCACTTAATAAAACCATCAGGCTTTTGCATTCGTCTCCTTCAGATACAATTGTCTCATTTTTATCATAGTATTTTAGTTTGTAATTCACTGAATTAAGAAGGTCTATGATCTCATCATAGTATAGCCCAATGAAAAGGGGGCATTTTTCGATTATTTTATTCATAAACTTGCAGTTTAATTCTTTTCTTGATTATTCATTGTTTGAGAAGTCACATCATCGAAATAACCAATAAAGATACAACTCAACAACTCAACAATTCAACATCCAAATATATCTAAATAAATTCATAAAAGTGTAACAAATGTTACCGTTTCACCAATCTGCCCTCCTGTAATTTTGTATTCAAATACTTAAATGAATAAAAATGAAAAGAGAAATAGTAAAAATAGATGAGGAATTATGTAATGGTTGTGGTGATTGTGTACCAGCATGCCATGAGGGTGCATTACAGATCATTGATGGAAAAGCAAGACTGGTAAGTGACCTGATGTGTGATGGATTGGGTGCATGCCTGGGCCATTGTCCACAGGGGGCTATCGAGATCGAAGAGCGTGAAGCCGAGCCTTATGACGAGATCAAAGTAATTGAGTTGATGGTAGAAAAGGGGAAGAATACCGTTATCGCCCATATGAAGCACCTCAAAGAACATAATGAAACTGCATTCCTGAAACAGGCTGTAAAATATCTTCATGAGAACCAGGATCACATTGATTTTGATATTAAAGCGGTGATCCATGAAGTTCATCATTCGGGTCATGAACATTTCGGTGGTGGATGCCCGGGATCCAGGCCAATGGTGATTCAATCTGACGAACCCGTTGAAGACAATCAGCAGGTATCAGGTAAATCCGAATTAAGGCAATGGCCGGTACAGATGCACCTGATAAATCCGGTGGCCAATTATTTCCAGAAATCTGACCTGTTGGTTGCAGCCGATTGCACAGCTTTTTCGATGGGTAACTTCCATCAGGAATATCTGAAAGATAAAAGCCTGGTTATTGCCTGTCCGAAACTTGATCATGGAGCTGAAGTCTATGTCGAAAAACTGGTAAGACTGATTGATGAAGCACAGATTAACACCATGACAGTGATGATGATGCAGGTTCCATGCTGTGGTGGTCTGTTACAACTGGTGCAATCAGCTCAAGAGAAGGCAAACAGAAAAGTGCCTGTAAAAGCAATGATCGTTTCCATTGAAGGAAAAATATTGTCGGAAGAGTGGGTGTAGATTAGGCGATTGAAGACGGTCGATGTTCAATGTTCTATTGAATCGAAAACCCAAAACAAATAAAATTTGCAATGTGCCATTGACCTGTTACCATTGATCCATACCCGATAAACAATCAAAAAAAATCGTATTTTAGGTCAAAATATTTAATATGGTTAGAAAGCTAGTCAAAACCTTTTCGCCACCACCTTCCTGGAGGATACCTGTTATTATCTTACTGGGAATAGTAGTGGGATTATGCTCTTATTTATTCTATATCTCAAAGGCATATTCTTATGTATCCGATAATCCTGCAACCTGTATGAACTGTCATATCATGGCCCCACAATATGCAACCTGGAATCACAGCTCACATCGCGAGGTAGCCAATTGCAATGATTGTCATGTGCCTCATAATAATGTTTTCAATAAATACTATTTTAAAGCCAAAGATGGATTACGCCATGCTACAGTGTTCACACTCCGCGCCGAACCACAGGTGATATTTATTAAAGAAGAAGGAAAGAAGATAGTCCAGGATAATTGTATCCGGTGCCATACTGAACTTATCACCGATGACAAGCTTTTACTGGTAACTGATGCAACACATCATTCCAGGAAAGATAGAAATTGCTGGGAATGCCACCGAGAAACACCTCATGGAAGGGTAAACAGTCTTTCAAGTGTACCAAATGCCAGGGTACCAGTACCAGAAAGCCCAGTCCCCGATTGGCTACAAAATGCCAGGAAATAGCTATTCTTACTTCAACGATTAAACAATTTAACGATAAAACAAATAATAAACCATGAAATCCATCAGTACTTCAATCAAACAAAAACCCTGGCTTGGCTGGGTGATCTTTTTTTCAACCATCATCATTGTCTTTCTTCTTGGGATACTAGCTTCTTCCATTATGGAAAGGCGAGCAGAAGCAAACTTTGTTTACACTCCCCAGGTTGAACACATGTTACTGGAACCAAGAAATGAAGTATGGGGTCAAAACTTCCCTAGGGAATACCAGTCCTATATGAAAACAAGGGACACCAGTTTCAGGAGCAAGTATAACGGATCTGCAACAATAGATATGCTTGAGGTGGATCCCCGACTGGTTATCTTATGGGCAGGTTACGGATTTGCAAAAGATTACAAGCAGGGGCGAGGACATAATTTTGCCGTGGAGGATCTGCAAAAAACGCTAAGAACAGGGGCGCCCATTGAAGGCAAAAAAAGCCCCATGCCCAACACATGCTGGACATGTAAAAGCCCTGATGTGCCACGCTTAATGGACCAGATAGGAGTAGCTGAATTTTATAAAGGATCGTGGGAAACAAAAGGTCATGAAGTTGTAAATCCCATCGGTTGTGCCGATTGTCATGATGCCGAAACCATGAACCTTAAAATCACCCGCCCGGCGCTGATCGAAGCCTATGAAAGGATGGGTAAAGACATTAACGAGGCCAGCCACCAGGAAATGCGCAGCCTGGTATGTGCCCAGTGCCATGTTGAATACTATTTCAATAAGAATATTCATGAAGGCATTCCTTACCTTACATTTCCATGGGATAAAGGAATGGGTGTGGAAGATATGGAAGAATATTATGATGAGTTAGGATTTAAAGACTGGACCCATGCGGTCAGTAAAGCACCCATGCTGAAAGCACAGCATCCAGGATACGAGTTATACCTGACCGGAATCCACGCAAAACGTGGTGTTTCCTGTGCTGATTGCCACATGCCTTACATCAGTGAGGGAGGGCAGAAATTTACCGATCATCATGTCCGGAGTCCGCTGAGCAATGTATCAAACTCATGCCAGGTCTGCCACAGGGAAGAGACTAATGACCTTATTATGGATGTTTTCGACAGGCAGGATAAAATCATTGAAAACCGTGATAAACTTGAAGAAATAATCGTAAGGGCCCATGTTGAAGCCAAACTTGCCTGGGATCTGGGCGCTACTGAAAAAGAAATGAATCCCATATTGCAGGATATCCGTCATGCGCAGTGGCGCTGGGATTATGCAGCTGCAAGCCATGGAGGATCTTTCCACGCCCCCATTGAAACAAGCCGAATCATCTCTACTGGAATTACTATTGCACAGGATGCAAGAATCAAGTTATCCCGGGTACTGGCAAAGCTGGGACATAATAAGGAAGTACCCTACCCTGATATTTCAACCAAAGCCAATGCACAGGAGTTCTTGAACATGGATATGGAAATGATGAATAAGGAAAAGAAGGAATTCATCAAAACAGTGGTTCCTGAATGGATAAAAAAAGCAGAAGAACGTGAAGCCGGATATGATGTAAAAACCCTGTAAAATATCTTTGTGATCCTTTGTGCTTCTTTGTGAAACTTTGTATAATAGTTATTCCACAGAACTACACAAAGAAGCACAAAGTTACACGAAGACTTCCCAAATACTATGTATCGATTTCAAAAGTACTATCTCTCTATCTCCGTAACAGTTTTCGTTTTTACTTGTCTGTTCATCATTCAATTAAAAGTACAGAATCCGATTATTTTACTGGAAAGATTTATTGATGGAGGCGGATGGATTGAAGCCGTTGTGATCTCAGTATTTGGGGGCCTGATAGCATATAAAATGCAGGATCCTGCCAGTGTTCCCCATTGGAGGCGGTTTACATGGACACTTTTTTCTATTGTTTTCTTCACCCAGCTTATTCTTGGGATGTTCGGTTTTGAAAAATTCCTGATGACAGGGAAACTTCATCTGCCTGTTCCGGCCATGATCATCAGCGGACCGATATACCGGGGTGAACTGACTTTCATGGTTATTTTATTTCTCAGCACCATTGTATTATCCGGGCCTGCATGGTGCAGCCAGTTGTGTTATTTCGGAGCCATTGACAGTATAGCATCCGGACAAAAGTTGCGTAACAAGCCTCTGAGACATCCCTTGGCATTTAAGTTTACTGCGCTGTTCATGCTGGTTACCGTAACAATATGCCTGAAGTTTTTTGGTGTTTCTTCATTTTATGCAACTATACTTGGTGGAGCTTTTGGAATTATCGGGATATTGATCATCATTTTCTTTTCAACAGGAAAAGGCAAAATGGTCCATTGTATAAAATACTGCCCTATCGGAACTATCATCAACTATTTCAGGTTTATTTCACCTTTCCGGATGGTGATTAATCAGAGTTGTACATTATGTATGAATTGTACCCCATCATGTAAATATGATGCTTTAAATGTTTCTGATATCAGGAACCAGAAACCGGGAATTACCTGTACAATGTGTGGCGATTGTTTGTCGACATGTAGGGAAAGTTCAATAAAATATAAATTCTTAGGTATGAAACCGGAAGCTGCAAGAAGTTTGTATCTGTTTATCAGTATATCGTTGTATTCTATTTTTCTTGCTGTTGCAAGGATATGAACTTTACGGTGTAGTGGTTATATTTGTGTAGCAGGTGGATATGGTGAGGTTCACACATGAGCTGTCTCAAAACAATTACATAAATTATATTAACAGATGAATAATAATATAATCCCTACAGGGTATATGTGTTTAATTGGCAAATACTGTGCTACAAGAATAAATGCCCTAATGGCAATTATTCTGGCCAATTACAAATTCTTTCAAATCAATATCTCCGTGTCCCTCCAGACTTCATTTTGAAACTCTATGAAACAACTATTCCACAGCGTTTCACGGAAAAACTCGGAGTTACACAGAGAATATGTATCAATACTATATTTGTAATATCAAAATATTATCTACAAATTTGGAAACAACAAAACGGGAAGCGCCTCCAATGAAACTGCCGATACCAATAATAAATAAGGTCTTAATCATAAAAGTTGATTTTATCAAATTAACACACAGGAAAACATGTAGAAGTCATCAGCTTTAACAGCGGTTAATGGCAGACCTCATTGCCGCGGGCAAAATCATGAAAACATTTCCCTATCACTAAATATATAACACATTATTTTCAGTCTGGATTTTCTGAGCAGAACCTATTTATGAGAACAATAACTTTGCGAAAAATGAGTCATGGTTTCAGCCTACCGATAAAAATCCTGAGGGTGAGCATCATCTGGACAAAGGTTTTGTCAGTTACAACGGTAACCGCAATCTGATTGTCTTCCGGCAATTTAACAGTGAAGGATTTGTAAATCAGTATATCCTTAATGATTCTTTATCTGTGAATAACCTGCTGGTCTTTGAAACAGAGATCATCGAGAATTTTATGGAAGGTGACCGTGCAAGATGGACCATAAAGAAAATTTCTGAGAATGAAATAGAGACCACTTTTGAAGTTTCATTTCCTGGCAAAGAATATACCTGTTTTGGGATTAATGATTTAATGCGGATGGAATAAAACTGATTCCGATGATAACAAGAATAGAATGAAAATGTTTAAGGCATGTGTTTCTCTAGAATTGCACGACATAAAATATCAGCAACTCCATCAGTGTTTAACAATAAGTTTCTCGAATGCAACCAACCCACCCATTTGTAATTTGGCTAAATACATGCCTTCAGGGATATCGCTCACATTAATTTTTTTCTCATATTCACCCGGAGCATACTCTTTGTAACTTATTTCCCGGATAACTTTTCCGTCAAGGGTATATAATCCGATTAGATAATATCCAGCATCGCTTAATCTGTATCTGATGGTTGCAATATCATTGCAGGGATTGGGAGTAACACTAATGATCATAGGTTCCGTTTGTAAACCGATTGTTTCAGGAATACTGAAAAAACTTGTATCATTTATCACCGGTATCTGTGAATACCACATACAAGCCATGTAAGTCTTCTGAAACTTTGGATCGTATAAAAAATCCACAGGTGAATGCGGGCAATCCACCGATTGAAGTAGTTCATCCGTTGCTCCATCGATTACATAAAGCTTGCCGGGGATCCTATCAAATATATTCCCACTACAACCGGCGATGATCTTATTACCCTCCGGCTGATAGGTAATGGATATTGGTTGGCAGTTTTCAGTCTCATAGGTTTTCAGCAAACTGAAATCGCTCAAATCAAGAATTGAAATTGTGGATGAATCCCTGTTTATAAAATACATTTTATCATTCTCCGGATTATATGACATTTCATGCATATATCCCCTCTTAACAACTTCATAAGTTGATGATGTATTATCAGTACAATTAACAACTGTTAAATCTCCAATCCAATCACTCCCGATATAAAGGGTGTTGGTTGTTTCTTCAAATTCGAAACTGGCAATGTCACAGGTACACTCAATGGTCTTTTCAATACTGTTATCATCACAGTTAATTATAAACAAATTGGACTCGAACCAGCAATTTGAAACATAGAGCTGATTATTCCCTTCATGATAAAATGATTTCTTCGGGCTTCCATCAATATAAATATTTTCGGTAACCTGATCGTTTTCACAGTTTATCACCGAAATATAATCTTCCCACTCATTTGAACAGTAAATTGAATGATTCTGTGGACAATAAGAAAGTGCACACGGCCATTCTCCAACAGTAATTCTTTCAAGCAACTCATCAGTATTACAATCGATAACACTGAGAAAGTTCGTATCGTTATGCGTTATATAGATTTTTTCATGCCCTGGTACATATAGCATATCTTGGGCATTGAATTTTCTGTGGCCCAGAAATATCTGCTTGATGGCCATATTACTTTTCGCATCCACTACACATACAAGGTCACTGAGATAATCCATAACATATAGTTTATCACCTGTTGTGTTATAGCACATAATGTATGGCTGCATTCCCAGCCGAACATCAGGTAGTGGTGTATGACTGGTGGCATCGATGATTTCCATTAAACTGAAATTTGAGTAAAACCAGATGATGGATTTTGCAACCGGATTGTACAAACTTTCCATGCTGATGTACTTAACCGGAATGGTACCGGTAATTTCATCCGTAATTCCATCAACAACATGAATAAAATCCTGATGGAAGGCTTTGGCATATACTGTGTTATTTACGGAATTAAACTGCAGAAAATTGATTTCCTCATCAAGAACAATATCTTTCAGGAGTTCATTGGTTTCTCCGTCAATGATTATCATACCGTCTTCCGAATCCAGTTTGCCAACATAAATTTTATTTGATTCCGGGTTGTATATTGGTTTCCTTACATGCCACGAACCTGTATTCAGGTAAGTCAGTTCATCGGTTGCAACTTCAATAACAGCAAGCCTCCCATGTGATGAACCACAATATACCCTGTCATTCACAGAGTTATAACACAAACTCTGGTAAACATCATCGGTTTCTATTTCTTTGACCAAATCATTACTTTCTCCATCAAATACGAGCACCTTGTGATCAATACCCGCTACGGAATATACCTTATTACTTTTTTCACTCACCACAATATCTTCTACATGGTATTCACCTGGATACTCCTTAATAATCTGGTCAGTTTCACTGTCAATGATCACCACTCCCAATCGCCCTGCATATACTTTATTTCCTGCATGGTTCAAAGCCAGAGCCGTTTGATAGGCAGTATCGGGCATTTGAATGTATTTTAATATGCTATTAATGCTACAATCAATTACTGCAAGACGAATACCTTTATATTCTGAAACATAAAGTTTATTGTTTATCTCATTGAACAACATCCTGTCAACTTCAAACCCTATGGGTATTGTATTTACAGGTTGATGTGTTGCCGCATCGCATTCCACGATATTACCATATCTTCCGCAAACATATATCGTGTTCTTAATATTATTAAAAATTCCGTCACTGGTATAGATCTGGCCTGTTTCAGGATGTGGAACAACAATGGTTGTATCGAAAAGAGTGTTCTGTGCCGGCAAGGCAATAGATAAAAAACTAACAATCAATAAAATATATATTCTCATGGTTTAAACAGGAATTAATTAGTAGAATAAGTAATCGGGCGCGAAGATATATCGTTAAATCATATCTAAAAAATTTACATATTATTTAGAATTAAAATAAATTATCATTTTCACTATTACCCGGACAGGAAATAATTGGTGAAGTAAAGAAACTGAAAATGACAGGGAATACCGGAAAGATTTTGTTGCCCTACATTATAGCTTGCATATTTTCAGGAAATTATTCATGATGGTCATTCCCACCTCACCGGAAACTTCCGGATGCCCCTGGAAACCATAAATAGGTTTGTGTTTATGCCTGATAACCTCATGAGGAGTTGCATCAGAGGAGGCCAGGACCTCAAATTCAGAAGGGATTTTACTTACATGCCACCAGTGTAACTTCTGTAGTTTTATCTCCTTCTTATTTACCCCGCTGAAGATCGGATCCATTGATTTCAGTATCCTGATCATTTTTTTACCCCGTTGTGGTGTATCCAGCTTATCTATATGGCCTCCGAAGTACACAGCAATTATTTCATGGCTCAGGCAAAAACCAATAACGGGAACGTCAAAATTATTCAATGCCACATAATTTGCTGTCAGATTTAAGGATTTATAGGGATTCCCTCTTCCCCCGCTTAGAATAATCCCTTTAACTTTTTTATCGGATTGGACCTGAATGGGTTGATTGTGTTCAACAAAGGTATAATCAAGCCCGCTCTCTTTCAGCACCTCCCTTTCATATCTTTTGATATAACTATTCTGGTTGTGGATGATCAGTAACATTTGAGTTGCCTTTGATATTAATTTAAAAAGGTTCACTAAATTTCATTAACTACCTTTCGGCATCCAATCTTATATATCATTAATGGTAAACAATATAGAATCAAGTGCCTTAAGAGCATGGAAGATTGTTGTAATATACCCAATCGTAAGTGTCAGCTTGCTATTATTCTCCCTCATCTGGCATTTACGAGGATTGACCTGTACGAACCTTAAAACTCCTGCAAAGATATCTGACTGATAATACGATGATTCAGGATTGTGTATAAAATGTCCGACCAACCTTTCTTTTTTCAATATTACTTTTTCAAAACCGATTTTTTTTGCTTTCCAGCGTAAGCGTATTGTATTTATCAACTCACCGGTTTGCGGAGGTATCGCCCCAAAGCGGTCGATCAGCTTTTCCTGGAAGTTCATCAATTCCTCTTCTGTTTCCGTATTGTCCAGTTCCTTATATAAACTCAGTCTTTCTTGAATATTTGTAACATAGTCATCGGGTAACAACAGGGCCATATCGGTTTCGATGACGCAATCCCGGGCATATTCCTTTGTCTGGTCTTCAGCATAAACATCCTTGAACTCATTTTCCTTGAGTTCTGCCAGTGCCTCATCAAGTATCTTTTGATACATTTCAAAACCAATCTCCGAAATAAAACCACTTTGTTCTGCACCCAGGATATTTCCTGCTCCACGGATATCCAGATCGCGCATCGCGATGTTAAAGCCACTTCCCAGGTCAGCGAACTCTTCAATGGCTTTCAGTCGTTTTCTTGCTTCATTTGTCAGGGTTGATAATGGTGGGGCAATGAGGTAACAAAAGGCCTTTTTATTCGACCTCCCTACCCTACCCCGAAGCTGGTGCAGATCACTCAATCCGAAATTCTGGGCTCCGTTGATGAATATGGTGTTCACATTGGGGATATCCAATCCAGATTCGATAATGGTTGTTGAGACAAGCACATCATATTCACCATCGATAAAATCGAGCATGGTTTTCTCAAGCTTTGCCCCTTCCATCTGACCGTGGCCAACAGCTATTTTAACACCCGGACAGAATTTGTGTATCATGTTTGCCACATCCAAGATGTTCTGTACCCTGTTATGAACAAAGAAAACCTGTCCCCCGCGGGATACTTCGTAATTGATACCATCACGAATTACCTCTTCACTGAATGGCCTCACTTCGGTTTGAACCGGGTATCGGTTTGGTGGTGGTGTATTGATAATGGAGAGGTCTCTTGCACCCATCATCGAAAACTGAAGGGTTCTTGGTATAGGGGTAGCAGTTAAGGTCAATGTATCAACATTTATCTTGAACTGTTTCAGCTTTTCCTTTGCAGAAACGCCAAACTTTTGTTCCTCATCAATGATCAGTAAACCAATGTCCTTAAACTTTACATCCTTACTGATCAGCCTGTGAGTGCCTATTAGTATGTCTATCTTACCCTCTTCGAGGTCCCTGAGGGTTTCCTTCTGCCTCTTCGTACTTTTAAACCTGTTGATATAATCAACCTCGACAGGGAAATTACGCAAGCGGTCACTGAATGTTTTATAATGCTGTAATGCAAGTATGGTTGTTGGTACCAGCAAAGCAACCTGTTTACTTTCCGAAACAACTTTAAAGGCAGCCCTGACAGCAATCTCAGTTTTGCCAAAACCAACATCACCACACACAAGACGGTCCATGGGATAGCTGGCTTCAAGATCAGTTTTTACATCTTTTGTGGATTTTAACTGGTCGGGGGTATCTTCATAAATAAAAGAGGCCTCCAGTTCATGCTGTAGGTATGTATCGGGTGGAAAGGCAAATCCTTCAGACGATTTTCGCTTTGCATAAAGGGCAATCAGATCCCTGGCAATGTCTTTGACCTTCTTTTTTGTTTTAGCCTTGAGGTTATTCCAGGCATTGGAACCCAGCCTGTTCAATACTGGTGGAGTGCCTTCCTTACCTATGTATTTGGCTATCCGATGTAATGAATGAATGCTGATATAAAGAAGATCCTGGTTTTTATAAATCAACCTGATGGCTTCCTGTATCTTACCCTGAACATCGATTTTTTCAAGGCCATCAAAACGGCCTATTCCATGGTCGATGTGTGTGACAAAATCGCCCGGTTTAAGATCATACAATTCTTTTAATGTAATTGCCTGCTTTCCTTTATAACTTTCCTTAAGGTGAAATTTCTGATAACGTTCAAAAATCTGGTGATCCGTATAACAGGCAAACTTCAGGTCATGATCGATAAATCCTTCATGAAGGGCAATAGGTATTGGGGTAAAATCGATATGCCCGTCTGCTTCGTCATTTTTCTCCATATCCATAAAAATCGTGTACAATCTTTCGATCTGGCTTGGGTTATCAGAGAAGAAAAAGTTTGAAGTTCCGTTTTTCTTATTTTCCTTCAGGTTATCAATTAATAATTTAAAGTTCTTGTTGAAAGATGGTTGAGGCGAGGTTGAAAAATTAATTATATTAATGTCTTCAAAGTGTCGTCGTTTACCAAATTCAATAATCCTGTGATCCATCAGATCTCTGTAAAACTCTTCGCCTGATACAAATAATTCTTCAGGTGTAAGATGATTTAATTCTTCATCAAGGTTTTTATATGCAGCTTTGGCTCTTTCAAATTCCTGTACTATTCTGTCGGAAGTGAAATCAACATCATCTATCCAGATGTTTGAGCTTTCACTGATATATTTCAGGAATGGTTCCCGTTTCTCTCTTACACTTCTGTCCTGAACATTGGGAACTATCGTTATTCTGTCAACTTTATATCTTGATAACTGGGTGGCCGGATCAAAGGTTCTCAATGTATCGACCTGATTTCCAAAAAATTCAATCCTGTACGGATAATCATTTGAAAATGGAAATATATCAATAATACCACCACGAACGGAGAATTGTCCTGGTTCAACAACAAAATCCACCCTTTCAAATTCATATTCCATCAACAGGTCTATTGTAAAGTCAAGGGTCACTTCTTCTCCGGCATGAAGTTTCAACCTGTTTTTCTTGAGGTATTTTTTATTTACTACCCTTTCCGACAAAGCCTCCGGAAATGTCACAACAGCTAATTTTCTGGCACCCCCGGATAATCTGTTCAGCACCTCGGTGCGTAATAGCACATTGGTATTATCTGTCTTTTCTATCTCATAAGGACGTTTATAGGAAGTCGGAAAAAAGAGGATCTTCTTCTTCGCAAAGTCCTCTATCGATTCTCCCATCAGATGTTCCAGGTCATTAAAAAAATATGCAGCCGTTTCCCTGTCGGGGAGAATAAACAGATGAATTCCCCTGGCAAGGTCAAAAACAGTTGCTGAGATTATTGATCTTGAAGAACCTGTAAGTCCTTTCAGCCCAATTCCCTGAACCGACAGATCATCCAAAAGGTCAGACAGTTGGCTGGTTTTTGACGAATTTTTATACTTATTGAACAATTGTAAGCGATCCACAGCGTTTTAAATAAGTCGCAAAATTACAAAGTTCCAGCTTATCGAATAATTATTACCCTATCAGGAAATTTTGAAGTATCAGAAAGATTCTGAATTTTCCATTTATTCTTCTGTCATCCGTTTGAATTTAAAGTTGGCTGATAAATTTCCTGATCGATTTAAACCAATTAGAAATTTATTCATCAAACTCAAAAACAAATATTAAATGCTATGAAGACAAAAATCTTTTTCAGACTGAGTATTATTGTGATCGCCCTGCTGGTTTCTGTTGCAGGATGTAAGAAAAACAATGATGAAAATCCCGATGATGTCGATATTGAATTGACGACTGAGAACGCTACTGCTGAGGTTATTATTAACGATGTAACCAATATTGCCGATCTTGCTTACAATCAAAATTCAACCGCTTACAAAGACGGATTCCCATACAGTAATTGTGCAACACTCTCATTTGATACAACAGTAATTCCAAACAGGATCGTGATTGATTTTGGAGAAGAAAACTGCCTTTGTACAGATTTGAGATATCGCAGGGGCAAAATATATGTGGCTTTTTCAGGGGGTTATTTCCAGGCAGGTTCATTCCGGAATATCACCACGGAAAACTATTTTGTAAATGATAACCAGGTTCTACTCGATAAAACAGTTACCACCGAAGGATTAAATAATTCAGGTAATTATTATTTCACCATTGTAGAAGAGTGTACGATCAACTGGTCGGAAGGCGGTAGCCTGCACTGGGAATCAGAAAGAGGCCGGGAATGGATTGAAGGCAGTACCACGATATTAAATATCTTTGATGATGTTTACCTGATCAGCGGTTCTGCTAGCGGCACCCGCCCTGATGGACAAACATACACACAGGTTATCACCAATCCTTTACGGGTAGAAATCAGCTGCTCGAATATCGTTAGTGGAACCGTTGACATAACCCCCGAAGGTAAACCGGTAAGGACCCTTGATTATGGTGATGGTATCTGTGACCGGATAGCCACAGTAACTGTTTTAGGCTATACGTTCACTATACTGCTCTGGTAAATAACAAATTACAAGCTACAAATAACAAATAAGTACCAATACCAAAATTCAAAACTCCAAACATTCTAATAATAGCCAGAGAGTTTTGATCATTGAAAATTGCAATTTGGTATTTATTTGTTATTTGGAGTTTAGGGTTTGGAGTGTACTAGAAAAACAGGTTCTGTATCAAGTTCTTTGATATTCTCTGGTATTTTCTGGTGTTTTAGAGTAACTTTGTTCTACTTATCTTAAAAAGCATTTTATGGGGATGGAGAACAACGATTTCCTGTGTCCACATTGCAGGGGACATCTAAAACCTCTGGACAAAATAATATTCTCGGTAAAAACCCGTGACGGCAGGACCGGGATGTTATTATTAAGCCCATTACTTGGTGAATATACAATTACCAAGCACAATTCTTTTAAACTTCGTGAAGGGGAGCACCTGGAATTTTACTGCCCGATGTGCCACAACAGCTTATCCTCCATTGATGAGCATATCAACCTTGCCAAGATCCTGATGTTAAACCCGGAAGGAAAGGAATTTGAGATTATTTTCTCAAAAATCGTTGGGGAAAAATGCACTTACAGATTACTCGGGGAAAATATAGAACCTTTTGGCCCCGACGCCAGGGAGTATTACAATTACTGGGGGGAGCAACCGGAGTATTGATGGGACGATTTTCGATGTTCGATTTGGTGATTTTCGATTCGTCAACCGTCCATCGTCCATCTAATAATCGTCACCTTTTTGACGATCGTACCTTAGCACTTCTTCATCAAAATATTCTATCAGCACTCCTGCCAGCCCGAACATCTCTTCCGATTCTTTGCCGGCGTGATATTTTTTCTCACAAACCACGCGTTTTATCCCACAGTTGATGAGCAACATGGCACAGGTACGGCATGGGGTCATCCGGCAGTAGCATGTACCGCCTTCCAAAGAGATACCCAGTTTGGCCGCCTGACATATTGCATTTTGCTCAGCATGCACTGTCCGCATACAATGGGTGCTGTTAGTGCCATCCTGGTGGGTAACTTTCTTCAGGAGATGCCCTACTTCATCACAATGAGCAAGCCCATGTGGTGAACCAACATAGCCGGTTACAAGGATCTGCTTATTTCTAACAATAACGCATCCGCTTCTTCCCCTGTCGCAGGTTGCCCTTTTTGCTACAGTACTCGCAAGATCCATAAAATACTCATCCCAGGTAGGTCTTATATGTTTCTGATTATTCATTATTTATTTTTTGGAGGATACGTTCAACCTGCTTATATAATTCTTCTAATAACCCATTGTTTGCAAAAACAAAATCAGCCATTTCCCTGCATTTAAGAAGGTTCTGCTTATTGGGATCGGAAGAAATCATCTCCCTTTCTTCATTTTCAACAAAGGTCTCGAAAGTAACCTGGTCGGTTACCGAATTTCTTAATTTAATTCTGCTGTACCGAATGTAGGGATCTGCATCAACAGCAAAAAGAAAAAACCTGGATTTACCCTTCAGCGATTCAACTTCACCTGGGGTACGAATACTTTCAATGATACAGTCCTTCCCCGACTTTATGGCTTGTTTGTAAAGCTCATCAACGATGTAAGATGGAGAGTGTTTCATTCGCAGGTCATTGGCTGTCGTAGTCATGGTATCCCTGTTAACAGGCAACCCACGCCTGATAATCTCTTCAACAATAAAGTTACGTACGGAGTAATGATTGAAATCTTTGTTCCTGGTGAGATAATCAACAATAGTCCCTTTGCCGGCACCCAAGGTTCCTGTGATTCCAATGATTAGCATAAAGCAAAAATAAGGGAAAAATCTAATTGGTCATTAGTCATTGGTTATTAGTCAATTGGTGGTCATACAATAGTTATACGGTTGTCATTCAATGGTTATTCGGTTGTCATTCAATGGTTATTCGGTTGTCATTCAATGGTTATTCGATTGTCATTCAATGGTTATTCGATAGTTAATCGGTTGATATTCGATGGTCACTCTATTCACTATTCAACAATCACTATTCAACGATATCCAAAGTTATGCTGATATTTATTAAAACTGCTTCCTGAATATATTGTGTAAAATTCAACTTCTTTATTATGAATTGAACTTATCCAATCAGTTAGTTATTATCTTATTCCCACAATTTCCACATTCACCTTCTGCATTTAAATTCAACAATTGTGTTTTATACCTGTTCCTGCTGATCACCATTTCTTTACATTCGTTGCAGAAGGTATGCTGCCCATAAGTGGTTGAGACATTCCCCATAAAAACATAGTCCAGAGACTCTCCAGCGATTCGATATAGCTTTGCAAGTGTTTGATATGGTGTTGGCGGGTTGTTCATTTTATACGACGGATAATATGCCGATATATGAAGGACTGTATCAGATCCCAGTTCTTCTCCGATCCATTCCACCATATTACGGAACTCATGCTCATCATCGTTTTCTGCGGTAATGATCAGATTGGTAATTTCGAGGTGTTTCCCGGATTTACGGATTTCCTTCAGGGTGTTCTTAACAGGTTCAAGCCGGCCTCCACATAATTTTCTATAAAAATTATCTGAAAAAGATTTCAGATCAACACTGAATGCATCCATTACCGGTAATATATCCTGAAGTGGTTGTTCATTGATGAATCCATTGGTGACCATTACATTCTTAAGCCCCTGAGCACTGGCAAGCTTAGCAATATCAGCCATAAACTCATACCAAACCGTGGGTTCGTTATAGGTATATGCTAATCCAATGTTATCCTTATTGGCCCTGGCAATGGATACCAGGTCAGATGGTGTGTATTGTTTCAGGTAATTGAATTGATCAGGTGATGCCTGTGATATTTCCCAGTTCTGGCAGAATTGGCAATGGAAGTTACAACCAATCCCACCTACCGAGAATATGATCTTTCCCGGGTGATAATGATAGAGGGGCTTTTTCTCAATTGGATCAAATCCCGCTGAACAAATCCTGCCGTAAGTCTCAGCATAAAGGATACCCTCCCTGTTTTTTCTTATTTTGCAATTCCCCTGCTTTCCTTCATTGATCCTGCATTGTTGAGGACACAGGTAACATTCTACAATCTGATCCTGCTTTTTATTATAGTATTGGGCCTCTTTCATGTTTTAATCAATAATTAGTACTAAGATAAGAAATTGTTAAGATTATACATTGACTTCATTTCAATGACCTGAACTCTCCGTCTTAATCTCCCTAATCCATTTATCCATTTCCACCGGTTTATATCCTTTAAGTTTTGTGAGTAGCCTGTCCGGATTTTCATCAACAATGATGTTCCTTCTATGTTCTTCACGGATGAATCCCTCAACAACACCATTATCGAGGTAGCGGAGCAGGAAATCAAAATATCCAATGGTATTCAATATTCCAAGTGGTTTATCATGTATCCTGAGCTGATTATAGGTAAGCATCTCAGCAAGTTCATCCAGTGTTCCGTAACCACCGGGCAGGGCAATGAAGGCGTCACTCAAATCAGCCATTAATACTTTTCTTTCCTGCATGGAATCCACTGTGTGCATCCTGGTAATTTCCGGGTGGGCTACCTCTTTTTCAATTAAACTTTTAGGCATTACCCCGATAACTGTTCCTCCACCATTCAGCATGGTATCTGCCAGTATCTTCATCAGGCCAACATTTGCCCCACCATAAATCAGTTCCAGGTCTCTCTTCAGTAACAACTCTGCCAGTAAGCGTGCAACTGCCCGGTATTCATCCTTAAGCCCCATACTTGAACCACAGAACACACCAATTCGATTCATTTTCATAGTACAATTGTCAGATTATACATTAATTAAATAGTGGCTAAAAGTACGTAAACCGGTTCAGATATCATCGCCATGGATTATTTATTTTTATCTTTGCCGAATTCACCCTAAACAACAAGTATGAACAGATTATACCCCCTTAAATTCAAACCCATTTTTATGGATAAAATATGGGGAGGTACTAAAATCAAGTCCGAATTCGGAATGGACTTTTCACCACTGCCAAACTGTGGTGAGGCATGGGTATTGTCTGGCGTAAAGGATCATCAGTCTGTTGTTGAAAATGGTTTTCTGGCAGGTAATGAGTTGAATGAATTGATAGAGGTTTATATGGAAGACCTGGTTGGGGATAAGATTTTTGAAGAGCATGGACATGAATTCCCTGTACTTATAAAAATCATCGATTCACGTGACTGGCTGTCCATCCAGGTACACCCTGATGATAAACTGGCCCGTAAGCGTAAGATCGGAAATGGTAAAACCGAAATGTGGTATGTTATCAATGCCGATGAAAATGCAGAACTGATCAGCGGATTTAATCAGGAGGCTGATAAGGAGTTGTATCTTAAACACCTTGGGAATAAAAGCCTGAAAGAAATACTGAATATTGAAAAAGTAAATAAAGGTGATGTGTTTTTTATGCCAGCCGGCAGAGTTCATGCTTTGGGGCCTGGTGTTTTTCTTGCAGAGATTCAGCAAACGTCAGATACCACATACCGTATCTATGATTACGACCGTATTCAGCCAGATGGTACTTACCGGGAGGTTCATACCGAGCAGGCTCTCGATGCCATTGACTTTACCTTCCATGATAATTATAGAACAAAATACAAAGTTGTTCTTAATGAAACCGGTGAACTTGTCAGCTGTCCTTATTTTACGACCAACCTGCTTCAATTGAATACCGGCATAACAAAAGATTATTCCCAGCTGGATTCTTTTGTTGCATATATGGGCCTGGAAGGTAGTTTCAGGATAAGCTACAGGGATGGGAATGTCATCTGTAATCCGGGAGAAGTTTACTTAATTCCAGCAGAGCTTGATGAGATCAGGCTTTATCCTGAAAAATTGGCAAAGTTATTGGAAGTTTATGTTATTTGAGTGTCTTATGCAACCTTTCATAAAACAGGGTTGTCAATAGCATCATGTTAATTTAGAACACATATACATACTATTTCATATTTATAAAAGTTATTATAAGTTAAATAATCAATAAATTTACGTAGATGAAGAAATTAGGTTTATTATTTGCAGGATTTCTGATCGTTACACTGGCCTGGTCACAGAACACCAAAAGCCTTCCATCCGTTGAGATCAAATCATCTGATGGCACACCCTTTAATACCAAAAATATTAAGAATGACGGTGATCCGATAATTATAAGCTTCTGGGCATTGTGGTGTAAACCTTGTATCAGGGAATTAAACACCATAGCCGATGTTTATGAAGACTGGCAGGATGAAACAGGTGTTAAACTTTTTGCAATATCAATTGATGATGTCAGGTCAAGCTCAAAAGTGATGCCTTTTGCTAATGGTAACGACTGGGAATATGATATTCTCCTGGATGCAAACGGGGACTTCAAACGGGCAATGAATGTGAATATGATACCACATATGTTTATCGTGGATGGTGAAGGAAAAGTTGTCTGGCAGCATACTTCATTTGCAGAAGGGGGTGAGATAGAGATCTTCGAGGTACTCCAGAAAATTGCTGCCGGAGAAAACATTAAAAGCCACTAATCATTTTCAAAGCAAATATTATGAGAAAGAAATTTACTTATCTGATCATCCTGACTGTATTCTTCCCTTTTATTTCTTATTCACAGGGAGTTTTAGAAGGTGGATCGGTCCATGGGAATTTTCAGTTGGATGCACAGTATTATCAGCCCGACGAAGCCCTTGGTATTACAGATTCTTCACTTGCAGGGAATGTTTTCGGAATGAATGGTTTTGGAAACATCATTTATACCAATAGGAATTTCTCAGCAGGCCTCAGGTATGAAGCTTATCTACCACCACTGAATGGTTTCGATAAAAGGTTTGAAGGGCATGGAATACCTTATTGGTTTGCCAGCTATAAAAACGATTTTATTGATGTTACCGCAGGGCATTTTTATGAACAGTTCGGAAATGGATTGATATTGAGAAGTTATGAAGAATGGACACTGGGATATGACAACAATATCAACGGATTAAGGGTCAAGATCAATCCCACAGAGGGTATTTACCTGAAGGGGCTTATCGGAACACAAAGAGCTTACTGGGAACCTTACAAGGATAACAACAGGGCCATTATTAAAGGTGCAGATGTGGAGTTTTACCTGAATGATATTTTCAATGGAATGAACAACAGTAAAACCCGTGTTATGCTGGGAGGTAGTTTTGTGAGTAAATACCAGGAAGTTGAACATGAATTCGCAACAGATACAGTTTTCTATGAATGTATCATGCCAAAAAATGTTGCATCATTTGCCGGAAGGGCTAATATTATCAATGGTGGATTTAATCTCATCGGTGAATATGCCTATAAAATCAATGATCCATCACAGATGAATAATTTCATCTATAAAAACGGTGAGGCATTGTTTGTATCTGCCTCATACTCACAAAAAGGATTTGGAGCTACAGTAGCATTCAAAAGGATAGATAATATGAGCTATAAATCTGATATCTATGAAGAATCCAACGCCCTGGATATTAATTATCTTCCTCCATTGACCAAGCAACATGTTTACAGCCTGGCCACGCTTTATCCCTATGCAACACAGCCCAATGGCGAGATTGGCATTCAGGCGCAGATTATCTATACCATTCCTAAGAAATCAAAAATAGGAGGTAAATATGGTACCAAAATCGAGTTAAATTTCTCTAAGATCAATCCCATCGAAAAACAACAGGTTAATCCCGAAACAGTCATCGACCAGGAAGGTACACTGGGTTATACCAGTGATTTCCTAAAGTTTGGCCAACCTGATTATTTCCAGGATATCAGTGTGAAGATCAGCAAGAAGTTCAGTAAGAAATTCAAGGCTATATTATCCTATGTTAATTTATTATACAACATTGATGTTATTGAAGGTCATCCCGGAGAACCCATCGTAAAAGCAAATATTGGAATTGCCGATTTTACATACAGGATCAATCCAACCAATTCGATCCGAATTGAATATCAGCAGTTATTCACTAAGGAAGATCGGGGTGACTGGATGATGGGGCTTATAGAGTATAATATTGCGCCAAAATGGTTCTTCTCCATCATGGATGAATATAACTATGGCAACCCTGACGATTCGATGCAGTTACATTATTTTACCGGTTCTGTTGCTTTTGTAAAGAAATCGACCAGGATTTCAGTATCATACGGCAGGCAACGTGAAGGATTGTTGTGTGTAGGTGGGGTATGCAGGGTTGTACCGGCCTCAAACGGATTTTCACTATCAGTAACCACCAGTTTTTAAATCTTAAGAAAATGAAAATACTTAAAATACTTTCAATCGTTTTATTCCTCTCGTCACTGGCTTTTTTAAGTTGTGACAAGATTGATCCTCCATATATTACCGAGGGCAACCCTATAGTCAGCAACAAGAAAGTTCTGCTTGAGGAATTCACCGGCCATAAATGTCCTAATTGCCCGCAGGGTTCAAAAATCGCCCATGACCTGCAGGGTATCTATGGCGACAAGCTCATCTTAATAAGCGTACATGCTGGATTTTTTGCCACACCCAATGCTTCCGGGCATTACACCGAGGATTTCAGAACAACGACGGGTGATGAGCTCAATACAGATTATAATGTACAGAGTTATCCTTCTGGGATGATAAACAGAACATCCTTTGATGATAAGGTGGTACTTGGAAAAAGTGCCTGGGCTACAGCAGTAAATGAACTGATTGCACAGCCAGAGCAAGCATTGCTGACCATAACACACACCTATACAGCCAGTACAAAAAAACTGGATATCACTGTGGCAACTGAAGTTGTACGGATCATCGAAGATCCCGTTGGTGTTTGTATTTATATAACGGGAGATACCATTGCACCACAGGAGAACAATGATCCAACACTAGGGCCTTCTCCTGTCTGGGAAGACTATGATCATCATGATATGCTGGTCCAGTCTATTGGTGGTACCTATGGAGAGCCTGTAAATAACAGTGAATTGCTCATGGTTGATGAAACCTATGAAAGTATTTTCTCCGGTACCTTAAAAGATGGATGGCCTGCTGGTAAATGTAAGATCGTTGCCTTTATCTATAATATTAACACCAAAGAGGTTATCCAGGCTGAAGAAGTGGATATAATTTAATAATTATATTTTTGATTTGGTTGAAGCTGCCGAGAACCGACAGCTCTTTTGGTTATATGGATTATCCTTCTTTTTGAGCTGTATCACAATGCATCTTTTCTAATACCCCAACTTCGCCCCGCATGACTTTATTTTCTGATATATTGAATCAATCATCTTAGATTAACATTTCACCCCTGACGGGGTTTAAATCATTTTTTCAATCAAATTTTCTACAAACAGTCTGCTCCTACGGAGCACCCTGCAATGCCACCATCAGTAATAATTGCTAACATTATTTAATCATGAAATAAATAATGACCTCATAGGAAAAGACTACCTGATAATCATCACCCTTGTCTGGCAATAATTACCTGCAAGTAGTCGATAAAAGTATACACCCTTTGAAAATCCGTTTGCATTAAAATCAATATGATGATTTCCAGCCCGTTGTTCTTCCGCAACCAGTGTGGTGGCCTTATTCCCAAGAACGTCAAAAACCGTTAAAGCTACCGGAAGTTCCTCAGGTAAATAATAAGTAATCGTTGTACGATGATAAAGTGGATTTGGATAGTTCTGATCTAAAAGGATTTTGTTTAGTGAAGACCTGTTTTCCTCAACGGAAACCAGAGGGGTGATATTCCAAAGTTCAAGGTTGTTCAGGACAGTATCAGATGCCACCAGCTGGAAAAATCCCACTTCCTCCACCGGTATGTTGGCATGATAAGGATTACCCACAGTACTTTGCTGAAAAACAGTTGTGTATATTACACAGGCCATCAAATAGGAGCCTCTGAGAGAAGGGTGGTTCCAATCACTCATGTGCAAATAGTGGAGTGGGTAATTATATTCTTCCAAAACAGCATACCAGGCCCAACCGACCGGAGCTATTTCAAATCCGATCTCATCTGAATACTGCAATGTATTGTTATAAACATGAATTTGCATGTCTTCATAAGTATCCGTCCAGTTATGATACCAGGTCATTCCATCTTCAAAAGCCCAGGGCAGACAGAAAACCATTCTTGTAGATTCACAATTTGCATGAATCTTATCGCGCAATGTAACCAATGCAGGATATACTGGATGATGTGTAAAAGTATCGGGATATGCAACCAGGACACCCACGCCCTGCAAAACAACATAATCCCAGTCCCGTTCATTAATCTTTGCTTCCGTATCCGGACGATTTGCATGATCAGCAAGATAGAGCCCGTTCTTCCCATGCATCTCTATATATATCCCAACACCAGAACTATCAGCTAGATTCTTTATCAAATTTTTTAGATTATTAAAGTTGAAGTAACTGCTTCCTATTAACAGTATTTCACATGTATCCTGGTTTATCCGGGAATTTGCAGATAAATTATTCAATCCCAGCGTTGAGATTAATAAAACGAGAAGTAATCTTTTAGAGAATTTCATATTAAGAGATTTTATGAATAATTATTATTTGCAGAAAGATGGTAATAATATTTCAGAATGAAAGCTATATCAGCTATCTAACAATTAACCACCTATACAAATTGTTTGAGTGGGCAGAAAGATAAATTGTGGGTGATATGATGCAGATCGTTGCCATCAACCCGATGTTGATCCACTAAACTCAAGTATGGAAAGTCATAATTAACGCATGGATGTGCCTTTTACTTTTCAGGTACAGGCAGGTTGTGCATCCTCAGAAAAGTAAGTTTATCCCAATAACCACGCTGAAATTTTATTTTACCGTTGATAATATGAAAGAAACCACAACCTCTTAATCCAAGTGGATCTTTCCATTCCAGGATTGCCCATTCTCCATCTTCAAAGATGCTTTCTATAAGGCAAACCATTTCAGCCTGTTCAAACTCTTTTTTAAACATTTCACTGATTGCCTGTTTGCCAATAACAGGGTCATTTGTTATCTGATGATTGATGGCATCATCATGGTACAATGTTGCAATTTGGCTTGCGTTACCAGTATTAAATATTTCGACCCACTTTTTAACTAATTCCTTTGGTTTCATGATATTCTAATTAACGATAAGTAGTTCTCTAAATATCAGCTCACCTGCAACGAGTTCAACAAAATATAATCCTTTATCAAGATGGGAAATATCCAGTGCGTTTGCAATATTGTTCTCATGGATTAATCTCTGACCAAGTTGGTTATATATGCTAATTTCTTTGACGTTTATTTCATTGTAGCATACAATGAAAATTTCCTTTGTTGCAGGATTAGGGTAAATATAGAATCCTTCATCACCTGTTATATCAGGTATTCCTGCAGTCTCACAGGCCTCCAATACCTCTTCCCTTGTATTGCATCCCCCGGCGTTGTCATCTAAATAATAAAATCCATTTGGAACTGTCAAGAATTCACAAATACTTCGAACTTCGCAACTGGATAGCATTGGATTATTTCGAATTGTGATCCCATTTATCGAAGAAGTATCTATGTTGTCAAGACCGTACAAACTGGTTAATATATCATTAGATTGTATAGAAATGTGCGATCCCCCACCTATGGATGTTATATTAATCAACCCAGAAATATCAGTTAGTGAAGTGTTAATACCGATACTTAAATCACCGCCAATTGAGGTATAGTTTTGCAGGCTATTTAAATTTGTCAGAACATCACTTCTTCCAATCCAGAGATCACCACCAAGAGAAACAACATTGGAAATACCAGATATATCCGATAGGTTTGCGTTACTCCATATGATTAAATTTCCACCAACAGTTTGTAGGTTTTCAAGTCCATCCAAACTTGTTAACATGGGATTACCAAAATCATGATTACCAATTGAAAGTGTAAGTTCAACTGAAGTAATATTGTTTAATCCGGCCAGGCTGGACACATCCAGACCATTTACTTCCATGCTTCCTGATATTTCAGTGCAATTCTGGTAATTGGTTTGAAAGTTGTCAATCTCATCCTGGGAGAAAAGATAGTAATTGCCATAAGGAAGACATTCTAAAGTAAACCCGCAATCAGACGCAATCTCAGATGGATTTTTACATCCGGTTGCATTATTGTAGATCCTTACAATTCCAGCAGGATTTGACAAATAATCACAAATATTACTGATATTACAATCAAAAAGGTTTTCATTTGAGATAATAGAGATATTTCCGGTAATGGCACCTACATTGTCCAGGCCTGATAAACTGATCAATGAGTCATTATAAAAGATTGTTAGATTCCCTCCTATGGTCAATAGTCCTTCCATACCTGAGAAATTCTCAAGCCAGGTTCCATGGACACTCAAATCACCACCAATCGAAGTTAAATTATCAAGCCCGGTCATATCAGTCACCATCAGTGGGTAATTTGATGCCAGAGCCTGAAGCTTTAGACTTCCTCCAACGCTTGTCAGGACACTTAAGCCATTCAGGTTGGTGATGGGATCTGAGCCGGAGCTGGATCTCTTTATAGTCAAATCACCTTCTATTTCAGTGCAATCCGGATAATATGTCTGAAAAAGGTCGATGGATGATTGTGTTGAGAATGTTTTTCCATTCGGGAAGCATGGTTGTCCCGAAGCTATAACATGGCTCAATATGAAAATGAGAGAATATATTGTAAGTCTTACCATATTAGGCGTTTATCCAATTGTTTTAATATTCAACCCCTTCAGGGTTGTACTTCTTGTTCTGCAATAACCGCATGTATTACATGCGGTTATAGATGTTAAAGCCTTTCAGGCTTAAATCCAAAATAAAACAGATGCACGGATTTCAACCCCACTGGCCCCCACGATGAATTGTATTAAGTTTTTTTGTTAACTTTATTAGTTTTCTCAACCTCTCAACAATTAATCTTCCTGCGCCTGAATGGCTGTGATTACCACGGTATTAACGATGTCTTTCACTGTACACCCGCGGCTCAGATCATTAACCGGTTTATTCAAACCCTGTAGCACGGGTCCAACTGCCACTGCATTGGCAGCTCTTTGAACAGCTTTATAAGTATTATTGCCTGTATTCAGGTCAGGAAAGATAAATACGGTTGCCTTGCCGGCCACTTCACTGTTGGGCATTTTGGTTTTTGCAACACTGGCATCGATAGCTGCATCGTATTGTATGGGCCCTTCGATAAACAGGTCGGGACGATGTTCACGGGCAATCTTCGTGGCATTTCTTACCTTTTCTACATCCGCCCCTTTTCCTGAATCACCTGTTGAATAGGAGAGCATGGCGATCCGGGGTTCAACACCAAACATCTTTGCCGTATCTGCTGAACTGATGGCTATGTCGGCCAGCTCTTCAGAATTCGGGTTCGGATTAACTGCACAATCACCATATACAAGCACCCTGTCTTCCAGGCACATAAAGAAAGAACTGGAAACAATAGACACCCCGGGTTTGGTCCTGACAAATTCAAAAGCAGGCCTTATGGTATGCTGCGTGGTATGGGCAGCACCTGATACCATGCCGTCAGCATGCCCTTTATAAACCATCATGGTACCAAAGTAACTGACATCATGCATCAGGTCAAAAGCGGTTTCCTTTGATATTCCTTTATGTTGTCGTAATTTATAATAAGTCGGGGCATATTCATTGATAAGGTCGTTATCAAAAGGATCGATAATATGGACACCCTCAAGGTTTAACTGCAATGAAGCTCCTTTCTGATAAATCTCATCTTCATTACCGAGTAAGGTAATATCCACCACATTACGTTTAAGCAGGATCTCGGTTGCCCTGAGCACCCTGTCATCAATTCCTTCCGGCAGAACAATATGTTTACGCTCTGCCCTGGCACGTTCAAACAACTGATATTCGAACATGATGGGCGTTACAACACCAGAATGTGTGATTGCTGTTTTTGCAAGTATCTTTTTGCTATCTACATAATCCTCAAAATGACCAAGTGCCGTTGCTATCCTTCGTTCATTATCGGCAGTTAGTTTTGGCTTGATCCTGCTGATCTTCATGGAAGCAGTATAGGTATCATCTTCCACACTGAAAACAGCAACCGGTATCCGTTTTACACCACGTATGATCCTCATGATCTCACTGCTGGGAGCTTGACCGCCGGTAAGAATTATTCCTGAGATCTTCGGAAAGTTATCTGCAATCAATGTCATGAAAAGACCAAGCAAAGCATCGGAACGGTCGCCCGGTGTAATCACCAGGATACCATCGGTGATATTCTTCAGGATATTCTCCAGGCCCATGGCGCCAACCCTGAAATCAAGAACATCATGATTCAGAACAACTTCATCACCATAAATATGCTTGGCATTAAGGGCACCGGCAATCTGCCGCATGGTAAGCTTCTGAAGAATTTCCATTTCGGGAATCACAAAGTTCAGTTCCTCACCACTCTTGGAATTCTGAAGAATCTTTTTAATATCCCCGGCATCATTTGGCCTTGCACGGTTGATGATCATCCCCAGCAGGGTGGATTTTTCATGAGTAAGTATTCCCCTTACAATCTGAACCGTATCATTAACATCGGTTATACTTTTCCCATTCCCGTTGATTACAGCAATGATTGCAGCGCCAAGGTGATTGGCTACCCTGACATTGAAATCGAGCTCAAAGGGCTTTAGTGTGCCGGTAAAATCGGTACCTTCACACAAGACAAAATCACAGGTGTTTTCAAGTTTTTTATATTTATTCAATATCCCGGTGTATAATGCATCCATATCACCGGCCTGGATAAAGTTAAATGCCTCTTCACTTGTCAGCCCGTACATCATCTCATTGGGGAATGAAAGATTATAACGGGATGCTATCAATTGAATATCATGATCCTGCTTTTTATCATCCTTAACGATGGGGCGGAAAAACCCTACCCGTTTCACCTGTGTTGACAGGATATCCATGATACCGAGAATGATCAGGGATTTTCCGGTATCCGCTTCCGCTGCTGCAATATATAAGTTCTTCGTCATGGCCTGGTTTAGTATTGTTAATTTTGTAACAGCCTTTCCGACTGCAAAAATACAATGTTTGAGATTTTTTCGGCTCTAAAAAGTATATATTCTTTTACAAATTTAGGGATGCGGCAAAATGAAAGGTCATTGCATATCGTTGGGGTAGGTTTTATTCACCGCAGGGACGCAGTGGACGCAAAGTATAATTTTCTTGAACCACATAAAGCACATAAGGACAAAATATATTGCAATTCATCGGATGACTATAGTTCATAAATTCACGAAACGATTGATATTTCATCGTGTATCTATAGGATAGTCATCCGATGAATATTGTTCAGGTGTTTCTGAGCACCTTATGAGGTTTTCAAATTAATTGATAATGACTTTCCTGGTTAATCGTCCCAGGTTGGTATCCAGGATGATGAAATAGATGCCGGTACCATATTGGCCAAGGTTAAGCATCACTTTGTTTGTCTGCAAGGTTTCAGGTTGATGAATCATCCTTCCAATTGAATTCAATACTTTGATATCTTTCAATTGAATATCTGCGCCTGATACATCAATGGTGACATTTCCATCCGATGGATTTGGATAAACATCAATCATGCTGTTCAGTTCAAACTCACCAATGCCGGCACATTCGTCAAGGGTCACTGTTACCATAGCCTCATTGGAACAACCATGTTCATCGGTTACAATTACCATAACTTCAATATTACTTCCCATTGTTCCAAAAGTTGAGTCAATCTCGATGGATGATGTAGTTGATCCATCCATCCACTCGTAGGAGGCATAGTCATCACCTGGCGTAATAATGATTGAATGATAGAAACATATGCTGGTATCCTGACCAAGACTGACTTCGGGAGTTGCCCACACATTGATGATGAAGGGATCTGACATGGGGCCCATGCCCAGGCCATTCAAGCCACAAACCTGAATTTCAGCCTGTCCTGTAAAGTCTGCATTCCATGCTATTGTAACAAGGGTATCGGTACCTATAATTTCCCCTGCATCGACAGGATAGATATTCCAGTAATAGTAGGATATCCCATCAAGGCAGGGCACATAATATTCACCTTCTTCGGTTGAAATACAAACATTCCCTTCACCAATCGGAATTTCTGGTTTCCCGGGCATGCTGATTTCAAAAAATTCGAGATATTTATCAAGCAGCTCCGATTTTGTATAATCACCGTCTTCAAGTCCACCGAATTCAAATGATGCTCCAATGGTTTTGTAATTTTCTGCCTGATAGGCTATGGCACATATATAATCAGGACTTACATTTGAGAAAATATCAAAGGCAGTTCCGGTAACCTGAAGCCTGTCAATATAACTATTTTCACCTCCATACTCAAATTCAAAACCGGAGGTATAAGTGTCTTCAACTCCCTGGAGGGTACCCAGGTCACCACTGCCATCATCAGTTCCATCAATATTGAATAAAGTATGTACAGCGGTCTGGTCATCATAAGACCATGTATCTCCGCCTTCCATATAAAGATTTCCACCGGCATTTAAGTATCCGGCAAGCATACTTCCTTCTGTTGATTGTAGTACATAATTGTTAGGATAAACACCCAAACATGTAAAAATCAATTCGTAATCATTTGTAATATCTTCAGGAAACTCGGTGATGTATCTGGGTGTAATACCCTGCTCGATCAGCAGATCCCTGATAACAGTTCCTGTAAGTGGGGAATTTTCGAGATCGAGGATCAATATCTGCGGGTGTCCTATCTCAATATCAAACTGATCCATACCTATCTCTTCCTCAGATGAAAAGTATATAAAATCAAGTGTTGCCGCTGTACCCTGTGGTACTATCAAGGGGCAGCTAATGGTATAGGTTTGTTCGGCAAATGTTGCCGGTTCAACCATACCAAACTCTTGTAATCCGGTTTCAATTTCAAGAAGCAGGTATTCAGTTTCCAGTAATCCCGTTATCTCATAGGCTGAAGCTGATCCTGTATTTTCAATCCTGATGTTTAATGATACTGTTTCTCCCGGATCCAGTCTTCCATTACCATTTCCATCGGCATCATCTATAGTATAACTGTTAAAAGCTAAGGCCGGAGCGTGGGCAACAAGTGAAAAACTGCTGGTCCATGTTTCATCATCTGCAGAAGTTGCAGTAACATTAAATAATATATTCTGGTTATCAGGGACATCAGCACTCAATTCGATAGTAAATCCATTTTCAATACCAACGATCTGACCAGCCGGAATTGATGCGTAATTCTCATCAGGATCAACAATGGTGACATATTCATTATCGGATTCCAGAACAACCTGTACCTCGTTTGCATCTTCAATGCCCACATTTTCAAGGTCTATTGTAAAATGTACTGTCTCACCATAGTCAGCCAGGCCATTTCCATTACCCAGAACATCATCAATCTGAAACTCTTTAAAAACGACGTATGGGCCATCTGCCGGGATAACTTCAATCTCGGCAATATGGGGTATATGGTTAAAGGCAGTAATGGCTATGGTTATATATCCAACTTCATCAAAAGGTTCAAATTCAAGGGTAGCTGTACCACCCTGGATGTAGGCAGTTGAGAGGATCTCATAATCTTTTGTCAAAGCCACCATTCCTTCTTCAAGGGATGAGGCAACACTCAATTGGGATGTCCCAAGAAACATTGCAGAATTATAGGTAGCAGAAATATCCTGTGGTGAAGCTGTACGTACCATGAGTGAGGGATCGCCAAAACAATTCCAGGTATCTGTCATACTTGTTCCACCGCTCCCATATTCATCATTCATTTCCATACATCCGTTCATGGAGATGCCACCAAAGCTTCTTTTGATGTTATCCTCATAACTTTCTACAAGTATATCATTCATGGCATCCTGTCCGCACATGGGTGGATCCCAGCTCTGGTTGATGGTTGACATCATGGTGGCAATAGCGCCCGAGGGCTGATCATTATCCGTAGCTCTTAACCATGCTTCAGCAAAACAGGTTGAATTGACAAAATTGCCATTTACACAGGCAACCGACCATATAAATGGATACATACCATTGTTGGTCAGTTGGTTCACATTATTACTGGAAAAACCTGAAGAACTCCATGAATTTGTACTTCCATGTCCTGTATAATTTATCACAGAAGCTCCCTCGTTTACATCTTCAGCTACCATTGCCGGGTTTGGGTTTCCGGGCTCATCAAGGCCACCCTGTGATCCGTCGAAAAGCTCTGAGCAATAGGTATAGGTGAAATCATGTAGTTTTTCATGTATTACACGAATATGTTCATAGTCATATTCATTATCATCACCGGGTCCCTGGCTGGAGGCAATTCCAATGCCTCTTGAAAACCAATCAAAATCAGCATACGGATTTTGCTCATATTCAAGGGTTCTTTGTACCTGTGTCTCCACATGCCCCACATTTTCAGATGAGAACCTGCCGACAAATATATCAGGGTAATGATCATTACCTACAATGTAGCTATAGTCATTATCCGAATCCCCGGATGCATAAGAAGAAGGTACCTGGGCATCATCACCAACCAGCAGCACAAATGTCAGATCATGCTCATCATAATAATCGGCAATAAAGGTTTTTATCTGTGCTGAATTCAATCCGATGGTTGAAACATCAATCATTTCGGTCGGCATCCCTATTGTTTTCTTCCACTCGACAAATGGTTCCATCGCTTCCATAAACTCACCATGGCTTATGATCAGCATACTTCCCTGCTCATCAACAGGATCATATTTCACACTCCCGGTGTTCAGAAAATGATGGTTATAGATTTTATTGAACTCATCATTGACACTCATCAGTTCCCCCTTTCTTATCAGGGGATTTTCGCCATGACTTTCAAACTGATAGATCTTTAGGGTAACATCATAATAAACCCTTAAGGTTTTGCTTACAGGATTATACTGAAAAGGGTAAAAGACAACTGTCTGACCCCTGTAATCCCGAATGATATAAGGATCTCTCAGCGTTGCCAGTTCACCGGGAAAGAATCCATCCTCCTGGTAAACCTCACCATAAGTATAAGCAACTGTAGATGGATCAACGTCCCTTGTCAGGTTACCTTTAGAAGGCGCAATACTTATATTTTCTATATCGATATATTCCGATGATATCACTTTCACATCCATCCCAGCAAGATCAGGAACTACAACAGATGCTGTAAGCTTTGGAAGATCAGGAGCACCGGCATCAAGGATTTGAGTGGCATTTCCCAGATTTATTACATATTCCTGGCCATTGGGGGTTTTGACAGGATTTTTTAAAAATCCCGGTATAGTGAATTGTATTGTTGATGTTTCAATATTCGATTCAACCAGAATTTTATTTGCATCAGCTGGTTTTTCTGATTGTATTTTCACCCAGTCTGTACCGAAACAGAATGCCGAGGAAGCAAGCAAAATTAAACTTACGAATAAAAATCTCTTCATAATCATTGTATTGGGTAAATAATTATTTAATTCAGTATTAGTTTCTTAACATGTCTTTCATCAACAGTACTTACCATGACGAAATAAATACCATCATGCAAACCTGAGAGGTTCAATTCAACCGCCTGATTATTTTCCGTAATCACAGTTTGTTTAAAAACAAGGGATCCTGTAAGATCAATCACACTGAGCTCAACAGTTTCCTTCATCGTGAATTTAATGAAAACCTGACCATTTGAAGGATTCGGATAAATGGAGAAAAAACCAAGCAATTCTTCATCAATATCCACAGTATTGTTAACAGTTACTTCCAGGGCCTCTGAAAGCAGTCCTTCGCCACAATCATTAACGGCTCTGACGGCGATGGTGGCTATTCCTGTGAAATCCTGGCTCCATTCAACAAGCGCTGATGCTGTTTCCCCGGTAATAGTTCCTGCTTCGGCCGGTTCAATATACCACATGTATGATGTTGTTAATGGAACCGGGTTTACCAGGTATTCACTTGTGGGTGTTTCGAAAACATCAACATACACTGATCCGGAAGGCATATCAGCCTGTTCGGGTTCATTAATAATCGCCAGGATCATATTATCCGTATCTGTATTACCATCAACACCATATGCTGTAAAGGTAAGCGTAACTATTTCGTTTACAATATCTTCAACTCCTGGGGTGTATAATGGTTGTTCAATATTGGGATCGTTGAATATTCCATCCCCGGAAGTTGTCCATTCAAGTGTAACATAATTTTGTGCTATCCCTTCACATTGAAAATCATTCCCTTCACAAACAACGTTATCCTGTCCGGCAAAGGCATTCAATACAGGCATAGGCGGGAATATGATGTAATCTATCCAGGCACAATCATCACCAAACGAAAGAAGATCATCTTTTGAGTATTCCCACTTTAAGGTATGTTGTCCTGCTGTGATTGGAAAAGTAACCCATCCCCAGTCATTAATACCGGACCATTGGCCCTTAGCGGAATTATCTATATAAAATTTAAGGAAGTCCCTTCCAACTTCTGATGAAGTCTTAACATAGAAGGAGACGTCATCAGGTGCATTAACTTCAATATTAATAAAAAGTACTGAAGATTCATTATTACTGATATCACCTGACGCAGATGAATAAATACCTTCATAAGGCTGTTCTTTAATCATCCAGGGAAGGTCACCTCCTGACTGCCAATCAAATTTTTCAAAATCCCCGGTTTCCCAATCCTCAAACAACATACCTATTTCAACTTCAAACTCAGCAGTATATAGATAACCTGCAAACGATAAACTATAACTGAAGTTGACAACTTCACCACATGGTGTTGCTGAATCTGCAGTTATAAGAAACACTCCCGGTTGAGACTGTAATACCGCAATATCCCCAATGGAATCCATCGAATTTGAAAGAACTAAATAAGGACTGCTATAATTCAGGTTTCCATAAGTTGTATAAGCAGTGCAATGCCCGTTATTTGAATTCTCAATATGAAATTCAACGGTTTCACCGGGATCAAAAACACCATTATTATTCCCGGCCTCCGAGTCGTCAATTGTAAGCTGGCCAATATTAATAACCGGGGCGTAGATCATTACACTGAAATCATCTTCCCATATTGTTTCTCCATCAGTTGATTCAATATCAAATGTCACTTCGGTCATATCCGGTACATTATTGGCAACAGTAAAAGTGTAACCGTTCTCAACAGTGGCTGTTCCCTGGGCCGGGATCAGGTCAAAAATTTCAGAATCATCCTTCATGCTAACCCAGGTACTTGATGTGTTAAGGTTGGTAATGATATCAACACCGTCATCATTACCCATATTTTCAAGGGTTAACGACATGGAAACAGTTTCTGCATAATCGGGATTGCCATTCCCGTTACCATTCGGATCATCAATATCATGGCTTTCATAAACCAGGTATGGTCCATCAGGCTGAATCACCTCAATCTGACCGATATGTGGGAGATAATTAAATGCTGTAATTGTAAGGGTCAAGGTTACGTAATCTTCCAGTTCTTCAAATTGTAAGGTAGCTGATCCGTTATCAACAAATGCAGTAGCCAGAATTTCACCATCCAGGGTTAAACAGGCCAGTCCACCATCTGCGTTACATCCTATTGTTAGTTCTGTTGTACCGATAAAAGTAACATTGCTATAGCTTGTTGTCATCGTTTCAGGTAATGCCGTCCTGACAAACACAGAAGGATCTCCAAATACCGTCCATGTGTCGGTCATCTCATCTCCCTGGCCTCCATATTCATCGTTCATTTGCATACAGCCATTCATCGACAGAGCGGCAAAAGTGCGTTTTATATTACCCGCATAGGATTCAACAAGAATATCATTCATTTCATCCTGTCCACACATGGGTGGGTTCCAGCTCTGGTTTATTGTTGACATCAATGTAGCTACAGCGCCAGCAGGTTCTCCATTATCTTCTGCCCTGAGCCAGGCTTCAGCAAAACAATTTCCACCAACAAAGTTACCGTTAACACAGGCCACTGACCAGATGAAGGGAAGCATTCCATTGTTGGTAAGGCTATTTACATTGGAACTTGAAAATCCTGAGCTGCTCCATGAGTTAGTACTGCCATGTCCGGTGTAATTAATAATTGTAGCACCTCCGTTTATGGCATCAGCAACCATACCTGGTGTAGGATTACCGGGAGCATCGTTACCACCCTGTGAGCCATCAAACAATTCATGACAATAGGTATAGGTAAATCCAAGCAGATCGGTATTGATGTTTCTTATATGTTGATAATCATATTCTCCGTCATCACCGGGTCCCTGACTTGAGGCAATACCGATTGCCGTTGAATACCAATCTTCTGTGGTGTATGGATTTTTTTCATAATCAAGGGTTCGCTGAACCTGGGTTGTAACCTGTGCACCAGTTTCAGCCGAGAACCGCCCGATAAAAATATCAGGGTAATGGTCACTACCAACAATGTAGGTGTATTCATTATCAGAATCACCGCTTGAATAAGATGAGGTTACCTGGGCAGCATCCCCAACAAGCAATACGAAGGTTAATCCATAATCGTTATAATAGCTCGTGATATATGATTTAATTGCTGATGCCGTATTACCAATGCTTGCAACATCAACGATTTCTGTTGGTGTTCCTTTCTGGATTTTCCAATCGATAAAATCATCCATCTCGTCCATAAAATCACCATAACAGATAATCAGCATATTTCCATATTCTTCTATTGGAGTATATCTTGGACTTCTTGCATTCATGAATTGTCTTTCATAAATACTTTTAAACTCATGATTAACTTTTTCAAAAGGTTTTGATCTTACAAGCTGATTAATTCCATTATCGCTTACATTCGTGATTTCTACAGTGATATCATAATATACTCTAAGTGTTTTGGCAACCGGGTTATACTGGAAAGGATAAACCACAACGGTCTGACCACGATAATCCCTCACGATGTAAGGATCCCGTAATTCCGTCAAAGAACCAGGGAAGAATTCGTTAATATTATAAACATCACCATAAGAAAAAGGAACTTCAGAAGGATCTGTATCGCGATAAAGATTACCCTTGGAGGGGGCAATTTCAATATTTTCATAATCAATGAATGAAGATGAAACTACCTCAACCTTCATAGAGGCCAGGTCGGGAATAATTACCGATGAAGTTAGTTTGGGCAGATCGGGGGCTCCTGCAGTTAGAATGGGTGTTGCACCGGGTAATCCGATCACATAAGCATTGCCCTTACCTGTAATCACTTCCTGCTTTAAGTATCCATTAAGGTGAAACTGTATTATTGAACTTTCAACATCAGAAAAATTCAACTGTATGGTTGCAGGCTGTGGTTTCTCAGCATTGATATTGACCCAATCCGTTGAATATGCGCCAATAAACACTGCCACAAAAACAAATGTAGTGAATACCTTTTTCATTGTTCTTAGTTTAGGTTTATAGGTTATTTCTTGACAATTAATTTCGTTGATTGGGCATGATTACCTGTATTAACAACAAGATAATAAATACCTTCTGTAAAATCCCCAGTTTCAATATTCAGGTAATGAATGCCTTTATCAAAATGATTTGAATATTCCTGGTTGTAAACATTCTGGCCAAGGTTGTTGAGCATATTAACTTCCAGATTGCTGAACGGATCAGAAGTTTCAATAAGGATATTGGCTGTACCCCTGGTTGGATTGGGGAATACTTCTAGTCTGAAAGCTTTGTAATCATCAACTTCGGGGATTTCAACATAATTTGGCTCGGGTGGGAATACGATATAATCTATCCACGCACAATCATCACCGGCACTCTCTGAATAGTCTTTGCTGTATTGCCATCTGAAAATATGCGTTCCTTCCGTAACAGGATATGACTCTCTGCTCCATGCCACCTCTCCGTCCCATCTTCCCATTTCTGTATTATCAATGAAGAATGCCAGATAGTCGTAATCATCATTCCAGGGATCATCTTCACAGGAAACTTTCTTATAGAAGGAGATACTGTCATCCATTGCGACATTGTATTGAATCATTATTTCCGATAACTGGTTATCTGTAATCACACCACTCTCTGAACAATACACACCTTCAAAAGGATCCTGGTCACACATCTGCCAGTCGGCATTACCTGAAAATATCCAGTCAAACTTCGTAAATGTACCCGTTTCCCAATCTTCCATAACAAGGCCAATCACTATGAAGTAATCTTCGGCTATGGAATAAATCCCTGTTCCTGCGGTATAATCAAAACCAACGGAAATACCAATCTGTACCGATTCTTCAACTGTGACATTAAAAACAGAAATAACAGTTTCATCAACAGCCAGCATCTCATATTCAAAGGAACCACTGTTAACGGTTATTCCAGCAAAAGCAGTGGAGAATAATGTCTGAACATCAAAGATATCTGCATGGCCATTATTGGATAGTGGTATAATAATATCAGCTGTTTCTCCGGGATCCAGCATTCCGTTGCCATTACCACCCTGGCTATCGTCTATATCTATTATTCCTGCATGCAGAATCGGTGCATTCAGGTTGACAATCATATTTTCCTCCCATTGGTCATTATTTGAATTTTCGATCAGGAGGTTAAAGTTAACCACATGCTGGTCAGGTATAGAATCAATTACATTGAAAGCAAAAGCGTCTTCCACAAGGGAAGAGTCACCTGCCAGTATTGTACCCCAATCGGCCAGACTATCAGTAATCACAACATACATATCATTGGTTGACAGCACTGCAGTAATATTTTCCCCATCATCCTGTCCGGCATTTTCAAGCCATACATCCATGGTCAGATTTTCCCCATAATCAGCTTTCCCATTATTATTTCCAAGTGAATCATTCAATGAATAATTCTGGAGCATGATATACGGCCCCTGTGGAGAGGCAACATCAATGGTTCCGAAATGTGGCTGACAGTTCTGTTTTGTAATTACAATATCAGCTTCTCCTGGCTGGGTGATCGGTTCCAGTGGTACTTCGGCAATACCCAGGCTATCTGCCAGGGCGGCGCCATAAAGTACGCTATCCTTGCTAACACCAACATAAGCGTATGGTTCAGTGGTTATAGTTACGGAGGAAGCCCCTAGTGGGATCAATGCCGGATAGTTTGCATAAAGCTCTTCAGGTTCTCCGAGATAAACTGATAAGGAAGGATCGCCCATCACGCAATAGATTTCCCAGTAATATTCTGATGAATTTGGAGAACCTTCAGTAACAGCAAAGTTACCGGCGTAAATAATTTCATCTGTGGTGATATACCAGTCCCCGAAAGCTTCTCCATGATCATGAAATAATCTGTCGTAAGCGCCCAGTGTGGTCATAGCATACGGTGGTGGATTTTCAGATATTTGCCCGACACCAACAGCCCAGTAATAATCAGGATCCCATTGTGTGTTGTTCGATCCTCCGATATAACCTAATGCGCCCTTGTTAACTGCACGTAACAATGCTTCCCCAAAACATGCATCAACACCAAAATCATTCGAAAGACAGCAATTACCAATAAGCACACAATACTGATCCTCATTTTGCAATTGTGGAATATGGTTTACTGTAAATGATGGATCCCCCCATCCCGACTGATTACAGTGGGCCGTATAATTACCGAAGGAAACACCATCGCTTACCCGCTGTCTGATCTCTGCTGACTGATTTCCGGAACTCGGATAAAGGTAAGTGTCAGAGTAAAGTCCATGGTCTTCATTAAAATAATTGATGGTTCCATAATTAATTTGACCGTTGGCCCAATTCTGCCCATAACTTCCATCCATTCCAGCAACCATCACAACTGTATCAAGGTATGACGGATCAGGGATCTCATATTTTTCATACATCAGGGTTTTATCAATCTGTGGCTGAAGTTGAGCTGTATTTTGTGCTGAAAACCTTCCGTAATAAATTTCCGGGAAAACATCATTTGTATATTCACAATAAAATAAATCGGTTACATGATATCCGGTATTACCATTCCAGGTAGGCACCTGTGCAATATCCCCTACAAACAATACGAAGGAAGGGGCAGGATCATCAGGTGTGGCAAATTCATAAAGTTCCTGCAGGTAGTCCCTGATTTCTTCAGGCGTATCACCAACAAGGGGATCATCGGTATAGGCTTCAACAATGGTGAATCCCTTCATGGTTTTCCAATGAATAAATTCCTGTAGTTGCGATTCGAACATTGGATTGGCTACGATCACATACTTTATCGGGTAACGCATAAAATTCTCACGTGAGGCAGGCCTCTGATAATTCAGCAATTGAGAATTAATCGCTGAGAAGTAAGGGGAATAATAGGTTTCCTTCAGATCGATGGTTTTCTGAATATCAGCATCATCGAATACAATTTCAAAGTCAATATTGTTATAAACAAGAAGTTTATTGGTAACAGGATTGTATTTCACCGGGGCAATATTCACACGACCTATCCTTGTTCCTCTCATATAACCGAGAACATCTACTGATATGATTTCGCTATCCCCATACGAATTAAGCAGATATGCTTCCGGGTCATAAGAAAAAACAGGATCGGTATCATTTTTGAATATTTCTGGCTGTGCAGGATAAAGTTTGTGAAACATTCCATACTCCGAAAGATCTATCTCCTGCAGATCAAATGAGCGAATAATCACATTTGGTGTTGCGCCTGCAGGTATCTCAATTAATTCACGTTTAACAGGCAATAATGGGTGGCCTGCTTCGAGGTTTTTATAATATTCACTGATATAAAGAATTGAAAAAACACCCTTTTCAGTTTCTATATCCTTGAAATGCAATGTTGATACTGCGTTGAATAATCCAAGGTGATGGTAATCACCGGATGTGATCTCAAGTTTCTGCTCTTCAACATTTTCAAGTACAACTTTGCGTGATGCAAAGGAAGTAAAATTCAGAAATATCACCAATGAAAATGCTGCTGTTAACTTCAGCGTAAAGTTATTGATAGTCATATTTTTTAATTTGCATTTGAGATTTTTGATGCTCTTAATCTAAACCGAACAAATATAGTAAATATTGCAATCCGGACATATTATATTACAAGACACTTTAAAACAGGAAAAGGTTGTCCAAACCTTAATAACTTTCAAGCCAGTTTTTGCCTGAGATATTTCCTTGAAATTTGCCTAACAGGAAACCACGCGGCAACAAAACCGATTACAATTACAGTAATAAAAACTGCGGCAAAATCCTGTGCCAGCATATGAACAGGATAGTGTTCAATAACAAAACTACCATCAGCGGGTCCAAGACTGATAATCCCAAAAGTTTGCTGCATCCAGCAAACGATTCCACCAAGAAGCAAACCGCCAAATCCGCCAATAAAACTGATCATGAGGCCTTCAAGCAGAAATATACGTTTGATTGTTTTATTATTGGCCCCCATACTATGCAGGATGGCAATATCTTTCTTCTTATCCAGAATAAGCATGGTCAATGATCCTATTACATTAAACGTTGCAATAATAAGTATGAAGGTGAGGATCAGGAAAACTATCCATTTCTCAGACCGCATAATCTGATAAAGCAATTCCTGTTGCTGAAACCTGTTTTTTACAGTGAATCCTGGTCCGGCAATGTTTTGCACCAGCTTTTGCAAAACCTCCGTATCATACGATGCATCAGTGCCAAGCTCAATGGCCGTTACTTCACCTGTATAATCGAGCAATTCCCTGGCAAAATCCATTGGAACAATGACATAACTTTCATCGATATCCTGCTGTATAGAAAATACCCCGGAAGGAATGATCAGGCTTTGATTAAAGGCATCCTGAAAACTCAATCCCGGTGAAGCAAACCTGTTTGGAACATATACAGACAAGACCTCCGACTGGTCATAAATATTAACATCCAGAAAGTAAGCTACACCAGCACCGATAACGGCAAAATCCTTTCTGCCTTGCTCCAGCAAAAACTCCCCTGCAAAAACAGCTGAGTCAATGCCGGTCATTTCCCGGTAGGTATCACCAACTCCTTTAATTGTTATCAGATGCTGTTTATCCCTGTTTTTCATTAATGCATTTTCCTCTACCACTTCTGACAGGTAAAGAACACCCGGGATCCTGTTTATTGAATCCACCGGAAACTCATTAACATTAAACGTTTTCCCTTCATTGACTTCAATTACAAGATCCGGGTTGAAGGAGTTGAACAAGGATATCACAAGATTTTCAAAACCATTAAAAACAGAAAGGACAACGATCAGGGCCATACTTCCAACGGTTATTCCTGCAACAGAGATCAATGAAATGATATTAATAATATTATGGGATTTCTTACTGATCAGGTATCGCCTTGCTATGTAAAAAGGGAAATTCAATGTTTTACAGTTTTATTTCCATGCTTTTACGATCAGTCCCGTTCCTGTTTTATGTTTCAGCTTAATATCCAGCCAGTTTAATATGAGGCAAAAAGGAAAGCTAATGAGGTAATAAAAAGGCAGGATTATAAAGAATATTTTGGAAACATTCAGCATTTGAATGGGATATTTCATTGACAACCGCCAGGAAATCTTTCCTGGTTTTCCATACTGATAGGCAGCAAATGTTCTGGTAAATCCGGCAGCAGAAAGCTTATCCTGAATCCCCTGTATATTGTAACCATCCCTAACATGTTCATCAATAAACGACATGGTGCCATCATTTTCATACTCCTCATGGTGATGGTGGTGAACATCTGATCCCCCCTGGTCAGAAGGAGTGGATATTATAACAGTCCCTCCCGGCTTTAAAGATTTATGGAAATTCCTGAAAACCTGAACATCATCCTCTATATGTTCCATAACATCTACCGAAAGTATCAGATTGAAAGATTCTTCACTGGTATATCTCGTGAGGTCTGCAATTTCAAATCTGGCATTGTCAAGGCCTATCTTATTGAAGAATGAATTACAATCTTCTATCTGATCATCCTTAACATCCACAGCAAGAATTTTCCATTCAGGAAATTTTGATGCCATAAAATAGGTGTACTGGCCAAAGCCTGATCCGGCATCCAGGACATGTATATCTTCTTTGTTATTTTTTGCCCAAGCCTTCAATGCCTTCTTTACATGCCATGTCCTTAATAATAGAACATCAAGCATTCTGTAAAACATCCTCCTGAGAAAGGGTGTTTTATTAAAAACTTTACCAAGGGAAGATTTTATGGGATCGTATTTCATTTGATGGTCTATTTCAGTAGATTTTCAATATTGTCGATATAATCAAGCGAGTCATCTTCAAAAAACTGCAACTCGGGCACCTTGCGTAACTGGTTCTTTACCCTGTTGCCCAGCTGGTACCTGATCTCACCAGTAGTATGCTGGATGGTTTCAAGAAGATCTTCTTTATTGTTAGTTGCAAAAAGGCTAAGATAAACTTTTGCCATCGAAAGATCATTGCTGATATTTACCTTGGTTACCGTTATTAAAGCTCCCCTGAATGCGGTGTTACTTAAGCGCTGGAGTATCTCTCCAAGATCTTTCTGTAACAATTTAGAAACTCTTTGTTGCCGTTTTGATTCCATAATGCAAAAGTAAGCTATAATTAACATTTCAGTGCATTTAGCAGCTATGAATACATCTTAAAATTTAATTCTCAAATTTCAAATCCCAAATAATATTAGCATGATTCCGTTAATAAGTTTATCTCCATCCCTTAATATTTATTTGAATATATTAGCGGTGGCGATTAACTTTGCGACCATGAAAAACCTATTGAAGGTATTACGATACGTAAAATCATACTGGATTTATGCCATCCTGAATGTTGTTTTCAACATACTCTCAGTGTTGTTTTCCCTTGCTTCTTTTGCGTTGTTCATCCCTGTCCTGCAAATACTTTTTGGCGCAACGCAGCCATCCGAAAGCGATCCGCCCTCTCTCAACTGGCTTGACTTTGATACTGTTAAAGCCCATTTTTACAATAATATAGATTCCTGGATAGAAAGATATGGTGAACTTGATTTTCTAATGTATATTTCCATTTCTATTATAATATTATATTTATTACGAAATCTGTTCAGGTATCTTGCTATGTTTTTTCTTGCGCCAATACGTAACGGGGTTGTCAAGGATATCCGGAATGCGCTTTACAGCAAGGTATTGATCCTGCCGCTATCTTATTATACAGAACAGAAAAAGGGGGATATCATCGCCCGGATGACTTCCGACGTACAGGAAATTGAATGGTCAATTATGAGTTCCCTGGAAATGATATTCCGGGATCCCATCGCTATAATCTCTTACATGGTAACATTGTTTGTAATCAGCCCGAGTTTAACCATCTTTGTGCTGATACTACTACCTGTTAGTGCATTACTGATCGGACAGATAGGCAAAAGCCTTAAAAGATCATCCATCAAAGGACAGCGTATGTTCGGTATTATTCTTTCAGTTATTGAAGAAACCCTTTCCGGACTGAGAATAATTAAAGCCTTCAATGCCATTGATCATTCAAACGATAATTTCAGAAAAAACAATCAGGATTATACAAAGATCATGATACGTCTTTACAGAAAGCGCGATCTTGCTTCACCACTCAGCGAGTTTCTTGCTGCCATCGTTCTGGTTGTTGTTTTATGGTTTGGAGGCAGGCTGGTATTAAGTCCTGATAACACACTTGATGCTGCTATTTTTATTGCCTATCTTGCCATCTTCTCACAGGTTATCCCACCCGCAAAATCAATTACAACAGCTGTTTATAATGTTCAGAAAGGTGCCGCTTCTGTTGAAAGGATACAACAGATATTTGATGCACCTGAAGTAATCCTTGAAAAACCGGATGCATTCAGTAAAAAGGAATTTAAATCAGGCATTGAATACAATAATGTAAGCTTTGCTTATGAAGATGAAAAGGTACTGAAAAATATCAACCTGAAAGTTGAGAAAGGAAAAACCGTAGCCCTGGTAGGACCATCAGGTGGTGGAAAATCCACCCTGGTAGATCTGCTTCCAAGATTTTATGATGTTGAACAGGGTGAAATTCAAATTGATGACATTCCTATTAAAAATCTTAAAATTGATGAACTGCGTGGCATGATGGGTATTGTCACCCAGGAAACCATACTCTTCAACGAAACAATCTTTGGGAATATAACACTGGGCCTGCAAAATGTTTCGGAGGAAGATGTTATTGGCGCAGCTAAGGTTGCCAATGCCCATGAGTTTATTGAACAGCTACCCAAGGGATATCAAACCAATATCGGTGACCGGGGGATTAAGCTATCAGGAGGCCAGCGGCAAAGGATCAGCATTGCCAGAGCTGTTCTTAAAAATCCGCCGGTGATGATCCTTGATGAAGCGACTTCTTCACTCGACACTGAATCAGAAAGACTGGTTCAGGAAGCACTGCTAAACCTGATGAAGAATCGTACATCCATCGTGATTGCACACCGGCTTTCTACAATAAAACATGCTGATGAGATTATCGTACTGAAAAAAGGGGAAATTGTTGAGCGGGGAACACATACAGCATTGTATAAAGCAAAAGGTGTTTACAGGAACCTTTGCGAATTACAAACATTTGCATAATTTTATTTTGATTTTAACAAAACTGAATGAAAGGAATACAGAATAAGATAAAAAAACTTGCAGGGGATTATCTGGATGAGGTTATTCAAATCAGGCGTCATATACATGCCAACCCCGAGCTTGCCAATGAAGAATTTGAAACATCGGAATACATTGCTTTACAACTTGAATCGTTTGGGATTCCGTACCGTAAAGGAATTTTTAAAACCGGCATAGCAGGATTGATAGAAGGTAAAAATAAAGAAAGGAAGGTAGTTGCCATCCGTGCAGATATGGATGCTCTGCCTGTTGAAGAAATAAACAATGTAGAATATAAATCACAACATCCCGGGGTAATGCACGCCTGCGGCCATGATGTTCACGCAGCCACCATTCTGGGAACAGCGAAAATACTCAATACCCTCAGGGAAGAATTTGAGGGAAGTGTTAAATTAATTTTTCAACCTGCAGAAGAAAAAATCCCCGGGGGGGCCAAGTTCATGATCGAAGAGGGCATCCTGGAAAATCCCCAGGTGAATTCTATTATCGGGCAACATGTATTTCCAGAACTTGAAGTAGGCAAAGTAGGTTTTAAAACAGGTACCTATATGGCCTCCACTGATGAAATAACATTGATTATCAGGGGCAAGGGCGGCCATGCTGCAATGCCTGACATCCTGGTTGATCCCGTACTTATTGCATCCCATATCGTAGTGGCCCTCCAACAAATAGTAAGCAGGCATGCCAACTATAATATCCCAACAGTGCTGTCGTTCGGTCAATTCCATGCCGGTGGAACCTATAATGTTATCCCCGAGAAGGTAACATTAAAAGGCACCTTCAGAACATTTGATGAAAAATGGCGTGCGAAGGCACATAATAATATGGCCAGGATTGCTCAATCAGTGGCCGAAGGCATGGGAGGTTTTTGTGAGGTATTCATCAATAAAGGATATCCATATTTAAGAAATGATGATATAGTAACAGATAATGCAGTCAGAAGTGCAGGGGAATATCTGGGTGAGGATAATGTTGTTAGTCTGAGAAAGAGGATGACTGCAGAAGATTTTTCATATTTTACGCAGGCTGTTCCTGGATGTTTTTTCAGAATAGGAACCGCTAATAAGGATAAAGGGATTACATCAAACCTGCATACCCCAACTTTCGATATCGACGAAAAAGCGCTTGAGATTGGAATGGGTCTGATGGCCTGGATTACTTTTAATGAACTCAGGTATTAAAGTATTATCATTATTATGAGAGCATTGTTTATAATCATCCTGTTATCATTTTTGATCATTCCCCGGTCACGGGCCCAGGATTATTATAAAACAGCGTTTGGTGTCAGGCTGGGTAGCGACATAGGCCTCAGTGCGAAACATTTTCTTGGACGAACATCCGCTATAGAAGGAATGTTTTCATACAGATGGAAAGGCTTTTTGTTAACAACGCTTTATGAAAAGGAGAACATTGCCTTTAGTACACCAGGTCTGAACTGGTATATTGGCGGGGGTTTACATTTTGGTTTCTGGAGTAAGCATACATCAAAAGCAAAATGGTGGGATTACGAGGATCATCCTGATGGATATTTTATCATGGGGGCTGATGTGATCCTCGGGATGGAATATACCCTTCCAACAATTCCATTAAATATTGCAATTGACTGGAAACCTGCCATAAATTTCTTAGGATATACAGGCTTCTGGGGTGACTTTTTTGCAATCTCACTGAGGTATGCGTTTATAAGGTTCTGATTACTGCCCTTCGGCTTTGCTCAGGATGAAATTCATACTTTTATCATTCTTGTTTGCGGTTAGTGTTTTGGAGCAAAGTCGAGAAACCATATTATTTAATTTAACTTTGTCACCCTGAGACATAGAATATAAGGTTATAATTCTAAAAGATAATGACATGTTTTCTTGGTGAATTCTTTGTGTCTTGGCGCTTTTGTGGCATTTTTTCTCGCCACCAAGACACCAAATCGCCAAGAATCACCAAGTCAGTTGTTTATAAAATTATGTCATTAGCGACAAAGTCAAAGGGTGAGTTTGAAGTTGGGATAAATCCAATGACTAAGTGACTAATGACCAACAACATTGAACATTAATGTTTCACTATAATCAACACCTTCAGGCAAATTTATGAAAGTAAATGGCAAAGATTACCGGACCATATGGATGGAAGGTTCGACAGTATATATGATCGAGCAAAATTTTCTTCCTTACCGGTTTGAAATCTATGAATCACATAAATATTTCGACACCTGTTTTGCAATAACTACCATGATTGTAAGAGGTGCCGGTGCCATTGGTGCTGCTGCCGGATTTGCAATGGCACAGGCCTATCTTGAGGCACCTGAACAGGGGAAAAAAGAATTTATCGATCATGCCCGTTTTGATATTGAATCCACAAGACCTACAGCCAGAAATCTATTTTATGCCGTAAAACGGGTTTATACAGCAGGTAAAAAATCACCTCAGAAAGCGGTAGAAGAAGCACAGAAGATCGCCGTTGAAGATGCACAGGATTCACAGAACATCGGTTTTTATGGCAGCCAGATTATCGGTGACGGATATCATATTGCAACACACTGTAACGCAGGATGGCTGGCTTTTGTAGATTACGGAACAGCACTTTCTCCAATATATTACGCAAAAAATTCAGGTAAGCAATTATTCGTATATATCGATGAAACACGACCAAGGAACCAGGGTGCCAAACTCACTGCATGGGAACTGAATAATGAGGGTATTCCACATGCCATTATCCCTGACAATGCTGGTGCCTGGCTGATGGCCCAGGGCAAAATAGATATGATGATTGTTGGTGCCGACAGAATTGCAGCCAACGGGGACACTGCAAATAAGATCGGCACACTTGAGAAAGCCATTGCCTGTAAGGAATTTGATATCCCCTTTTATGTGGCAGCACCTACATCAACTTTCGACATGAAATGCCTGTCAGGAGATCTGATTAAAATCGAGGAAAGGGACCAGGATGAAGTATTATATCAGTCAGGTCCTGACAAAAATGGAAACCTGAATACCATTCGTGTATGTGCTCCCGGATCACCTGCCCTGAACTATGCGTTTGATGTTACCCCTTCAAGATTTTTAACAGGGTTCATTACGGAAAAAGGAATTATCCCTCCCGATGAGGATATTATTAAAGCAATAGCAACCAGATAGTTATGGAGCCAGGGGAATTAAAAAACGAAGTTGCCTATTTCATGAGAAGGCTTTACAGGCAAAAACTCACAACCACTTCAGGAGGGAATATCAGTTATAAAATTGATGACGATAATATCCTGATCACCCCATCACAAATTGATAAAGGAAGGCTTGTGGCCGAAGATATAGGTATTATAACCTCAGATGGCAGAAACAAAACCCCGCAACTCAAACTAAGCATGGAAACAGGAATGCATTTATCAATCTATAGAAAAATTCCTGGTGTTAAAGCTATCGTACATGCCCATCCTGTTGTTGCTTCAGGTTTTTCAGTAACCAACCAAGAAATCAATTGCAAACTCCTTGGCGAGGCCAGGGCATTGCTAGGCAATCCTGTTGTTGCTTCTTATGCATTGATGGGTACAGAAAAACTTGCAGAAATTGTTTCCGATGCCTGCATGAAATCAAGTGTTGTTTTAATGAAGAACCATGGGATTATTACAACCGGTGAAAGTTTATTACAGGCATTCGACAGGATTGAAATATTGGAAGTGGCAGCAAAAACTACACTTATTGCAAAACTACTTGGCGAAAAGAACGAGTTATCCGATGAAAGCCTCAGGCATATTGATGAACTATTCAACTAATACCAAATAATTATACGAGTGCATTTTTAATTTTCATTGGAGTTATTTCAAAAAAAAAGGCCCCCATAAAACAATCTGTAATGCATTAGCTGGCTAAGTCAATGATTGACCTAAGAAGGAAAGATCAGTTTTACCAGGGGCCTTATAATTTCGAACTTTCTTATTTAAGTATTATTCATCCCTGAACCTGAACGACAATCTGACTTTGGTCCGGTAGGCTACAATTTTACCCTCTTCCACCTTGCAATCCTGGGTTACCACTTCTGCTATACGCAGGTCATCCAGTGATTTTGCTGCTTTTTCAATAGCTACTTTTGCTGCCTCTTCCCATGATTCAGAACTGCTTCCAATTAGTTCAATAACTTTGTAAACACTGCTACTCATATTAACTCCTTTTTTAAGTTTAAAAATAACACACTGACAATCAGTATAAAAATACAAATATTATTTTCCTTTGTCAAGTTTTAATTGCTTTTCTTAAATTTGAAGGTTTTTGAAATAAGAATTACTTGGAAACTAAAAATTACTATCATGCCTAAAACATCCATCAAAAAACCATTTTTGTTTATACTGGTTTTCGCGTTAAGCTTCAATGTTGCTGCTGCCAGTAAGAAAAAAGATAAAGAGGAACCCAACGACACCATCAAGTCTGGTATTGTAAGCGGATTGAAATTCAGAAGTATCGGCCCGGCATTTACTTCGGGTCGGATCGCTGATTTTGCTGTCAACCCATGCAACCCAAATGAGTATTATGTTGGCGTTGCCTGTGGACATGTTTGGAAGACAACAAACAATGGCACCACTTTTTCACCTGTTTTCGATGATTACGGGACTTATTCAATCGGTTGCCTGGCCATGGACCCCAGCAATCATAATATTGTTTGGATAGGTACAGGAGAGAATAACCATCAACGAGCACTTGGCTATGGTAATGGAGTTTACAAATCTGTAAATGGCGGGAAAAGCTGGAAGAATATGGGATTAAAAGAGTCACGCCAGATTGGGATGATCGCAATAGATCCCCGCAATTCCAACATCGTATTTGTTGCTGCCGAAGGATCGGCCTGGGGCCCGGGTGGCGACAGGGGGCTTTATAAAACTACCGACGGAGGTAAGACATGGAACAGGGTTCTTGAGATCAGTGAACATACAGGAGTGAATAATGTAATTATTGATCCTTCAGATCCGGATATTATGTATGCTACTTCAGAACAAAGAAGAAGACATGTACATACCAAAATTGGTGGAGGGCCCGAATCAGCCATTTATAAATCAACGGATGGTGGTGAAACATGGAACAAACTAAAAAAAGGATTACCGGGTGGTGATATCGGGGGTATGGGAATTGCTGTTTCACCGGTTAATCCATTTTATGTATATGCCATAATAGAAGCTGCAGAAGATGCCGGTGGATTTTTCAGGTCAACAGATAAAGGTGAATCCTGGAAAAAAATGAGCGACCACCACGCATCAGGACAATATTATAATGAAATATATTGTGATCCTGTTGAGACTGATAAGGTTTATTCAGTAGAAACAATATCACACTATACTGATGATGGAGGAAAGACATGGCAGAGGATAGGCAATAACAAGAGGCATGTTGATGACCATGCATTATGGATTGATCCTGACAACACCAAACATTATATGATCGGTGGTGATGGTGGGATTTATGAAACATTTGACGGAGGCCAGAATTTTCTCTTCAAATCCAATTTACCTGTTACACAGTTTTATCGTGTTAATGTTGACAATACTGAACCTTTTTACTGGATTTATGGGGGAACACAGGATAACTCAAGTATGGGCGGGCCATCCCGTAACCTGAAAAGGTCGGGCGTTTCAAGTTCTGAATGGATCATTACCCTTGGTGGTGATGGTTTTTTTCAGGCTATCGATCCTGAGAATCCTGATATCGTCTATTCTGAATATCAATATGGAAATATTTACAGATATGACAAAAAAAGCGGTGAGAGCATTAAAATTAAACCTGTTCCCGGCAAGGGTGAGAAAACCTATAAATGGAACTGGAATACTCCGTTTATCATTAGTCCTCATACCAATACAAGATTGTACATGGCCGCCGAGAAAGTTTTTAAAAGTGAAGACCGTGGTGATTCCTGGGAGGTGATCAGCGATGATATTACTTCTCAGACCGATAGAAATACCTGGCCGGTTATGGATCGTTACTGGAGTGTGGATGCTGTTGCAAAGGATGTTTCAACATCACTCTTCGGAATGGCCGTAAGCCTTGATGAATCGACGGTACAGGAAGGATTGTTGTATGTTGGTACCGATGATGGTGTTTTATCTGTCACAGAAGATGATGGCGAAAACTGGAATCAGATCAATAGTTTTCCAGGGATACCCGAGTACACTTATATAAGCGATATTATGCCCGACAGGTATAATGAGAACGTTGTTTATGTCGCCTTCGACAACACAAAAAGAGATGATTTCAAACCATATATATTAAAAAGCGAAGACAAAGGAAATACATGGACATCTATTTCATCTAACCTTCCGGAGGACGGAACAGTACATACAATCGTCCAGGATCATGTAAATCCGGAGTTATTATTTGCCGGTACCGAGTTTGGTGTCTTCTTTACAATTAATGGTGGTAAAACCTGGACACAGCTTAAATCAGGAATCCCTGATATTGCAGTAAAAGACATCGTTATTCAGGAAAGGGAAAACGACCTTGTTTGTGCAACTTTCGGCAGGGGATTCTATATCCTTGACGATTACAGTCCATTAAGAACACTGACTCCTGAATTGCTGGATACTACAGCATTTATATTTCCTGTTAAAGATGCCCTGATGTATATGCAGCAAAGGGGTAGGTATGGTTCGGGGTCAACTTATTTCACTGCTGAAAATCCGGATTTCGGTGCAACATTTACATATTATGTTAAAGACAAACCCAAAACACTTAAAGCTGAAAGAAAGGAAAAAGAAAAAGAGCTGATCAAAGAAAAACAACCTGTTCCGGTACCAACCATGGATGAACTTCGTGCAGAAGAAAATGAGATCAAACCATACCTGGTGTTTACCATCACCGATAATGATGGTCATGTGGTAAGAGAAATGATAAAGAGCGCAGGTACAGGAATAAACAGAATAAACTGGGATCTCAGGTATGCTTCAACCGGTCCGGTCGGGTTACGTAATGACAAATTTAATCCCAATTCAACAGGAGGCAGCGGTTGGCCGGTAATGCCAGGCAAATACTATGTTTCCCTTTCCCAGGTTGCCAGAGGTGAAGTGGAAGAATTAGCCGGGCCTGTTGAATTTGTTGCAGTTCCCCTGGAAAACACTACACTGCCCGCTGCAAACCGCGAAGATCTGGTTGCCTTCCAGAAAAAAGCCAGCGAACTTTATGGCGCCATGCGGGGCACACAGGAATATACAGAAGACCTGATGAAGAAAGTCCAGTACCTGAAACAGGCTATTCATAATACACCGGGGGCCCCACATAATTTAATGGTAAAAGCAGAAGATTTAGAACAACAGCTTGATGACATTCTATGGAAATTTAACGGTCAGCAACCCAAAGCCAGCAGGGAGGAAAACTGGCCTGCATTACCCTCATTCAACGAACGGCTGAACGCAATGGTATGGGCACAATGGAGATCAACATCAAATGTTACCAAAACACAGAAAGATCAATATGCAATACTGCTGGAAGAGTTTCCACCCGTCATTGATGAATTGAAACAGATCAATGATGTTGAGATTAAACAGATAGAAGAAGAACTTGAAAAACTGGGAGCACCCTGGACACCGGGAAGGTTGCCGGAGTTTGATAGGGAATAAATTGAATATCCAATATTGAATAACCAATACCCAATATCCAATCGGAAATTTGCATTCCACGATTGGATATTGGATATTCAGAGTTGGTTATTGGACATTTCTCAAATTACATTCAGAGTTACAGTTCAACCTCTACTGTTGTTCCCTGTACCATCTTTTTGTCTCTAATGGTTTTGCCATTGCTGTTGATCATCAGGCGAATCTTATCCTGAATTCTTATAACTTCTATATCAAATGAATTACCAAATGCCCTGATATTATTCAGTTGGTATTCATCCCATCCTGAAGGAAGATAGGGAGATATGCTGAAATTATTAAGACCGGTTGGATTAATCCCAAGCAGTCCTTCGGTAAAGATCCTGCAGTATAAAGCACTTTCCGCTGAAAGATGTGCCATATTCCCTTCAGGCCAGGCTTCAACCACATATGGAACATGAAAACCCAGCAATCGTGTTATAGAGTAAGCACTCAGTTTCTCAATAGCCCGGTCAGCAGCACCAGCCCTGAAAGCACCCCGGAAAGCATACAATGTACCCCTGTCCCAGAAAAGGTCAGGTTCTTTTAATTTTGGATTATATTCTACCCGTACGCCATTATTAGTCCAGAGTTTTGAAAACAAAGCATCCAGTGTACCGTTTTTTCTCTCATAAATGCCCATCACCAGTGGCAGACATATCCAGTGCCGGAGGTATTGATGTCCTTCGAAATATTTATAGGTGCGCAGGCCTTCAATATCGGAACCAAAATAATTTTCTATTGTAACTTTTAGATCCCTGGCCTGTTTCTCATAAATCCTGATTTGTTTCTTTGGAATCCCCAGTTCCTTGGCAAGATCAACAGATAGTAATAAAGCGCCGTAATACAGCGATGAAGTTGACAGGTTGGCATCCCCGGTAGGAATACGCCCTTCCATTTCATCCGAGTCGGACTCAATAACACCTGCCTGGTTTTTCTGTCGTTCACAATAATCAAGACTCCATTCGATCAGGGGCCAGAGTTCAAGGGCAATCTCCAGATTTCCGGATGCAAGGGCAAAATGTGATGCCCCAAATGCAATCATCGCGGCATCCCCCCTGTCAGCCCCACAACATGTCAATTCTCCGTTCATTTCGAAGGATGACCAGAAATGCCCGTCCCCTTCAGGAATATTGTTAAGGAACACCCTGTAGGCATTCATGGCTGCAATATTTCCGGTTTCCAATCCCAGGTATGGAAAAAACGGACCGGAATATTCTGCCTGATCATTGGCCCATACCCCGGTATAATAACGGCCGCCGCCGGGTGAATGGACCAGCCCCATCGATGTCTTGAAAATACTTTCAGCTGCCCGTATCTTTGAAAAATAAAATAACGTATTTAGAACCGGATCAGGAGTTATTAAAACCAGGTTATTTCTGATGGTATCCAGAAAATCCAATCTTTCCTTCAGAATTTTTTGATATGGTTTTATGTATTCAGGTTCATCATTCAGAAAAGCTGAAAAAGAAATTGTAAATTCATAACTATCTCCTGGCTTAAGGATAACCTCCGGCTTAGCATCGGAAGTCATGACTCTTTTATAATGACCATATATTCCATATTGTTCATGCACAAAACTCGAATTTCCAATATTAAGATCTTGAATTATGTGGGAAGTATTAATTATTTTCCAGTGCTCCATAAATAATCTCTCTGTCATTGAAGGCAACAGGGTTCTTTCAACCTTTAAACCGTTCAGGGTGGCATGGAAGAATTGCAGCATTCCATTAATTCTCACTGAATCAAGTGGCCCTGGTTCAAATGTTCGCTGGTTTGCAACGATGGCTGGCAGAAGATCGTCCTTATAATCAAATTTTAAATAGGCTCTGTATTTCAACCACTCTGATTCTGTTGAATTAATATAAACACGTAATTGAGGGTATATCAGATGTCGTTTGATGCTGAGGTTTTTATCAGTATCAACCTCATAATAGATAATCCCGGCTACCTGTTGCCCGCTCATTTCAATATTATCCTTGTGGGGTAACTTTGTTTCTCCTATCAGATTCCATACGATAGAACCGGGAGCACTGATATCCCAGAATATTTCATCCTGAAAATTGTTTTTATTTTCCTGGGTAAAAAGAAAATTGAAAGGAATTAAAATAATTAGAAACAACATCCGGGTCTTTTTCATCACAAATTGTATAGACTAATAATTAAAATCAAATATAGGATATTCTGGATTTCTATCATACAATGAAGAATTGGACAATAGAATTGTTGATCCAGGCAGGTACTGCATCAGTGCCGGAAATTCCTCAAAGGATGACCATCTAAAAAACAGCATTGAAATCACCGGCAATGGGATATTACCATAAGCCTTTTGATCCTCAGCGAAATAACTTCAACTTTCAAAGCTTAAATCACTGGCAATTTTGAAAGCCTCGAATTTTTTTTCTGCAACATGATCAATATTAAACTGAAATGAACTAACTTGCAAAGCGTTAACCTGAAAATAGTTTAGATATGATAAATGATCGTATTTTCGAATTGCTCCAGATCCATGACAGGGTCATCATTCCAACTTTTGGTGCATTCCTTAAAAGCAAAGGGAGAATTGTAAACATTATCTTTAACGAGTTCATCAAATTCAATGATGGCCAGCTTATTAATTATATTTCAGAACAGGAAGGAATGGAGTTGAAAGAGGCTACTGAAGCCCTTGATAATTTTGTATCTGAAATCAGGACCGGGATTGAAGATGGAAAGGAAGTTAAAATCAATAAACTCGGTTTTCTTTACAAAGATGACCAGGGAAGAATAAGGTTTAATGCTGAAGAGAGTGAAACTGAATCAATCCCTGTTACCCCTCCGCCGGTAATTGAAGATGATAAACATGCTGGGAAAGTTGAAAGCGAGCCTGTATCAGAAGAGGTTGTATCCGATACACCAACTCTGGATGAACCGGCAGAAGAACCGGAAGACGAAGAGGATGAAGTGGTAAAAGAAGCTAAAGAAAACACTGATAATATAACGGAAGAGGAAGAAAAAACCAAAGCTGAAGCAGAAGAAATCCAGGCTGAGGATCTTGAAGATGAACCTGAAGACAATGTTAGGGAGGAACTGGAAAGTAAAAAAATCGAAGAGAGGATCGATGAACCAGAAAAACCTGAGGAAGTAATAAAAGAGGAAGAAACCAAAACAACTGAACCGATAGCCGGGGAAAAGTTAAAGATAGATTTTAAACCACCATGTATAGGAGACAAGGATAGCAAAACTGAAGCAGATAAACCAGAACCCGAAGAAGAGAAAAAACCCCTGATAGCAAAAGAACCTGAAGTTGTTGAAGAAGAAATAATACTTGAGAAAGAAGAAAAACCTGTCGAAGAAGAAAAGGGGAAAATACTACAGGAAGATCCAAGAATCATATTCACACCTAAGGAAGAGGAAAAGGAAGAGAAAAAGAAAAAATCAAAGGCATGGCTCTGGATACTTATAATCCTGGTACCGATAATAGCTATAGCTGTTTGGGTTTATCTTGATTACGATTATGTGAAAAGTATTTTTAAAGCTGAAGAGGTGGTGGTGGTTGATCAGGATAATACACAACAAATTTCAGTTGAAGCCGGCGACCAGATTTCAGAAGATACTACTGCCGTTGTCGTGGAACCTGAGCAGGATATTGAAGAAGTTGAAGTTGTTCCTGAACAAACCACAGAGGTGGTTGAAGAGGATCTGCCACCCCCGCCGCCTAAGAAATATCACCTTATTGCCGGTGTTTTCAAGGATAAGACAAATGCAGATAATCTGGTAAACAAGTTAGCCGAGCGGGGTTTCTATGCTGATGTTATTGGCAAAATTGAGGATAAGTATTATGTATGTTATGCCTCCTTTGAAACCCGTGCAGATGCCAATTATGAACTTAACCATATTGTTGATGAAGGCTATGAGGCCTGGTTGTTCTATTACTAGAATTCCAAAATCTGTTTTTTTAAATTTCTTGTCTGTTTTTTTCGTCCACTTATCGATAACTATATTGAACATTAGCAATATAACAGTTGTTTTGCGTTTGTTTTAATAATGGCTAAAATTATGCACCATTTTAAAGGGCGTGTTTCTCCGTCAAGTAATAGATGAACAAGACTACTACATTTGATTTAATGTTCTAACGCTAACTAATAGAATCATATACTTAATTTTGTGGTTCTTAAATTTGAAAATAATTACCTATGAGAAAGTTATTTATCATTCTTATTATTCTGGGTATCCTGGGAGGTGCCTATTTTTTATCCATGTATTTTATTTCCCAGAAAGAAGAGATTCCTCAAAAACCGCCTGAGGAACTGGTCAGGGCAGTAAAAGCAAGTAATATTGTCTATGCCGATTTTGATATTATGGTTGAAGCCACCGGTAGGTTGGGATCACATCAATATGTTGACCTGATTACCGAAGTACAGGGAGAAATACTGCACGGAAAGCTCCCACTTAAAAAAGGGCAAAATTTTAATTCCGGGGATTTGCTTTTCAAAGTCTTCGACCAGGAGACTGTTTATTCCCTTAAAGCCAGCAAAAGCAAATTTCTCAATATTATTGCGAATGCCCTGCCTGATATCAAAATTGATTATAACCAGAATTATGATCATTGGTTCAACTTCTTTAATTCTATCGATATCAACAAACCGCTACCTGAGCTTCCTGAAGTTATGAGTGACCAGGAGAAGACATTTATAGCAAGCAGGAACATTCTCACCGATTACTTCACTATTATGAGTGCTGAGATCAGATTGCAGAAATATCATATACATGCCCCTTTCAGAGGTAGTTTTACAAATGTTTATCTTGAAGTTGGTTCCATTGCCAGCCCCGGAAGCAGGGTAGCAAGAATCATACGTACCGATAAACTGGAACTGGAAGTACCTGTGGAAGTAGAAGATGTTAAATGGATCAAAACCGGGGATGATGTCACGATTTATTCTGAAGACAGGAATAATCATTGGAAAGGTAAGGTAATTCGTGAAGCAGATTTTGTTGATCCGGCAACCCAGTCGGTCAGTGTTTTTATAACAGTTAAACCTTCCATGCAGCACCCCCTTTATGAAGGACAATATCTTCTGGCCTCATTCATTGGCAGAACCCTGAAGGATGTTATGAAAATACCAAGAAACGCTGTTTTTAACAATAACGAAGTTTTTATTATCAGGGATGGACAACTATATAAGGAAACGATCACTATACATAAAATCAGTGATGAAACACTCTATTTTTCAGGTTTGGAGGAAGGGTTGGAGATCGTAGTTGAACCATTGATTAACATTCCTGAAAGAACGAGGGTTGAAATAATACCTTCCGGATCAGACACTGAACACTAAACATCAATCTCATGAGAAAACTGGTTACCACATTTGTAAAATACCCCTTTTACGCAAACATGATGATTGCAGTGATCATGATTGGCGGAATTGCCGGCCTGCTTTCAATGAAAAAATCCTTTTTTCCTGAACGGAGTTCCACACAGATCATGGTTAATGTTTTTTATCCCGGGGCCTCACCCAAGGAAATGGAGGAAGGTATTACAGTAAGGATAGAAGAAGCGATCAGGGGAATTGTCGGGATTAAAGAAGTAAACTCAACCTCCTCCGAGAATTTTTCTTCCGTTATTATAACAACCACAGGGGAATACGACATTGACGAAACCCTGATGGAAATTAAAAATTCTGTTGATGGCATCAGCTCCTTCCCGGTGGATGCCGAAAAACCCATTGTTTTCAAACAACGTGCTAATACCAGGGCGATGTTTGTGGGATTAAGCGGTGAAGTTGACCTGATGACGCTTAAACACCTTGCCGATGAAATAGAATATGATTTCCTGAATTCAGGAGTGATGTCGCAGGTTATGGTCACAGGTTATCCTGCCCTGGAAATCTCAGTAGAAGCAACCGAAGAAGATCTGCTACGGTATAATATCACTTTCGACGAAATTGCCCGTGCCATTGCCCTGAACAACAGGGATGTTTCAGCAGGAATGATACGCAGCGAGAAGGAAGAGGTGCTGATCCGGTCAAGAGCCCGTTCTGTCGATCCTGATATTATCGGCGAGATCATTGTCCGTGCTGATGACGACGGAAGCCTGATAAGGATTAGGGATGTTGCCGATGTAAAGATGAAATTCGCAGATGTACCCAATGCCTCCTATATGAACGGCAAAAGGAACATAACCTTCACAGTAAGCAAACTTGCCGAAGAAGACCTGGTAGAAATCACTGATTATATCACTGAATATGCTGAAGACTTTAATAAAACACACAATGGTGTTGAATTAAAGATCACCTTCAACTTCCATGAGTTACTCAATGCCAGGCTGGACCTGCTTTACAGGAATGGGGGAATAGGTCTCCTGCTTGTATTGATCACCCTGGGATTATTCCTGAGCCTCAGATTATCATTCTGGGTGGCATTCGGCATTCCGGCATCTTTTCTTGCAATGTTTATCATAGGGTCAATCTATGGTATTACAATAAATATGATATCTCTTTTCGGGATGATCCTGGTTGTAGGTATCCTCGTTGATGACGGAATCGTGATTGCAGAAAATATCTACACCCATTTTGAGAAGGGAAAAAGCCCCAGGAGAGCAGCAATAGATGGGACCATGGAAGTGCTTCCGGCAGTGGCCACTTCTGTAACAACAACCATTGTTGCATTTACTCCCCTGCTGTTTCTTGAAGGCAGGATGGAAATGATGTTCGAAATGGCATTTGTGGTTATTTTCAGTTTATTTTTCTCCCTTTTTGAAGCCTTCTTTGTATTACCTGCCCATGTTGGTAGCCCGTTAATCCTTCGTCCGAAATCAAAACAGGGCTGGGGCAAACCCATCAGGGAAGGACTCGACAGAGTCGTCAATTATATGAGGTACAGGTTTTATGCAAAGGTTTTAAAGTTTACAATTAAATGGAAATGGATATTTGTTGTTACTCCTGTTGCCTTAATCTTAATAACATACGGATTATTTGGCGGAGGGATCATCAAGTCAACATTTTTTCCGGTAATCCAATTCGATTTCTTTAATATTGACATAGCCTTCAAACCTGGTGAGGGTGAAAAAAAGACCATGAGATATCTCGAACGCCTCGAGGAAGCAGCCTGGACAGTTAATGAAGAAATGATGGATAAATTCAGCGATACCAATACTTTCATTGAATATACCTATCTCGGAATTGGCAATGCATTTAACGGACAGGAAAACGGAGCGCATGCCGGCAATATCTTTGTACAACTGAGGAATATGGAAGGCAGTCCCATTTCCGGTTATGCAATCGCTAATCGTATCCAGGAAGAAATAGGTGAAATACCTGAAGCAGAGAAATTAACTGTTGGAGGTCAAAATCGATGGGGTGTTCCTGTTTCAATAAGCCTGCTGGGTAAAAACTTTGATGAATTGGAACTTGCCAGGGATTTTATGCTTGAAGAACTGAAACGTATTGAATCACTGAAAGATGTAACCAATACCAATGCCATGGGCAAAAGGGAAGTGAGACTGGAGTTAAAACCCAGGGCATATTTTCTTGGCCTCGACAGGAATGAGGTTTCTAAACAGGTGCGACAGGGATTTTACGGTGGACAGGCACAAAGGTTGCAGGTTGGCAAAGATGAGGTCAGGGTATGGGTACGTTATCCAAAAAAGGACAGAATATCCATCGGGCAACTTGAATCGATGAAGATAAAGACTCCTGATGGTGGAGAATATCCATTATCGGAACTTGCAACTTATAAAATAAAGCGTGGGCCCGTCAATATTAATAGATATAACGGATTCAGGGAAATGCGCATTGATGCCGACCTCGTTGATCCTTATGAATCAGTACCACCCATACTGGAGAAAATTAAATCAGATGTTGTTCCCCGGATACAGGCCAAATATCCCGGCATTAGTGTTGAATACCAGGGTCAACAAAGATCAAGTAATGAAGCCACAGCCGAACTTTTTAAATATTTCTCCATCGCTTTTGCAATTATGGTGCTTATAATCATGATCCATTTTAAATCGTTTACTCAGGGATTAATCATATTATTGATGATCCCACTTGGCTGGATGGGATCGGTATGGGGGCATGGAATTGAAGGTATTCCGGTATCAATGCTGAGTGCCTGGGGAATGGTTGCTTTATCCGGTGTTATTGTTAATGATGCCGTGGTATTTCTGTCGAAGTATAACTCATTTCTGGTAGAAGGGAAAAACGTGCCTGAAGCTGCATTTGAAGCCGGGCTGGCAAGGTTCAGGCCTATTGTACTTACTACCATAACCACATTTGCAGGTCTTTATCCCATTATTCTGGAAACGAGTTTTCAGGCGCAGTTTCTGATACCTATGGCAGTAGCCCTGGCATTCGGAGTGCTGTTCGGCACAGGATTTATACTCATGCTATTCCCGGTTATAATTATTGTTTTAAATGATATCAGGGTGTGGTCAACATATTTATACCGCATCATATGGAAACCGGAAATGAAAGATCCAAAACCCACCCGTACGGAAGTTGAGCCCGCAATAATATTTAATAAAAGAAAAATCGATTAATGACTACATATAATAAGAGGTATAATCAAAATGCAATTTAATAAATATATAGTTCCTGTTTTACTTGTTATTTTTATGCTGCCGGCAATCAACACGACTGCCCAGGTACCCCTCAGTCTGGAAGATGCCATCAGGAAAGGACTGGAAAACAATTACCAGATCAGGATTTCAAACATGAACGTTGAAATAGCAGAAAACAATAATACCTGGGGAATGGCCGGAAGATACCCGGTGCTTACACTTGGTGCCAGTCAGCGGAACAGGTATGATGATATGCCATCAAATACGGATGGCAGAAATAAATATTATTCAAATAACCTTAGCCCCTATCTGAATCTGAACTGGGTATTATTCGATGGTATGTCTGTTAATATCACCAAAGACCAATTTGAATTGCTCGAACAATTTTCCGAAGGTAATGCCGGTGTTGTTGTTGAGAATACAATACAGGGGATTATCCTGGCCTATTATATGATCCTGCTGGAGCAGGAAAAGAGCGATGTGTTGCAGGAACTAATGAAGTTATCCCGCGACAGGTATAATTATACCATGACAAAAAAAGAGATTGGCAGTGCAGTAACCTACGATGTGCTTCAATCGAAGGATGCATATCTCAGTGATTCATCCAATTATCTTGTTCAGGAGTTAAACCTGAAAAACGCATGGCTCAATTTCAGGTTGCTACTTGGGGAAAAAGATAATATTTATTACGAACTGACAGATCCGTTTGTGTTCGACATCATTAACTACGATCTAAACGACCTGATTGATAAGATGCTTTCAAGCAATAAAACACTGAGAAACCAGTATATCAACCAGGAGATCCTCAGGAAGGAAACCGGTTTTCAGAAAAGTGCATTCTATCCCTCTCTTACTGTAAATGCCGGTGCCGATCATTCTAATAACAGAACCAGATATGTGGGTAATGATGCATCCTACAGTTATAATTTTGACTACTACGCCAACTTCTCCCTGAGTTATAACCTGTGGAATGGTGGCCGGGTTAAAACAGCTGTTCAGAATGCAAAAATCGATGAGATCATTGGCAATTTAAGTATTGCAGAAATGGAACACAGCCTGACCAATCAGCTTATAAACTATTATGAACTTTATGATATCAAGCAACAGTTGTTTAACGTTACCCTGGTCAGTGTGGAAAGTGCCCAGCTCAACCTGGAAATCTCCGGTGAAAAATTCAGGTCCGGAGCTATAAACTCCTTCAACTACCGTGATGTGCAACTGGTTTATCTGAAGGCTGCCCTTACAAAACTCGAAGTGACCTTTCAGCTTATCGATACGCACACCGAATTGTTGAGATTAACGGGTGGTATCGTTACGGAATTCTGATCATTTTGAATTCCCGATTTCACGATTTCAACTCCGCTCGATCTGAAATGGTCAACAAACGCGGGTCGAGACCTAATCAATAAATCCGGTTTATAAATCACCCAGAGCGAAGCCGAAGGGCAAGTGTGCAAAATCAGGTTCTACGTTTTGCGCGATACAAAATACCCAACTTCAAACTGGTAACTTCAAACTGGTAACTTCAGGTCTATAGCCCTGACCCAACCCAGAACACAGAACTCAAAACTCAGAACTCTAAACCCTTCCGGAAAATCATGCGTCATATTCTGAAAGGTTTTAAACAACCAACTTCGAACTCTTTACGCTCCCCTTTCAACCATCAACAATTTTTGTCAATTCAACAAATTCATCAACAGTCAGTTGTTCCGCCCTTCTCGACAACAACTCATGATCCGGGATCTGAGTGGACATAATGGGCTTTAACGCATTCCTTAAAGTTTTTCTGCGCTGATTAAAACCTGCTTTAACAAGCCTGAAAAAGAACGCCTCATTACAGGCAAGCTGACCTATATTATTCCTTCTCAACCTGATCACGGCAGATTTTACCCTGGGGGGAGGTATAAAGACATGCTCACTTACAGTAAACAAATACTCAATATCATAATATGATTGCAGCAATACGCTTAAGATACCATAGGATTTATTTCCTGGTGGTGATGAAATCCGCTCCGCAACTTCCTTCTGTATCATACAAACAACCTCTGAAACCTGGTTCCTGTGGCTGAGGACCTTAAAAAAAATCTGACTCGATATATTGTATGGGAAGTTTCCGATGACGGTATAATTCTCATTGAAAAACTTTCCTGCATCTGAAGCAAGGAAATCGTCATGAAAGATATTATCCTTTTCCTGCGGATAGTGTTCCAGCAAATAATCAACAGCTTCTTTATCAGTTTCAACCAGCCTGACATTCAGGTTTTTATTTGCGAATAAATACTTTGAAAGCACTCCGGTTCCGGGGCCAATCTCCAGGATATTGACAGGTTCATCAGAAATACAACCAATGATCTTTTTAGCAATATTTTCATCCCTGAGAAAATGCTGACCCAGGGATTTTTTAGGACGTACAATCATTAGTCAAAAATAATAAATAACAAATCTCAAGCATCAAATAACAAATAAATAACAATAATCAATAACAAAAACTCCAAACCCTTAATCGCAAGTTGTTTTGGTCATTCGAATTTGAATATTGGAATTTATTTGGGATTTGTCATTTGTTATTTGGAATTTTCCCAATTATTTCAACCCCATGGATTAGTTTATCAAATCCCCTCGTAGGGCCCTGAACCTGTTCCTGGCCTCAATGCTCAAAACACTTCCGGGATAATCCACCAGCAATTGCTGGTATAATTCCATGGCTTTCTCAGAATTGTCAAGGAAGTTCTCATTTAATTCAGCTCTCCTGAATAATGCATCATCACCGAGAATATCAAATGGATACCTGTAGCACACTTCATTAAGAAGGCTATCAGCAATTTGATAATTGCCAAGTTTAATGTTAATATCAGCCATCTTGTATAATGCTTCATCAAAGATGGAGTGATAGGCATAAAAATCCATCAGTGAGTCCAGTATATGAAGGGCCAGATCATTCTTATTCTGGTAGCTCAACAGATCGGCCCTTGCATAAATGGATAACTCTGCTGTGGTGCTATCCATGTTTATATTATCACTGATTAATAACGATAAGTCCATGGCATCGTTTGCAATAAGCTTGGAGGTAGCAGCTTTCAAAATATCCAGTTTCATTTTCGCCCAAACAAACTCACCAACAAAGTAGTAGAGTCTTGCTATTCTGAATCTTGCTTCATGGCCTATGGGGTCATTCTTCAAATCCTTGTCAACCTGTGAATAAAGTAATATGGCATCCCAAACTTCATCGCTGAAAAGATAAATATCAGCCAGTTCAAGTTTACATATTGCAATATCCTCTCTTGAAGCACCAGGAATTTCAATAGCATCCAGAAGTATTTGTGAAGCCGTCTCAAGTTCATCAAGATAGAATGCTTTTATATGTGCCTGGTTTCGTAGAAGAAGGATGGTGGCCGCATTTTTGCCCAGTTTCTCAAAAGTATGCTTGTAATCCCTGTCAATACGTTCAATATCTTTGAGCGTATAAGAGCTCGTATTGACAAGTTTTTCAAATTTGGCTTTCAAGATGCCTATTTCGCTTGGTATTAAAAACGCTGACCTGTCAATCGCATTTTTTATGATATAACCATAGGCTTCAATAGCAACATCATAATTAAAATTTGCCAGGCTTAGCTGTGCCAGCTGATATACCTGTATTCCGGTTTTATCAAATCTCCTGTCGATGGCTTTCGCCTGTATCAGGGCAAACTCAAAATCCTTTTGCTGGATAGAAAGCCAAAGCAACATCTCTGGAAAAACCCTTGAATCGGGGTTTTTCTGAGTTCTTTTTAACAGTTCTGTTTTCAACGCATCCCTGATCTCACCACCCGTACCCGTATTGATGATCATTTGCAGGCGGTTTTGAATTCTTGGTATGGCACTGTAATCATACTCAAGGAAATCGAGATAAGCACTGATCATCAGGTCATAGTTACCTGTACTATAATAGATGTTTGCCAGGTCCATCTTAAAGATTTTATCATTACCCAGGATCCCCTGCCCCTTTTCTAGGGTTAAGATGGCAAGCGCTGTTTGTCGTCGATAAAGAAACGCATTTGAAATCTGGGAAATCAGTGGTTGATTTGGCGGCAGGTTATCAAAAACTTTATCATATTGTTTCTGGGCTTTATTCTCTTTGTTCTGGAGGGTAAGGACATATCCAAGATCAATATAATACTTATAGTAACCAGGGCGTTTCTTCTGCTGTTTCCTTATAAGTTTCTCCGCTTCATCATATTGTTGAAGCTCAACCATGCAGTTCAGGAGGAAGGCATAATAATTATCTGATCCTGTCTGCTTATATAGTTTCTCGAAATATACGATAGCTTTATCATACTCTTTATTTCTGTAGTAATCGAAAGCAAGGCTATGGGCCTGGTTCACTTCCTGCTGCTGAGGAGTGGTCCTGATATTCTTATCATTCTGACCCAGTAAATTAGCGGATGCAAGAACAGGGATGATAAACAGTATTATCTTTAAGAGATATCTCATAAATCACAGATGATAAGAAAATCTATTGATTAACGCCTGAAAGTTCCTTTTCAATATGTGGTACAAGAATTTTAAAAGTATTCATTTGATTTTTCAGGAACGTTGAAACATGACCTGAACGGATATCAATAGCTTCAACAGCTGTTGAGGCATAGTATAAATACCGGTCAATAAATTCATCCGTATCATTTTTTTTCCTGATTTTAAGTTTTAACTTATCCAGGTCTTCTGTTGAAAATGCTATCTGGGTTTCAACCTCCCGAAAGTTTTTCATTCCCACTTCAAGGTTTTTGCCAAGTTCTTTAAAATAGAAGCCAAGAGTATCATTAAGGATTTCCTTTTCTTCAAGCAGGATTTTATATTTGTTATAAGCATTATTAATGCTGTCGAGTTTTACAAGATCAATTTTATTCAGGCGCTTAGAAGCCTGGTAAACAACAGTTAACAGGCTGTCGGTAGTTTCCATAAATTCTTTCCTGGTTTTAGACATCGTACATGATGTGATCAAGAAAACGACAGCCGTGATAAATGCAAATCCTCTGATTATCTTCATTACTCTATGGTATTAAATCCTGTATAAGGAATAAGAATTGATGGTATGTTAATTCCTGTTTCGGTCTGATTATTCTCAAGCAGCGCAGCCATAATCCTGGGCAATGCAAGTGCACTGCCATTCAGGGTATGGGCAATATGGTTCTTTCCAGATTTATCTTTATACCTGAGCTTCATGCGGTTTGCCTGGAAACTCTCAAAGTTACTGACAGAACTCACTTCAAGCCATTTCTTCTGAGCTGCTGAATAAACTTCAAAGTCGTAGGTTATAGCTGAGGTGAAGCTTAGGTCACCTCCGCATAGTCTGAGTATCCTGAATGGCAATTCAAGTTTTTTCAATAACCCGGAAACATGTTCACGCATCTCTTCGAGGGATTCATAGGATTTTTCAGGGTGCTGAATCTGCACAATCTCCACTTTATCGAACTGGTGCAGCCTGTTGAGTCCCCTGACATGACTTCCATAGGATCCTGCTTCACGCCTGAAACAACTTGAATAGGCTACGTTCCTTATCGGCAATTCATCATAATTCAGCAGGGTATCCCTGTATATATTTGTAATTGGAACCTCGGCGGTAGGTATCGGATATAAGCGGTCTTCCGTAATATGATACATCTGGCCTTCTTTATCAGGCAACTGTCCGGTTCCATAAGCTGAGGCTTCGTTAACGAACAGCGGAGGGAGGTATTCTTCATATCCGGCTGATGTGGCTTCATCAAGAAAGAAACTGATCAGCGCACGTTGCAATTTTGCACCCTTTCCCCTGTAAAACGGAAATCCAGCGCCGGTTACTTTACTCCCAAGGTTAAAATCGATGATCCGATATTTTGAAGCAAGTTCCCAGTGTGGTAAAAAAGAATCAGGCATATCAGCAATGGTACCCTCCTCGGCAATAATTTCATTATCTTCTGGTGTTGTTCCCGTCGGCACCGAATCATGCGGCAGGTTGGGTATTTCGAGTAACAACGAATTCATTTCCCCGGTGATGCTATCCAGTAAGTCAGATAACTCCCGTGTTTTTATCTTTAGTTCCGCTGTTTGTTGTTTTATAATATTAGCTTCATCTGCCTTACCATTCTTAAATAATATTCCTATTTCCTTTGCCAGTTTTTTTGATTGGGCCAGACCATCGTCAAGTGATTTTTTGGTTTCTCTCCTTTTATCATCCAAGTGTATAACTCGCTTAATGATTTCCGTATTCTTAAAATTCTTGATCGCCAGGCGATCGATGACCCTTTTTAAATTTTCCCTGATATAATTCGTCTGAAGCATGATGAGTTTTTTGCAAAAATAAAACAAAAAATCCCGGCATTACCCGGGATTATTGTAAAAGAATATTTTGATTGAATTTGTTAGTTAGCGTCCTTTTCTTCAGGTAATACAGATACATATGATTTATTACCTTTTCTTTTTGTAAATTCAACCGTGCCGTCCGACAGGGCGAAAAGCGTATGATCTTTACCAATCCCTACGTTTTGGCCTGGATTATGCCTTGTACCACGCTGGCGGATGATAATGTTTCCTGCTTTTGCAAACTGGCCGCCAAATATCTTAACACCCAATCGTTTGCTTTCCGATTCACGACCATTATTTGAACTACCAGCACCTTTTTTATGAGCCATGGTTGTATATTTTTAAGGTTTTACTTATCTGATTTTTTTTCTTCAGGATCTTTCGATTCATCTTTTTTCTTTGCCGTTGTTTTTGGCTTTGCCGTTGCCTTTGGTTTCGCAGTAGCCTTTGGTTTAGCAGCCGCTTTTGGCTTTTCCGCTGTTTTAGCTTTTTCTGCTGCTTCAGGCTTATCAGTTGCTATTTTTTCAGTATCAACTTTAGCTTCTGCTTTGGGTTTAGAAGCAGTCTTTGGTTTAGCAGCAGTCTTTGGTTTAGCAACTTCCTTTTTCACTGCAGCAGGTTTCTTTGCTGTTTCCTTTTTTACAGCAACTCCTGCTTTCGGCTTTTTGGTTTCCTTTACAGGCACAGTTGCTTTTTCTTTTACCGTCTTCTTAGCTCCGCTGGCAATAATTTCCTCTATCTCAATCTGACTTAAATACTGACGATGGCCATTGAGTTTTTTATATCCTTTTCTTCTTTTCTTCTTGAATACAAGAACCTTGTCGCCTTTAATATGTTCTAGTATTTTCCCGGAAACCATGGCACCTTTAATGACCGGTTGTCCGACAATAACTTTACCATCATGGTCTATAAGCATTACCCCGTCGAATTCAACGCGGTCGCCTTCATTTTCTTCAAGACGATGGACAAAAATCTTCTGCCCTTTCTCAACCTTAAATTGTTGGCCTGCTATATCAACAATTGCATACATTTCTTTTACTCCGATTTATTTCCCTGAAATTTTTGGAGGTGCAAAGATAAGCATATAATTTTATAGTACAAGGATGCGGGTAAAAAAAGTTGGTTTTTTTCGGTTTTGAGTTTTGAGTCCGAAGTCCGAAGTCCGAAGTTTGAAGTTTGAAGTTTGAAGTTGTTGATCTGGTAAACTGAACTTCAAACTTGAAAGTTTAACTCAAAAATCTATAAATAGATCTTAAATCAAATATCGTGAAATCATTAAATCGGGAAATCCCGCCGGAGTGGGTGTTTTTTTCTTTTGATTTCATGAATTCACGGCTTCACGATTTACGAAGGTGCTCCGCGATTGAAGGACAGCTTACTCCCTACTGCCACTCCCCCTGTACATACTTGCAATTTACCATTTCAGTACGCATGGACTCCTGATAAGCTTCTATCCTGCGTTTATCGGTATCCAGGTATCTATCGATCTCCATCTGTAATTCTTCGATCTTAGGATCCAGTTCTGCTATTTTTTCCTTGTTAGCTTCAGCATTCACCGCTAAAGTAACTTCATACCCAAAACGCTGGCATAAAATAGTTGACATGTCAAGGGCATAAGCATAGATAGTTCTTAGCTCCTCACCTGTCAGCCCCTGGCCTTTTTGAAGAACACTTACGGGAACTGTTAAATTTTGCGGTTGCGTCCGCGTGGTTTCTTGTGTGGTAATTTCGGTTGACTTGCATCCTGCAATGGCAAAAACAAAAAGTATTAATATCAGCTTCTTCATAGTTTTATTTTCAAAATTATCTACTAAACGAATAATATGCAATTATAATATTTAAGCTTTGCAAAACAACAAAAAAAATTGACTCGGGCTTCACCCTGCGGCTTCGCTATCAATAACACACTTGTAATGTGTTTTTAATCAAGGTATGTTAAATTCCAAATTTATTTGCTATTAACAGGTTATCTCTATGAGGTCAGGGTTTAAATAAGGATTCCACTTCGTCAACAATAAGTACAAAGGCCCGCATTTCTGGGTACTCCATAGGTGCACACTGTATGTAGAATGTTAGATTGAAAAAAGAAATAATATCCCCGTCAGGGATTGCCTGTTTTAGAAATTAAGTTGACTAATTTTCACCGGTTTGCAGTCTGTATTTTGTCCTTTCTCTTAAACAGCCCCGCAAATAGCCTGGTCCGGTAATTAAGATTTACCAGGAATACCCCAACAAGGATCAAGAAAATCCAAACAAAATATATTGCATCAAATTTTTCTCCGTCAACAATCCCCCAAATTACGGCAACAATGGGAATCATATAAGTTACAGAAGCTGCAAAAATGGGACTGGAGATTTTTATCAGGTAATTAAATCCTATCAATGCCAGTACTGTTCCGAATACAGCAAGAATAGCAATATAACCAAGCCCTTCAAGTGCATCCTTATCGGCAGTAAGTTGTGTTGTAAAATCTGTAAACAAAATCAAATACAGCATTACGGGCAATCCGATAAGAAAGAAGGATATCGAGGTTATGGAGACAGCATCAAGTCGTTGAAGATATTTCTTCAGCACATTAACGTTTGTAGCATAACATATGGTAGCAATAATGACATAGGCAGCATAGCTGAGATTAAACTCCAGCGTTTTACCTCCGCTTACACTTAATAAACCAACTGCCCCCATCAATCCAAGAAATACTCCGAGTATGTTGAACCATCTTGTTTTTAAAGTGAAAAATGAAACACCTATGATTAATGTGAAAAGCGGGGTAAGAGAGTTAAGAATGCCTGCCAGATTGCTTTCTATCCCGGTCTGTGCTTTTGCAAACAAAAAAGCAGGTGCCCCACTTCCAATAATACCAACAAAGAAAAGGGACATCCATTCTTTCTTCTTAACTTTTTTTAAAGAATTAATCGCGGGTGGCAACAAAAACAAAAACGATAGTACTATCCTGAGAGCACCTACTTCAGCATTGGAAAATATCCCCAGGCCCTTTTTTATCAGAATAAAAGAACTGCCCCAGATCAATACCAGGGTAAGCAATATGGCCCATGATATCAGTTTACTATTTGTTCGTTTAAGTCTGTTCATTGGTAAATACCTTCATCAGGTAATTAGTATCATAATTTCAGAATTTTTCCCCACAGATTTAAGAATTCCGAAAGCAGCCAAAATTAGCAATTAATAAATTACCGTTTTGCAAACCGATAATAATATAATAGTTTTTCTTCTCGCTTTTGCAATAAAAACGGTAACCGGAATTTGGAATCATTTCAAACACGATATATTTTAACTGCTCATGCAACGATTTCACAGTCGATTTTGTCTTGTTAAAGAAATAATTATTACTTTGGCGGATTAAATTTTTATACAGAAGTTCATTTAAACATCTCAGACTAATCAAATAATTAAACAATCAATTGTGTAACCTTCTGATAATTTATTATGTACAAGGTTTTGCATTATGATAAATCTTAACAAGTTTGAGGGGTAAGAGAGACCGGAAAGAGAAGGGGAATGATGATTCAGGCACCTTATCAGGACCGTATGCCAGATTAACAGGACTAAGTAATGAACCGATATCATTTATCGGACTGAATGCATTATGCAACATAGATTAAACTACGAGGTTTCCAGAGTCATCAATGGGAAAGTGGATTGAAATAGACCAATAAATTGATTAAGGTATTATTAATCATTTTCAACATATTTTAAAAAACACTTTTTAAAAACCAAATCTCAACAATTATGAAAAACTTTTCACGATTCTTAGCAACAGTGATGGTATTACTGTTATCATCTACTGTGCTGTTTGCTCAGATTCAGGCGAGTGGTCCTCCGGGTAAGAATAACAATGCCCAGCGAGAATACCATGCCCTCTGGGAACAACTCGATGCGGGAACTACATCCCGACCATCACAGGACTTCAGTGCTTCTTTTCCCACATACTCCTGTCAGGCAGCTGACGATTTTATCGTTGGTACAGGTCAGGAATGGGAAATCGAAGATGTGTATGTAATCGGATCTAATCAGGGAACTGCCTTTGATCTGGTTAATGTTTATTTTTATAATGATAACGGTGGACTACCTGCTGCTACAGCATTTCAGACTTACACCAATATAGGTTGTGTCGATGTTGGCGGCAGTTTTACAATTGCCTTATCATCCCCGTTAACTCTCACGGAAGGACATTACTGGGTTTCTGTACAGGCAGCCAACGATTACCTGTCGTATGGCCAGTGGTTCTGGACTTACGAAAACAGTGTTTTCGAAAATGAAGCCGCCTGGCAAAATCCTGGTGGCGGATTTGGTTTAGGTGCACCAACCTATACACCAAATTCAACTGTATTCGGGGAGTACAATGATTACTGTTTTGCCCTTTATGGCGAGTCATTTGTTGAAATAGGTACCGGTGGTTTAGGCACTGGCTATCCTACTTATTACTGGCCATTTTATAACTATTACAAATCAAATAAAAGCCAGCAGTTATATCTTGCTTCTGATCTTGGTGGTACCATGATCATCACAGAACTGGCAAATGATTTTCTTAGAGTTACTCCTACATCTGATGATTACCTGCTTCCTAATTTTGAAGTGAAAATAATACCAACCAGTGTTGGTGTTTTACCAAATAACGGACAATGGGAAGATGAATCAGCTGGTTCTGTCGTCTTTACACACCCCAATTATGATCCAAGCCGGACGCTTGGATGGCAACAAATCGACATTTCCGATTTTCCATACAATGGTGTCGATAACCTGATTGTCCAGTATTCCTGGGGACAGATGCCATCCTATTGCTCCTATTCCAATTATTACCAAAACAGGAAAACATCAGCAGGATACCCGAATTACAGGGTGAAATACAGGTACACCGATGGTGCCCCACCTTTGACCACCCCATCATATACCAGGGAATACTATTCAAACATGAGGTTTTATTTTGAACCATTCGATCCTCCCGGTAACCTGGAAGGATATGTTGTTAATTGTGACGGTTTGCCTGTCTGGCAGGCAGTGGTATATGCTGTGGAATTTCCGCAGTTTGCTGATACTACCGGCCATGACGGATATTATATTCTCGCTGGAATGTATTCCGGTGAACATATTTTCTCCTGTTTCAAACCAGGATATTTCCCCGACACAAATACACTTACAATTCCCGCTGGTGGCACATTATATTACGATTGGACACTGACAAAGCCTGATATTAATATCAATCCACTGTTGTATGATGTTACCGTTAATCCAAACGAATATTACGAAACTGTTCTCAGCATCCTGAACACAGGCTGCGGTTGGTTATGGTGGTACTCAGAAATTGTATATACTGACGACGGTGATGGATCATTCCATAGGGTGGTAAGTGAAGAATTACGCGCCCAAAGACCTGATCCTTCAGCAGATTACAGCCCGACAGTACAGAATATTGAAGGACCTCCTCCCTCAAGGGATGCATGGGATTATCAGTTTGATTTCCCGGTTACAGGAACCAATGCCGGTACAGAATCTGACGGCGAATTCATTTACGGGACGATCTGGTCAGGGACAGGTGTTCATAAATATGAACTTGACGGCACCTATGTTGGTGAGTTTACGATCCCGGGTGCAAGCGGACTAAGAGACCTTGCCTATGATCCCAGTACCGGATATATGTATGGTGGTAATGCTTCCAATACCTGCTGGGAAATGGACTTTGCTACCCAGACACTGGTAAGCACAATCAATGCTCCCGGACCTGTAAGGGCTATAGGTTTCAACCAGGATGACAATACCCTGTATGCCAACAACTGGTCAACTGCCATTGTAGAGTTCGACCTTACCGGTGGATATGTAGGGGAGTTTGCCTGCGGACCTCACGGTAGCCTTTATGGCCTGGCCTATGATAAATGGTCAGATGGTGGACCATACCTGTGGAGTTACAGCCAGTCCGGTGATTTAGTCTGCCAGTACGACCTGGCTACAGGAACTGAAACAGGCTTTACTTACGATCCTGTCGGGACTGGAATCGCAGGTGGTTTATATACCCAATCCGGTGTTTTTGAAACCGGTATTGTAACCATAGGTGGTTGCGCACAAAATAACCTGATGTGGGGTTATGAACTGGCACCCGGTGGTGGTGGTGGCCCGACTGGATGGCTGACGATGGATTATTATGAAGGAACTGTCGCACCCATGGGCGGAACTGACAACCCGGGTGTTAACTTCGATGCAACCGGATTACCTTCAGGAACAGTGGTTACAGCTGACATTATTGTTTCGACATATCCAAATGTAGGTACCATTACCATTCCTGCTACCATGAGAGTTGCCGGTGAAGCATTGGGTATGATCGAAGAAATTTGGGCCGAGATCACAAATATGGTTTCGGGTACTGTGCTCGTTACGTGGACAGCTGCTGTTACAGACGATATTACATTTCTGCATTATGTTGTTAAAAGGGATAACCAACCTATTGGTACCACTACAACAACTTCATATAATGATCAACTGCCCGACTTTGGTGCGTATTGCTACGAAGTCCAGGCTGTTTACCAGGAAGGTAATTCAGCTCCCGCAGGCCCTGCCTGTGTTGACTGGTTTATCCCTGCTATCTTTGTTGACCCAACTGTTGTTGCTGCATCAGTATGGGAAGGCGAAATGGTAACACTGACCGATGTTGTTGGCATAACAAATGTCGGACAGGCGGGAAGTGTATTGCAATATGACTTTGATGATCCCACTGGATTTATCTATAGCATATACCCTGCACAGGGTTCATTGGCTTCAGGATCAGGCGACTTAATTGATTTTGTTTACGATGCTGCAGGTTACACTGCCGGTGTTTATGTTCAGGATCATGATGTAAACTCAAATGACCCGGGTACTCCTTCAGTTACCATTCAGCATACCATGACGGTTACCACACCGGGTATGTTCGCCGGACAGGTTAAGGATTGCAACACTGATCTTCCTATTAAAGGCGCTATGGTATCTGCCGGTGTATTCTCAGCCATGACAGATAACAATGGTGAGTATGTTCTCAGGGTGAATGACGGAACCTATGATGTGATGTTCACAAAACCCGGATTCCAGGGTGTTACCGTATTCGGACAGACCGTTGCTGCTGGTGGTACCATTACCATTGATACCTGCCTGTATGAGTTCCCGTATCCTCCACAGTTTGTTATTGCAACTGTTAATGATGACGACGACGAATGTCTCGTAGAATGGGGATTACCCTCAGGGCCATACCTGGTTGTTTATGACGACGGTACTGCTGAAAATATGTTCGTATGGCAGGAAAACCTCGGCCAGGTAGCTGTGAAATTCACACCGGCCGGTTACCCATGTTCTGTTTCTGGAGGTCAGATCTTTGTTGGATATAACTTCCCGATTGGCGGAAATATCGTAGGGACCGACTTTGGTGTTGCTGTTTATGATGACGACGGACCAGGTGGAATGCCAGGCACAATGCTCGACTCCATAGGTGTTGTTGTTACCAATACAGGATGGATGCAGTTCACAGGATTGAACGCTTTTGTTGCCGATGGGGATTTCTATCTCGCCATGGTCCAGGGTGGACATCCTCCCAATACTGCCGGTATCGGTATCGATGAAGAGATCCCGACGGCTTACAGAAGTTACACCAAACCAGGTGGAATGGACTGGATGATCTCGCCATACCAGGATTTCATGATGCGTGCTATTATTGACGGGCCCCAGGGCACCCTCGATGATGATGCTATCGCTCATATGATCTATCCTCCTAAGGTACCTGCTGAAGCTAATAATATTGCTATTACACTGCATCCTCCCATTCCACTGAGTGGTGGCCAGGAAGGTGTTGCTGAATACAAACCACTGAATGAATTAGCTGAACGTTCTGTTGTTAAGTACAGGGTGATCCGTAGCGCAAACTTCGACCCCAACG
>CAYXUU010000012.1:0-25629 GCA_964468645.1 uncultured Bacteroidales bacterium
AATGCTTGCTGGCTTTGAAATTCTGATACAGTTTACGGATCATTCCCTGCTCTTCAACCCAGTTAATTTTCAGCTGTTCCTCTTTTTTCAGAAAATCCCTGTTTGAGGAAATTTGTTTATAAAACTGATTCTCTATGAATTTTGTATTAGGGTTCAAATCTTCTTCTGAGGGGATGAACTTCTTTTTCCCATCCTCAATCCGCTGACGTGCAAATTCAACCAGTGTAATAAGAAACGAAAGAATGTGGATGTATTGTTCGTATAACTTATCAATGCTACGTAACATTTGTTTCTCGCCAAGTCCAAGATTATCATTCCCTGAATGATAAAAAGCATAAAGGCTCTGCAATACTTTGATTCTTAAATGACGTCTGCTTAGCATGAACTGGAATGAACAGTTGTTAATACTTGTTTGTGTGGCAAAATTAAACCATAAATAAATATACAGGGAAATTAATGTCAATTATTTTCAATGTACAATTTTTCAATAATATTTATATATTTGCGTAAACGGAAGTAAGGAATTATTAATCAATATACAAGAATAATGGCAGAGTCTGAAAACAAACCGAAAAGAGAAGAGATTTTTTCCAGGACAGTAAGAGCAGGCAAAAGGACATACTTCTTTGATGTGAAAGCCACCAGATCGGATGAGTATTACCTTACTATCACTGAAAGCAAACGACGGTTTAACAATGAGCAGGGGAAGTTTTTTTACGAAAAACACAAAATCTTTCTTTATAAAGAGGATTTTGAAAAATTCACCAATGGTCTGAATACTGTTGTAAACTTCATTACTACGGGCGAAATTCCTGAAGAACCTGAAGCAGAGGCTATTCCCACTCCAGAAACCAAAACCACACTCATCGAGTTTGAAGATCTCGACAAGGATGCTGATGTTAAAAAACCAGCAGAACCAGAAGAAGAAAAAGAACCCGAAAAAGAAAAAGAAGAATAATATTTCCATGGTTCTTTATCTGATGCTGCTACCGGGAAGACGAATAGCATGCCCTGAAAACTTATTAACAATATACCCCGGCTGGTTAATAACTTAAGCCTTGCCATTTCCCAAAATCAAGTCAAATATTATACTTTTGTAATAGTCAGAAATATGCATATTAATATATAAATTCTTTTTTATAAGTTAGTTATGGGGAAAATCATTGCGATTGCCAATCAAAAAGGTGGTGTAGGAAAAACGACAACATCAATTAATCTGGGTGCAAGTTTTGCAGTACTGGAATATAAAACCCTGATTATAGACGCTGACCCACAGGCCAATGCCACCTCTGGGGTTGGGTTTGATCCGAAAAATATAAAAACCAGCATTTATGAGTGTATTATTGATGATATAGAACCCAGGGATATTATCCTGAATACCAAAACCCCGTTTTTAGACCTGATACCCGCACATATTGACCTTGTCGGCGCTGAGATTGAGATAATCAACCTTCCCAACAGGGAAAAAATGATGCGTAAGGTTACCAATAAAGTTAAAGATGATTATGATTTTATCATCGTCGATTGCTCGCCATCCCTGGGGCTTATCACTGTGAATGCTCTTACTGCTGCCGACTCTGTAATCATTCCTGTTCAATGCGAATATTTTGCCCTGGAAGGATTAGGCAAATTGCTGAACACAATAAAAATTGTCCAGTCAAGGTTAAATCCGGATCTGGATATTGAAGGAATTCTGTTAACCATGTTCGATACCAGGCTCAGGTTATCCCGGCAGGTGGTTGAAGAGGTAAAAACACATTTCCAGCAAATGGTGTTTGAAACTATTATTAACCGGAATACAAGACTAAGTGAAGCACCGAGTTTTGGAGAAACCATCATTATGCATGATGCAGAAAGTACAGGGGCAATCAACTACTTGAATCTTGCCCGTGAAATCCTTCAGAATAACAACCTGACAATCGTAGATCAATCTGAAAAACAAATAGATATTACTGATGAGCAATAAAAAAAAGGCACTGGGTAAAGGACTGGCGGCCATCTTATCAAGTCCTGATACCGACATAACTTCCAGGGATATTTCGGGAAATTATGTAGTTGGTGCAATTGCAAATATAAGTCTGGACAACATAGAGTTAAACCCCTTTCAACCAAGAAAGAATTTTGATGAGGACTCGCTCAGGGAACTCGCCGACTCAATAAACGAACAGGGAATCATTCAGCCCCTCACAGTAAGGAAACTAGGTTACGAAAAATACCAGTTAATATCAGGTGAACGAAGATTAAAAGCTGCAAAAATTGCAGGTCTTTCTGAAGCACCATGCTATATCAGGGTAGCCAATGATGAACAGATGCTTGAAATGGCGCTGATAGAAAATATTCACCGCGATAATCTAAATGCTATTGAGATTGCCATAAGTTACCAGAGATTGATTGATGAATGCAACCTGACCCATGAAAAGCTTAGTGACCGTATTGGGAAAAACAGGAGTACGATTACAAACTACCTCAGGCTTCTTAAACTACCGGCGGAAATCCAGATTGCATTGAAGGATGGCAAAATCAGTATGGGGCATGCAAGGGCTATAATTACCGTTCCTGAAGAAAACAAACAAAAGGCGCTTTGCCTGAGAATCATCAGTGATCAACTTTCAGTGCGGGAACTGGAAGATATTGTCAGAAATAAAGAGCCTGAAACAATAAAAGATACAATATCCAAATCCCCTACGCAAAGAAAACAGAAGAACCCTGTTGAGCTGCCTGAAGTGTATGTAGAGTTGAAAAATGACCTGAGCAATATCTTTGATGCTGAAATTGGATTAAAAATTAATAATAAGGGTAAGGGTCATATCGTTATTCCATTCGACTCAGAAGAGGATTTCAGCAGAATATTAGAAATCCTGCGTGATTAATAAAATTTTAATGATCGGTGTCAGACGGATTTCACAATAAACTCTTTAAGTATTTTTCTCAGTATTTCAGCTTCAGGATTAGCTTCACGCTTATTGCACTGATACTAATACTGGTTATGACATGTTTTCATACAACCAGTGTTTCAGCACAGAAAAAAACTATCAAACCGACTGATACTGTGATCTTCGTTAAGCATTCTCCCCACAAGGCAACAGTTTATTCAATGGTTCTGCCCGGACTGGGCCAGGCATATAATAAAAAATACTGGAAGATCCCGATCGTTTATGCCGGCTTCGGGATATTCACGTATTTCATCATTACTAACCGACAGGAATACGTAAAATACAGGGATGCCTATGATTATGTAACCAGGGGTGACAGCCTGCGACCCATCGACAATGAGTATATTTATAAGTATGATGCTGATCAGTTATCCAGCGGCCGTGACTTTTACCGGCGTAATCTTGAGTTCACCTATATCCTTACCGGAGTATGGTACCTGCTCAATGTACTAGATGCCGCTGTTGATGCCCACCTTTTCGACTATGATATAAGCAATGATTTATCAATCAGGCTTAATCCGGTTAATAATTATAATTTTGTGCAGCCATCGGTAACACCCGGCATTACACTTTCATGGAAATTAAAATGACCCGATAGATGATGAAGAGATTTACAACAATTGTAGTTTTATGTTTATTCGCAGCACCAGGCATGCTGTTTTCTCAAGACAACCGATCAGATACCAACTGGATCAAACAATCTTCTGGCACAACAGATAACCTCCACAGGGTCAAGTTTATTGAGCCATCAACAGGCTGGATAGCCGGAGACAGGACAATACGTTACACACTGGATGCAGGTACCAGCTGGCAACTTACGGATACCCTCGATGGGTATAATAACCTGATTACCGGATTTACGGCCACCGGCATGAACAATCTTTGGAGAACCCGCCGGATGGATACTGTAATTGATACTATTTTTAAAACAATGGGGTTGATCGATCATAGCCCTGATGGTGGTTATACCTGGGATGAGCAATTTGTTACTGAAGAATATCTCTTTACACAAATCCATTTTATCGACTCGCTAAATGGAATTGTAATCGGAACGCAGGGCGTAATTTACAGAACTGCAAATGGTGGGGAAGTATGGACAAAACTTGATAACTCCGGTGAATTGCTGAGAGCCATCTTTTTTCTTGATGATAATACGGGCTGGATTGTCGGGGATAATTCAACAATACTACATACCAGCAATGGCGGGTTTGACTGGACACCTTTGGTGATCCCTGAATATGCCTCATTATCTTCGGTATTCTTTATAGATGAATTGAACGGATGGGTAGGTGGAAATGTTGGCAGATTATTTTCAACAACAGACGGGGGAGTGAACTGGAAACTACATCAGTTTGAAACCGAGGATTATTTCTATGATCTTTATTTCAAAAGCTTTAATATTGGCTGGGCAGCTTCCGCCGGCGGACGACTTCGTTATGTAACCGATGGGGATACACTCTGGCACCTGGATACAATTTCTGAATCTAATCTTTATGATATTGAATTTATTGGTGAAAACATGGCCTGGATCGTCGGGAGTGATGGAGCGATCTTTAAAACCATAAACGGTGGCGGAGAGGTAAACATCGAAGAAAATTACCAACCCGAGCAATTGAATACCCTTGTGTTCCCTAATCCATTTACCAATATACTAAGCTGTACCATTGAAACCCCAGATCAAACTTACGCAGGAATAAACCTTTATAATATTACCGGGCAACTGATAAGGGAGGTTAAAATCAGTTTGCAAAAAGGGACTAATCAAATTGACCTCAGCAGCCGTATGGGTAAGTTGCATGAACTTGAACCGGGAAATTACATACTCAGCATTGCAACCATAAATACCAGGACTACACATAAATTGATCAAAACATATTAAGGTTTTAACTAAATCTTTAGATCATGAATAAAAATCCGGATATTTCATCACCATTAATAGCATGGATTACATTGTTTATTGTACTGCTTGTTAACCTGGTATTACTTTTTACATCACAGGGTGTTTATGGTGGGGCAGATAGTTATAATCATTACCTGATCTCAAAATTTGCATTCGCACATCCCGAATTATTACTTGATCACTGGGGAAAACCGTTATTTACCCTGATAACATCACCATTCAGCCAATTTGGTTTTAAAGGTCTCATTCTTTTCAATATCATTCTTAATCTTCTGACGGCCTATCTTGCTTACCTGATAGCAAAAAAAATGAACTATAAATATGCTTTCCTGGCAATACCCATGGTATCATTTGCCCCAATCTTTTTTATTACAAGCATATCAGGTTTAACGGAGATCTTTGCTGCTTTTATGATCATGCTATCACTTTATCTAATTGTTAAGGACAAATACATTTTTGCCACAATCCTGTTTTCCTTCCTTCCCCTAATCAGGACGGAACTCATCTTCCTTTTCCCAATACTTTTACTATTTCTGGCCTTCAGAAAAAGATACCTGGCACTACCTTTTATTTTGACAGGTATTGTATTATACAGTCTTATCGGCGGTATATATTATGGGGATTATTTCTGGTTATACACTCAAACACCTTACAAAGGAGCCAGGGGAATTTACGGCAGCGGCGGTTTATTGTATTATGTGAGGAATTACAAGAACCTCGTAGAAAGAATTATAACCATACTGTTTCTACTGGGCTTAATTAAATACGTCTGGGATCAATATAAGAAACCCACCCTGATACTGAAAAAATACAACCTTGAAAAACTTCTTATCCTGATGCTGATCATCATCTTTGGAGCGGCCCATTCCTATGCATGGTGGAAAGGTATTGGTGGGGCTTATGGTTTGTTGAGGCTGATGGCCGTGATCACGCCACTAATTGCATTTATGGCGCTTGAAGGCGTTTCCTTTTTCTTTGAAATATTTAAAATTAAGGAAAGGCTAAAATCCATTATTGTTCTCGTACTCGGTATCTTCATCATTGTAATACCCTTTTTAAAATTTGAACTACCTGTAAAGATGGAGCCCAATCAAAAACTGATTAAGGAAATAGCAAATTACACTGTCGAAAATGAGGATCCGGAAAAGATATATTATTATGATCCTGTATTTGCCCATTTTGCTGGTATCGATCCATATAATGAAGAAACATCAGTTTGGGGAATAACGAATCCGGAAGATCCGGGATTATACCTGACAGATGGGGACCTTTTAGTTTGGGACTCGCATTTCGGCCCCAATGAAGGCAAAACCCCCTTTGAGAAAGTTTCACTGGATAGCACTTTTGTGTTGTTAAAGGAAGTCAGGACCATGCTAGATAATGACGTGGAGTATTCAATCTATTTGTACAAGGTTACAGATAGTGAATAATCAACCGGAATATATAACGATAGTCATCGGATGATTTAAGTTAGAAGTTTTACGAATGATCAATAGCTTTGTATAGTCAGCAAAACGAAGTCATCTGCTGAATTGTATGTTTAACTGCATCATATCCAGGTTAACATGAAGAAAAGTTGTGCTGTTCTCAGGCCTTAACAATTTTTAACAATGAAAATTTCAATTCTTTCGTAACTTCGCCGTTTATTTGTAAAAACAAATTCAGATGTTGTATCTACTTATTTTAATTCCGCTTTCATTTACCATTCCAACCATTTTTGCTTACTGGGTATTTGAAAAGGCAGGTGTACCCGGATGGAAATGTATGATCCCATTTTACAATCTTTATATCTGGCTGAGGCTAATCAAGAAACCTCTGTGGTGGTATATTTTCCTGTTAATCCCTTTTATCAACGTTTTTGTTTATATGTTGATGATTGTTGAGATGCTGAAATGTTTCAACAAGTTCGGGCTAGGACAACAGGCATTATCTGTATTATTTCCAATTATTTACCTGCCATATCTCGGAATCAACGACAATCAAAAATATCTCGATCCTTCAGAACGGCCAAAACGCAAAAAATCTGTCGTAAGAGAATGGGTTGATGCCATAATTTTTGCTGTGATTGCTGCAACCATTATCAGGATCTTCCTGATAGAAGCCTACACCATTCCAACTTCCTCGATGGAAAAATCATTGCTGGTAGGTGATTTCCTTTTTGTAAGCAAGATCAGTTATGGTCCGCGTATTCCAATAACACCCCTGTCTTTCCCCTTTGTGCATCATACTTTACCACTTACCAAAGAAACCAAGTCATATGTTGAATGGATTAAATTTCCGTTTTACAGGTTTCCCGGATTTGAAGGTATTGAACGTAATGATGCTGTTGTTTTCAATTATCCCGATGGAGATACGCTATCTGTTAAGTTCCAGAGCAACGTCAGCTATTATTCCTTAATACGTGAATACGGACGAAAAAGAGTACATAATGACCAGCGTAATTTTGGAGAGATCACTGCACGACCTGTTGACAAACGGGAAAACTATATTAAACGCTGTATCGGATTGCCGGGAGACACACTTGAAATCATCAACCAGGTCGTATATATTGACGGCATACCGAATGATAATCCCGGCATAAAACAATTCCACTACCTGGTTAAGACCGATGGCACACAGATCAATCCACGGGCGCTTGAACGCTTGAATATCACTGAAAAAATGATGACCCGTAACCCCGGTGAATATGTGCTTACGTTAACAGATGATGCTGTAAGCCGGATTAAACGGTTCAGTAATATCAGATCTGTTGAGAAGGTCATGGAACCTGAAGGAATGTGGGATCCAGGGGTCTATCCGCATGATTCAGCCTATAATTGGAATATGGACAACTTTGGCCCGCTGTATATTCCAAAAGCCGGCGACATACTTAAACTCAACCCGACAAATATTGTGCTCTACGACAGGATCATCCATGCTTATGAAGGCAATGAAGTTGAGGTTAAAGACGGGAAGATATTTATCAATGGCACAGAAACCAATGAATACCCGGTAAAAATGAATTATTACTGGATGATGGGAGATAATCGTCATAACTCTGCCGACTCAAGGGTTTGGGGATTTGTTCCTGAAGACCACATTGTTGGCAAAGCTGTATTTGTATGGTTATCTCTCGATCCTGACAAACCACTGTTTGGAGGAAAGATCAGGTGGAATAAAATGTTACGACTCGTAAAATAATACATTCAATTAATTCTTAAATAACTCAAAACAATGAAAAAACTATCATTATTCACCGTATTGTTTCTGGCAGGGCTGTTTATCCTCGCCGGACATCAGTCATACGCCGGTTCAAAACCATTTAGGGGGATAATAACCTATAAGATTAGCTACCCTAACAGCTCATTCGATGCATCAGTGCTATCGCAGTTACCAAAGGTGCTAACTGTATATATCAGCGATCCGATGATAAAAACAAGCATTAACATGGGTATGGGTGCACAATCATCTATTATTAATACAGAAGATCAAACCACCGTGGAATTGCTCGACATGATGGGCCAGAAATTCGCTATCAGGACTTCTGCTGAAGAGAATGAAGATGAACTCAACAACTTCGAAACATCCATTGATGAAACCGGTGAAACCAAAGAGATTGCCGGATATAAATGCAAGCAGGTTATTGTTAATGTAAAGGATAATGAATCGGGTGTTGAATTTACATCCAACGTTTATTATTCGACTGAACTTGTCACCCCCGCAAATAAGTTTCAGAATCCCATGTTCAAAGATATCGAAGGCACCATGCTGGAGTATGAATTGGAGATGCAGGGTATGTCAATGAAATTCACAGCAACGAGTATTAAAAAAACCAAGGTCTCAAATAAAGAGTTTGAAATTCCTGAAGGTTACAAAGAAACCACCAAGGATGAATTAAAAAGCAACTTCGGAGGAATGTAGCTGATTCATGAAATAAAAAATAATATCCTCTGTTCTCATTATGGACAGAGGATTTTTATTTTCAACATAATCATTCCTTTTTTATATTTTTGCTACATTCCAATTTACTGATTGATGGTAAAAAAATCAAACACCCTGAAACAAAACAGGACTAAGAATAAATCCGGAAAAAAGATTAAACAATCCGGGCGTGGAAGCGGTATCAAAAGTGAAAAAGTCAGAAAAATCATGGGATTTTTTCTGATATTGTTTTCGATCTATATATTGTTTGCCTTCATCTCCTATTTTCTTACCTGGTGGATTGATTACGACAAAATCTCCCAGCGTGTCTTTCCCGATCTCTCAGGAACCGTTGAAATAAAGAACTGGACAGGTTACCTGGGTGCCTGGATATCAAATATCCTGATAAAAAACTGCTTCGGAATATCATCTTTTCTCTTGATCTTATTATTATTCATCTTCGGATTTAAAATGGCTTTGAACATCGCAATCCTGCCAATCTGGAAGACAATTAAGTATTGTATTATCTTTATACTATGGATTTCCGTTACCCTGGGATTTATCTTCAGGAGCACCGATCTTGCCATTCTAGGTGGTGTGTTTGGCTATGAAGGCTCAATATGGCTCGAAGGAATTATTGGTGACATAGGAACAGGCATCCTGCTGTTTTTTATCCTACTGATCATCCTTATCGTTAGTTTCAACTTCCCTGGGTTCATCACACGTCGCAAACGGAAACCTAAAGAAAAAGAACCGGAACCTGTAACCGGCAACAACATGAAAACTCCATCTGAAGATAAATACAACACCGTCGAGTTTTCGGTTGAAGAAGAAAAAGGACTTGATTTCAAAGATAATACTGAGGAACCCCCCGGGATTAACCCTGATCGTAAAGATCAATCATCAACATCTGATGTTGTGGATAATGTAGAGTTAACCATCGAAACAGGAACTCCTGAGGATCTTTCTCCGACAAACCCTGACACCAAACACCAGGGTATTGAAACAGATTATGATCCCAGGCTGGATCTGCCTCATTATAAATATCCTACTTTAAAATTATTGGATGATTATAATGGGGATACGGTTAAGGTTAAAAAGGATGAACTCGAACAAAACAAAAACCGCATTGTTGAAACCCTGAACCACTATGCGATAAAGATTGACAAGATCAGGGCCACTATAGGCCCTGCAGTTACACTTTACGAGATCATACCCGCCCCGGGGATAAGGATATCAAAGATTAAAAACCTTGAAGATGACATTGCCCTCAGCCTGTCGGCCCTCGGTATCAGGATCATTGCCCCGATACCGGGCAAAGGTACTATTGGTATTGAAGTTCCTAACAACAACCCTGAGATTGTTTCATTAAAATCGATACTTTCATCCGACAGGTTCCAGAATACAGGGATGGAATTACCCCTGGGTATTGGTAAAACCATCGCTAACGAGCCCTTTGTTGTTGACCTCACAAAAATGCCACATATCCTGATGGCAGGCGCAACAGGTCAGGGTAAATCGGTAGGATTAAATACCATGATCGCTTCTTTGCTTTATAAAAAGCATCCTTCGCAGGTAAAGTTTGTAATGGTTGATCCGAAAAAGGTTGAACTTACTTTATTCTCTAAGATTGAACGTCATTTTCTTGCCAAGTTGCCCGATTCCGAAGAGGCCATCATCACCGATACCAGGGAAGTTGTCAGAACACTGAACTCCCTGAATATTGAAATGGACAATCGCTACGACCTTCTGAAAGATGCACAGGTAAGGAACCTGAAAGAGTATAATAAAAAGTTTATTGCCAGGAAGCTGAATCCGAATGAAGGTCACAGGTATCTTCCATATATCGTGTTAATCGTTGATGAATTTGCCGATCTTATCATGACTGCCGGCAAAGAAATTGAGAATCCCCTTACCCGTCTGGCGCAGCTGGCAAGGGCTATAGGTATTCACCTGATCATAGCCACACAGCGTCCCTCGGTAAATATTATTACCGGGACAATTAAAGCTAACTTCCCAGCCCGTATAGCTTACAGGGTAATCTCAAAAGTTGATTCCCGTACTATTCTCGATTCATCAGGGGCCGACCAGCTGATCGGAAGAGGTGATATGTTATTATCCACAGGAAGCGACCTGTTAAGATTACAATGTGCATTTATTGAGACTACCGAGATAGAAGAGATCACCGATTATATCGGTTCACAAAGGGCCTATCCTGATGCCTATCAGTTACCCGAATACGAAGATGAGGAACCTAATGGTGTTGGCGAGTATGACCCCAACGAAAGGGATGAACTTTTTGAAGATGCTGCCCGGATCATTGTTCAAACCCAGCAGGGTTCAACGTCATTACTTCAAAGAAAATTGAAATTGGGGTATAACAGGGCAGGCAGAATTATCGACCAGCTTGAAGCAGCAGGAATCGTAGGCCCATTCGAGGGAAGTAAGGCCCGGGAGGTTAAAATTGCCAACGAATTCGCTTTGGAACAGTTTTTGAAAGATATTGATCATAAAGAAGAATAAAATGAAAAGATTTTTGGCTTTGTTTTTAATCCTTTGTTTTGTGAATGCCTTTGGACAGGATAAAGATAAAAAAGCAACTGAAATACTTGACCAGGTTGTTACCAAAACCAATGGCTATAAGAACTTCAAAGTTGGTTTTGTTTATAAGATGTTCAATGAAGAGGCCGGTATTGATGAGAGCAAAACAGGAACAATCTACGTGGAGGGTGATAAATACAGGTTGAACATTGCCGGGCAGATCGTTATTTGCAATGGGGAAATTTTATGGACTTATCTCCCGGAAGATTTCGAAGTAATGGTGAATGAGGTTGAAGAAGAAGACGAATCGATAACCCTTTCCAACCTCCTGAACAAGTATAACGAAAAATACAAGTCGAAATTCCTTGGTGAAATAAACAGCAAGGGGATCACCTATGAGCTCCTTGAGCTCAAACCACTGGAGGGGAAAACCTATTCAAAAGTTGAGCTTGAAGTTGACAAAGAAGAAAAAATAATAAAACGCTTTACTATTTTTGATAAAAACGGTTCAACTTATTCATACAATATCGACACCTTTGAACCTGACCAAGCATTCAGCGACACCCTTTTTATCTTTGAAGAGGCACAACATCCGGATGTGGATGTTATTGATATGAGGTAGTTGGTTGGAGGGTTTAATTGTTGAGTGGTTGAGTTAGTTGAGTGGTTGAGTTGGTTATACCTGTCCAGTTTTTCTGAACACTCCCGCTTTATAATCTCTAGTTTCTAGTTTCTATCTTCTATCTTCTATCTTCCAGCTTCCAAATATTATCTTCAGTAATAATTTTACGTAACTTTAAACCATAATGGCTTTATGCCATCTAACAAACAAATCATCTTTCATTTTGAGTTTTCCGGCTGATAGTGAAATCATTAAACTTGTCCTTGACAGCAATACCTCAAACAGGGGGTTTGGCATCCTGGTTAGGAAGTATCAAAAGCAGATCTACTGGCATATCAGGAGACTTGTTCTCAATCATGAGGATACTGATGACCTTGTTCAGGAGGTGTTCGTAAAGATCTGGAAGAACCTGAAGAATTTCAGAAGTGACTCAAAATTGTTTACATGGATTTACAGGATTGCTACCAATGAGGCTTTATCACATCTGAAGAAAAAAAAGAACAGGTACTTTTTTTCATTCTCAGATTATCAACACAAAATCACCGAATCGCTTGAGGATGATAATTATTTTAAAGGCGATGAGATACAGAAGAAATTGCAGTATGCCATATCAAAACTACCTGATAAACAAAGGGCTGTTTTTAATATGAAATATTATGAAGATGTGAAATATGAAGACATGTCGGAAATATTCCAGACATCCGTTGGGGCATTGAAGGCCTCTTATCATATAGCAGTTAAAAAAATTGAGGAATTTGTAATTGAACATTAAACCTTTGTATAATTTCATAATCAAATAAATTGATGAATTATAAGAAAAACATAAACCATCCAGACAGTAAAAAGAAAGACCTTAATTTCAATGAGATAAACAAAGAGAATCCTTTTGAAGTTCCTGATGGATACTTTGATGAGCTTCCAGGTAAGATCAGCCAGAAGATATCAGTAATAGAGCCACAGGCAAGAGTATTCCCTGTAAGAAAGCAAATCATTTATGCTGCTGCTGCTGCTCTTATTCTTTCACTTGTAGTTGCATCAATTTATATTTTCAGGCCGGTAGAAGATCATTTTGAGATTGACCTTGCCGGATTAACCTGGGATGATGTTTTTGATGAAAATTCTTCTATGTTTAATGAGATAAAGGAAGAAATGCTTATTCAGGCACTCATTATGAATACCGATGCTGGGGAACAGATTGTACTTTTTGATGACAACCTTGAGTTATTGTATGAAAGGGATAACAAAAACAACAACAACTATAATGAAGATATCATTGATTATTTATTAAAAGATGATATAAATAATGAATTATTATTTTAAGCAAAACATAAATACGATGAAAAATACTTTGACAATTTCGGGAATAAGGTTTTTATTGATAGTCTTTCTTATTTCATCAGGCAGCGGCTTGATGGCTCAGCTTGATGCGGAGGATTTCCCTGTTTTGCAGGAAAAGATAGAACAAATCGAAGCTCAGAAAATAGCGTTCCTTACAAACAAGTTAAAACTTACCACCACCGAAGCTCAACAGTTCTGGCCTGTTTACAATGAAATAGAACTTAAGAAAAAGGGCCTTCACAAGGAATATGGTAAGCAGGCACCGGATCGCATCGACCTGGCCTTGCTCTCGGATCAAGAGGCGGAAAAGATTGCTGATGACCGTCTTGTTCTGGCCCAGAAGGAACTTGATCTAGCCAAAGAATTTCACCATAAAATGAAAGAAGTCCTGCCCCCTAAAAAGGTACTGCTTTACTATGAGGCTGATAAACAATTTAAAAGAATATTGCTACAACGCCTGAAGAATAATAATAGAGGTGGTAGATTTTAGCAGAGAGTTATATTAATACTTAAACGAGCCTGACCAATTAAAGCACCAAATAACAAATCCCAAAAAACAAATAATATCGAGATCCAAAATCCTAATGCCCAAAACCCAGGGCATCAAACCATAATGGTCATAGTTTGATATTTTGGAATTGATATTTGGATTTAATACTGTCCGGTTAAAGTTAGAAGATTCTTCGGCTCCGCTTCTCAGAATGATATACATTTCAGAGTTCTTGGCAAGAGAGGGAGGCGGAATTTCATCGACCTATTTATTGACTCAACTTCCAATCATTATACTTGTCCAATAAGCCAACAGTAGTTTCATCAGGTTGGGTAATTGTGGTTGTCAGGTGCAACTCTTTGAGTTTTTCAGACCAGAATACCACAGGCATGTTTTCCCCGCCAAATTCGCCATTGGAAGTCTCATACGACTCGGCATCCAAAAAACCACAAAGACTGTACATATATGGCGATTTCTTAGAATACACATAAAGATTTGCATCACGGTAATCATCAAATTCAAATCTCACCTCAGCACACAACTGACCATTTTCTTCGAAAAGTACCTTATTCACCAGGCGAGCGTTTGGAAAAACACTTTCGAATTCACCCCCTTCATAATAGGTATAGATCAGATCATTAAAATCCTCCTGCGACACATCCGTTTCATCATCCATTATTGAGATAATATTGATGAACTTAATAGTAAGCGTTCCGGATTTATCTTTATTGATCGTAAAAGTGTATTCTTTTTTTTCTACCGTTAAACATCCTGAGGCAAATATTAATACTGCAACCAGGGTAAATAATACCAGGAGATTCTTCATAACTTTAAATTTTGTTTAAAATTAATACTATTTAAACTCATAAGTAACCCTGTTATTTAAAACAAAAATTTTTGTTTATCAACAATGCAGTTAACTTTGCAAACCAATAAAAAATAATAAGAGCATGAATGCATCAATAGAAATCAGTTATTATCCGTTGAAAGAAGAATATATTCCACCTATCCGGGGTTTTATCGACCGATTGAATGACTACAATGATCTGGTTGTCAGAACCAATGGCATGAGCACCCAGGTTTTTGGGGAATTTAAACAACTCATGCAGGTTTTAACTGATGAAATCTGCAAATCATTTGAGTTACCTCATTCCGTATTTGTTCTCAAAATCGTTAATGCCGATCTTAATACCATCGAATAAGCATGAATGAATTCTTCGGTTTACTCTTAGAGAATATACTGAACAGTAGCTGGCTTGAAATCGTTGCTGTGATCTTCGGACTGCTCAGTGTCTGGTATGCAAAAAAGGCCAGTATCCTTGTTTATCCAACTGGAATAATCAGTGTCCTTATCTATGTTTATATCTGTTTCTTTGCCAAACTATATGCCGATATGGGTATAAATGGGGTGTATTTCATCATGAGTATTTATGGTTGGATCATGTGGACCAGGAAAACCGGCGGCCAACAAAAAAGGCCTATTTCTATCTGTAAAAAAAAGGATCACTGGATAAATATTGCTGTTTTCCTGTTTTTCTTCATTTCCCTGAGTTACGTTCTTAAAAACTATACCGATAGCAATGTCCCTTTATGGGATTCACTTACAACAGCCCTGTTTATCGTCGCAATGCTGCTGATGGCATTGAAAAGAGTTGAAAACTGGATCATCTGGATTATCGGTGATGTAATATCGATCCCATTGTATTATTATAAAGGCCTTGTTTTTACGAGCCTTCAATTTACAATATTCCTTATCCTGGCTATCCTGGGATATATTGAATGGTACCGCATCTATAAAAAGGAACATGAAGCCGCTTAAACGAATCGCTGTCACCGGTCCTGAGTCAACGGGGAAATCTAGACTAGCAGAGCAACTTGCTTTGCATTATAATACGATATGGGTATCGGAATATGCCCGTGAATATATTGAGAAGCTTCACAGGCCATATAATAGTGATGATATCCTGGAAATTGCAAAAGGGCAGTATGACAGGGAGATGAAACTGGAGGGAAATGCAAACGGGCTTCTTTTTTGTGATACGGAGTTCATAGTATTGAAGATCTGGTATGAACACTTTTTCAAAACCTGCCCCGACTGGATCCTTGACAAAATCAGGACCCATGTTTATGATCTTTACTTATTAACAAATATTGACCTGCCCTGGGAACCTGATCCTCAGCGGGAACATCCTGGCCAGCGCAAATATTTTTTCAATATCTTCCTGAAGGAATTAAAAACCAGGAACTTCAACTACAGGATAGTATCAGGAGAGGGCAAGACAAGGCTTGATAATTCCATAAAACTGGTCGATGAATTCATTCAATGATCACAATAATTAAGGCATAACTAAATCTGATTTTTTGCGTTATAAAAATACCAAAACCAACCAATGACCTTCAATAACAATATTCATGTCTTATTTCTAACAAGGTGGTACCCCCACAGATACGACCCGATGCCAGGATTATTTATTGAAAGGCACGCAGAGGCTGTTGCCGGGTATTGCAAGGTATCGGTACTATATGTACATTCGGATCGGGAGCTTAAGAAAAACCATGAAATTGTAAGCGAAACAAAAAATGGTGTTTTTGCTGTCAGGGTATATTACAGGGCTGTGGGGCATCAGATCCCAATTCTCTCTTCCATGCAAAAAGCCTACAGGTTCTTAAGGTATCATTACAGGGGGATCAGGATTATAAAACGGGCTAATGACAAACCGGATATTATCCACGTAAATGTTCTGACCCGTCATGGATTGCTTGCCTATATCCACAAACTAATTTGCAAAACACCGTATATAATTACTGAACACTGGTCGAGATATTTACCAGTAACCAATACTTACAAAGGTTACTTCAGAAAGCTGTTAACGCGTATTGTTGTTAAAAATGCATGCACGGTTACAACGGTAAGCAATAACCTCAGGGAAGCCATGCTCAGTCACGGCCTGAAATGTAAAGCTTACATGGTTGTACCAAATGTTGTTGATACGGAAATATTTAAACCTTCCGATACAAAAACAAGGAGGGACAAAAAAAACATTATTCATATCTCATGTTTTGAAGACCGCTCCAAAAACATATCAGGTATTCTCAGGGTTATTAAAAAACTATCCGGGCAAAGGGATGACTTTCAGCTTCATCTCGTGGGTGAAGGCATCGACCTGGATGCACTGGTTGATTTGGCACACCAGCTGGAAATCTTCGACAAATTCGCATTCTTTGAAGGTTTGCTGGAAAATCAGCCCCTGGTTGAGTCTCTGAATAATTCTGATTTCATGTTGATGTTCAGCAATTATGAAAACATGCCGGTGGTCATTAACGAAAGTTTGTCCTGTGGAATACCTGTAATTTCATCCGATGTCGGGGGCATTGCAGAGATCATCTCCGAAAAATATGGCACCCTTGTAAACAGTGGCGATGAAGATACACTGCTTAATACCATTAATTACTACCTCGATCATCCTGACGGTTTTGACAAAAAGGAACTTCGTGACTTTGCAATCGCTCATTTTAGCAAAGAGGCCATAGGCAAACAATTCTATGGTATTTATCTTGAAGGCCTTAAGCGTTCGAGTATGCTTTAAATTTTCAACATCTGAATATCCAATATCGAATTTCCAACACCCAATATTGGTTATTGGAAATTCATTTGTGGCCTTGTAGCTTAGCGGAAAGTATTAAGCAGCATAACATTTCGGGTATTTACATATCCTCAAAAAGGAATTCCGAAATACTTGTCTTGCCCTTCTCTATCTTCTCAAATGCCGCAGTTAATGTAAATAGATAATAGAACTGATCTTCCGTGAATTCTGCCAGACTTTCCATCGTTTCAAAATCCAGGATATTCTTCAGGCTCTCAGTGGTTTTTTGTTGCTCCTTGAAATATTTCAGCAATGGGTAAATAGGATCTTTCCTGGAATAGGGTTTTTTCCTTTTAAATTTTTTAACGAATGTTTTAAGAGAAACGGGGATTTTTGATCTGATCCTGCGTGATCTTAAAAACCGTGAAAACCGTTCATCGCTCAATGCAATGCCCCAGTTGGCATTTTCAATATTAACAAGGTCAGGTGAGATCTCGTACAGGAATTTTCTAAAAAGCATAAAATCTTTTTTGAAATCGACCGGTAGTTTAACAGCGTAATCAAAAAACGGAAGTGCATAAAAAGGCGTACTGCTCCAGAAATAATAACGATTACGGTCTTCACCCTCGAACAACCATTTCATGGCCCGTTCAGTAATTTGAAAGTGGATATATTTATTTTCCAGGTTTTGTTCGGGATAAGTCCTGAGATGCTGAAAAAGATCTTCTTTTAAATCCTCTTCATTGGTCCCGGTCAACCTGGCGACATCACCCATCTTAAAGATGGACTGGGTTTTTAAAATATAGTCAAGAAGTTTTTCATGGCTATGTATCCTCTCCAGCGGCCTGATATCCGGCAATACCTTATCCCCTCCATCACCTGTAATGTAATGCATCCCATTCTTTTGAACAGATTCGAAAAAAGGCAGGATAAATGACATCCCCAGGTAATTCAATCCCTGCTTAAAATTCAGAAGATCATTATAATGTCGTGTTAAAGGTGGTTTCAGTTTGATAATATCCAGGGGTGCCCTGCATTTCTTTGAAAGTTCCTTTGCTATCCTGACATCTTCAATCACCTCCTTCTTATAATCGAGGTACGTGGCATTACGAATATCAACATCCAACTGCCTGGCTGAGGCCAATATGGCCCTGCTGTCGAGGCCTCCACTTAGTGATAACAGGTTTGTATCCGAAACCGCTGTTCGGCTTTTCAATGCTTCATGAAACAAATAAACCAGGTTTTTCGCGGCAGTATCAGGACTATCTACTTCGATACGGTCATCAAAATTATAATCGACCAGTTGCCTTATCCGGACCATTTTATTTTTATCTACAAAGGCAATACCTCCTGGAGGCAAATAATTAACATCCCTGAACAATGTCCGTTTGCCCCATGGATAACCCGTAAGCAGGTATTGGTTGATACCCTGCGGATCTGTAAGGGGCTTCTCAAATTCCAGGACAAAACCAATCTCCCGTGAGATAATGACCTGTCCTTCTGTACTTTTATAATAAACAGGCAACCTGCCCAGGGCATCATTGATAAATATAAACCGATTTGTTTTTTTTGATAAAACAAGAATAATATAATCACCATCATTGTTCAATATCCATTGTTTTACCTGATTGAAGAAGGGATCATCCTGACCCAATATGACATCACACATATTTACCAGCTCCTCACTTAAACTGCCCTTATCTCTTTTATCATAGATATAACCCTCAATCAGGATATAGTATTCATGATGTTCATAAAGCTCAACAGGATATTGATTGTAATAATTAACGCTAAGAAATACAGAATCATCATTAATCAGTATATCATGTTTAAAGCGTTTATCCTTTCCGAATGTACTGACGGTGGCATCAAGCCGACCTTTCAGTTGTCCGAGGCCGTTGTGGTGATTAACAATAAGGGTAGTTCCCGGCATAGGTTTTTATAATATTAGGGATTTTAAAGATAACAATTCCGGAGAATATGCCACGAATTCACGAACTAAAGACGAATAAAAATTAACCACAAACGCAAGGGTAGGCACATAGGATAACCAAGGCTTTTAAGACAGCTCTATTATGTTACCCTGGTTATTTTCAAAACCGAAATAATAAAATCTATTTGCGCGGATAAATATCTGATCCCGGAGGCATCACATTATTGTAGCACCGAGGTCAACGAATTATTGATAACGACTTCGAAGAAATCGTATTTTAATTTTCCCTGATATTGAGATAGCAAGGTTGCCTACCATTCGAAAGCTGGCAACTCTTTGGATGGTTGGTAAGCTTATATTATATTTGTCCTGACCAGTAAAAAATGACAGGCCAGAGAAATAACATCAAAAAATTTACATTCGGGGTAATGCTTAACTCCCTGAGGCCTGAGCACTGGCAGAAACTAATCATTAAAAAACTTCTCGACGCAGGCCTTGAACTTAAAATTATTATTCTTAACGACAATTCATCATTACCGGATTCTTTCTTTCAGCGCCTCAGGAATTATCCTTACTCAAAGTTCCTCTTCAGAGTTTATAACCGGTTTCTGTTGAAACCTACCTCAAAAAAAAGAACCTCAATACAGGATATAATATCGGGAGTAAAAATATTAAAATGCAAAACAACAGAGAAGAAATACACGGATTACTTTAATGAAAAAGATATTGATTATATTAAGTCAAAAGCCCCCGACTTCATCCTCCGTTTTGGTTTCAACATTCTGAGGGGTGATATCCTGAATGTTTCAAAACATGGTATCTGGTCGTACCACCATGATGACGAACAAAAATACCGTGGCGGCCCTCCCGGTTTCTGGGAAATTTATAAAGATGACCATGTAAATGGTATCATCCTGCAGAAACTCACAGAAAAACTTGATGCCGGGATTATTCTTAAAAAAGGCTATTACAGGACGATCATGCATAGTTACTCTGCACATATCGACCAGATCTATTATGAAAGCACATCATGGCCGTTGCAGCTTGTCAAATCCCTGCAGGCTGATAACCTCCTACCCTATATGTCAAAAACCGATGCTAAAATATACCATGAGCCCTCCAACCATAAAATGCTCCGTTTCTGGATTAAACTTTGGAGTAATAAACTCCGGTTTCATTTTAAAGAACTATTCAGTAATGAGGACTGGAATATAGCGGTAGCTAATTGCAATCCTGTAAGCTTTATTTTCAGCGGACAAACAAATGTTCAATTAATCTGGTTGCCCAAACAATCACGAAAAATATTTGCAGCTGATCCGTTTATTTTCTCCCATGAGGATACCTGTTTTGTTCTGTATGAGAACTATGATTATGGACAAAGAAAAGGGCATATTTCAATAGCACAATACAAGCCCGGGGGCCAAAAGTTCGACAGGCCAAAAACAGCCATTGAAGAGGAATTCCACCTCTCCTACCCTTTCGTCTTTGAATTCCAGGGTACCACCTATTGTATCCCAGAAAGTTTTGAAAAGAGGCAAATCAGGCTATACAGTTTTGATCCCGGTCAACAAAAGTTCAACTTCGAAAAAGTGATCCTTGATGATGTTGATGCCATCGACAGCACCATGCTTTATCATGAAAACCGATGGTGGTTATTTTTCACCCGGAAAGATCATCCCAGTGTTAAACTTTACGCATATTATGCTGATGATCCACTGGGTGAGTTTATACCGCATCGTAATAATCCTGTAAAGGTTGATGTGACTTCCACACGGCCGGCAGGAAGCTTCTTTGTCCACAACAATGAATTATACAGGCCCGCCCAGGACAATGCCGAAACATACGGTAAAAGGATAGTGGTCAACAGGGTGCAGAAGATCTCACCTGATGATTTTGAAGAAGAATTTGCATCAGAAATTAAACCGATTAAAAATTCAAAATTTGGCAAAGGTATTCATACTGTAAACTTTATCAACAACTTCGTCGTTATTGATGGTAAGGGGTTTGTTTTTCTGTGGAAGAATTTTTTGTATCAACTTTCAAAGAAGATCAGAAAGCTATTCGGATATACTTGTACTAAATTGAAAAAAATATAATGTCCCTAAGGGACATAATTCAGATTGGGAACATTTACTTTAACGACATCAAATCCCTGACGGGATTAAAGAAAATCTACAACAAGCTTAGATTTAATTGTCACGGAGGGACACTATATCGGTTAAAGTATCATACAAAACTGATAGTAAGTCCCGTAGGGACGAAATAAAAAAGCAAACAAACAACCAGTATAATACCAGTTTATTGAGATGCTTAAAAAGATCCTTGGAACCACCGGCACGCGTCTTCTCAATGCAGGATTGACATTCCTGATCCTCTGGATCACCACCAACTACCTTGGCAGGGAAGGTGTTGGCATTATCAGCCTGATCATCCTGGATATAAGCATCATCCTGCTAATTGTTGATTTTATTGGTGGGAGTGCCATGGGTTATTTTGCATCCAGGAAAGCCGTCTCTCTACTAATCTTCATCTCATATACCTGGACCTTCATGGTTGGCATCCTCTTTTATTTTATTCTGAGGTTATTGAGTATGGCCCCTGAAACTTATAATACAATCGTTGCATCAGGCTATGAAAGACATATCCTTATCCTCGCAGTGATCAATGCACTCACCCTCATCAACCATAATATCCTCATAGGACTCGAAAAGATCAAACAATATAACATCATATTCTCCGTCCAGATAATCACGCTCACGCTGGTACTAACCTTAAATATTTTCATACTTCAGAAACATGATGTGCTCTCTTATGTCATTGCATTGTATTGCTCACTTGGGACTGCTTTTATTACAGGCTTCCTGGTGCTTGCTGGCAGGATGAAGTTTTCCGGGCTCACCGGTTTTAAGGGTGCCATCAGGGAGATACTGTCATATGGTTCCATGACCCAGCTTGCCAACATCATCACCCTGACCAACAAACGTTTCAGCTTCTTTATCATTAATAAATATATCGGGATAGGTTCGCTGGGGGTATATTCTGCCTCTGCCCAGATCACTGAAGGTCTTAGGATTATCGGGCAGAGTATTTCCCTTGTACAGTTCTCAAGAATTGCCAATACAAGGGATATGGAGTATGCAAAGACACTGACGATCCAACTCCTGAAGTTTACAATGTTTGTCACCCTTCTGGCACTGGCAATAATTCTAGTCCTCCCTGAGGATTTCTATCCTATGATCTTCGGGGAAGAATTCAGGGGGATTAAGGGGGTAATCTTTGCATTAAGCCTGGGTGTATTATCTATTGCAGCTTCCATGATCTTTGCCCATTATTTTTCAGGAATTGGAAAGCCGAAGTATAACATGATCTCTTCTGCTTTCGGGCTGGTAGCCACAGTCACATTTGCTTTTATCCTCATACCAAGATATGGTATTGTCGGTGCCGGGTCTTCTGCCACTATAGCATATTTCATAAGTATGCTTTACCAGTTTGTGATGTTCAGGAAAGTGTCGGGAGCAAAGCTAAAGGAGTTTATTCCCACCATTAAAAATATAAGGGAGTTCGGGCTGGCAGTTAAACTGATGGTAAAGAAATAATCTGTGATATCTGTGGTATGGGTGGCTATCTTTTTTTTTGCCACAGATGCACGTATGAAAATTAATTAATATTCGTCTTTCATTCGAGCATTAGTGGCATTGTATTTAAGCCACGAATGCACGAATATCCCATCTGCGAATGATAATAACTTTGCGGTTCTATGCGCTCACTTCGCGAAACTTTGTGTAATAACCTTTTACTATTAAGCACTAAACCACAAAGAAATTGGCAGCAATTCCAACCTCCAATTTCCAACTTCAAGCTTCTAAATAATCATCCTCCTGAACTGGTATACTGTAAATGCAACAATCACAATAAGTCCAATATATATTGCCCAGCTTTGTATTGGCATACTAAAAACATAAAGTGGTTCGACCGTGCAATGCAGATAAGGATAACCATCATTATAAGCGCTTTCTATTCCCCATACAGATGTAAAATTCCAGCCTGAGAATGTGGATTGCATTTGCATATCTGCAGTTGATTTCCCCTCTACTTCATTTACTGCAGCCGGTTCTGTTTTTCCAAGAAGTGTTGATGAACCTGCAGTTATTGTATCGCAGAAAGAATAAAATATTTTTGCATTATTATAGCCACAAAACGCTCCGACATTGTCAGACGGTTGACCTGTTGCCTGTCCGGTACTATAACATCTTGTTATAGTACCAAGGATTGCTTCATTGTCTCCAACAAAACCACCTACTGCGCCACCACTAACAACAAGTGTATTATCTACATTACCTGTACTATAACAATCATGAATAGTACCATACCCTAGTTTCAAATGTCCAACAAATCCTCCGGTACTTGTTGCCCCTCCTGTCACATTGCATGTCGAATAACATTTATCAACAGCACAATTTTCCATATATGCTGCAAATCCTCCTTTAGCATGTGAAGGTTGATCATAAACATTTACTGTTCCTGTGCTGAAACAACAGCTTACATCCCCCTGACAATAAGCAACAAATCCAGCCGCGTAAGAAACTGAATGTCCGGTTACAGATACATTGGTTAAACCTAAATTTGTAATACTACCAGGTTTTAAGACATTTTGGAATGGCGCACAATAATTATCGTTTGTTTCAATAGTAATTCCATTGATTATGTGGTTTCCACCATCATAACTGCCTTCAAAAACTCCCAGAGGTGGATACTTACCTGTCCAGTTCACACTGGAAGAAGCATCAATATCTGCTGTTTGAACATAATACTTATCCAGAGTTGATGTATGCTGTGTTAAAAACCAGTAAAGGTTTTCCAATGTTGCAATCTGGTATGGATCAACCTGGGTTCCTGAACCAGTAGGCGGATCAGGAGTTGGATTCTGTGCAGATACAATGATTCCGGATAGACAAAATAAGAATACAGATAATAGTTTTTTCACGGTTCTGGTGGTTTGCTAAATATGTTTTTATTTTGGATGAGTAAATATATAAAAATTGTTTATTTCAATAACAAGTAAGTTAACAGAATTTAAAATTAAATTGGTCTAACAGCCACAGATGGCACAGATAAACAATTATTGAATTATTGAATTATTGAATTGTTGAGTTATTGAGGTATTGATTCACTTAATTAAAATTCTTTACCGCAGAGCACGTTGTAGTACGCAGAGACTGCTCAGCAATACTCTACTCTCTGCAGTTTGTCAATCGTCAATCGTCAATCGTCAAATAAAAAAGCCACCTTTCACAAGGCGGCTTTTCATCTAATTTTTTCCAGAAGAAATATCCTAATAAAACATCCTTCTGAAACGGTAAACCGTAAAGGCAACAATCATAATAATCCCAATATATATTGCCCAACTGGCTATGGGAGTGGGTGGTGCCCATTGATATACCTGCACCTGGCCAGAAGCGTAACCATTATCATCTTTCCCTGGTATCCCGATAGCTATGATTTCCCCATTGTCAGAAATACCCACACTGCCTCCGGTATCATCATCCTCAGTCATGCCATTAATATTACTGCCCTTTTGTTCCCAGGATGAGCTACCGGAATTCCATTCAAATACTTTAACCTGGCCTTTACCGTTATCCCAGTCATATGCACCAGCCACAACAGTTAGTCCATCGGATGTGATACTGACACTCTTGCCCAATTCAGAATCTTGTGTATCACCGATCATATTATCGCCACCTTTTTGCACCCAGTCTGTACTATTCCATTCATACACTCTGACCCGGCCTCTATCAGAATCGTAAAATGGTGACCCGAAAGCGAGTATATTTCCATTGGAAGAAAGACATACACACTGGCCGGTTCCCCATGCTTCGCCGTCGATAGTACTACCTTTTTGAACCCATGTAGCGGTTCCTGAATTCCATTCAAATAACCTGACTGATTTAACACCTGTCATACCAACAGCCAAGATTTCCCCATCTGATGAGAGATTGACGTCAAAACCGAATCCATCATCCCATGCATCGCCTGTAAGATCAGCACCCATTTGTACCCATGAAGTACCACTCCATTCATACACATAGGCTTCACCTTCACCACTGCCTCCAGCATCTTTTGCCCCAACTGCAAGGATTCCCCCGTCGGAGGAGAGGCTGACACCACAGCCAAAATTATCTCCGGATGCTTCACCGGCCAGATTGTTTCCTAACTGTACCCATTCGGTAGTATTCCATCTCCAAACCTCAACTTCCCCTCGCCAGGAATCAGCGCCAGATGCCCCGATAGCTACAGTATCCCCACCGGATGAAATACTGACATTTCCACCAAATCGGTCCTGATTTACTCCGTTACCAACAATAATACTTCCTTTCTGTACCCAGTCAGA
>CAYXUU010000012.1:25729-92703 GCA_964468645.1 uncultured Bacteroidales bacterium
GAGTTCCACTCATACACCCGAACCCTGCCTTTTCCGTTGTCATAGCCGGGTGATCCAATAACCACAGTTTGACCATCGGATGATATACTGATGTTAGAGCCAGATCGATCACCGGCATCGCCGTTAATGTCACCGCCCATCTGGGCCCAGTCCCAGGAATTTGCCTGAACAACAACTACTGCGAGACAGAAAAATATGAACATGTTAATTTTTTTCATGGTTTTGGTTGTTTTTTAGTTAATATTATTATTTTGGATGAGCTAATTTACAATAATTTATTATTGACAGAAAAGATTAATATTAAATTTATAAATATTCTAATTTGAATTTTCTGCATTTGTTGCCACGGATGGCATAGATAAATGATTTGTTCATAATTCCTCAATTGACTCTTCCAGATCCTCCGGTCGTTGGATAAATCGACAACCGAATATTGAAAATCGACAATCAATTGACTCTTCCAGCTCCGCCTGAGGCGGATCTGGAAGGTCAATCGTCAATTGTCCATCGTCAATCCAATCATTTCCCCCTAAACCTCGGATGCCTTTTCTCAATAAACGCCTGCACTCCTTCCCGGTAATCGTCACTTTCGTAGGCTCTGTTCCTAAGATCTTCTATCTTCTCAAATACCTCAGAGTTGATTGGTTTTGCTGAACTGATTACATTAAGCTGCTCTTTGATTACGGCAATGCTCAGGGGTGAGTTCAGGGTTATCTTTTTTGCCATTCTGTATGTAAACTCCTCCAATTCATCTAATGGTACCAAATGGTTCAGAATACCCAGGTTTTTTGCCTGCTCTGCATCGATAGGGCTTGCCGTAAAAAACATCTCCTTGGCGATATTCAATTCTACCATATTCAGGAAATGCACCATCCCCGGTGTGTTATAGGGCACCCCGATTTTAGCCGGTGTAATGGCAAAGGATGTATTGTTTGTCCCAATCAGGATATCGCAGGTAAAGGCCATATCACAACCACCTCCCCATACACTGCCTTCTATCATGGCAATAACGGGCACAGGTATGGATTGTATTTTTCTCATGACTTTTTCAAAAGGATGCTTATAACTAAGGGGATCTTTTCCCGGTTTCGGGAGTTCAGATATATTCAATCCTGCACACCAGACTTTTACACCGGGATTGGCCCTGACAACGACCACACGTGCATCATTACTACTGAATTCATTAAGGGCAGCAATATACTCTTCAAGCATCTCCTTATTCAGGGAGTTGCGCTTTTCATCATTATCAAAGCAAACGGTACCAATATGATCTTTTAGTGCTGTTTTAATATATTTCATGATTTTGTTGATTTTATTCTTACCTGAATACTAATTCCTAAATATTCGAGTTATGTGTAATCTTGGTGATTTCTCAGTGCCTTGGTGTCTTTGTGTCTAAATAAAATTGCCACCATGGCACCAAGAAACACAAAGAGGGATATCATAACATCCTGATAAAAACACTTATCAATTTTGTTAAAATTCAAAATTAACATATTAACAGGGGATGTTTGATAAAAATAATTTATTCCTCATCAGGAAATCCTTTATAAATCTATTTTTGTGGCAAAGCGGGGGAATATGTCTGAGAAATATACAGAAGAGAGCATACGCTCATTAGATTGGAAAGAACATATCCGTTTACGTCCGGGTATGTATATCGGTAAACTGGGTGATGGAGCATCTCCGGATGACGGTATTTATGTGCTTATTAAAGAAATCGTTGATAACTCCATCGACGAATTCGTGATGGGACATGGAAAGATCATAGAAGTTAACATTCAGGAAAAAGTGGTAAATATCAGGGACTATGGCCGGGGAATGCCACTGGGCAAGGTCATCGATTGCGTATCTAAAATCAATACAGGAGCCAAATACGACTCAAAGGTTTTCAAAAAAGCTGTAGGGTTGAATGGCGTTGGCTCCAAAGCTGTCAATGCCATGTCATCGTATTTTAAGGTTCAGTCGATCCGTGAAGGAAAAACCAAGATCGTTGAATACGACAAGGGTGAAATCATCAAAGACCACAAAGTCGCTGCTTCAGATGAACTTCCGGGTACTTTTGTCTCTTTTACACCTGATCCTGATATCTTTGGTAATTTTCATTATATAACTGATTATGTTGAGAAATTACTCTGGAATTATGCCTTCCTGAACAACGGACTGACCATTAGTTTCAATGGTGAAAAGATGAGGGCGAAGAATGGCCTTCTCGACCTGCTGGAAAGAAACCTGAATGGAAACGGTCATACCCTTTATCCAATAATCCATATTAAGGAAGGTGACCTGGAATTCGCATTTACGCATAGCTCCAAGCAATATGGCGAAGAGCATTACACCTTTGTCAATGGACAGCATACACCGCTTGGTGGCACTCACCAATCGTCATTTCGTGAGGCTATTGTTAAAACTGTAAGGGAATTCTATAACAAAGATTTCGATACCAGCGATGTCAGGGCATCTATTATCGCTGCCATGAGTATTAAGATCGTTGAACCAGTTTTTGAATCACAGACTAAAACTAAACTGGGTTCACAACATATCGAACCCGGAGGTATGACTATCAGGAATTATATCAATGATATCGTTAAAAGAAATTTAGATAACTACCTCCATAAACATCCTGAAACTGCTGAGGAACTCCTGAAAAAGATCCATCAATCAGAGAAGGAAAGAAAGGATATGGCCAATATTAAGAAGCTTGCCCGGGAAAGTATAAAAAAGGCCAGTCTGCATAACAAAAAACTGCGTGATTGCAAAGCCCATCTTAATACAAATCATGAAAACAGGCTGGACACTACCCTGTTTATCACCGAGGGTGATTCTGCCAGTGGTTCCATCACTAAATCGAGAGATGTAAATACACAGGCGGTATTCAGCCTCAAAGGCAAACCACTGAATTGTTTTGGTTTGAGCAAGAAAGTTGTATATGAGAATGATGAATTTAACCTTCTCCAGGCTGCCTTAAACCTGGAAAACGGCCCCGAGGAATTAAGATACAACAATGTCGTTATCGCCACCGATGCCGATGTTGATGGAATGCATATCCGCTTATTACTCCTGACGTTCTTCTTGCAGTTCTACCCCGATCTGGTAAAATCAGGTCACCTTTATATCCTGCAAACCCCCCTGTTCAGGGTAAGGAATAAAAAAGAAACGATTTACTGTTATTCTGATGAGGAACGGATCAATGCCATAAAAAAACTTGGCCCCAACCCTGAGATCACCAGGTTTAAAGGTCTTGGCGAGATCTCACCCGATGAGTTCAAACATTTCATCGGGAATAACATGAGGCTGGATCCGGTAATCCTGAAAAGCAATTCCCATATCAATCGGGTCCTTACTTTCTATATGGGTAAAAACACACCCGACCGGCAAAATTTCATCATCGAGAACCTGCGTGTTGAGGCAGATGTGATGGAAGAGGCGCGGGTTGCCTGATATGAAAGCATCGAAGATCATTGATCCCTGCCTTTCTGTAGTCATGGGTGTTCGTATATCAAAAGAGTCTCAAAGAGAGTATTTCACATCACTATTTTCTCAACTAACTTTATTATTTATGAAATACTGAAAAGGCATTTCCCGGGTGATTTCCCCACAGATTACCATTAGGATAAGTACATCCACCTGATGCTGTTTGGTATCTCAAGTTAGATATCAAGCGAACAAAACTATTTTGTATCATTCCACATGTAAGAATTTAGTACTTTCGAGTGATCTTAATTTAGCTTATTTCCTTCATATACTTTAACCATGAAACTCAGAAACAAATTTACAAAACTGAACAGATTTTTAATATTACCTGTTTTTGGTTTAATTATAGCCATTTCGGGAAATATTTCCGCACAAAATAATTGCCTGGATTTTCCCGGAACTGATGATTATGTGGATGTGGCAGGATATAAAGGTGTTACCGGAGGGAACTCAAGGACTTACGAGGCATGGATTAGAGCTTCCCCTGACCAGACGGGAACAAATTATATTATTTCTACAGGCAAATCAGGAGCGGGAAAAAAGTTTGACCTGGCCTTATCTGATTGGGGGACGACAGACGGAGCTATTACCGCTCATACAAGCGCTTCATATATTTGCGGCAGAACCAACCTCAGGGACGATACGTGGCATCATGTTGCCATTCGGGTTTTTGATGACGGCAGTCCGACCGTTGGAGAAATAATGTTGTATATAGATGGTGTGGTTGAAGAACCTCAAACTACCAATAATCCCTCACAAAGTATAAATACGGATGCTACCGGAAATGATATGAGAATCGGGATATATAATGAGGGAGGTTCGGCTTTTGATGGGCTTATTGATGAAGTTCGTATCTGGGATGATAAAAGAACCGGGAATGAAATACGTTCCAATTTATTCAAGGAAATAAGTGATCCATCCTCAGAGGCCAACCTGATCGTTTATTATAAATTCAATGAATCGGATGGCTCAACTACAGCTACAGATACGAAAGAATCATACAATGGATCCCTGTCAAATATGACCGGCAACGAATGGGAACCCTCACCCGCCTTTTTCGGCCCCAAGAATTGCCTGGATTTTGATGGTATAGATGATTATATATTTCTTCCGGGAGCAGGCCCCCCGGCAGTCAGAACCGTTGAACTGTGGATATATCCTGCCAACACGACAGATAGTCTCCTTCAATTGAACGCTACACAGTTTATCAGGTTTAATTCAGGAACTTTATTCGCAGAAGGATTTACCAGTCCGACCCTGTATGTAAACGGAGAGGAAGCAACAGGTATTTCAGCCAGTGAATGGCAGCATATTGCTGTTACTACTGCTACAGGAATTAATGCCAGTGATTTGGATATTGGGAGGCATGGAAGCAATTATTTTGAAGGTAAAGTAGACGAGTTCCGGCTTTGGGATGATGTGCGGACACAGGAAGAAATTGTGGAGAATATGTGCAATAGCCTCACAGGAAACGAAGCAGGTCTGATTACGTATTACATTGTTGATAAGAACAATAGTATGTACACACAGGATTATTCCGGAAATAATTACAATGGCGTTCTTTCTTATTTACAAGCCAGCGATGACCTGGTAAATTCAGCAGCATTCAACACCTGGTTGAATACAACTTCTACCGATTGGTCAGACACCAGCAACTGGAGTCTTAAGAGCACTCCTGTCCTTACTGACCATGTTGGATTACATGACCATGGCGGCAGCAGCACCGATCCCTCTATTGATGAAGCTATTGCAGTTGACAACCTGGTAGTTGGTGATAATGTAAGTCTTACCTATAACTATTCCGGGTCTCATACCATCCATGGCAATGCATTCAATATCGGGCATACCACCCTGAATGACAACACCTTTCTTACCATTACCGGATCATTGTTTATGCTACACAACTCTTCACTTGACATTAATCCCGGTGCTGATCTCACAATTGACAAGAACCTCTATACCAGTATACTTGGATTGGATGGTACGCTTACATTGAAAAGTAGTTCTGCCGGCACGGGATCTCTGATTGTTGAAGGTACAGCAACCGGAAATGCTACAATTCAAAGGTATTTACCGGATGGGGGATGGCATTCTGTTGCTCCTTCGACTGGTAGTGTTACCGCAAATGATTTCTTTTATGATGATGACCCGAAGTCCTGGCTTACATATCATACTGAATCAATGACTACCAATGGCGGATGGACATATAATTTAAGTCTTGGCACTTCTATGCCACTTGGACAAGGATGGATGGTATGGATTGAAAACAGTAGAGAAAATGTAACCTCTACAATGACCGGTACATTACAAACAACTGATAAGACAGTGGAATTAACGGCTACTTTATCCAGCCCTGACACTTTGAGATGGAATTTTATCGGAAATCCGTTTGCTTGTGCAATTGATCGGGATAATGGCACATGGGGTACAAATACAACTGGTGCTGTTTATGTATGGGACAATGATTATAGTGGTGGGACATATCTAACATATACTCCTGGTTCGGGGGGATCATTAACAGAAGGAATAATTCCGATTAGCCAGGGATTCTTTGTTAGGGCAAACATTGATGAAGGGGGAAGTTACACGATACCAGCCGCTTCAAGAATTCATAATACTACTAATTTCTACAAAGCAGCCGAAAAAATAGATAGACCATTTGTAAGATTGGCACTTACAACACAAGACTATATTTCTGAAGTATTTGTTGGATTCCATGAGAATTGCTCATGGCAATTTGATAATAATTATGATGCTGACAAATTATATGGAAATACCAGTTCACCACAAATGATAATTCCAGAAGATGGAAGAGAACTCTGCAACAATGGCACTCCACCTCTATGTATCGAAGAAGACCGTATTATCCCACTTCATGTAAAATATTTTATTGATGGAAACTATACTTTAAGCATATCAGACCTGGAAAATCTTCCTGACGTTAATATACATCTTGAAGACTTGAGAACAGGAACCATACATAATTTCACTGATGGGCAGGATTATCAATTTAATGCCAACAAAGATGATGACCCTGAGAGGTTCCTGCTTCATTTTAAATCAATGGCTTTCGGCATCAATGATTTCTCAGCAGATACAGATAACATAACGATCTATTCAGCAAACCAGTCCATTTATATCCATTCGAAAGGCCCTGTAGCTGAGGAGAACGGAGTTGTGAAAGTATTTAATATCCTGGGGCTATTATGCCTTGAACAGGAAATTGACGGAATCGAACTGATAAGTATTCCTGTTTATATCAGCAACAACTATTTTATTGTAAAAGTGATCAAACCATCAGGAGTAAAGACTGAGAAGGTTTATATCAACTAACCCGTAACCCGCAACTCGTAACCCGCTACCCTGTTAATTATCTGTTAAATCCTACCTGAAAGGTTACCTTCTATACATCTAAATATATATTTGTATTATCCATAATCATTCCAGATAACAAATGAAAATAATAATAAAGTATCTGATCGCAACCATCCTGATCAGTGCAGGGAAAACCGCTTTTCTTCAAAACGACAGAAACATAGGCACACTTGAAGTATATGAACCTGTATATAAAAATGTAAGAGCACTGATCATTGGCATTTCCGATTACTCATCTGAAGCCATCAGCGACCTCGATTATGCTGATGATGATGCAATAAGTGTTTACGATTTCATCTCCTCCCCCATTGGCTGGAACATCGATACCAATAATATTACCGTTCTGCCGAATCATAAGGCCACCAGTGCAAGGATAAAAACCGAACTGATCAACCTTTACAATAGTACGGAACCCAACGACCTGGTCATTATTTATTTTGCCGGTCACGGGGATGTTGCCGAATCCTTTGGTGAGAATGAAGGTTATCTGCTCGCGCATGATGCATCGGGTCCAAGCGGTTATGCCATCGATGGTGCACTTTCGGTAAACTATCTGGAAAAAGCCGTTAGCGGGATGGCAAAGAAGGATGCAAAGGTATTGCTCATTACAGATGCCTGCCGATCAGGGAAAGTGGTTACCCAGGGAGGTGCTGAACAAACCCTGGCTGCCCTTACAGCCAACTGGCAAAATGTGATGAAACTGGTTTCGAGTCAGGCCAACCAGCTTTCGCAGGAAGGGCGGCAATGGGGTAACGGCCATGGTGTATTCACCTATTACCTGATAGAAGGGCTCAGTGGACTGGCCGATGGGATCTACGGACAGGAAGATCAGCAGATCAGCCTGCTTGAATTATATAATTATATCATGCCTGTGATCAGTACGGAAACCAACGGAACACAAATACCGGCTTTTTCAGGCAATGCCACTGCGCATATCGGTGATGTGAACCCGGAAGCCAAAGCCCTTGCCCTTGAAAACAAAGGGAAAGGGACCATCCCTACCCTGTTTGCCATGAGAAGCACTTCCGATAAAACCCTTTACGATCTTGACAGTGCACAATTCCAGCTCTTTCAGGATTTTAAAACTGCAATTAAAGAAAAGAAATTTATTGAACCCGACCAGGACAATGCATATCAATATTACCTGGATTTAACAAACACCCACATCACCGAAGACCTGCAAACCAGGATGGAGGGCTCACTGGCCCTGGCCATGCAGGATGATGCACAGCAAATGATCAATCAGTACCTGCAGGGTGTAATAGATCTTCCACTGGGATCTGATTATAAAAGAGGCGCCCGCCAGCTGAAACTTGCCCTTGAACTGCTTGGACCTGATAACATTTTCCACGAGGACTTTGAAAAACGCATCAACTTCATGGAAGGTTATTCAGTGATACGGTCCGCCAACCGGAAAAACTACCCTGAGGCGGTGAAGTTACTTGAGACTGCTGTTGAACAGGAACCCCATGCGGCTTATGCACATGCTGCCCTGGGGAGGTTATATAGTAACCTGCACCGTTTTAACGAAGCCATGGTCGAAGCCAGTAAAGCCATCGATATTGCACCAAACTGGGTTTATGCACACAAGCTTCTGGGCGATATATACCTCGACCAGAGAAGATATCGTGAGGCAAGGGAACAATACCAAAAAACGTTGGAAGTATATCCCGGCCACCCATGGGTTCTGAATAATCTGGGTGTTGTTTATCATCGCCAGGGAAGATACCGGGAAGCAGCAGAATTTTATCACCTATCTATCGAGAACAGAAATGATACAACAGTGCCCATTCAGAATCTGGCACATATCGCCATGAAAGAAGGAAGGTATAAAGAATCAAGGGATCTATACCTTGCAGCAATTGCATCCAATCCGAAATACAACATTGCCTACAGGCAACTGGGGGATCTCTATGTTGACCTAGGTTTTACAGAAGCAGAACATCTATATATCAAAGCCGTTGAACTGGAACCTTACAAAGCAGCTCCCCTGATCGACCTTGCTTATCTGTACCGTACAACAAAACCGGAAGAATCGCTTGAGCTTACCTTAAAGGCCATCGAATTAAATCCTTTGTATGTTTGGGGGTACAACAGGCTTGGGTGGTTCCACCTGAGTAAGGGCAAGTATGATGAAGCAGAACAGGCTTTTCTTGCTGCCATTGAAAAAATCCCTCATGCTCCGGAAGCATACAGGAACCTGGCCAGCTTTTACAAAAACAGGAAACGTTATGAGGAAGCGGAAACGTATTATTCAAAATCAATCCGGGTTGATTCCCTGTATTTTGATGCCTACCTGGGCCTGGCCAATCTCTATGAAAAACAAAAACTTCCCGGGAAGGCAGAAGCATCCTATCTGAAGGCTCATGAACTATTTCCGGAAAGCCCGGACCTTTCGATGGAACTGGCAGATTTTTATTACAGAAGACTGGATTATGATAATGCCGAAAAGTACTACAGGATAACAGTAGAGATAGATCCCTCCTATGCGAAGGCCTATACCAACCTGGCATATACGCTGCTTGAACAAAAACATTTTGCTGAGGCATCCGGGCTTTTCAAAGAAGCTATTCAAAACAATCCATATCAGAATAATCCATCAGATGTTGCCATAATGATTGACCTGTATGCGTATCAGATGCTTTATGAAAAAGATACGGTAAAGGCGATAGAGGCCTATACGCAGAGCCTGGAATTTGACAGCACCAATGTCAATGCTTTGTTTCAGCTTGCAAACATGTATTACTTTGATGGTAAATTTGAGGAGGCCAAACCTTACATCGATAACGCCCTGAAGCAGGAAAACCTGACCCAGAGCTATCATTTGAAATATCTCAGCTTACAGGGGAAAATCATGATAGACATGGGTGAGGATAAAAAAGCCCTGCAGAATTTTAATACAATCATCGATCTGTCATTACGAACTGATTTTCTCGGAAAGGCCATTTGTCTCTTTAATCTTAAAAAAAGGAATGAACTGAAAGCATTTCTTGATTTCATCAGGGAAGAAAACCCGATGCTGCTTTCAAACAAACACATACATACAAATTATAGCAACAACGCAATAAATGTTTTAACACAGATAATTCAGGATGAAAATGAAAAATAATCTTACAATATTAATTGTATTAATCGCAATATTGGCTGGTGTTGGTCTTATTACAAAGCAGGCCACATCAGGGGTAAACCTCAAAAACGGCAACTTTTATATTAGTTATTCTGACATTGATTTACCAGGCCCCTTTGATTTTGAGATTCTCAGGACATACAACTCCAAGTCGACCGAAAAATCATTCTTTGGAACTGGCTGGGGAAGCATATTTCTAACCAGGTTAGAGATTTCCGGCGATGGATCTCTTGTTGTTCGTGAATATGGAGCAGGCGGAAAAACAAGGTTTCAACCCATGATCGACGATCCGGGCCGTATTGACCATGCCATAAACAAACTTACACAGGCAGTTATAACCAATGGTGGACTGACTTCACCAAAAGCGATCATTGATTTTAAAACAGAAATGCGCAACAATGCGGAAAAACTGCATGCAAATTGGGTAAAATATTATAAGCTCGGGTATGTTGAGAATCCATACTTTGAGGTTGGCTCACAATGGGTCTCGAAACAAAGAGGCAGCCAGGAATTAATAAAAACAGATTCGGGATACAAGCGTACCGGTTCAAACGGAGTGAAAGAACTCTTTGATAACCATGGTAACATGATACAATATCAGACAAGTTCCGGTGTCATTTATCTTGATTATGACGATGAAAATAATTTAAACCGTTTGTATGACAATGTTGGCAGAAGTATTGACATTGAAACCGATGAAAACGGCATGATCACCAAAGCTACCGGCACCGATATGGATGGCGACACCCAGGTTGCTTACTATGAGTTCAACGATAAGCAGATGATGATAAAAAATATAGATGCTGCCGGCAACATCTTTCGGTATTCCTATGACACCTATTATAACATGACCGCGATAAGCTATGAAGATGGCAAAGAACAACTTATGGAATATTATCCGGAGACATTTTTCATTAAAGAAATCACCCACACTGACGGTGAAAAGGTCCGGTATGAATATGTTTCCTATTTCGATGAAGCAGGAAACAAGGATGACGATCATTACGGTACAAAGGTGATCAAGGCAGGTACCTGGGGCGACACCATCACCAACTTTTACGATTATGAGATCAGGACCAAGGAAACGGGAGAAAGGTATACTTACAGGATCACCGAGGATGTTGAAGGTGTTGTCACACAAACTACCTATAATGAATGCTGCGGCTTACCGGTAATTATCAGCCGCAACGGTTATGTTACCACCTTTGCATACAACAACAAAGGATTAATGACTGAAAAGATCACAGAAAGTAAGATCATTAAGATGGACTATCATCCTGAACTGGATAAGATCACCTATGTATCTTATTACTATCCTGATGATAAAAAGCCATACGAATGGTATAGTTTTGCATACAATGATATGGGTAATCTGACACGGGCAGAAGATGAAACCAGCTGGGTTATGCTACATTATAATGATGCCCAGAAAATTACCAGTATGGAAACCGAAGATCAGGAACTTGTCTTCACGTATAATGAAATAGGGAAACCAATACGTATCGAGATCGCTGATGTAGGAGCCATCGATGTCACCTATGATAAATGGGGTGAAATAGAAAGTGTTAATAGTGAAGAAGGGCATTCAATATCGCTGCAGGTTACACAGGCATTCCAGGATTTACTGAGTCTGGTGAAGCCCGCCGGGGTAGATTTGAATATGTAGGAGAAGACGGAAGTCAGAAGTCGGAAGTCGGAAGTCGGAAATCACCAGCTAACCATTGAATTGAACATTTCCCGCTCCGGGAGGGGGAACAAGCCTGCCGGCAGGCTTGGCGTGCAATCACATCCCCCAATTTTCCTTCGTAGTAAACAAGTTGATTGAACGATTGCACGATGTATACGATTGACCGATATTCGAAATGATGATTTATACAAGCCATTAAAATCCTAAACCATACATCTTTTCAACCTTTCAACTTTTCAACCATCAACCCTAAACCCTCAACCATCAGCATGCTCCATCGGAGCATGCTGTTTGTTGCAAATAAGGATAATCGTTGAGTTTAAAAGCTCCGTAGGAGCGGCCTGTTGAGAGGATCAAATTAAAAAAACATCTGAACAGCGAAGAAAGAATCGCTCAAAACATGCTGCTTATTGATGAAAACACCTCACAAAAATTACAAATATCAATTTCGAGCACATCAAAATGATCATTATATTTGTATTGCAAAGATTTTTGCATAAATAATTATCTACATTCCCCAAATCACAATGAAAACGATCATGATAAACAATACTGAGGCATCCACAAATTTGTGGAATAAAATGAATGATCTGGCTAGTTACTTATCAATTCTTCTTGCATTGATTTTACCAGTTCAGGCAAGTTCTCAATCTTCATTCTATTATTTTTCTTACAGTTCAGATACATATACAGCTATTTCCAGTCCAACAGAATTAATCCCCGGTGGCAAAGATGATACAATAACAGCATCCCATTCTATCGGTTTTACTTTTGTCTTCAATGGTATCTCATATACCACATATAAGGTAAGTTCAAACGGCTGGATAAACCTGGGTGGAGCACTTACCAGCCACCATAGCACGAATGAACTCTCACATACAACAAAGAAAGAAATCATAGCACCACTTTGGGATGACCTGGAAGTTAATTCGGGTGGTTCAATCGGATACCACCTTGAAATAAACACAAGCAGCCCATATGATAGTGTTCTTACGATTGAATTTGATGACATGGACTTTGCAGGTTATGGTACCAGTATGGATTTCCAGATTAAACTCTACGACAGCACCCAGAACTTTAAGATTGAGTTTTGCTATGGTGATATGGGAACATGGTCAGAAAAGAGTGCTAGTATTGGCTTTAATGACGAGGAGGATAACAGCTTCTTAAGCGTTACACCCGGCACTATACCGGATACAAGCTATACTAATGCAAATGATAATATTGCCACGCACAATTACCTAAGTAACGGATTGGTTTATGCATTTGCCCCTAACGGAAACTGGAAGTGGTGGAATGGTAAGAAGAGCACCCAGTGGAACAGAGCTGGTAATTGGCAGGGAGGAATTATTCCAAGCAGTACCACTGATGTTACAATTGCCCGTGGAAAATCGAATTATCCCGATATCACCATAACTACAGCAGCATGCAAAAAACTCCATTTAAATGCAGGAAGTGTAACAATTGATACGGATGGTGAGCTTACAACGCATGGAAAAATTAAAAACAAAGCTACTTTTACGATTAAATCAGAGGCACCAACGGACGGCAGTTCCCGCTCATCCGGGACAGGATCTTTCATTTGTGACGGAAAAACTACCAGTAATGGCACTTTCGTTGTTGAACGCTACCTTCCTGACGGAGGGTGGCACCTTGTAACTGCATCAACCACTGATGTAACTGCCAATGATTTTTATTGGAATGACACACCAAAAAGTTGGTTGGCATCTCATGCAGAACTAACAAATGCATGGACCTACAATACTGATCTGGGTACCGTCATGCCAGTTGGTCAGGGTTGGACGGTTTGGATTGATAACTCAAAAACAGATGTAACAGCTATCATGGAAGGTGATATTCAAACTTCCGACTTTGCTGTTAGTTTATCTTATAGTGGTAGTGGGAATGATCAGGGCTGGAATCTTATTGGCAATCCATTTACTTCAGCCATTGATAGAGATTTAGGTACCTGGGGTACCAATACTACCGGAGCTGTTTATGTTTGGGACAATGATTATGACGCAGATGGTGAATACTTAACCTGGTCTGGTGGTTCAGGGACATTAACCGGAGGGATCATACCCATCAGCCAGGGATTTTTTGTTAAATCAAGCAGTGCCGGAAGTTTTACCATTCCTTCTGCCGCACGTGTTCATAGTACACAGGCTTTCTATAAATCAACAGAAAATGATATAAAACCATTTGTCAGGCTGGCATTAACAACTGCCGGTTATAAATCAGATGTATTTGTTGGATTTCCCAAAGAAGGAACATGGCAATTTGATAAAGATTGCGATGCAGACAGGTTATACGGTAATTATGAATCTCCTCAAATGATCATCCCGGAGGACGGAAGGGAATTATGCATAAATGCAACACCCCCATTATCAAGTGAAGAAGAACGTGTGATTCCCCTTCATATAATGTACTTTATTGATGGTGAATATACCCTGAAGATTTCAGATCTGGAAAACCTCCCGGATGTTAATATTCACCTGGAAGATTTTAAATCAGGAACAATGCATAATTTCACTAATGGTCAGAACTATTCATTTTCTGCCCAGGAGGGTGATGATCCGTACAGATTCCGGTTACATTTCAAAGCGGGTGCTTTTGGAATTAACGAATTCTTAGGTAATCATTCAGATTATCTGACGATCTATTCTTTAGATCAGACCATCTATATCCATTCAGAAGGCCCGGCTATGGATGAAAAAGGAAAGCTGAAAGCATTTAACCTGCTAGGCCAGCTTTATTTTGAGCAGGAAATTGAAGGTGCTGAGCTAATAAGTATTCCGGTTGAATTAACCAACAGCTACCTGATTGTTAAAGTGATAAAACCATCAGGGGTAAAAACAGAAAAAGTATTCATCAGATAAAATTATACACCATGAAGCATATAATCCTGAATATATTCAGAACATTTATCCTGTTATCAATAATAACTTTTTCGATCAGTTCATTTGCACAGGAACCCCCTCCACCACCAGGTGGATCAACTGGAAGCACTAATACAGATGGTAACAGGAATGGTGGCGCACCCATTGGCAGTGGCTTACTGATCCTTCTCGGCCTTGCCGGAACCTATGGAGGATATAAAGGGTTTACCCTGTACAGGAAGAAAAAGAAAACTTTGCTGGATTGATCAGGTCAGCATATCTATCATCTAATTGATCGGATTAAACCAATTATTGTTGATGCATGATTGGTGATTACTCGAATATGCCAATCAAACCTCTTTAATTTTCAAAAATACATTATCTTTGCAAACTGTAAATACGAAAATATCGTATGTGTAGTTCACAAAATATACGAAAGGATATTGTTCTTTCCTTATACCGGGATTCGCGGACAGTTTTTCGTCTTATTGATGTCGCCATGTTGGTGGAAGAAACCAACCTACAGATACTCAGCAAGAAGCTGAATTACTATGTTAGTAAAGGCAAACTGAAAAATCCCCGCAGGGGCATTTATACTAAACCGGAATATAATCAGGAAGAATTAGCCTGTCGTATATACGCTCCCTCATATATTTCATTGGATTTTGTCCTTCAGAAAGCCGGGATTGTTTATCAATTCGATACCCGTATAACAACTATTAGTTATTTGAGCCGACGTATTACAGTAGAAAACAAGATTTATCGTTATAGGAAAATAAAGGGTATAATCCTTTCCAATACTACCGGGATTAATCAACAGTCAAACCATGTAAATACCGCATCTCCGGAACGTGCATTTTTGGATATGCTTTATCTGGAACCAGGATTTTACTTTGACAATATTAATCCAATAGATATAGAACTCACAAAAAAGATGCTACACATTTATCAGTCCAAAACACTAAATCGAAGGATAAACGAAATATTTATAAATGTTTGATATTAATCGTCATAAATTTTTTCTTGTCCAGATACTCAAAGACATATATGCAGACCTTGAGCTTGCGAATTACCTGGGTTTCAAGGGTGGTACAGCCTTAATGTTCTTTTATGACCTGCCCCGTTTTTCAATAGATCTGGATTTTGACCTTTTGAATACTGAAAAAGAAGAAGCTGTTTTTCAAAAGGTGCGCGGTATAATATTGAAATATGGTGATATCCATGACGAAGCTAAAAAGCATTTTGGCCCATTGATTGTGCTGGACTATGGAATTGGTGAGCGCAAGTTAAAAATAGAAATATCCAAAAGATGGTTTAATAGTCGTTATGAAATCAAAAACCTGCTTGGATTCAATGTAAGGGTGATGCTGGTTTCAGATATGTTTGCACATAAATTATGTGCCTTGCTTGATAGAAGCTCAACAACCAATCGCGATATTTTTGACGCTTGGTTTTTTATGCAACGTCAAACACCTGTAAATAAAAATATTGTTGAATCCCGTATGAAAGTTTCACTGGCCACACATATTGAGAATTGTATCGATCTTCTTGAGACTTTAAAGAAAAAACATTTGCTTGACGGACTCGGAGAACTTATGGATGCTGATATAAAAAATTTTGTTAGAAAAAACCTATTGATTGAGACCATTAACCTTTTAAAATTTTACCAGAAGTATCCAATTCTTGCAAATTGACCAGCGAGTCTGTTTGTCCTCTGATTGATCGAATTAAACCAATTATTGTTGCCTGATGATCATCAGGGGTATGCCGGCTGTCAACAATCAACAATATTCGTCAATAGTCAATAATAAGTCTTCAATTCCGATATTTTTCGTAATTTGAAGCCTGAAACAAGATCCTCCTCAAATTTTCAATTGATATGAAAACCAGAAAGATCAGAGCCAAACTCCTGTATTATATTATCATACCGGTAATTGTTATTTATGCTTTCTCGGGACTTATTGAACTCCGGCAACTCAGGGATACTAAAATAAAAGAGGTTCAACAATCGCTTCGTATTCTTTCGTTCCGATATGCACATACCTTATCGCAAACTTTGCGATTGGTGGAGGACGAAGCGCTGGATGTAAGGGCAGATATTATTTCTGATAACACAATAACTGAATCCGGTTTGATGCAATTATTAAAAAATAATTTAATGAATAACGATTTGATCTATGGATCTGCAGTTGCATTTGAACCCTATGCCTTTACCAAGGATAAAGAACTTCTCTCCTTATACGTATTCAGGTTTCAGGACAAATTGATCACCAGGGATATTGCAGGTGCAGGCTTTAATTACATGAGTGAAGAATGCGAATGGTATCATGTCCCGAGAATGTTAGAAAATGCAATCTGGTCTGAACCTTATTTTGATGAAGGAATAGGAAATATCTTAATGAGTACTTACTCAGTTCCTATCATTATTGAGAAGAAATTCAGAGGGGTAGTAACAGTTGATGTTCCGCTGAATAACCTCGGTGACTTTATTGATTTTGACCTTGATCCTGATTTTGATATGTATATTCTCACCTCAAGGGGTAATTTCATCTATAATTCATTGTACAAGGATGAAATTGGCAGGAACCTTATGGAGGTGGAACGCTACCGGGATTTAGCTGATAAAATGGTTGACACGACAGACAAGAATCTCAGAAATATGGATGATTCTTTTGAGATAATAACTGCTGAATTGCCCGAACTTGGAAATATCTGGCTGGTATCAGCCCCTGTTGCAACAACAAACTGGATGCTCTATTTTAGCATAGATGAAGATGATGCGCTTGCCGAGGTCAGGGCAACAGCCTATAACGAATTAATCAAACTGGCTATTCTGATAATCATCCTGATATTGATCATATATTTCATATCCTCTGTCATTACTAAACCTATCAACAGTTTGAAAAATCACACAGAGGATATTGCAAATTTAGGTATCACAGACCGGGAAATAAAGGTTAAATCAAAAGATGAAATAGGAAAACTGGCAGAATCATTCAATATTATGATACAAAGGTTACGCAATCATGAAATTACGCTTCAGGATAAAAATGCACAACTTGATGAGATCAATAAAAAATTGAACCAGGCATATGAAGATTTGAAGGAACTCGACAGTGCAAAAGACGGATTCTTACAGATGATCAGTCACGAAATACGCACACCCTTAAACGGTATCATTGGAAGCACCCACCTGTTGAGTGATGAACTTGCCGGCAACCAGGAACTGGCTGATTTTATTGATATGCTGAAAACATCCGTTGACAGGCTTGAACATTTTTCAACCACAGCGCTACTGATCACCCAGCTTCAAACAGGAAGTTACCAGATCGATCGCAAAGAGCAAAGTGTTGTTGAAATGGTTAATCAGGCTATCAAAAATGTGGATGCTTTTGCTGAAAGTAAAAAGATAAGTTTTGAAGTCGATATCCGGAACAGGAATCTTAAACTTGATGTCGATGAGGAGTTGATTAGTAAGGCCTTGAACAGTGTATTAAATAATGCCATAAAATACTCAAAAGATGATTCCAGGGTTATCGTTAGATCCATGATCAAGGATGATGACCTTCTGATTGAGGTTACTGATTCAGGAGAAGGGTTCAGTGATGATGCCAAGAAAAACCTGTTCCAATCCTTTGGCCTCGGAGAGGCTCATTATGATCAAAACCTGGGATTAAGCCTTGCAATGACAAAACTGATCATGGAAGGGCATGATGGCAACATTACGGTCACAAACATAATAAATGGTGGTGCCAGGGTAAGTCTTATTTTCCATCATTCGGGGGTTGCAGGAAGCTAGATTTATGCTTTCAAAATAATATATTGCATCGATATTCTTACATCATTCAATCCGAACAGGCTTTGTAACCTTCAATTATTATTCGTCAATCTTTTTGGTCCAGGCTAATCTCCTGCGTGCCCTGTTTCAGTTTTGTTTATCCCCTATAGGGAATAAATTCAATTCTCTAATTTCTGCGCTACAGTAATATATCCGCTACACGGAAAAGGTTAATTTTATAAGTCCTTTTCAATCACTCAATCACTCAATCACTCAACCACTCAACCACTCAATCACTCAATCACTCAATCACTCAATCACTCAATCACTCAATCACTCAACCACTCAACCACTCAACCACTCAACCACTCAACCACTCAACCACTCAACCTAATCCAAAAAAGGCACATCTTCCAGCACCTCCATCCGGATCACTGTGAAGATAAAAACCTCTATCTGATACCACTTTGCAGCAAGCCTGGCATCGGTGGCATTCTTCATTTTCTTATAATACTTTGCACGTAGTTTATCTGTTCTGGCCTGCAACTTTATCACCTTTGTCATTAAAACATCGGCCTGGTCGTTGGTCATATTCCGGTAAGTCTGGGCATATCCATTGAGTAATGCAAGTCTTTCCTTGCCGTATTCCTTACGTTTGGTTTCATATTTATCATAAATGATCCAGAAGGCATCCTTGTGCATATCATCAGCCTCAATAAAATCATAAACAACAGCTTTCTTTTCCATACCAAAGACCGCCTTTATCAAATCTGTTTCTTCCTTATTACGCTGGGCAAATACAGATGAAAATCCTATTACGAGAATGATAGTTATAACTATATTTTTCATTGAATTCTGTATTTTGTACTATAAGTTGGCTTTTTCGCCGGCAAATATAAAACTATTATTTTTGGCTATCGAAATTTAATTTTCGAATTGATTAGCAGTGGGGCCATGGAGGGATTTTATTCAAACAAATTCACCACCCCGCTCTCCACCATCCTGGGTTTGCGTAGTTCAAGGGTATTGAAATAATCATTTGCTGAACTGGAGAAATGAAGGTCCCAGATATCACTTCCGGATCCTGTGCGTGGAAGATAACTCAGCCTGATAACAATGGTGTTATATGCCAGGCTCTCATTACGTATTCTTATGCCGATCCCGAATGAATAATACATACTTGCCGACTTTAAAACCCTGCTGTGATCACTGATCATGCCAATATCAGCATGAAAATATGGTGCAAACCGGAAACCATAGAAAAATAATGGTGTGAACATGACGGTTTCATGCTTTAATATCAAGGTGCTTCTGCCGCCGATATCCCCATTCGAGAATCCGTTTATTTCATCACTAAAATCAATTTCCTTGTTCCTGTCATTAACTACAGTTGTATTAAATTCAAGTTCGAGAAAGTACCTTATCCGGTTTAACCTCGAACGCTGTAAAGTACTGAACCACCGCAGGCTTGCCAGAAATGCTGCCTGTGAATACTTGCTGTCATTAATCAATCCTCCCAGTTCTGCCCTGGCCCCAAAATAACCAAGTTTTTTCATCCTTTTACTAAAAGCCATATCAAATCCCAGATAAGGCCGGTTGTAAAATTCACTTCTGACGTAGCCTCCTGTAATACCAATGGTATAGCCTGTGGGCAGATCTTCTATTTTCCCAAAACTCTTTAAAAGCTGAACCTTATAATAGACAATCTTATCAAACCTCACCGAAAACAGGTATGTCTCCCTGTTATGAAAAAAATAATTGGAATCGGGAAAAACTTCCGGCCGTTCAGTAAAATACTTCCTGCTCATTAATCCCGAAAGTATGATATTCTGCCTCCTGCTGATATCCCCTAATTTGAATGCCCTTCCCAGCCAGTATTCCTGGCTATTATTCATGTATGGGATATTGTAAGAACTATCATTCTCAGAAACCTCAAGGTAGGAATCCATCCACTCCAGATCAACTGCACCGCCCCATTTTGTAAGATGCGAAACAAAGGCCTTGTTAAACTTCATATTAAACCATTCCGTCGAAAAGGCATTATAATAGTTCAGGCGGGCATCGATGAAGGTACCGGCAATATTGGCAATGGAATAATAAGCATCATTTCCCAGCACAGGTTTCTTATCAAAATCGAGCATAAATTTATTTCCTAATTCTTGGCTCATCCCAAACATATTAATATTTTCAAGTCTGATATTATACCGGTCCCAATCTTTCATATCCACTCCAAGAACCCATGGAAAAACATCCTGCGTAATAACAATCACCTCCACTTCATCAGGATTTTTCTTTGAGGGCACAACTTCAATCCTTGCATCCTGTATTGACCTCATCTGCCTTAGGATTCTCTCATTATCTGATAGTATCACCGGATGCAACTCCTTGCCTACCTTGAACAGCAGGTTTCTTTTAATGGTTTTATCTGTAGTCCCGATATGAACCCTGTTCAGAAACTTACCAAAACCGGAGATAGCTTTGATGTTTGTATCATACACTGATCCCTCGAGAATATCAGTTTTGACAATCTTAATTGATGATATTGTTTTACCTTCATAAGGTATAAACTCATCAACAGATTCGATCATATCAACATTGTCAGCCTCCATGGGGGAATACCTGATCGTTAATGCATAAAGATTACGATACAGGGCCGATTTCCTTGATTTATAGTATAGTGAGTCGTAGAACCTTGCCGAACGGTAATAGGGATTTTTGCGTACTTTATATTTTACACCTTCCGGAATATAAATTGAGGTATCTATTAAGGGGGCAATGATGCTGTCTTTAAGCATGATCAACTGATCTGCTTTGATCTGGACTGTATCGGGTTGATTGCCGGCATACAATACATTATTCAGCAATAACAGTGCTGAACAAAATACAGAAAACCAGATATTTAGTGCTTTGATCTTCATGTTTCCCAGATCAATCAAATTTAGTTAAAGTAAACGGATTGACAAATATGAAATCCTTGCTTTCAGTCAGGTATGTCTGCGAATATCTTTAAAATTTGTTACGACAAAGGTTCAATATAGAGATACAGATTGCAAAGAGACATTTACTTTAACATTCGAATATAGTTCATTCGTCCAAATTAAAAAACCAATTTTTTCCTCCCCCCTGTTTCCCCTCTTGGAGGGGGAAACGTATGAGCCGAGGCCTGATTATTAATTTCTATCTTCCAACTTCCAATTTCTATCTTCTATCTCCAAAAGCATTTGCCTGAAGTTCTGGTTTTCCGGGTATAGCCCGATAAGCTTCAGGAGATATGGTCTAGCCTCATTATTTTTCTCCTCTTGCATATATAAGTAAACCAGGGCGTAAAGGTAATCGGGATTATCGGGGGAAAGGATAAATGCCTGCTTTAACGTCTTTTCAGCCTTCCGTGTTTCGCCTGTTTGGGAATATAACAATCCAAGGTTATACCAGATCCTGTCATTAGAAGGCATTAATTCTGTGGCTTTCTCAGCATAGGGAACGGCTTCTGTCAGTTTGCCTTTTTCTGCCAGTAACAATGCCATCATATACCAGGCCTGGTCAACTTCGGGATGATTTTCGGTAACATCGCTCAGCATGATCTCAGCGCTTTGATTATCACCGGTCTGATTATATAAACTTGCCAGGTTAACCTTAGCAGGGTAAAATTCCCTGTCAATGCGTATAGCATTCTTATAATACTTCGCCGACTTATCATATTCACCGAGATTATAATAAAGGTTTCCGAGATTATACTGGCTGGCAGCAAAATCACCGCTGTATAACATGGCTTCCACGTATTCGTTAATTACCCTCTTAAAACTCTTTTGAAGTGTGGAATCCATCTGTTCGTGGGGGATCCGTGATAATTGTACTGCTGCTTCCTGTCGTACTGCCCTGACCGGATCATTCAATAAAGGCGCTATGGATAAGAGTATTTCCTCCAAGCGCTCAGGTGCAAAATTTCTGATTGCAGTATATCTGACAAGAGGCTCTGGATCTGCAAAGCTGTTCTTTAAAGTTTTATGGCTGAGGGTATCCTGGTACCCCGCCAAGATAGACAATGCTGTTGATCTCAAAATAAAAGGGTAAACCTCCTCAGGTGCTTTAACAATAGCAACAAGGTCGCCGATAACTGATGTATCCCCTGTCTGTCCTTTTGCAAAAACATTACCATAATGGCGCTTTCTGGATTTACCGTACCATTCGGTTATATATTGCTCTGACCATTGAGGGGATTTGTCACTGTGACAATCATTACATGTATTGGGTACCCCTGTTTCGATCGTAAGGTCGGGACGTGGTATCCGAAAACTGTGATCGTTTCTCAAGTCAACACCCATATAGTAACGTGCCGGCATGTGGCAATTAATACACATAGCCCCTTCGCCAACCTCATAGCGCTTCCCTTCCAGTACCAGTGGTGTTCCGGTCTCCCCTAACTTTTTATGAAAATGATGTTCATACCGGTCATAAATATCAGGCCTGTGGCATTGAAAGCAATTCTCCTTACACATAAGGTTCAATTGAAGGCTGTGTACATTGTGACAATCGTTGCATTGCACACCATTGATATACATTTTACTCTGCATAAAGGATCCATACTCATAATCCTCTTCCAGAATCTGTCCATCGACATAATAATTTGGTTCACTGACCAGGTTCGGAATATACAGATCAAGGAGTTCATGCCTGGTATGATCGAAATCCCCCAAAGCGCTTCTTCTTGCATGACACCTGGCACAAAGGTCAACGTATTGCCTGGAAGTGATATCGCTTGTCTTGACAACAAGGCCAAAGTTCTCACCACGGCTTCTTGCAAGCTCAGGCAGATTGGCCCAGTCATTATGTTTTGAGCCAGGGCCATGACAGGCTTCGCACCCTACATCGATCTCAAACCAGGTAGTATTAAATGTAAATGTTTCAGGATCGAAATTTTTCTGAAGATGTGTTGAATGGCATTCGGCGCACATACCATTCCAGTTCTGGCCAAAGTTGGTCCAGTAAAGCCAGTTATCCGGTTTTATATCCTCATCAGGATAAACTTTTTCAGCAAGATGGAACCATTCCTTCTTTTCCGTATCCCAGGCAATGGGAAGACATTGTAAACGGCCACCTTCGAATGGTACCAGGTATTGTTGTAAGGGAGTAATCCCAAAAGTGTATTTGATTTCAAAATCCCCCATCTTTCCTTCCGGCCCATTGGTGTGGATCATAAATTTCCCATCCTCTTTAAAGAACCTGCTAACAACACCATTGAATTCAAATTCAGCATCATTAAAATCTCCAAGCACCGTTTCTGCCGTAGCGGTATCCATGGCATCATCATGATGGGATCCTTTCCAGAGATCATACTCCAATTTATGGCAATCGATGCAGCTGGCTGTCCCCGCAAAATGTGCTTCTTCAGAATGGATCTTATCTGAGGCATTCAGATAAAACTTCAACAACTGTAATGGAAATACAAGGATAATAACCAGCGTAGCAATAATTCCTGCTGTTCTCCACAATCTACTATTTGTTTCACGCTCAGGCATAGGTCACCTGTTTGGCATTAAACTGATCTCTTTTGAATACCTTGCCAGTATCTACTTTCACCAGCCCTTCTTCGATAATGACAGGATAGTAATCAAGTGGCCTTGGTGCAGGCGGGCTTAACACCACCCCTTCCATGTTGAACTGGGAAGCATGACACGGGCACATGAATTTATTTTCACCGGGATTCCATGTTACCGGGCAACCAAGATGTGTGCAGGCCAGCGAGAGGGCTAAGAATCCGCCATCATTCAATCTAACAAGGTAAAACTTCCCACTTCTGAAAGGTATAACCGAGTTTACAGAAATATCCGCTGCCTTCCCAACGATCCTGAGTTGCCCGCCACGATCCAGCTTTCTTGAGGAAGCCAGGAAAGAAAAAGAAACACCCAGCATCTCCACGGCTGCAAGGATCCCCAATCCTGCCCAGAGTTTCTTCGTAAACATTCGTCGTGATATTATTGAGTCTTTTCCTTTTTTCATTTGATCAACTGATTTGCCATGGCCACATTAATTCCATCCCGGAACCGCGGAACCAAATCCCTGTAAACATCAAAACCAGGTATGAAACCGTGAAATATATAAACAGCGAATAAACAACCTCCTTCAGTGTTGCCTGATACCTAATCTTCAGGATTGCATAAAAGACAAACAATATCACCAACCATATCAAAAACGGAATCAAGCCATCAGATACAAAGCTTGCTGAGCCAGTCATCCACCAGTCAAAAACATACTCATCGGCCAGGATCCCCAGAACACTGATAGCCAGCGCAGCTATGCCTGAAAACAAACCCAGAATGTAATAGTTTTTTCTTTGAATATCAATATCCCGTATTGAATCCCTGTAATTCAGGTAAGGCATAATAAACATCCCGACGATAACCAGTATCGGAATAAGGAATGCGCCTATGACCGGATGAAAATGAAGGATCAATTCCTGCACTCCGAGAAAATACCAGGGCGCCTTTGCCGGATCCGGGCTGTATGCCGGATTGGCCTTATCCTGTAGCGGAGCATCGAAGATAATACTGATAATGAATACAAAGGCGATCAATATCAATCCCACCACAAACTCTTTCCTTACCAGGTTTGGGATTGTGTTAACATATTCATTTTTACCCGTTTCCGGCAACACTATCCCTCCGGCTTTTCTTACTTTCCAGAAATGATAGGCCATTAAAATAAGCAGTACAATCGGCAGAACAGCCGTATGAAAAGTATAGAAATTCAATAAGGTAATTGCCGTTACCTCTTCCCCTCCCCTGAACAGTTGTTTCAACCCATCTCCGACAAGGGGAATATAATCGAGCATACTGGTGCTAACTGTAATAGCCCAATAGGACAATTGATCCCAGGGTAGCAAATACCCACTGAAATTCATCAATACCACACCAAACAACAAACCAATTCCAATCAACCAATTCCCTTTCCTGGGAGGAAGATAAGCTTCCGAAAAGAAGGTTCGTAACAGGTGCAGAAAAGTTATGATCAGGATCAGCATACCACTCCAGTGGTGGATATTCCTTATGAACTGCCCAAAGATCATTTCATTGATGATGAACTCAATTGAATTGTAAGCATATTCCGGGATTGGCATATAACGGAACCGCAGTAATGTTCCGGTCAAAACCTGCAAAACAATCAGCAGGGCAGCCATACCGCCAAGGCCGAAGGTGCGGCTGAATTTCAGGGCATCTTTTCTTATCTGGTGGGGGTGAATATGTAGGATCAGGTCAGAGGATGTTTTCCAATAGGATTTTTCCCGTTTATTATTTTGGTCTTGTTGAGGCATGGGGATGTAAAGCTAAGAAAAAATTAGTACGCTGATGACGCATGTGCTATGGGTATCGCAGATTAATATATGTGTAATCTGTGGCTGAATAATTTTTTGAACCACATAAAGCCACATAAATATATACTGAATACTTAAATAGTCATTTGTAGTGTACAGATCAGGGTGCTGATATGATCGATGTTAAGGATTATTACAGGCAATCATTCGTCTTAAATTCGTGCCAACCTATCCTAAGCGCAGTGGAAAGTCCGATTAACGATATAAGATTGGAATGATGATTTACTCATTTACAAATCCAATTTGAAATCGGTGTTCGTTAATCGATGCTCGGTGTTCAAAATAAATGTTAGGGATTTGGTTATATCGCTTCGCGACTGAGGGACTGCCTACTGCCTACCGCCCACCTCACCATTTCCTCGAAAGTTTCCTCATCAACCTGGTGCGCCAGCCACTGGCAGATAATTACTTTCTGTATCAATCCTGAACGTTCCTGCCTGCTGAAAAAAACCTCATTGAATTTTGGATTTACGATTTCATCCTTTGAACCAATTACCACATATCTCTCACGACACATCAGGTCTCTTATCCGCGGAACTGTTACATCGATCCTGGATCCCAGTTGTATAGCTGGATTAAATAACAGACAAGGTATCCCGAGGTCTTCTGCTAACCAGTAACCCAGATAACCTCCAAATGAGCTGCCGACAATAAATTCCACATGATTCCTTAGGGACTCTATTTTTAATAGCTCATAGGCATCGGGCTGGTTCTTATAATGCAGGTGTATTGCAATAACTTCAAGGCCCGCATTTTCCATGATCTTTACCTTTTCAGGTTTCGGATAGCTTTCCAGTCCGTGGATGTAAAGGGTTTTCATAATTGACACTTTTGTTATTTAAAACAGAACGCCCCTGCCTGCCACAGGCAGGAAATATTGTGATGGTTATGATTTTTCAAATCATACCTAATCTTAACAATCATTTCCTAATAGCTATCGGGACTGTGTTCTATAAATTTGTTTTCTAACTGTTTTTTTGCTAAATTAGTAAATCAATTCTCATTCTAAAATAATTCCATGAAAACAAGGATTATCTTAATTGTATTGATCTGGCCATTTATGTCATCTGCACAGGATAGTCTCAGGTTCATCTCCGGAACTACCGGGGCTGCCTGTCAGGCTATTGCCTACCAGGATGGATATCTGTTTACAGGTACAGGATCAACCTTCAGGGTATATGATGCCACAACTCCTATACCATATGGGATGCTGTTTGAATACAGGTATCAGTCGGCAATCATGGATATGGTGATTAAAGACCATTATCTGTATATTGCAGCCAATTATGATGGTATGACCAAATGGGATATCATTGATCCCTCTTACCCCATTCAGGTTTATACCATGGCATACAATGATCAACATCCTGTGGTTGACATTACCCTGGCAGGTGACAGCATATACCTCGCCCAGGTTAAAAAGATGTCTGTCTTTAAAGACCATGGAATCTCATTTACCTATATTACTGAATTTGGTGACATTACCGGTACAGCCCGTATCCTTGGGGCAGATATAAAAGATAACTATTGTGCTTATGTTGTCGCTGATGTTTTTAGTGACCAGAATGGTGTTTACCTTTTTAGTATTAATGGTTTTACTTACCTGTCGCATCATATTCAGACTTTTTGCACCCCTGAGAATGTGATCTGGGGTCAGAACAATAATCTGCTTCATGTTCTTGGGGGAACAAATACGGTGAACGGTTCATTCTACACCCTGGATGTTACCGATCCCTTTGAACCAGTGGAAATATACTCTGACACGGTCTGGGGTTTTCCATTAGGAATCGCCATAGCCAACCCACTGAATGCGGTTAATATAAATGACACTATCTACGTGGCTACCACTGCAGGATTGAAACCTGATATAGTAATCGATACAGCGTTTATTTATGTTTATGATGCAACCAATCCCTCCAATATACACCTCATCAATTATCTGCCTGCAGGTTTGTGGCATTTTGATCTGGCTATCAATTATCCTTTGTATTATGTTGCCTCGGAATGGTACGGAATCAAAACAGTTAACTTCAGTGACTTCTTTCATCCGCAGGATCTTGGAAACACACTCACAGGAGGTTGGAATACCGGAAGTGATGCCTATGGAGATTATCTTGCCGTGGCCAATGAGGGTTATGGCTTTAAATTATACAACATATCAAACCTTGAGTATCCTGAACTTATCAACACAAACCATGATCCCGGGTTTTGCCACAAGGTAAGATTCTCTGAAGATGGCCAATACCTTTATACACTGAATGCTTCGTATGAAAGTTTCCGCATCTATGAGGTTCCATCCCTGACAAGGATTGGGGATATATTCCTTTCCGTTGGTTCACAGATCATGAGGGTCTGGCATGACCGGGTGTTTGTTAAACAACCGCTGGGCAATGTGTTAAACATTATCGATGTTTCCGATCCGGCAAATCCGGAGGTGGTTAATACGGTGCCTCTTGTGATCAATGATATGTTTGCATATAATAACAAATTATATGTAGCTAACAACAATAAAATATTAATATACGATATTACTGGTGACCAGTTTGAACTTATCCTGGAGGAAACCATGGAATTACTTCAGGCTGCCAAAGCAATTACGGCCTTCAATGATCAGGTATTTGTATATATCACCCTGAAGGGACTGGTGAGATACCAGCTTATTCAATCAGGAAACAGCTATGAACTCGTGGAACAAATAGCAGTATCAATGCCCGAAGGCAAACCATCGTATCTTGCGGCCGATACCTTTGGCCTTTATGTGGCTTACCAGGTAAAAGGCCTTTATTCTTATGACTGGTTAACAATGGAAGAAAAAGACTTTTTCAGGGGAGAACTCGACCTGAAAGGCTATACAAACCAGTACGGGATACAGGAACTATATTGCAGGGATTCGCTGATCTTTCTATCTGAATATTTTACACAGACATCCATCCTGACCAATGATGACAATTTCCCGTTAGGAGTTGAGGATCAGAAAACGAATTTAGAAACCTCCGTAGATATTTATCCCAATCCTGCCACAAATGAATTTGCAATAAGGCTTAAAGGATACGGTAATAGCAAATTTGAATTTTATCTCTTCGATCTTGTAGGAAGGGAAGTATTCCAAACAGAACTAAATCATCAACCTCAATGTATAGTACGGCCGGCAATACCTGATGGATTATATTTATGGAGGTTGGTTGGTAATGATCAGGTTTTAAGCGGAAAACTAATATTTTACTAAAAAAACGGTAGCATATTTAATTCTGATATTTGGGACTGTTTATGTGAACCCGATAAATCATTAAATCGTTAAATCAATTTATCTTTGCACCCTACGATATGCCTTCCCAAGATGGTTAGTGATATCCCCTGCTATTAAACTATGCTGTCCAAACCGACTGGCTGCAATATCCCCTGCCAGTCCGTGCAGATAAACACCAAGCAAACAGGTCTCAAGGGGAGTATATCCCTGCGAAAGCAGTCCTAACAATATTCCGGTGAGTACATCACCGCTTCCTGCTGTTGCCATGCCAGGATTGCCCGTAGAATTGAAATAACATCTTCCATATGGTGTTGTTATCGCTGTGTATGCTCCTTTTAATATAAGGTATGCTTTGTTTTTAAGAGAGAACTCCCGCTGCATTTCATTTCTTTCATACTCATCATTCCATGTACCGACGAGTCGTTCAAATTCTTTTGGGTGTGGTGTAAATATCGATCCTTCAGGAATAAATGAAATCCATGTTCTGTTCTCACCCAGGATATTGATAGCATCTGCATCGAAGATAATGGGAAGAGAAGAGTTCTGTATTAATAGTTTCAGTGTTTTCTGAGTTTGTTCCTCCATTCCGATACCGGGTCCCACCGCTATGGCATTGTATGCTGAAATATCAGGTAATGCTGAAAACATAGTTTCTGATTCGTCAATACTTACCATCCCTTCTGGTACGGCAGTCTGAATAATTTCATAGCCCTTCTGCGGGATATGTGTGGTAATAAGTCCGGCTCCTGCTTTCAAGGCTGCCAGCGTTCCCAACACTGCTGCTCCAATTTTCCCATAACTTCCCGATATCAGCAATCCGTGGCCAAACCCCCCTTTATGGGCAAACCTGTTCCTGGGTTTGACTATCGGAATGATATCCTCTTTTTCGAGAAAAAAGGTTTTTACATCCACACTCCTTATAAAATCAGGGTGTAAGCCTATTGGGAGAATCTCCCAATTCCCTGTATATTTATCGTTTTCAGCGAAGAAGAAGGCATATTTTGGAAACTGGAAAGAAAGGGTATAATCTGCTTTGATAATAGCGCTGCCACTATTCCTTGAACTTTTATCAGCATACAATCCTGATGGCATATCTATGGCAATAATCTTTGCTCCGGAGGAATTGATAGTATTGATAGCATCAGCCACAAAACCTTTAACCGCTTTTGACAGACCTGAACCAAAAATAGCATCTACGATAATATCATTTTTCGACAATCCAGGAAATTCGTGTTCCTCATTCACCTCATGTATTACAGCACCACTAGTATGCAGGAGCCGTTGAAGGTTTTTGGAGAAATCACCAGATTCCTTATCCGTAAACCGAAGGATAATAACCTCTACTGTGTATTTGGCTTCAGCCATCAATCTGGCGATCACCAGGCCGTCCCCCCCGTTGTTGCCCGGCCCCAAAATAATTTTAATGCTTCTATTCTTAGGAACACGGTTTCTGATCCATCTGTAACATTTAGTACCAGCCCTTTCCATCAGGTCGATGGATTTAATGGGTTCATTGGTAATGGTGTATGCATCCGCTTCACGTACTTTTTCAATGGGTAAGATTTTCATCGTTGGTTTTCTAATTTATTTATAATTTTATCTTTCTGATCTTTTGTCAGGCTTCAGATCTTAAACTCAAAATTACAAATAATACAGGATTGATCCTTACGTAGCAGCAATTGTCTTTGAATCAAGAGCAGCCATTAAACTGGTACCATTGGATGCTTCAAATAATGTACCCCTTACTTTAAAATTCTATAATCATCTTAAGGGAGACCGGCAAACATCCATTGCCGAATTTGTCTTCCGGGTGCTTGAAAAGGATGAGGAAAGTATTAACAGGGGAGGATATTATTTCTGGGATCCACTTGCTGCAGTTATTTTAAGCAAGGAAGAACTGGCAACCTTTCAGGATATACCTCTCCTGATCATTCAAAAGAAGGGACAGGATTGCGGTCGTACACTTGAGCGTGAGGACGGAAACCAGATAAGGGTAGCATTAAATGCAGACAGGCTCCGGTTTAAAAAACTGTTCTTTGATGTTCAGAATTCCTATACTTTTGCATTACATTAATTCATGCAATGGCAAGGAGAAGAAAAAGCCTTCCACAATACCAGAATGTCGAGATCATCGATGCAGGTTCAGAGGGAAAAGCAGTCGCAAAGGTTGACGAAAAAGTGATTTTTGTTCCTTTTGTGGTTCCCGGTGATGTTTGTGATATAAAAGTTGTGAAGAAGAAGAAATCCTATCTGGAAGGAAGAGCACTAAAAATCCATTCATATAGTGATAAACGAACGGAACCGCTTTGTGAACATTATGGGTACTGCGGTGGATGCAAATGGCAGAATATGGATTACCGCCATCAGCTTTATTATAAACAGAAGCAGGTTGAAGATAATTTGCAGAGGATAGGCAAAATAACCTTACCAGAGATTACACCCATCATTCCTTCAGAAGATATCTTCTATTACCGGAATAAGCTTGAATACACATTTTCGAACAGAAGATGGTTTATTGATCCTGGTCAAATACCTGAAGATGAGAAGCAATTGAACGGTCTTGGATTTCATCTTCCGGGCATGTTTGATAAAATCCTTGATATCAACAAATGTCATCTGCAAGCCGATCCTTCCAATGATATCCGCCTGAAGGTTAAGAAATATGCTGTCGAAAATGGCTTGAGCTTTTATGACGTTAGAAGCTGGACAGGATTATTACGAAACCTGGTGATCAGAAATACTTCAACCGGGGAGTTGATGGTTATCGTTGTATTCAGTAAGGATGACAAGAAAGCTATTGAGGGTTTAATGGACTACATTCATAAAGAATTTCCCCGGATAAACGCATTGATGTATGTCATTAATGAAAAACGGAATGATGATATCAGTGACCTTGAAATCAGGCTATTTGAAGGAAGGCCTTATATCATTGAGGAAATACCCGTTCATAAGAAGGAAGGTTCCGTACTTAAATTTAAGATCGGTCCGGTATCATTTTTTCAGACCAATTCAAGGCAGGCCAATACACTCTACACAACGGCAATAGACTTTGCCGATTTAACCAGAGACGAAGTTGTTTACGATTTATATACAGGAACAGGGACCATCGCCAATTACGTTGCCGGGCTTGTCAGCAGGGTTATTGGAATTGAATATGTTCCTTCAGCCATTGAAGATGCAAAAGAAAATTCAGAGATGAATAACATCAGGAATACCGATTTCTATGCCGGTGATATTATAGATGTTCTTAACGATGAATTGGTTGAAAGACACGGCAGGCCGGATCTTATCATTACAGATCCCCCCAGGGCAGGAATGCATGCGAAAGTGGTTAATAAGATACTTGATATTGCTCCTTTACGAATCGTATATATCAGTTGTAACCCGGCAACACAGGCACGAGATATGAGTTTACTTAATGAGAAATACAGCGTTGAGAAGATTCAGCCGGTTGATATGTTTCCTCATACAAGTCATGTGGAGAATGTGGTTTTGTTGAAGAAAAGGTGTTTTGAGTTCTGAGTTCTGAGTTCTGAGTTTTGAGTTTTGAGTTTTGAGTTCTGAGTTCGGATCACTGTTCACTATTCACTATTCACTGTTCACTGTTCACTAATCACTGTCCACCGTCCACCAACTGAACAATCTCTTCGATATCAACACTTTCCCCTTTTACTGTATAATCTGCTTTTTTATAATATTTCTCCCTTTCAGAAAGCTGATCCGAGATATATTCCATTAATTCTTCCTTTTTTATTTCAGATAACAATGGCCGTTTCTTTCTGGCTGAAAGAACCCTGCTGTGAAGGGATTTTATACTCATCTTGAGATATACTGAGATCCCATTATTATTAATGAGTTTCATGTTTTCATTAAAACAGGAAGTCCCTCCCCCTGTAGAAATCACAACATCATCGTATCCGGCCAATTCCAGAAGTACTTTACTTTCCAGCTTCCTGAAAAGCCCTTCACCATATTTAATAAAAAAGTCGGGAACAGATATCCTGAATTTTTCTTCAAAGTAATCATCCATGTCAATAAACTGCAGGTTTAACTTTCTTGCAAGCTTTCTGCCTGCAGTTGATTTTCCGCAGCACATATATCCGATGAGAAAGATCCTCATTTTTCTTTCACTTCTTTGGTTATTAGGTTTGAGAGGTTCTGGGTTCTGGGTTCTGGGTTCTGGGTTCTGGGTTCTGGGTTCTGGGTTTTGAGTTTTGAGTTTTGAGTTCTGTGTTCTGGTTTCCAAATTCCCTATTCTGTTCACTGTTCACTGTTCACTATTCACTGTTCACTATTCACTATTCACAATTCACAAGATTACTTGCGTGTCATTACCTTGAGGGAGGCATTAACAATGTCAGGGGCATCAAGCTTAAATTTTCTTAACAACTCATCAGGTTGACCACTTTCACCAAATTTATCATCCACGGCTACCATTTCCATTGGTGTTGGGAGTTTTCTTGCGAGTAACTGGGCAATGCTATCGCCCATGCCACCATTTCTCTGGTGCTCTTCTGCTGTAACAACACAGGATGTTTTAACTGCAGATTCCAGTATGGCTTCCTCATCAAGGGGTTTAATCGTATGGATATTAATAATTTCCGGGCTGACACCTTTCTGAGCAAGCATTAAACCGGCTTCAATGGCTTTCCAAACCAGGTGTCCTGTAGCAAATATTGTAACATCATTCCCATCATTTAACTTAAGAGCTTTACCAATGACAAAGTCCTGATCCGATGGTGTAAAGTTAGGGACCTTGGGCCGGCCAAAACGAAGGTAAACCGGTCCGACATGCTTTGCTACTGCATAGGTGGCAGCCCTGGTCTGATTATAATCGCACGGACTGATAACAACCATATTGGGCAGCATTTTTATTAATCCGATATCTTCAAGGATCTGGTGAGATGCCCCATCTTCTCCAAGGGTCAGTCCTGAGTGTGAAGCACATATTTTTACATTTTTATTTGAATATGCCACCGACTGTCTTATCTGATCAAACACCCTGCCTGTTACAAAATTTGCAAAACTACCCGCAAAAGGTATCTTGCCACCTATGGCAAGCCCGGCTGCAATGCTTATCATATTGGCCTCTGCTATTCCGGTTTGGAAAAACCTTTCAGGGAACTTTTTCGCAAAATGATTCATTTTCACGGAACCTGTCAGGTCTGCATTTAATGCAACAATATCAGGGTTCTCATATCCCAGATCCAGCAGTGCATCCCCGAATCCTGATCTGGTATCTTTCAGGTCGATAATTTCAAATTCCTTCATCAATACTTTTTGAAAGCTCTTTATACTAGCTTGATTCAACATTTAGTTACTATATAATTTTACATTGGTTGTTTTTCCCGATTCCACAACAAACTGACGTTCTATGGTATAGATTGCCCTGGTAGATGATTTAGACCGAAATACAACCCTGTAATCCCCGGGCTGCAAAATTAAGGATTCCTGATGAGGATTATCTTCACGCAGGTTATATATCCATTCGAGTTTATTGTTAACAACCTTATAAAGACTGCCAAAACCATAAGTTGTCTTATTGATAACTGCTATTCCCGGGAGAGGTATTGCAACAGTTGTTGTATGGCTTTGCCTGACCTCAACATCATCAATAGTGATACGTGGCATGCATAAAATCTCAAGGTCATATTTTCCGGTTAGATATTTCTCTGTTCGTCCCAGGTTCTGAACATTGATCAATTCCTGGCTGTCATTCTTCTTGATCAAACATGAAATATCCTTCATTCCACCCATTGGCCCGTCTATTGTCAGCTTTAGATATCCCTGAGGCACATCCACTGGGATGGTGGTATGTTTTCCCTGTGTAAGTGTAACATCTTCAATTCTGACAGGTGGAATTGTATGTATTTCCAGATCATAAGTTAATAATGGATCAATATAGAGGGTGTCGGGCAATCCTTTGTAGTTGAGTGTATGAATAAAGTTGTATTTTATTTTACCGGAAAAGTCATCATAGAATGTCATATTCACGTTGGATTCATTGGGCTTTCCATTTTCATCAAGCAGATTCACCTGGGATGTTGTAGAATTAAGCGCCTGTGATATAACGATATTCAGAGCAGTTTGAAATTGTTCTTCACTGGATGCATCAAAGTAGGTACCCACACAATCAAGTGCATCACTAAAATTCCTCCCGATACCAACTATAAATGGCTTGAGTACCAGTCCATCTTTTTGAAGTTTTTTCGAAACCTCACATGGATCACCACCACATTCCTCGATACCATCGGTGATCAAAACAATAATATTTCTGCAATTATCACAGGGAGAAAAATCTTTTCCAGCCTGTTCAAGGGCATAGGCTATGGGTGTTGTTCCCTTGGGGGTAATAGCATTAAGCCTGTGTTTTATCTGGTTGATATTATTCTTCCCGAAGGGGACTTCCAGCTTTGTATCATTACACACCTGCGGTGGATAACGGTGCTGATGACCATAAACCCTGAAAGCAAGTTCAAGATGCTCAACGTTTCTAAGGCTATCCAGAATTTTCGATAACAATTTCTGAGCAATATTGATCTTGATATCACTCTGCCATCGGGCATACATACTCTGTGATCCATCAAATACAAAAAGGATACGTGTTGTTGGTATTCTTTCTTTGTCTTCCTGACTGAACTGCGTATAAGCTTTGATACTGGTCAGAAAAACAACGATAAGAAAGCAGTATTTTATATTCCTAATTATCAAAAAACCTTATGGTATATAATTCAATTATTAATAATCTCCAAGGGTTTCTTCGAGTTGTTCAAGCGCAACCTCTGCCTCATCATCATTGGGTGACACCCCATGCCATTCATGGGTTCCCATCATATAATCCACCCCATAACCCATTTCTGTTTTCATCAGTATCACAATGGGTTTGCCACTGCCTGTAAACTCCCTGGCAATTTCAAGCGTGTTAATGATTTCTTCAATATTATGACCATCCATTTCAAGAACCTTCCAGTCAAATGCTTCCCATTTGGCCCTGAGGTTACCAAGCGAAATAACTTCATCCAATGGTCCGTCAATTTGCTTTCCGTTAAAGTCAACGGTTACGATAAGATTATCTACATGATGATTTGAGGCATACATGGCTGCTTCCCAAATCTGTCCTTCCTGAAGCTCCCCATCACCTGTGAGGACATATACCAGAGAATCATCATTATTGAGCGATTTTGCCTGGGCAACCCCTATACCAACACTTAAACCCTGTCCGAGTGAGCCTGTGGCAATACGTACTCCCGGCAAACCTTTATCTGTAGCCGGGTGACCCTGCAGCCGGGAATTGATTTTCCTGAAAGTCCCCAGTTCGCCCAGCGGAAAATACCCGCATCTTGCAAGTACACTATAAAACAGCGGAGAGATATGCCCGTTGGAAAGTATAAAAACATCCTGGTTTTTGCCATCCATAGTAAACGATTGTGAATCATGATTCATCACTTCAAAAAAGAGGGCCACAAGAAAATCTGTACTCCCCAGCGATCCTCCGGGATGGCCTGACATGGCGCCATTAACCATTCTTATAATATCTCGTCTTACCTGTGAGGAAACTTTGCTAAGGTATTCGCAATCGGGCATAGTTTTGTTTTTTTCAAATATAAATCAATTACAAAATGCTGATAACAATTGTTAATAAATATGGAAAACTTATGTTTTCAACTAAAAATTGTTTGAAATTTGCAAAAATCAAATCCTTTGCTAAAGTCAAATTATTTATTTTTATCGATTCTAAATAAATTCAACTTTATTAAATGTATAAATTCATTAAATACATCCTCATTCTTTTGTCAGGAATTTTCCTGTTACAATCAAACAAAATCTGCGCTCAGTTATCTGGCGGCAAAAGTACAAAACCATTACAAGAAATATGGGTTGATTCGGTCTTAAATTCACTGAGTCTTGAAGAAAAAATAGCACAGATGTTTGTTGTTCGTGCTAATAATCCCGGCAATGATTTTTTTAAAAATATTGATAAATACATTAAGGAATACAATATTGGCGGGGTAACATTCTTCAGGTCAACACCTTACAAACAGGCTGTGCAAACAAACCACTGGCAGTCACTTGCCAGGACACCTCTTTTTATCAGTATTGATGCCGAGTGGGGGTTGGGTATGCGACTCGATAGTACCATTTCCTTTCCATTCCAGATGACCCTTGGAGCAATCAACCACGACAGCCTGATTTTTGAGATGGGTAAAGAGATCGGAAGGCAATGCAGGGTAATGGGAATACAGATGAACTTTGCGCCTGTGGTGGATATCAATAACAATCCTGATAATCCGGTCATTAACAGTAGATCGTTTGGGGAGGATAAATACAATGTTTACAGGAAAGGGCTGGCTTATACCCTGGGACTACAGGAGTATGATATTATTGCTACCGCAAAACATTTTCCCGGTCATGGTGATACCGACACCGATTCACATTACACCCTGCCTCTTATAAATCATTCCAGGTCAAGATTGGACTCGGTAGAACTATTTCCGTTTGCACAACTGATCAATAATGGTATTGAAGCCATCATGATTGCCCATCTTTTTCTGCCGGCTTATGAATCGGAGGAAGAAACTGCAGCAACTCTTTCTGATGATATTATTACCGGCCTGCTTCGTGACTCCCTTGGTTTTGATGGCCTTATAGTTACTGATGCCCTTGATATGAAAGGAGTTACCAAATATTTTAAACCAGGTGAAATTGAATTAAAGGCATTAATGGCAGGAAATGATATTTTATTGTTACCCGAGGATGTGCCAAAAGCAATAAAAGCTATTGTCAGGGCGCATGAAAAGGGGATCATCAGCAATAACATTATTAATGAACGATGCAGAAAGATTCTTAAATATAAGTACCAGGCCGGATTAAATAACATCAATCCTGTTGATCTATCTTCTCTAATAGAAACACTCAATACTTCCGAGGCAGAATTTATAAACCGCCAGCTATTTAAGAGTGCCATTACTGTTGTTAAGAATACAAACAATTTATTACCACTACTCAGTCTGGATACCTTGCAGATAGCCTCTCTGGTTATTGGGGAAGACAGAAAGAGTAGTTTTCAGAAAATGCTTGACAATTATGATGATGTACAACATTTTAACATTGGCAGTGAGCCTGAGCAGGCCCAGTTGCTACCCCTGATTGATCAGTTCCGCCATTTCAACCTGGTAATAGTCGGGATCAACAATACAAATATATTCGCAGGCAAAAACTTTGGCATTTCCGATGAAACAATAAAACTGGTCCAGGGGATTGCTAAGGAAAAAACAGTGATCCTCGACCTGTTTGCAAATCCATATTCCTTATCATTTTTTGATAGTACCAGTAACATTGAATCCATTATTATGTCTTATCAGGATGATGATATTGTACAGGAATTATCAGCGCAATTGATATTTGGGGGTATCGGCGCCATGGGTAATTTGCCTGTTACTGCATCCAGTGTATTTCCGCTCAATACTGGTATTACTACAGAAAGAATCAGGCTTGAATATACATCTCCACAGGAATTCAATATAGCCGAATCCGATATCAGCATCATTGATTCCATTGCTCTTTCAGGAATAGATAATAAAGCATATCCCGGATGCCAGGTAATTGCTGTTAAGGATGGCAGGGTATTTTACAATAAAGAATTTGGTTATCACACCTTTGACAGGAAGAATGATGTGGAAACCCTGGATGTTTATGATCTTGCTTCCCTTACCAAAATTGCCGCCACCACCATATCCATTATGAAACTATACCAGGAAGGCAAACTTGATGTTGATGACCGTATCGAAAAATATCTCCCTTACCTTCGTGATACGAAAAAGGGAAAGATAATCATCAGGGACCTGATGGCACACCAGGCAGGTTTACAGGCATGGATCCCCTATTTCAGGTTTACTTTAAACGACAAAGGCGATCCTGATTCGGTAACCTATAGCAACACTATCTCTGAAGATTACCCGGTACGGGTAGCTGAAGATTTCTATATCGAAAAGAATTATTCTTTTGATATATTCGACAGTATTATTTATTCACCTTTCCGTGATGATCATAGCTACAAATACAGTGATCTGGGCTTTATTCTTCTCGCAGAAATTGTTGAAAATGTCACCAACCAGGCTTTTGATGAATATGTTAACACGAATTTCTATCAACCATTAGGATTAAACAATTTGAGCTATCTGCCAAGAAGAAAATACAGTTTGTCAAGGATCGTTCCAACAGAAAAAGAAGAAGTATTCAGAAAGCAATTGCTCCATGGTGATGTTCATGATCCGGGTGCTGCTATGCTGGGTGGTATTGCTGGCCATGCCGGGCTTTTTTCAAATGCTAACGATATGGCAAAACTTGCACAAATGCTTCTTCAAAAGGGACAATATGGTACGTACTATTATCTTGATTCCACGATTGTTGACGAGTTTACAAAATGTCAGTTTCCGCTTAACCAGAATCGCCGCGGACTTGGATTTGACAAACCCATGCTGGATCCTGACATGGATGGGCCTTCGTGCAAGGGGGCGTCCCCGGAAAGTTATGGCCATTCCGGATTTACCGGCACTTATTTCTGGGTCGATCCTGAGGAAAATCTTGTATATGTTTTCCTGACAAACAGGGTACACCCTGATGCATCAAACATTAAGCTTCTGGAACTGGATATAAGAACCAATCTTCATCAGGCTATTTATGATGCACTTGAGAACGGGAAGGAAAAAACGTATAATAATTAATTTCAGTTATAATAAATGCATGTTAACAAAACCGGTCAACAGGAGAGCAGAAACCTGTTTATAACCATACTGCTGAATTTTGTCATCTCTGTGGCAGAACTTATAGGAGGTTTGTTTTCAAACAGTCTTTCGCTGATCTCTGATGCATTACATAATTTCAGCGATGGGTTTGCTATGATCATTGCATGGATTGCTGTAAAGGTAAGTCGTCGCGATTCGAATGTCAGGAAAACTTTTGGCTATAAAAGAATACAGATACTATCAGCCCTTTTTAACGCGATTATTCTTATCGTTATCTGTGTCTTTCTGATTTATGAAGCCATCCTGCGGTTTAAAAATCCGGAAGAGGTTAAAAGTGTGCCCATGTTTGTGGTTGCCACTATTGGGCTTATTGCCAATCTTGTTGGTGTTTTTCTTCTCAAAAAACATTCAAAGCGTAACCTGAATATCAAATCAGCTTACCTGCACCTGATGGGCGACACATTGGGATCTGTAGCAGTTATTGTCGGTGGTCTCCTGATCTATTTCTTTAAAGCCTACTGGATAGATCCGTTGATCACCATACTAATCAGTCTTTATATAATTAAGGAAACGGTTCATATTGTTGTTGAAACCTATAATATTCTGATGCAGGGTACGCCGAAAAACATCGATATCAAAGCCCTGCAGCAAAGTATTGAAGAATTGCCCGAAATCAAAGGGATCCATCATATACATGTGTGGAACCTCTCCGACCAGGAAATTCATTTTGAAGCCCATGTTGATCTAAACAATGATATGAAAACAAGTACAACAGAGCCTGTACACCAGCAAATTGAAAAATTATTAAAGCAGAAGTTTCAAATAAACCATGTTACTTTGCAGTTTGAATATAATTTTTGTGATAACAAGGATATCATCTTCAATGGGGATGATAAACCATCAATAACAGTTCAATAATTATGAGAAAGGGAAAATCGATTCTTTTGTGGATCATTGCCGTGGTGTTTATGACAATAGTGTTTATTTATCAGCGGACAACCGGACCCACTTACCCCATACGCGGAAAAGTGATTATTAACAGCGAAGAAATCAGTTATCGCCTTCCGCGAAGCCACACCACCAAAAGGGATTCGCTGGTTGCTATAAAAACAGCAAACAAGGAAGTTAAAGGCATCATATACTTTAAGAGATACAAAAGCTATGACACGATCACAAGCATGGAAATGACCTATGATGATGGGAAGTTAAAAGCATACTTACCTGATCAACCATTTGCCGGGAAAATAGAATATCGCGTAGAATTGATTGATTCCTCAAATAAGAAATATCCGTTAACTGAAGAATTCATCATAACAAGATTTAAAGGACACGTACCCCCATACATTCTTTTTCCACATATTCTGGCCATGATACTGGCCATGATTTTCTCACTCCGAACAGGATTTGAAGCATTGTTTAAAGGAAAATCTACCTTGAAGCTAACGATCTACACCCTGATATTCCTTGGACTGGGTGGATTAATCCTGGGGCCTATGGTTCAAAAATTTGCATTTGATGCCTTTTGGACAGGCTGGCCTTTCGGTCATGACCTGACAGATAATAAAACAGCTGTATCATTCATTTTCTGGTTGATTGCTTTTTTCGTTCTGCGAAAAAATCCCGAAAACCGGTTCTGGCCGATATTTGCTTCTATTGTACTTCTTGCAGTGTATCTGATTCCACACAGTGCACTTGGATCAGAGATCGATCATACGGCAATAAAATCAACAAACTAATTTTGGAGGTATTTAATGGTTTACGGAATTATCGCCATTACTATCATCGTTTCAGTGTTAGCATTCTATAATCCCGGTATTGGAGACAGGCTCAGGTTTAATGCCTATGCCATTAAACATTATAAGGAGGGATGGAGATTCTTCACCTATGGCCTGGTACATGCCGGCTGGGTACATCTGTTTATTAACATGTTTGTGCTTTATTCGTTTGGAAGAATGGTAGAGCAGGTATTCAGTATGCTATTCGGCATTAAGGGCATATTTTATTTTCTACTGCTTTATATCGGAGGAATTCTTTTCTCTGTACTATTTGATTTCAGGAAGTATAAGGAAGATCCTTATTACAACGCTGTAGGAGCATCAGGAGCTGTATCAGCTATTCTTTTTTCAAGTATTATCATTAATCCTACCGGTAAGATATTTCTGATGTTCATACCCATCCCCATCCCGGCAGCAATTTTTGGTATTCTATATATTATTTATTCTGCTTATATGGCTAAGCGCGGAGGTGATAACATTGGTCATTCAGCACATTTCTGGGGAGCTGTATTCGGGGTTGCTTTTACCATTATCATAAAACCCGAACTGGCAATACATTTCTGGAATCAAATATTTGGAGGATAAGCATAAATAACAAATAATAATACCCAAAAAACAAATAAATTACAATAACCAAAATCAGAAATTCCAAACCCTATAACAATACAGGTTTTGGTCATTGAAAATTGAGATTTGTAGTTTATTTGATTTTTGAGATTTGAAATTTGGAATTTACCCTCTCAATGGGGCAATAGAAAAACTCCCAGCTTAGTTCGCTGCCGGATCAGCCGGGAAGTTTGTCCAGAGTGAATATTCCTCCCCCAGGGTTTTAAGTATTTCACCCCATAATTCTGAAGGATCTGTTACCATCAGGTTATCAGCTGTTGTTCTGGAAATAACCCAGGAGTTCTTTTCCAACTCACCTTCTAACTGTTTGGAGGCCCACCCCGAATATCCAACATAAAACCTTATATCATCAGAATTGAGGAGATTCAACGTGATCATTTCCTTTACCTGGTCAATATCGCCACCCCAGAATAATCCTTCAAGGATTTCAGCACTGTTTTCAATCTTATCCCCAAGGGTATGAATAAAAAACAGGCTATCGTTCTTAACCGGGCCGCCAAGGAATAGTTGTGCCTCAAATTCCGGAAAGTCTTTTACGATATCGTTAAAGCTGGCATTAATGGGTTTGTTCATAATAACACCAAAAGACCCATCTTCATTATGTTCGGCAAGTAATACTACCGAACGTTTGAAATAATAATCAAGCAAAAAAGGTTCTGATATCAACAATTTCCCCTTACCAGGAGTAATATTGTTTGTCTTTATTGTTAACAGATCATCAAGTTCACTCATAGTACCGTTATATAATCCTAGTTATTTATTCCTGAATTCGTAATTTTGATGCACTTTAACAAATGCAAAAATAATACCATTCTGATTGATTGCAAAAGATAACAGGCAAAAGTTTATAAAGTTTCGTAGTGAAAATCCTTATTTCATATACGAAAGCTATTCGTTCAGGCTTGAAGAAGGAAAGCTAATTATCGATTTCCATTTTAACCTGAATGACAAATACCACTTCTATCCCAGGATCGAATTCCCTTATCGGGATATTTATCCCGATTTTAAACAAATAGAAAACCAGCTTCATACTTATATTTTTAATATCGGGATGGTTGAATTGATCAGTTACTGGAAATCCGCATGTTCACCGGAGGTTATTATCCGGCCTGTGAAACTCACAGCATCACAGATTGAATGGTGGAAAAAACTTTATTATCATGGGCTCGGGGAATTTTTCTATCTGAATGGTATTGAAGCAGATCCTGAAACGTTTATGAATATTTCCGTTGAATCAGACCTGATCCTGGGTATTAATTCAACCGGATTGAGCCAAAATACCATCCTTCCAATTGGAGGAGGAAAAGATTCAATCGTAAGCCTTGAACTGATAAAAAATGCCGGAATACCAATTCTACCCTTAGTAATAAATCCCAACACTTCACAAAAAGAAACACTTAGAACTGCCAACATTTCAATCGATGATACGATTATAATCTATCGTTCGATTCACCCACAACTACTCAAACTTAACAGCAAAGGTTTTCTAAACGGGCACACACCATTTTCAGCGGTAGTTGCCTTAATTTCTGTACTGGCAGCATTTCTGAGCAATTCAAAATATATTGCCCTTTCCAACGAATCGAGTGCTAATGAGGCCACCATACCGGGAACCTTGATCAACCACCAGTATTCGAAATCATTTGAATTTGAAAAGGATTTCAGGGAGTATGCAGGAATGTTTATAAATCCTGACATTGATTACTTCAGTTTTCTCAGGCCCCTGAATGAATTGCAAATCGCTGCCCTGTTTTCAAAATTTGATCAGTATCATCATGTTTTCAGAAGTTGCAACAGCGGAAGTAAAGAGGGTGCATGGTGTGGTAATTGCCCAAAATGCCTGTTTACATTTATTATTCTATCAAGCTTTCTTTCTGAAGAAAAACTTATCAGGATTTTTGGTCATGACCTGCTTGATGACCACAAACTATTGCCTGTGTTCAAACAACTAACAGGGTTCGTGAAAGAGAAACCATTTGAATGTACAGGAACGCTTGAGGAGGTAAATGCAGCTATCAATGAAATAATCCGGCAAAGAGGGGGTGCATCAGCTCTGCTTCTTAAGTTTTATAAGAATTCAAACAGGATAGGCCGGGATCAATCATTTAACGATTTGCTTAAGTCGTTTAATAAGAATAACCATTTACCTGCTTCATTCAACCAAATTCTGTCAGATAACACCATATGAATACCCTTATAGGGAACATAAAGAACTACCATCATATCCTTATCCTTGGTTTTGGAAGAGAGGGCAAATCCACGTATAATGTTATCCGTCATCATTTTCCTGATAAACAGTTAACGATTGCAGATAAAAACGAGGGAATTCTGAAGTTCAGTCCATTCCTGTCAGATGATGCAAATATTAATTTCAGGCTGGGGAAATCATATCTTGAAAACATCCAGGATAATGACCTTATTTTCAAATCGCCTGGAATTAACCTGGATAAAATTAAGGGGGCAGGGAAACTGAATATCACTTCTCAAACCGATCAGCTATTGAAACATTTTAATCATCAGGTAATTGGAATAACCGGCACCAAAGGAAAAAGCACAACAGCTTCCCTGATTCACCATATACTGAGCACAAATAATAAAGACAGTTTACTTATCGGCAATATTGGTATTCCACCGTTTGATGGGCTCAAAAAAATAAAAAAGGATACAAGCATTATTTTTGAATTATCATCGCATCAACTCACCGGCATAAAAAATTCACCTGGTATAGCTATTCTATTGAACCTGTTTCCCGAACATCTCGATCATTACGCAACTACAGGGGAGTATTTTAGCTCAAAGTTCAACATCTTCAATTTTCAAGACAGTTCTGATTATTTTATTTTCAACAAGGATGACTCAAATATTTTCAATCACCTGAATAATATTAAAGCAAGCGGACAGAAGATATCAATTACACTTACCGGGAGTTCAAAAAACACATATTCCATTCAGGATAAACAGGTGATATATTTTGATAATGAGTTGAAAAAAAATCAGCTGTTTCAAATTAATGACACATTATCATTGAAAGGCAAACATAATCTTACAAACATACTTGCTGCCATAGCTGCAGCCCGGTTAAAAGGCATCTCTGATGAAGGTATCAGAAAGGCACTGACTTCCTTTATGCCTCTTGAACACAGGCTTGAATACGTTGGTAAGTTTGGAGGCATTCATTTCTATAATGATTCTATTGCCACAATACCGGAGGCCACTATTGCTGCTGTAAATACCCTTGGTGATATAAACACACTTATTCTGGGTGGCTATGACCGTGACCTGGATTATAGTGTTCTTATCAGGTTTATCCTTGAGAAACAAATCCCAAACCTCATTTTGACAGGCAAGGTTGGACAAAGGTTACAATTCATTTTAAGCGGGATTGACACAGGTAAAATTAATATACACTTCACCAGCTCTTGGAATAACATGGCTGAACTAATCAGGGAAAACACCGCGCCTAATGGTATTTGTCTTCTTTCACCAGCGGCAGCAAGCTATGATGTATTTAAAAGTTTTGAAGAGAGGGGTGAACTCTTTAAAAAAATAGCAAGAAGCATTTAGCTTCCTGCTACCGGTAATTTCTTGATTGAACCAGGATTCTTATGATTTATCTTCTTATTTCGGTTCTTTCGCTACATCTTTTACTTCCTTTTTGGCTGCTGCCGGTTTTTTAGCAGCAGCAGGCTTTTTGGTAGCTGCAGGCTTCTTCGCAGGGCCTTTTGGTTTTGGTTCGGGCTTTTCCTTTTTTGGTTCAGCTTCAGCTTTTACAGTTTCTTTCTTTTCTTCTTCTTTTGGTTCTTCTTTAATTACTACTTCTTCCACAACAACAACTTCTTCTTTTTTATCTGTTTCAACAACTTCAACAACTTCTATTACCTTTTCTTCTTTTTTTGTTGCAGGAGCTTTCGTTTTTTTTACGACTTCTTTAGCTTTTTTTGCAGGTTCCTTAGCTTTTGGAATATATACATTCTTTTTCTTTTTGGGCCGTCTCACGCCATGACTCCCTTTTATAATTTTGCCACGTTTCGTTTTTTTATCACCTTTTCCCATAGTTTAAATTTTTAATTCTTAACAGACGCTAAAATTAATAAAAAATTAACAAAAACCTCCTGAGAGGATCACATCTTAGATTAAAAGTGAGTGATGGTTTGGTTGTTGGTTAATGGTTATTGATTGTTGATTATTGATTATTGATTATTGATTATTGATTATTGATTATTGATTATTGGTCATTGGTCATTGGTCATTGGTCATTGGTCACTGATCATTGGTCACTGGTCATTGGTAAGAGGGAAAACCTATATTTTTATTGCGTGTGTTTATAAGCCAAGACTCTTTATAAAACTCTTCTCAATAATCGCCGATCTGTTGATACTATTTCTTGCCCATTCAAGCAGTGTCTCGGTTTTTTCTTCTTTGGTTAACTGCCAGTTCACTTCACTTTCATGTAGTTTTAATGTAAGTTGATTCAGAATAATTGCTGCTGATACCGATATATTAAAACTCTCGGTAAATCCATACATAGGGATTTTCATAAAAATGTCAGCCCCCTCAAGTGCGTCAGGTGATAATCCTTCTTTTTCAGTCCCGAATAGCAGGGCTAATTTATTATTAATTGGTAGTTCAGATAAAAGAACATCCTCTTCATGAGGGGTAGTGGCTACAATTTTATAGCCTTTATTCTTGAGGTAGTTAATGGTCGGCCTTGTATTGTCTTTTTCTTTATTATGCTTGATAATATTTAACCATTTTGACGAGCCAAGGGCAATTTCACTGTTTATCTCAAATTTGTTCCTGTTTTCAACAATATGAACATCCTGTATTCCGAAACAGTCACAGCTTCTGAGCACCGCACTTGCATTATGCGGTTGAAACAGATCTTCTATAACTACTGTGATATACTTTGTCCTGAATTTTATGATTTCATCAAATTTGTTTTGTCGGTTTTCGGTTACAAACCCCAGAAGGTGTGTTAGCAATTCGTTTTTAGTTTCCGTATCATATTGATCAGGAGGGTGCATTGTTTCTTCGTTGGTTACTTATAATGTCATTGCGAAGTTAGTATATTTATTAGTTGTTGGATGTTGGGATTTGGTCAATGGTCATTAGTTATTGGTTATTGGTTCGCAATAGGGATGAATTCCATAAATCCAAAGGCGAGAGCGGAAAAGTCCCTGTGTGTCGATTTTCAATACCTGTTTTGTTCTCTATGTAGCTGACGGAGCCGGCAGGGGGACGATCATATAACAAGGTTCATAATTCGTTTATTAGGTGCTATTTATTTATTGTTATAGTATTTGATTTCACGATTTCCCGATACCCGATCTTCGAAGTTGGTTCAACACGTATATATTTCGCATATCGTTAAATCGGGAACTCATTAAATCGTGAAATCAAATCAAACCTCAATGTTATCCAATAACCATGGCTCTCATCCCGTCCCTTTCTATCATCTAACAAGAATGTTAAAAGACTGCTAATCAACAATTAACATTATTAGGGATTATTAAATGTTAGGGATTCGGTTATATCGCTGCGCGATCGAAGGATTACCAACTTCCTACTTCAAACTTTTTATTTAACAATATTCCAATCTTAATAAAAAACACTACTTTTGCACGACAAAATTTTTATCCTATGGCAAAAAAGAAAGGAAGCTCTAATGACAGGCTGGTAGCAGTAGAATCGGCCCTGAGTAGAACCGAGCAGTTTATTGAGAAAAATCAAAAAATTATTACCATCATTGTTGGGGTTATTGTTGTTGTTGTCCTTGGTTATTTCGGATACCAGAGACTTTATCTTGATCCCTTAAATGAAGAAGCACAATCACAAATGTACATGGCAGAAATGTACTTCCAGAAAGATTCTCTTGACAGGGCGCTTTATGGTGATGGTAATTATCTTGGATTCCTGGACATTATTGATGATTATGGTTCAACCAAGGCGGGCAATCTTTCTAATTATTATGCGGGTCTTTTATACATGAAAAAAGGCCAGTTTGAAACCGCCATCGATTTTCTTACTGATTTTGAGAGTGAAGATCAAATCATTGGACCTATGGCGCTGGGAGCAATCGGCGATTCCTATATGGAACTTAAAGAGCCTGAAACTGCTATCAATTATTACCTCAAAGCTGCCAATGCTTATGTTAACGATTTTGTTACACCTGTTTTTCTGCTGAAAGCCGGCTGGACTTATGATGAACTTGGCGAATATGAAAAGTCGAAACGAATATACGAGCGGATAGAAAAAGATTATCCGAAAAGCAATGAAGCCAGGGATATTCAAAGATATATTCACCGGGCAGAACGCCTGGCCAACCAATAATAGTTCTGAGTTCTGGGTTTTGAGTTCATCAACCTGTTAGCAAATACTGAAACTCAGAACTCAAAACCCAGAACTCAGAACTTACTTCTTCTTATTTTCAGTCTCTGCTTTACGCTGCCAATAATTCCTTCGTTGTTCTTCAAGACCCGGTACTCCATCAGGTCGAGGAGCTACCTTTTTTGGCCTGAAGTCATAATACTGGTTTTCTGTTATGTCATAATCTTTAATATCCTTCATTTTGGTAATATTTATAGACAATCCGAATCTGATGGAATGGTTATTCACATTCCACGGATCAAATATCCCAAGTATATTCTCAGAAAGGAAATAAACCTGGAAGGGGCCAATATCTATCGAAGCTCCCAGTCCGATATTATTATAGGTTCCATTAACTGCAGACCATGAAGTTTTAATGGTGACATGCCTTCCGAGAAGTCTGTCATAACTTACACTGTAGGCACTTTCAGTAAAACCATCAATAAACCTGAAAGCCATCAGTAATCCAAACCTGTTTTTACTGTGCAGTTTATAAAATCCACCAAAATTAAGCCGGGGTGGTAATGCAATCGAATATTGTGTGCCTGTTTCTTCAAATCCAAAAAGTTGGTTCAGGGTATCAAGGAAAACATCAAGGGCATTTACATCCTGGGTTAGATCCACACTAACAACATTAAACTCTATATTATGTTGTTTGCTTTCATAATTCTTTAATTTATCCACCCAGTACATATAACCTATATCAAGAAGAGCAAGTGATATATTGAAATTTCGTGCAATCCGCCAGTTCATTCCGATGTCGATACCAAAACCTGAGTTTTTCTTGTTGTTAAGATATTCGTTCACATTAAAGCTGCTGTTCGCCCCGAATGAAAAATCATCTATGCCAGATGTATTGATGATGATATCACTCTCAGCTATGATGCTATAAAGCTCCTGCTGATCAAATTTCGTTATGATCTTAGCATTCATCTTTTCCATGGTAATATTGGATAGCCCATGTAACGACTTAATTCTAAAACCCATACTGAAGCGATCGGAGGTTCTAAAGGCATAACCGATATAATAGCTGATGAAATGATTCATGCTGATCCTGGTACCTGTAAAATCCAGTTCCTCATTTATATATTCTGCATTACCGTTCCAGAGGAACTCCACCAGGTCTTTGGAATAATAAAAATTAAAGTAAGCATCGCTTTTAATGCCAAACGACAAATACCCCCGTTTGATTTTCACCCCAAAAAAGAACAGGTCAATACTTGAATATTCCGAAAAATGATTGTTCTCACGCAGTTTTGGTAGAATATTAGGAACATCCAGAACCAGTGAATCATCCTGTGTTCTTTCCCTGAGCAGGTCGTTAATTGTAAATGAATTATTGAAGATCTTGTTATTAACGGCTGATACTATTGGAAGGCCTATTACCAGAGAGTTACGTGGGATAATACCGGGATTGGCATGCAGCGATTGCGGAATATAGTTATAATTGTAGATCAACAGGTCGCTTTGCGAAAAGGAAAATACAGGGGCAAACGACAGTAGTGCCAGGTATAAGAACCAATTCCTGTATATTCCTATCCTATTTATCATACAACATAATTTTTCACGATTATAATTTTGCCAGAAGTTCAATACCAATACTTATTCCAATAGTATATGAAGTATAAAGAACAGCCGGTACATTCCCGGAGTCATAGGTATTAAGTTTTGTCCTGAGAATCACTTTATTGGCCGCCTTAAGGTTCTGGAAGGTGTAATTATTGATCCGTTCTTCAAGGTAGCTGATCTTCTTTTTGTACACTTTCCCCGATTCATCAACAGGTGCTGAACTTATTTGATCGAAGCTATATGTTTCCACAGGAGTTTCAAACTCAGGATCGAGGATCACGAATTCAAGGTTGATATCAAAAGGAAATCCGTTCTCGATGATAAAGCTAAAAACCCCGCTTTCTATACTTTTAACATCATTCTCATTCAGGTTAACTTCTACAGTGTCGATATACATCAGGTGATCAGTTTGCAAACTCAATGGCAACTCAATATCCATACTTACATCAATCCTACTTTCGCTACCTATAAAATTATTGGCGATTCCTGCCGGATTTGTAATACCACCGCCATAATATGCAATGAATTGCGGGGTTAGTGCTATAAATTCCACAATAGAAGAATTCTCTTTACTAATATTAAATTGGCCATGTACCACTTCTCCATATACCTGTGGGCTCTCAATATATAAGGTATCAAGATTCAGGTCTTGTTCCTGCCAGTCTATAGAAATACCGGTAATATCCATCTTTAAATTGAATGGAATACCAAAAGAGTTGCTGTAATAAATATTCATCCGTGGATTGGTAAGGGTAAGTCCTCCATCAAAGTGATTAAAGAATTCAAGATCCAGGTCAAAAACGGAATCCGGTAGTATCACTGTGCGTTTTCCAAGGTATCCATCGGTAAAGGAAAAATCAAGGTCAACAGGTTTAAAATCCAGGACAATATTGTTTGAAGAATCGAAATAAACCTGGTCCTGTGAAGATAAAATCATTATCTGGTATTTTACAGGGAAGCGGTTAAAGGGTCTTTCCGGATCGGTTGACAGATCAAAACTCGACTGGTTCAGGTTCCAGGATGTATTTACAGTCTGGAATGGATTTACTATAATATATTGTTCCGGTATCACACCCGACTGAAGCACTGAAGGCAATTGCAAATAAGCCACAATAGAGACCGGAATATTGGAAACTACTGAGTATTCAAACATGCAGGTATTGAAATCAATATGTTCTATCCTGGCATTCGAGTCCAGTTCGAAATCCACTAACTGGGTTTGGTTAATAACAAGTTGATCCTTGATAACCGCCTCCCCATTGATCACTTTCAGGTTTCTTGCGCTCATCTGCAAATCCACACCATTATCCAGGTCGATCAATACAGAATCCGGGTAGCTGGTATTCGAAACAATTCCGGCATTTCTAAATGCAAACTGATGATCCAATTCAAGACCACTCAGATCTATCGAATCGTAGATTGAATCACCGGGTTTTATATTCCAAAACTCAAGTGTATCTATTATTACCTGATCAGGCCCATTAAGTACTTCCATGCTGAAAAAAATAATTTCCACAGGAAAGCTGCTGAAAATACTAAAAACCAGTGTACCCTCGGAGAACTTTACGTAAGTAAAGGATTCTATTGGTTCGGTTTCAATGATAAATGGTTCCGGAATAATCATTGGTGGAAAGACTGCCTTGGCACCTTCATATTTTAACAAACTATCACGCATAGCTTCATTCATGTATGGAAGCAGGGAATTAAGTGTTGGTGAAACATTCAGATTAAAATCAATGAAGTCCAGTTCTCCAATCGAATACGATTTACTGTAAGTTTCCTGGTCGGGTATCTCGAATATCTCTGAGACGCTGATATTGAACAGTGAATCGAGGCTATAAAAAATCCTGAGTGTACTATCAGGATTAATAATGAGGCTGGTATCCTGTACTGCCAGTTCATGCAGGCTGATAACAGATTCGATAAATGGAAAAGCAATATTCGGATTCCATTCAGGGGAAACAATTTTATCGAAATTTTTATCGCATCTGATACTGATAAATAACAATAGTATCACGAGAAGCACTGAGAATATTTTCCGTTTTGTCCCTTGCACGTCTGTTTTTCAGTATGATATTAATCGTATCTCACCTAATCCAATCAAATATAATTTAAAATGATAGCAGGGTGAAAGAAAGCATTACTACTTTCAAACAATCGATTGTTAATAGTTTTAAGTTGCCAGTTCAAAGTTTCTAGTCCGAAGTTATTAACTATTAAACTTAACTTCAAACCGGTAACTTTGAACTGGTAACTAAAAATATACATCAGATACCAATATTTAGCAATTGAAATATTATGTTAAAGCTTGGAAATAATTTAATAAATTCGCTAATGGATATGAGCAAAGAACTACGCATCGTTTTTATGGGAACCCCTGAATTTGCTGTTCCGTCACTGAAGATACTCCTTGAGAATAACTACAAAATTCCAGGTGTAATTACAGCACCTGATAAACCAGGTGGAAGAGGCAGGAAGATCAGGGAATCTGCAGTAAAAGTTTTTGCAAAAGAACATGGCATTGAAGTTCTTCAGCCGGCTAAACTCAATGACATTCAATTTATTCAAGACCTTAAAAATCTTGATCATAATCTTCAGGTTGTAGTTGCATTCAGGATGTTGCCTTCACAGGTCTGGAATCTTCCTGAGTTTGGCACTTTTAACCTACATGCCAGTTTGTTACCACAATATCGTGGGGCGGCCCCGATAAATTGGGCAATCATCAATGGGGAGAAAGTGACCGGTATCAGCACCTTTTTTCTTGATGAAAAGATTGACACAGGAAAACTTATACTTCAGGAGAAAACTTCAATAGGTGATTCAGAAACTGCTGGTGAATTGCACGACAGGATGATGATTACCGGCGCCGGGCTTGTACTGAAAACGATCAGGTTAATTGAACAAGGTAATGTACAGCCAATAGATCAATACCGTTTGATTCACAAAGATGAATCTTTAAAAAGCGCACCCAAGATTTTCAGGGAAGATTGTGTTATCAACTGGAATGAACCCTCGATGATGATATTTAACAGGATCAGGGGGCTGAGCCCTTATCCGGCTGCGTTCACCAGATTAATATCACCCGAAGGCCAGGAACATTTAATAAAAATATACAGATCAGAGATACAAGATAAACACACCGATTCCTCTCCGGGAAATATCTTAACTGATTCATCAACCTATCTACATATAAATACAAAAGATGGCACGCTTTCAATCAAGGAATTACAGCAGGCGGGGAAAAAGCGGATGAATCTGGGAGACTTTCTTAGGGGATTTCAACTGGATGATCGGTGGAAGGTTGGTTGAATGGTTGAATGGTTGAGGGTTGAGGGCTAAGAGCAGCTAATTGAGTATTAAGTTACGAATCTACCATAAGCTATGGAGACAAAAAAGATTTATAGTATAACACAGATTGAAGGAGCTTGTATTATTGGCTCTCCGATTGTTGCTGGTATTCTAATCGCTCACAATTATAAAGTTTTTGGTGAGAGACAGAAAGGGACTGCCTGGATATTTATTGGATTTCTTTGGACTTTTACTTTGATAGGACTTGCAATGTTAATACCTGAAGGTGTTGTTGACAGTATTCAGATGTTTATACCTATTACAAATGGATTAATCCTTTATCCAATAATCAACAAAACTCAAGGAGATCGAATTAAAGAACATTTTGATAATGACGGACTGAAAGGCTCCAACTGGATCGTGGTGGGCTTGACTGCCCTGGTCGTAGCAATAATATTGACCCCTATAATTATCCTTGACAGAATATCTCCGATAAACGATTATACAAGACATGCATTCAATTCAAATGGGATTTATTATAACTCCAGCATGCCTTTGGAGGAGGTAAACAAATTAGGAGGAATACTGCAACGTATTGAGTATTTTAATACAGAAAATACCGCCGAAGTTGTCTTCATTTCTACAGATACAACCTTTGAATTTAAACTAATCATGGAGAAATCATTATTTCATGATACTATATTACTTAATGAAACAAAGCTAATATTTAATCATGTGGGAAGTTATGATTTTGAGAAACCTTTAATATTTAAGATTACTGACCAATATCTTAATAATGATAAAGTGATTACAATTGATAATTACGATAGTATTCCGATTTTATTTGAAGTTGAATTTTTCTCAAGAAATCCAAATTTTAGGCTGATTTATAATAAATCCATTGATGAATGGGAGAGAAAGAAGTTCCAGGGACTTATTATGAATATGGAAGAAATCTTTTCTGCTCAAAATAGTTTCGACTTTTTAATAGATCTTGAAAATGAAAGTTATCATTTAAAATTATTTATCCCTAAACAGAGCTGGTATAATCCTCAACTCCTCTCTGAGGTAAAATATATTAAACAGAAACTAAATAATGCTGGATTTAATTATCCATTCAAAGTTATGCTCGTTGATAACTCAACTATTGAATTAGAAGAAAAAGAGGTAGAATAATTTTACCCATTAAAATTTGCATTTCCAATGACCAATGGCCAATAACCAATGACCAAATAAAGAGTCAATATAAAATTTTATCTGTCTGTTGTTGATTTTAATCTATTTTAACATTTACATTTACACCCAAAAACCTCTTAAAAAGCACGCTAATCAAGGAAAACAGTTATGACTTATTAACAAAAATGCTGTTTTATTAACATTTAAAGGGGTTTTAGAGCTTATGCACTTGACATTTTTCTTAGATGGCTTATATTTGCAGGGTTCGCAGTAATATTAATCAAAATCAAAGAAACATGAACAAAGCAGAATTAATTGAAGCCATTGCTTCAGGTGCAGATTTAACAAAAGCCGATGCCAAAAGAGCATTAGACGCCTTCATTGGTGCTACAGCAGGAGCACTTAACAAGGGAGACCGTGTTGCATTAGTTGGATTTGGTTCATTTTCTGTAGCTAAGAGGGCTGCAAGGAAAGGCAGAAACCCACAAAGCGGTAAAGAAATCACAATTCCTGCCAAAAAGGTTGTGAAATTCAAACCAGGAAATGACCTGTCAAAAACTATCAAATAAGATAGACTAAGGTATTAGAAATCCCTGGTATTAATTTTACCGGGGATTTTTTATTTCTGCATAATACAAAGGAGCAATATAAAAGCGATATGGCAACGCGGCATCCTCCTCAGCATAATCAATGCCAATTCTTTTGCCGGTGATCAACCTCGATGCCGGTATCTCTATCCCTTGATCTTCCAGCCAGATGGTATTACCAAGTAATTCTGTACCACTGTGAGAATAATCCAATCCCAGGCCCTTTGATAGTTTGCCAGGGCCAACCATCAAATCTATGGTTGGTTTTTTCCTGTTCAGCCTTTCCAGGATTACCTCCAATCCATGTGTTGGATAAACCGCCCTGATCAATACAGCCTGAGGTACATCCCGGATATTTGTCACAATATTGAATAAGGAGTGAATCCCATAACACAGGTAAATATATGCCCTTCCCCCGTCGGCATACATAATCTCGGTACGCTTGGTTCTTCTGTTACCAAAAGCATGACAGGCTTTGTCGACAATTCCATTATAAGCCTCTGTTTCTGTGATAATGCCTCCGGTTATTCTATTATCAAAATTCGTAAACAGATACTTGCCAATTAATTGCCTGGCAATAGAAACAACATCTTCCTGCAAATAAAATGACCTTGCCAGTTTCATAAGCGATTTGTAATAAGACAACCATAAAATAACCTAATTAAACAACAATCCATCGGAAGACTGGTGTTTGCAAAATGGTTATAAATATTGATATTTCAGAATACTCCAAATAATAAGTCATCCGATGATTATCAGTCAAAATTAAATTGAAATAACACAAAAATTAAATTAATTAGTATAACATATACAAAATTACAGGTCAAGACTTATCTGTTGCCGCCAGCCAAGTTTCTCCTGTTCTTCAGTGATCTTATTGTTATCTTTCAACCATTGAACAATCCTGATCAATCTCTCCGCCTCAAATTCATTCAACTCTTTGATAAGTTCGTAGATGGTAAGGGGGTTTCTGCTAAGTATCTTTTTTATTTTAATGATGGCCTGATCAAACTCCAGATCACTTATTTCCATTTTATTTCTGCTAAGGCAAACATCACATTTTCCACATCGCCTTGAATTCCTTTCTCCAAAATAATTAAGCAGAAGCTGGTTCCTGCAAATATGGTCAGTTGTTATATAACGCAGCACAGATTGCATACGCTTTGTTGCACTGACCTTCCTGTCCTTATAATTCTCCCTTGAAATGCTTATATCTTTCCTGTCGAATCGCTCCTGCGTAAAGATGATCTGTGGTTTGTCGGTCTGGGGTAAATAGTCAATAATCCCGTTCTTTTCCAGTGCTTTAAGGATCTTCACCATATCGGGCTGTTCCACCCCGGCCCGTTGTGCCAGGGCTTTCTCATGGATGATAACAAAGTTACTGAACAGTCCACTGTATGACCTGAGAAGCAATTTTATGAATTTATCAAATCCCGGATTCTCAATCTGGAACCTGTAAAGATCTTCCTTATCCAGCTTAATAAAAATCTTAGAAGGGTTATACAATACTTCTGTCATGATAATATATCCCTCTTTCTCAAGAATCTTCAAAGCATTGAAAGCTACAACAGGCTGGAAATTATAATTTGCCGAGAAATCTACAAGATTGAAATCAAAAGAAATATCTTTTCCACTTCCAACAGCAAGCTGGAAAAAATTACCCAGTGCATTATAAACCGACTTAATAACATCGAGAGGAGGAAATGCATTATCGAGGTTTTGTTTTAACCTTAGAATATCGGCTTCATCATAAATTAACACAGCTGCTGACTCTTCATCATCGCGGCCTGCCCTGCCGGCTTCCTGAAAGTATGATTCCAGGCAATCCGGAATGTCAAGATGGATTACACATCTTACATTGGATTTATCAATACCCATCCCAAAAGCGTTGGTTGCAACAATTACACGTTTGGTACCCTTCATCCATGCATCCTGAATATCGTTACGGGCTTTTGGTGAAAGACCGGCATGATAATAATCAGCGCTGATATTGTTGTTTACAAGAAACTCGAATACCTCCCTGGTTTTTTTCCGGCTACGTACATAGATAATCCCTGTACCTGAAAACTGATGAAGCAACTTCAGGATATATCCCTCTTTATTTTCTGACCTTATCACCCGGTATGCAAGGTTTTTGCGTTCAAAACTTGCCTTGATTAAATTTTTCTTTTTGAATTTTAGTTTTTGTTGGATATCATCAACTACATCGGGAGTTGCCGTTGCAGTGAGTGCAAGCACCGGAATACCGGGTAAAAACTGCCTTGCATCAGCTATATTAAGGTATGGAGGTCGAAAGTCGTAGCCCCATTGTGAAATACAATGCGCCTCATCAACTGCGATTAAGTTAATATTCATATTTCGTAACACCTCGCGGAAAGAATTAGTTTCCAGTCTTTCAGGAGACACATACAGGAACTTTGTTCCCCCGTAAAAGCAATTATCAACTATAATTTCAATTTCGTTGTTATGAAGCCCGGAATGTATCGCTGAAGCTTTTATTCCTTTCTTCTTCAGATGTTCAACCTGGTCTTTCATAAGCGCTATCAGTGGTGTTATCACCAGGCAAACACCTTCTTTTACCATGGCAGGAACCTGGAAGCAAATCGACTTACCACCTCCTGTTGGAAGTAAAGCAAGTGTATCCTTTCCTTCCAAAACAGCGTTGATTATTTCTTCCTGCAATGGCCGGAATGAAGAATATCCCCAGTATTTTATAAGTATGCTTTTGAGCACGTTGATTTTAAGTAGGTTTATTGCGAATTTAATAAAAATGATTGAAACTGGAAGTTGGAGGCTGGAAGTTGGAAGCTGGAAGACGGAAGTTGGAACTGTCGCAATTGAAATGATTTTACAGCTTAAAAGTTTTGAGTTTGCAGATTACCACCTGTCATTCCGAATCCCTCGATCTGGTGAAGTTAGCAAAGAGTGAACATGTTAACATCAAGGGTGAGTATCCTCCCGGCGGGTTGTGTGTAACCGCTGAACACTTTTGAGGGGCGCAGCTGATTATTAAAAAAAATCCAATCAGACCTCAATGCTATCCAATTGATTATATCGTTCCACGATTGATGGACTGCCTACTATTCTCCCACCTTCCTCACCGCATCAATCACCGTTCCGTCCACCCATTTGATAGCGGCAATAACCTCATCACTGATGACTGCTTTTCCTGGCTTTCCGCAGATCTTTTCGGCTTCATTCTTCAATTCTTCAATCGTTTTAATAGGCAGACCTGAATTTTTAGTTTTATCGATCAGATCCTGTCGCAATGGATTTATGGCAAGGCCTCTTTCGGTTACAATAACATCGATTAGTTCACCGGGGCCACAAAGTGTTGTCACCTCATCCTTAATCACTGGGATCCTGTCGCGGAACAATGGGATAGGCAGAATGGTGCATTTAGAGAAAAGACAGTTCTGCCATCCGCCGATACCATGCAACAACAAGCCGTCGGAATGGGTTACCACATTGGCATTGAAGTTAATATCCACTTCAGTTGCACCAAGTATCACTACATCGACCATACCGGCAAAGTTTCCTTTTCCGTGATAGTTATAACTTGTAAACGGACTGGTATTGATATGATTGGGATTTTCCCTCATTGACCTCACTCCTTCCAGGTCGAATGTCTGGCCATCGAGGATGTAATCCACCAGTCCTTCTTCCAGCATTTCGACTGGATATTTGTTGCTTCCTGCACGTATAAATCTTGCTTTCCAACCACGTTTACGTAACATTTCACCGAAATAAATTCCGATAGACAATGCAGTACCTCCAGCCCCTGCCTGGTATGAGAATCCATCCTTTACAATTCCTGCGGCATTACAAAATTGTGCCGTAATCTCTGCAATAAGCAACCTGTCGGGGCTTTTTGTGATCCTTGTTGTTCCGGAAACAATTTTCTCAGGAATTCCTACCTGGTCAACTTCTACAACATAATCAACATAATTACCATGTATTTGCCATGGGATACAGGGAAATGGTACCAGGTTATCGGTAACGACAATAACCTTATCGGCATATTGGGAATCAGCGAGTGCAAACCCAAGCAATCCACAGGCTGCTGGTCCCCTGTCGCCGGTAGCATTACCAAAGGGATCAGCTGTAGGGGCCGCAATAACAGAAATATCAATCAGCACCTCTCCATCCTGTACCGCCTGGTATCTTCCACCATGTGACCTTAACACACCAAGGCCCTGCATTTTACCTTCAGAACAGAATCGGCCGAGGGGTCCGTTCATGCTTCCTTCGATACGGTTGATCGTTCCATCTTCAAGGTATCTGATAAGATGTTCGTGGCAGGGAAAGGAAGCCGAAGGAAACCAGCGCAGGCCTTTCACACCCAGTTCATGGGCGATATCGAAGATCTGGTTGGCGATCACATCCCCGTTCCTGAAATGGTGATGGGTTGAAATGGTCATTCCATCCTTTAATCCAGCTTTTATTAATGCTTCTTTCAGGTTCGGTATAAGTTTGTTTCCATCCGAAGGATAATTGGCACAGGTGGAAATTCTCGGTGCGTGCTTCCTCCCCTCAGGAATATGTTTACCAACTCCTTTAAAGGGAATATGTTTTTCACCATTAATTTCTTCCGGGACAATACGCCCTGCTTCATTCTTTACAAGTTTATCATATTTTTTCATTCCTGTTCCCTCCAGTCTTTTGATAATTTTCCTGTTGCTATAGCCAGATCAATGGTTGTTTGTGCCCTTTTAACAACAGGCGGATCGATCATCTTGGTACCAAGAGATACGACACCCAATCCTTTTTCTGTCGCCTCAACAAAGGCATTGTATATCTTTTTAGCTTTTTCAATTTCTTTCTCGTCAGGTGCATAGTATTCATGTATCACAGCAATCTGACGCGGGTGTATACATCCCATGCCATTAAAACCAAGTCCTTTCGATCTGATCACCGTTTCCTTTAATCCTTCCATGTTGCCAACATCAGAATACACACTATCGATGGCCTGAATACCCGCTGCTTTACAGGCAACTACCAGTTTGCTTCGTGCAAAGAATGATTCGGTACCTTCTTCGGTCCGTCTGGTTCCCAGGTCGGCAGTATAATCTTCAAGGCCTATTGCAAGGGATGCCACATTATCAGCTGCATCAGCAATATCATACACATTCACCACACCTCTGGCACTTTCGACTATGGGCATCAACCATATATCCCCTTCTATTGATTTTTCCTTTTGTAACAGTTTGATCCTCTCATTCACTTTCAGGATATCCTCCGGATATTCACATTTCGGGATCAATATCAGGTTCACGTTATGTGGTACCAGGTATTCGAGATCTTCCAGGCCCTGGGGCAACTGGTTTATCCGTACCATGCGCTCGGCGCCATAAAAATCAAGACTGCGAAGTGCATTTCTGACAACAAACCTGGCTTCAAACTTTTTATCAAAAGCAACAGCATCCTCAAGGTCAAGAATAATACCATTGGGTTTATGGATCCCTGCATTGATCATCAACCGGGGTGTATTGCCAGGCAGGTAAAGCCTCGAAAACCTGTTTTGTTCTTTTGTTGTTTGGTACTGGTTTTCTTCAAGAAAACCGGTCAGGTATTCCCTGTCAGTTTCTATCAGTTGTTTTATTGCAGCTTCCATTCTGGCAGCAATAATAAATGGAAGTGCACCCTTATCTTCTATTTCGATTCGTGCGTGCCCTATTCCAAATGTATCCAGAATATCCAGAATGAGTTCTTTGATATTCTGCCCGAACAGGACTTCTACCCTGCTCACCAGATCGATTGTAATACCACCCTGTTCTTTTATTTCAAGGCTTACAAAACAATCCGATCGAACATCGGCGCCCCTGTTTCCTGCTGTAACTGTTTTTCCCACGTTAACCTCCGTTTGATTAGTTTATTATGATCAAGCAAAATTATATAATTAGAAATATTGTTCACCAGTGATTGCGAATATAGAGTGGTTATAAATAAGTCATCAAAACTCTTCCAGGTACTCCGCTGTCGTAATCTGGAAGGTTGTGAACGGCAAACTTCAAACTTCAAACTGGTAACTTCAAACTGGCAAATTCAGACTATTAACTTATAACTGGCACCTTCAACCAAAAACTCAAAACCCAGGACCCAGAACCCAAAACTCAGAACCATAACTCTCCCGATTTATTAACTTTGCCAAATGAAGCTTGAGATCCGGAAAACAAGGGGTGTCTATTCAACACTTCTGCTAAGGATATTGATCGTCTTATTAATCAGTGTCCTTGGGAGGTTTTTCTTTTATTTATTCAACCTTAATTATTTTTCGGAACTGAATGCCGCAGAAGTTATCAGGCTACTGGTAGTTGGCCTCAGGTTTGATATTAGTGCAATACTGGTAATTACTACTCCATATATTTTCCTGTGCGCCCTGCCAATCAAGTTGGTTTATAACAGGATCTATCAATTGACTACAAATATCCTGTTTTACCTTATCCCCAATATTGCTGCCCTGTTGTTTAATTTTATAGATCTTGTCTATTTCAGGTTTTCTTTAAAAAGGTCAACAGCAGACCTATTCAGATACATGAATAATGAAGGTGGGGAATTATTCAGCCTCGTTCCGGAGTATTTCAGGGATTTCTGGCCGGAAACCCTGGTTATGTTCATGTTGATCTTTCTGCTGATTTTTCTGAACCGCTTACTAAATATCAGAAAACCTGATAAACTGTTATGGGGTGTCAGACAATATCTTTATAAAACCTTTGTGCTACTTATAATTGCTGGTATTGTTGTTATCGGCATCAGGGGTGGTTTTCAATTAAAGCCTATTAATATTATCACCGCCGGAAAATATTCAGATCTTAAACTTACCCCGTTAATACTCAACAGCCCTTTTACGATAATCAAAACATATAATAAGCATAGCATTGAACAGGTCAGTTATTTTCCTGATGAAGAGATGGAATTAATTTATGATCCTGTTCACCTGAAAAAAACAATTACCAGGGATTCAGTTACAGACTACCTCAATATTGTAATCATTGTAATGGAGAGCTTTACAGCTGAGTATATCAAGACACTGAATCCCCGTCTTCAGGCCAATAGTCAGGAAAAAGGTTATACACCTTTTCTCGATTCCCTGATTCAACATTCAGTTTACTTCAAAGCCTATGCAAATGGTAAACGTTCGATCGAAGCTATTCCCGCTATTGTCTCAGGTCTTCCTGCACTGATGAACTCGGATTTTCTTTCCTCACCCTATGCAAATAACAGAATAAACAGTCTGCCACAGCTGCTGAAACAGAAAGGATATACAAGCCAGTTCTTCCATGGTGGAAATAACGGAACCATGAGTTTTGATACCTATGCAAAGATCTCAGGGTTTGATGATTATTATGGGAGAAATGAATTCGGTGATGATACCTGGTTCGACGGCAAATGGGGGATTTATGACGAAGCTTTCTTTCAATATTTTGCGAACACACTTAACAATACCGTACAACCATTTTTCAGTATTTTTTTCAGTTTGAGCTCTCACCATCCTTATTCAATTCCTGAGTCTCAAAGAGACAAATTCAACAAGGGAACTCTTGATATCCACGAAAGTATTATGTATGCAGATTATTCATTAGGTGCGTTTTTTAAGACTGCAAAAAAAATGCCATGGTATAAGAATACCCTCTTTGTGATCACTGCTGATCATACTGCAGAAACCTATTATCCTGAAAATCAAACCATGGTTGCCCGGTATGAAATTCCACTTGTATTTTATTTGCCAGGTGATTCCCTTCATGGATTTAAGGATATCACCGCACAGCAAACAGATATTATGCCTACAATTTTGAATTTGATTTCATATAATGGATCCTTTGTAGCCTTCGGGAGCGATCTTTTCGAATCTAATGCCACTCATTATGCTATTAACTACCTGGCTGGTACATACCAGTTAATTCAGGACAATTATGTATTGGTTTTTAATGGCAAAAGATCAATTGCCCTTTATAATATGCTAAAGGATAGGGATATGAGCAACAATATCATTGAATCTGAGATTGAAGTTAAGAACGAAATGGAGTTGTTGATAAAGGCAATTATTCAACAGTACAATGAAAGAATGGCAAACAATAGATTATTTGCAGAGTAATTTGTCAGTGTAATATTTAAAATTTTGTAGCTTTAAGTCTTGAAGAAAAGAATTCATATTATCGTTAATCCAAAGGCAGGCGTACGGAAAAAGAGGATGCTTGACAAATTTGCAGAGCAGACTCTTGATCATCAGCGATTTGATTATACATTATCCTATACCCGTAAACCCGGACATGCTACTGAAATTGCAAAAGAATCGGTAAAGCGAGGAGTTGATATTGTTGTAGCTGCCGGGGGTGATGGTTCCGTGAATGAAGTGGTCAAAGGGGTACTTCATTCTGATACGATACTTGGAATTATTCCATTGGGATCAGGAAATGGCCTCGCCCATCACCTGAATATTTCAACCAATCCCATCACAGCCCTTCAGGCTATTAATAAACTAAATATTAAGAAGATTGATACAGTTTCAATTAACCATGACATTTTCGTGAGTATTGCTGGAGTTGGCTTTGATGCTACTGTCGCCAGGAAATTTGATAAAACAAAACGAAGAGGATTTCTTGCTTATTTTGGGATTGTCAGCAAGGAATATCAATCTTATAAATCAAAAATTTACGACCTGATCATTGATGGTGAGATAATTTCAAGAGAGGCACTATTTATCAGTTTTGCAAATTCCAACCAGTTTGGCTATAATACATTGATTTCCCCGGGTGCTCAAATTGATGACGGCCTTATTGATGTTTGTATTGTAAAAAAGGTTCCTGTTATTGAGCTTCCCGTAATAGCCCATCTTTTATACTGGAAACAGGTTGACAAATCAAAATATATAGAGATTATCAGGGCAAATGATATAATCGTCAGGCAGCCAAAAAGTAAGCTTGTCAATCTTGATGGTGAGGCTGTAAGGCTGGCCAGGTCGCTTCATATCAGGGTAAACCCGTTGTCGTTGAATATAATTGTACCATGATTGGGAATGATTATTTTTGTGTGTTGGTTGATTGTTGAGGGTTGAATGTTAAATGTTGTGTGTTGAATGTTGAGGGTTGAGGGTTGTAGAAGGATTGAAGTGTTAACTGTAAGAGTACGAATATGAAAAAGAAGAAACGTTATGATGGAATTGTTTATTCAACAAATCCGGATTTTAATTATTCAATTGAAGATAATGAAGCAGTTGAAAAGTTAAAGCCTGCGGAACAGGATATCCGGGTATGCCGTGATAAAAAATCCAGAGGTGGAAAAACCGTTACACTGATAAAAGGAATTGTTGGAAGCAATGATGACCTGAAAATCCTGGAAAAAAACCTTAAAGCTAGATGTGGTGTTGGTGGTAGCTCAAAAAATGGCGAAATCTTGATACAGGGAGACCTGGTTGAAAAAATAATTGATATCCTGAAAAGTCAAGGTTACAGGGTTAAGAGATCGGGAGGGTGAGAGAGAATTTCGATTGTCGATTGACAAGAAATTAAATAAATTTTAAACTTTAATAAAATAATTATGAAGGTATTTTTAACAGCTACTTTATTAACCATCATCATATTAGGTGGTTACGCTCAGGAAGGGTCAATTACACAGCAGGTATTGGATGAGATTCGTTTGTCGGTAGGGGATAATGCAGACGACCGTGCATTGATTAATGCAATCACCAACAATGATATTAGAAAACTTGCCCTGAACCGGGCTAATGAAGGGAAACTGAATCACTACTTCAGTAATAAAGTAAATACCACTGGGATAACAGATCAGAAATCAACCGGCCGATGCTGGTTATTCACCGGATTAAATGTTTTGAAGCCGGTAGTTTTGGAAAACCTGAATGTTAAATCTTTCGAATTTTCACAGAATTACAATTTCTTTTTTGATCAGCTTGAGAAAGCCAACCTCTTCCTGGAAGCAATAATCGCAAGCAGGGAAAAACCGGATGATGACAGGACGGTTGACTGGTTATTTAAGCATCCTATACAGGATGGGGGGCAATGGACAACTTTTGCAGATGTAGTTAAAAAGTATGGCGTGGTTCCTAAATCTGTTATGACAGAAACCTTTCAGAGTGAAAATACCGGCATGATGCGACGTTTAATAGCAAGAATGTTGAGGGAACAGGGAACAGACCTTAGAATCATGCATAAGGAAGGGATGTCAATAAAAAAGATCAGGAAGGAAAAAGTAAAAATGCTTTCGGATATTTACCGGATCCTGGCTTTAAGTCTCGGTGAACCGCCTGCAAGTTTTACTTGGCAATATGAAAACAAAGATGGCAATATAAAAGAAATCAGCAATTACACCCCTTTATCCTTTTACAATGAATTTATCAGTATCGATCTGGATCAATATATAATGTTCATGAACGATCCCTCCAGGGCTTATTATAAATTATACGAAATTGAATACGACAGAAGCATGATAGAAGGATACAACTGGAAATACATTAATCTCCCGAATGAGGATATTAAAGAATTTGCCAGCGAATCCATCCTTGGTAACGAAGCCATGTATTTCTCATGCGATGTAGGTAAGCAATTAAATAAGGATGCGGGCACCCTTGATATTTATAATTACGACTATAACGACCTGCTGGGTGTTGAATTTGGAATGACAAAAGCAGAAAGAATTAAAACCTACTCCAGCGCCTCTACGCATGGGATGGCCCTGATCGGGGTAAACATCACCAAAGATGGGAAGGCTGATAAATGGTTGCTTGAAAACAGCTGGGGGGCAAAAGCAGGAAATAAAGGTTACCTGACCATGACCGATAAATGGTTTGACGAATATATGTTCAGGATCATTATCAATAAGAAATTTGTAAACGATAAAACCCTGAAGATACTTGAACAAGAGGCGATTTTACTTCCTCCCTGGGATCCGATGTTTGCAAATGAACAGTAAGCAATTCAATTGTAAGTTAGCTTTTGTTCTCAGATGAATAGATGGTTTGAGAGGTTGAGTGTTGAGAAGTTGAAAGGTTGAAAGGTTGAATGAATCAACCAATCACTATATTCAAGACCCTCAATCCTCAACTATCATTTAACAATTAATTATCATCATGTTCATAAATTTTATTTATATTTGTTCTAAACAGAAAATCATCTTGATTAATTTCTTTAATTATGGATAATAAAATAAGCCTGGAGATCATCGGCACAATTGAAAAAAGAGAAAAATTCTCATCACTTGATTTTGATGACCTTGTTATCGAATTATTATTTCCGTTTCCCGGATATCATGGCACCACTGTTCCCGATCAGACCAATCCTAAATCTGTTTTCCTTGTAACAAAAACAAAATATCCTGACGAGGATATCATCAGGAACACAATCAGCATCAGGAAAAACATAGACTTTTCATTTGATGCTTCTCCCGGAAGTATTACTGTTCAAAATGAAGAACTACCATGTATCAGGATCAAAGACCTGAAAAACTATGGGGTTATTCCCGAATTACTTCAACAATATAAAGCCCTCGGAGTGGATTTTGCCAGAGGAAAAAAAATTGGTGAATACGAAGGCAATATTAAAATCCTGAAATATTTCCTGCTTGATGAACTGGATAACGGCGTTTACATGGATAAAGAATCACCAGAAATGGGATATTTCGAAATTCCTGTTAAACTCGATTTTGACACCTTTGAAAAAATCACCCTTCACATCAAACGCAACATCAAGGAGAATAATTGGGATGGTGCCCTGGGCGTTTTCTTCAGGAAACAGGGTGTTGTTGATTTTATTAGGATTTATGATCAGAACGTATGCCTGGGGCAATGCCTTTTCCTTATGGAAAAATACAGGGAGGAAATTAGCAGGCACCTGAAATCTCAGCAATAACTTTCAATATTTCATTGTTCCATTGTTTTATTGTTCCATTGTTT
>CAYXUU010000012.1:92803-113919 GCA_964468645.1 uncultured Bacteroidales bacterium
CTCAGCAATAACTTTCAATATTTCATTGTTCCATTGTTTTATTGTTCCATTGTTTCATGTTGTCCATAACTATTTCAGGCAATAATCACAATGGGGCAAAACAAAAAGCTGAAATTAAACTTTTAGAATTCGTTGCTCATTTTGTTTTGTTACTTTGTATTTTCTTTGCGTGAAACAAATACATATTACCTTTAACAACAATTAACTTCAGAACAATGAAATACTCGAAAAGTATAAAGTTCGGGCTGTTATTGATATTCCTGGTTCTAATATTTAATCTTACCTCTGGCCAGAACATACCCCAGCGAGTTGAGCCCCCGAACTGGTGGATTGGAATGAACAACACCCGGTTACAGCTTTTAATTTATGGTGATGATATCTCTGGTTATAGCCCTGTAATTGATTATTCCGGAGTAAACATCACAAAAACCATCAGGGTATCAAATCCGAATTATCTGTTTATTTATCTTGATATTGATAAGGAAACAAAACCGGGGACATTAAAAATTCAGTTTATTAAAAATGGCATGGTCAAAGCCATCCATCCATATGAATTACTTCCACGTGAAGCTGGTTCAGCAAATCGTATTGGATTTAACACATCAGATGGATAAGTTAATTATCCCTCCTAAATCAGTGTTGATATTGGAATTAACAAGATTGTGATCAGTGTTGAATAACTGGAAATAAAACCAAAATCATGAAAAACAGGATTATTATTATTATTATTATTGGTTTAACAATCATCGTTGCATGTAAAAGTAAATCAGTAGAGTCAGATCATCAGGATAAACCAAATATCATTTTTATCATGGCTGATGATCATGCCTTTCAGGCCATAAGTGCTTATGGTTCCGACCTGATTAAAACACCGAATATTGATCAACTGGCCAGTGAAGGCATGCTTTTCAACCAGGCTTTTGTTACCAACTCTATCTGTTCTCCAAGCCGGGCAGTGGTACTTACAGGTAAATTCAGCCATCTAAATGGTGTTAAAGACAATATGGATGTATTTGATCCAGCCCAGATAACATTTCCTAAAATCCTTCAGAATAATGGATACCAGACCGCCATAGTTGGAAAGTGGCACCTAAAATCCCCACCGACTGGTTTCGATTTCTGGAAGGTTTTACCCGGACAGGGAAATTATTATCATCCTGAATTTAAAATACAGGAAGGAAAAGTTAAAGAAAATGGTTATGTAACCGATGTCATCACTGATATCGCCATAAAGTTTATTGATTCAATCCGTGATGATTCCAAACCATTTATGCTCATGTACCATCACAAGGCGCCGCACAGGCAATGGTGGCCGTCAATGGAAGAACTGGAAACATTTAAAACCACAGAGTTCCCTGAACCATCAACATTATTTGACGATTACAAAAACCGTGGAGCTGCTGCCATGGAGGCCGAGATGCGTATATCAGATCATATGGGTTTAAGCTGTGATAATAAGATCAGGCCGGAAATACTTGAAGAACTAGATATTGAAGAGTTTTTCAACTGGTATAAAAATGAGTATCGCTCAAGGTATAACCGGCTTACCGAAGAAGAAAAGAAAAAATGGGATGAAGTTTATGGCCCGATTAACTCAGATTTTGAAAATAATCCTCCCGGGGGGGATGAATTAACTTCCTGGAAATTTCAGCGATACATGCACGACTACCTGGCATCAATAAGTAGTGTTGATAAGAATATCGGGCGGCTACTTAACTATCTTGACGAACATGGCTTAACGGAGAATACCATGATTATTTATACTTCTGACCAGGGATTTTACCTGGGTGAGCATGGATGGTTCGACAAACGCTTTATGTATGAGCCTTCGTTCAGAACACCCTTAATTATTAAATGGCCAGGGAGAATCGACGAAAACCAGACCAATGATAAACTGGTCCAGAACCTGGATTTTGCACCAACAATACTTGATGCTGCCGGCGCTGACATTCCAGAAGAAATGCAAGGGATGAGCCTGCTACCGGTTCTAACAGGAGACACACCAAAATGGCGAGATGCCCTGTACTATCACTACTACGAATATCCCTCCATTCATATGGTTAAGCGTCATTATGGTGTAAGAACCGATAAATTCAAACTGATCCATTTTTATTATGATGTGGATGAGTGGGAGCTTTATGACCTGACAGTTGACCCGGATGAAATGAATAATGTTTATGATCACCCTGATTATTCAGGGGTTAGACAATCATTGCACCGTGAACTTGAAGACCTGCGAAATCAATATCATGACTCCGATGAATTAACACTGGAATTACTTCAAAAAGATCTTGACAGGTTGAACAAATAATCCCAAATTTTGAATTGGGATTGAAATGAAACAATGCATTAGTCCTTTTCTAATGCATTATTTAGGATAATTAGAATAAATTTGCATTACCAAATAAATCCGTTATGTTTAAATTCTTAAGTGACATTATAAAGAACTGGTTGGTTAAACTGGGCCTAGAAAAGGATCTTGCTGCTGTTATCACTGATTATACAGGCTTAATACTGGTATTTATTCTCGCGATCATCTCTTACTTTGTTGCACGTAAGTTGATCAGGCATCTGGTTCAATTAATGGTAAAGAAAACAGTAACCAACTGGGACGATGTCATGGTCAGGAAGGGTTTGTTCAGAAGAATCTCTTTCTTTGCCCCGGCCATCGTACTTTATCTGCTCACCCCGCTGGCAATACCCGATTACAAGGCAACCATCACTATAATATCAGTATTCCTGAATATTTATATGGTAGTAATGGCCATCATCGTCACCAATACATTTCTTAATGTTTCCCTTGAAATTTATAACACCTATGAAATCTCAAAAACACGCCCTATCAAGGGATACATACAGGTAATCAGAATAATTCTTTTCATCGTTGGTGGTATCATTGTAATTTCAAGTCTTTTAAATAAGTCACCTGCAACATTGCTGTTATCACTGGGTACCTTATCAGCTGTACTAATGCTGGTTTTTAAGGACCCTATCCTTGGATTTGTGGGAGGCATTCAGCTCACTGCCAACAATATGGTAAAAATCGGTGATTGGATATCAATGCCTAAATACGGTGCCGATGGAAATGTAATCGATATATCCCTGACTACCGTTAAAGTTCAAAACTGGGATAAAACCATCATCACCATACCTACCTATACCCTTGTTACTGATTATTTCCAGAACTGGCGTGGAATGGAAGAATCGGGTGGCCGGCGCATCAAACGATCAATTAATATTAACATGAACAGTGTTAAGTTCTGCACACCTGAAATGCTTGAAATATTTAAAAAATTCCAGTCCGTGTCTAAATATGTTGATGAAAAAGACAAAGAGCTCGAAGCTTTTAACAAGAAGCACCACATCGACAACTCGGTACTTGTAAACGGAAGGCGGCAAACCAACCTGGGAATATTCAGGGCTTACCTCAAATCCTATCTTCGTAACTTACCTGAAGTTAACCAGAGCATGACTTTCCTTGTCAGGCAACTTCAGCCCACCGAAGATGGATTACCGGTGGAGGTTTATGTTTTCAGCAAAATACAGGAATGGGCAGATTATGAAGATATACAATCAGACATATTTGATCATATCATTGCTGTGATACCTCACTTTGAACTTCAGATTTTCCAGAATCCTTCGGGAATGGATTTCAGGAGTGCACTTGGAGGCAGTTAGAAGTCGGTTTTAAGCAGCAGGCAGTAAGCAAGGGATTCAATCCCTGACGGAGGAAGGGATGGCAGCCCTGGATTAATAAGCAGTATGTAGCAGGAAGAAGGAATAATGTCCAATATCCAATGACCAATGACTAATGACCAATGACCAATGACAGATATTAAGATCAAGCCTTTGCATGTAAGTGATATTCCGTTCCTTGCACCCTTCCCTCCCACCGACTGGCATTTTGATATCGTCTCTTTCATGAACCTTCATTTCAACAAACCTTATTTCTATGCTGTTGTTGCAACACTTAATGAAATCATTGTTGGAACAGGCAATGTTTTTATCAATGGAACAGAATCGTGGCTGGGGAATATTATTGTTAAGCCAGAGCTAAGAAGACAGGGTGTTGGAACGGAAATAACAAAACACCTACAAACGCATAGTATTAACATGGGCTGTGAAACACAGTTATTAATTGCCACAGAACTGGGTGAGCCATTGTATAATAAATTGGGATTTGCTGTTGATTCATATTATCTGTTTTATGAGGGCCGGAAACTAGGTCATCAATCTTTTTCTGCAATAAGGCAAATTAATCAAGATGATCATGCCGGAGTATTTCATCTGGATAAAAGAATTTCAGGCGAGAATCGAAAGTCATTACTTTCCGTTTTTATAAAAGACGGATTTGTATTTGAAGTCTCCAATGTAATTTCAGGTTATTATTTACCTGGTTTTGGTAATGGTTTAATCATTGCTAAGTCATCAAAACCAGGGCTTGCTCTTCTTCAATTTAAACATACCAGGCATAACACTTCAGCTATCATTCCTGATCAAAACAATGCTGCAAGAGAATTTATTCAAACGCATGGTTTTTCATTCACAAAAAAAGTTACCAGAATGTATTCCGGCAAAAAACTTAACTGGAAACCGGAATGTGTCTTCAGTCGAGCAGCGGGGTATTGTGGATAACATTCTCACCAGACCTGGCCTTTAAACAGCTCCACCTTGGCTTCAACATATATGAAAACAACTTTAAGTGCTTCATCGACCAGAACTCCACCAAAAAAAATGCTTGTATTACTATTACTTTCTGTGCTGTGGTCAAAATAGCTGATTATTTTGATCATTGAGGTTTGTTTGAGATTGGATACTTAAATTTCATGCTTTCATGATCTTACGGGATCCCACCCAGATTATCAACCTGTTGCGTAAAATGTAAATTTCGTTTATCGTTCTTCTCCCTATTTTATTATTTTTACTAAAAAAATCAAACCATGTCAGAAAAATTGAAAGGTTTTTATTGTGACGCAATGGATTCTATTAGGTCTAAACCTGAGTTAAAGGATAAAACGCTTACCGGTTTTTACCATATAAAAGGCACCGGATGGGAAAAAAATAGAAAGCTTTTATTTATTGGCCGGGCTGTGAATGGATGGAAACCCGAAACCTATTTTAAAAACACAACAAAATTTAGTGAAGAAGAAAAAAATGCCATTGTTGACAAAATCATCAAAGCCAGTAAGCCTAAATCAGATAACAAAAGAATTGAGGTTGAACCCTTGGACTGGATAATCAAGCAATGGAATAAAGCAAGTAAAGATTATTATAATAGCACACAACCTTATACTGTTTCCAGATCTGCATTCTGGGGTATAGTCAAGGGCGTTTCAGAAGAAATTCTAGAATCAAATAAAGATGAATGGATTAAATTTATCGCCTGGAGTAACCTGTACAAGTTCGCCTATAGAAAAGATAATCCCGGAATTAAATTAATGAATTCCACAATTGACACCTGTAAAAAAATGCTATATGAAGAAATCAAGCTGCTAAAGCCGGATGTAATAGTCTTTCTCACTGATGATAACTGGTATAAGCCATTTGAAGAAGTTTTGGACAGGAATCGTACTGCTGTTTGGAAAACCTATAAAAGTGAAAACATCATCAAATATGGCAACCTTGAAAGCAATGATAAAATGATAAGTGTGATTGTGACAAGACGGCCTGAATATAGGGAAAGAAGTAACTTTATCAAGGAAATCGTCCAAATAATCCAAAAAGTAAATGAGCAATTCCATGCAATTGATTTGGAGAGAGCGGTAATATCAAAGATCTTGCGCGATCCTGACACTTTACAATCTATAAAAGAAGAATTTAAGGAGGATTATTTTTCCGATATGGTTTTAAAAAACGTCTGCTCCGAAATTTTGGAATACAAGCAAGTAGAACAGAAAAACGATCTCATAAGTTACTTAACGAAACGATTCCCTGAGGATGAAAACACCACAAATCGATTGAATCAATTGCTCACACAAAAACCATCAGAAAACGAAAACATAAGCTATTGGTTAATAATTCTAAGAAATAAATATCTTTTGCGAAAATTACATGACCTTCTTATAAAATATAATGATTTGGTTGAAAAGGATGTCATGGATTGTGATGAGATAATAAAAAAATTGAAGGAAGAGGTGGATTGGCTTTATGGGAAAGCAGGTTCTTAACCAACAACAAGTAAACAACTATATCATGCGCTGCAGTCTTGATAGCAGCTTACTTTATTACAGGAATATATACCTTGTTGAGTTCTCACGCAATAAAATTAAAGACTTGATTTTTGATAGGTAGTGCCGTATCGTAAGTGATAAAAATACAGGTGTTGAATGTTTATTGAGTCCAGTATAAAAGAGATAAAAATGGTTCACGCAAAGCTCGCAGACGAAACGCAAAACACGCAAAGCACTGAATATAAATATATTTATTTTGCGGTCTTTGCATTAAAACTTTCCGGTCTTTGCATGAAATGAGTTTTTAGACTGGACTCTTAATTTAAATTAATTAAACAGTAAATTTATCGACTATTGACTAATTGACTATTGACCAATAACCAATACCCATCCACCATTAAAAACATTTGTTTATTTTTGATAGACATTACGTTATTCGCCTTAACTAAAAGGACGCTTATGAAATCAAGGGTACTATTCATTTTACTGCTGCTCCCTGTTATTCTATTCAGCCAGGTCCATACCATTAAAGGCAAGATCACGGATGCTGTGAATGGTGAACCCCTTATTGGGGTTAATATAATGATCATGAATAAAATGACAGGCACAGCCACCAATAATCAAGGTTTATTCACACTGAATACTTCGACCAGACTACCGTTTACAATAATTATTTCCTATGTGGGTTTCAAAAAACAGTTGATTGAAATAACAGAAACAACTACATCCCTTGATATTCAACTTAAGGAGCAGCCCATGCTTGGCCAGGAGGTGGTGATTTCAGCCTCCCGTGTTGAAGAAAGTATCATGCGATCACCGGTTACCATTGAGAAAATGAATGCTCTTGAAATTCAACTCATTTCGGCACCCAACTTTTTTGATGGGCTTTATAATATCAAAGGCGTAGATGTTAATACCCATAGTTTTTTATTTAAATACCCTAACACCAGGGGATTTATGGGTGAGGCCAACAAACGTATGAGTCAGCTGGTTGATGGTGTGGAGAACATCCCTCCCGGATTAAGCTTTTCTGCCGGTAACCTGTTCGGCCTTTCACCTGTCGATGTGGAAAGTGTTGAACTGCTTGTAGGGGCTTCTTCAGCCCTGTATGGCCCCGGCGGTGTAAATGGTATCCTTTTAATGCAAAGTAAAAACCCTTATAAATACCAGGGATTGACAGCTTCATTCCAAACAGGTTTAATGCATGTTGACGACAAAACAGGGAAGAGCCCAACCCCTATGGGTGATTTCAATTTCAGGTTTGCAAAGGCGTTTAAAGACAGGTTGGCTTTTAAACTTGTTGGGCGATATTTAAACGCTACCGACTGGTATGCTTCAGATTACCGCGACAGGAACCATCTTAATGATCCCTCTGTAAACAGGTCAAACGACGAAGGCTACGATGGGGTTAACGTTTATGGGGATGATATTTTTGTCCCCTTCAATCTTAAAGATTACAATAGTAGTTTTCCCGACCAGCTGGTTACACGGAATGGATGGGTAGAAAAAGACCTCGTTGATTATAATACCAAGATCATAAATATTGATGGATCTGTTCATTATCGTATCACCGAAAATGTTGAAAGCATGGTAAGGTTGAACTACGGTCAGGGATCAACAGTTTATACAGCCCAGAACAGGTTTATGCTCAAGGATTTTTATATGACTACATTCCATGCTGAGGTTAAAAGTCCATATTATTACCTCAGGGGATACTATACTGCAGATAACTCGGGTGAATCGTACAATGCGGGTCAAACTGCAATGATCATCAATGAAAAATTCAAACGAAGCGAACAGTGGTACCAGCAGTACCTTATCAACTTCATGAATGAATTTTTTGCAGGAAAACCGCTCGAAGAAGCATACCGGGTTGCAAGAACCTTTGCCAATAACCGGAAAGAAAACGGTGATATTATTAACAATGAACAGCCGGCTTGGCCTATTGCGGGATCAGATGAATTCAATAATATGTTCAATGATATTATCTCAAAACCACTGAGAGATGGCGGTTCAAAGGTGATCGATAAAAGCAGTCTTTACCATTTCGAGGGCATGTATAACCTGAAAGAGCAGATCAAATTCTTCGAACTTATGCTAGGTGGCAGCTACAGATATTACAGTATCAACAGTGAGGGGACAGTATTTGCAGACAGTTCAGGCCACCCCATCACCATTAACCAGTTTGGGGCATTTGCCCAGCTTATTAAAACATTCCTCAACGACAAACTGAAAGTTAACCTTGCTGCCAGGTTCGATAAAAATGAATATTTCAACGGGAGGTTCACCCCAAGGTTTTCTGTTGTGTACTCAGTCGATAAGGATGAAGATCATAATATCAGGTCCTCTATACAAACAGCTTACCGGTTTCCCACGGTGGCCGATCAATGGGTTAACCTGCAGGTTGGCCCATTCAAAGTTGTTGGGGGCCTTCCTGAAGTCCAGGAGTTAAATGGTTTTAATGATGCCCCTTTATATCCCCTGTCTGGAAGAAATGTGATTTCGGATCATCCTGTTACGGAAAACGGGCCTTACGTCATGCCTGAATTCAGGCCGGAAAGGGTGCTTACCTATGAGGTTGGTTATAAGGGGCTTTTCTTTACTAAAACACTCTATGTAGATGCTTATGTATTCCTGAACCGCTTTAATGGATTCCATGCCACACAGCTTCTTGCACAGTATCCTGATACCGAAGAAGAGAAGCGTTTTCAGACCATTGTTAGTACCGATGATCCTATTTATTCGATGGGATGGGCGCTTGGCCTTGATTACAGAACACCCCGCGGATTTATGCTGCGCAGCAATGTGGCTTTTAATATCATTGAAAATCCTGATAGTGAAAGTACAGGGCTTGAAACCGGATTCAATACACCAAGATACAGGTTTAACATCTCCGCCGGCAAACGTGATGTTTTCAGAATTTTTGGATTTAATATCAGCTACAGATGGCAGGATAAATTCATGTGGCAATCTACCTTTGGAGCAGCAGAGATACCTGCATTCTCAATTCTTGATGCCCATATAACCACTTACATTCCTGCATTAAGGACCACGATTAAACTGGGAGGTTCCAATATTATTAACAGCTACTATACATCCAGCTTCGGAAGCGCACAGATCGGAGGCCTGTATTATATTACGATTATTATTAATGAAATGATGTATTAGATCAATTTGACATTTTGAAGGTGTGCTAATTTGAAAATTGGATGACTGAATTCGCTGAAGAAATAATTAAAAAGCATTATAGTGAAGGTAGCGTTGCTTACAACTACCTTTACCATCATAGCCTATCCGTTACATTGCTGGCTCTCAAAATAGCAGATCACAATTCCGGTTATACGATCGACAGGGAATTACTGGCAAATTCAGCCATGTTGCATGATATCGGGATAATACTTACCCATGCTCCCGGTATTGGATGTTATGGTGAAAATGAATATATCAAACATGGTTTTCTCGGTCGTGAATTACTTGAAGAAGAAGGTTTGAATGAAATCGCCCCGGTTTGCGAACGCCATGTTGGTGTTGGTTTTACACTTCAGGAAATAATAAACAGTAACCTCCCTCTGCCACACAGGGAGATGTTACCGTTAACTATAGAGGAGAAAATCGTCTGTTATGCCGATAAGTTTTATTCTAAGAAACCCTCCTACCTCAAAACACCAAAGCCGATGGAGAAGATTAGACGCAAGATATCCGGATACGGTAAGGACAAGATCAATATGTTCGAAGCCTTTGTTGAGCAATTTGGATATCGATATATTTATTGACAAATGCAATAAAATTTTATATATTTACAGATCGTAAACAATTCAATTTTGTTTTGCCGGCGCCTCAAAATACATACATCTTCCATTTGATCTCTTAATTCTTAGTTGTTGCTGTTAAGCTATCTGCCGGTAATTATATTTTATACTGATATCATTTATACAGAACCAAAATACAAATTATTAATCTAAATTCAGGAGGTCAAAAAAAAATGGAATGGATTGTATCACTAATTACTACTGTTTGTCTTGTAGGATTTCTAATCTGGTTTTTAACAAGAAAACATAAACCACGGGAGATGCCAGCTGTCATTCTCCTGACGGTTGCGTTCTTAATTTATCATATTGGCGACTGGGGATTATGGGGTGGTTGTCAATATGAATTTATCAGGAGGGTTGCCAGTGTTGGGTTCTGCCTGATGATACCCATGATACTGCTTCTGATGTATATGATCACATCAAAGGATCATATGAATCTATTTTACAGGATTATAACACTGATATTGACCCTGCCCTGGATTGCAGGGATAATAATGGTATATAAATATCCTATTGTGTACCTCGAAACTTACCCGGGAACCGGTACGCCACTTGCTATGTGGATTGCTTTAATCAGTTTTATCGTGGGTATGATATTTGTGATCATCATGGGTTACAGGGCTTCAAGATTAAGAACCGATCCAATGGGAAAAAGTCTGGGATGTAATTTCGCAACCGGCTCTCTGATATTCACCGTAATTATTATCTTCCTCTGGTACTCACCTGAGATATTAGGTAAAGACTACACATGGTTCTTCGGAGTAGCAACAATTATTTTCATGCTTTTTATTTGCATCGGGATGGGAGTGAAAAAGGAGAAGGAGGAAAGTTAGAAGACGGAAGTTGGAAACTGGAAGCTGGATAGTCTTAGGCACTAAGCGGTTAAACTCTTATCCAGTATCCAGTATCCAGTATCCAGTATCAACTATCAATTATCAGAGGATAGCTGGTTATTCATTATCACAATCCTCAAATCCTCTGCTAACGTAATAAGCTACTTTATCAAAGAATAGCATCATACGGCGTTCAAGCTCCAGGGTGGTATAAATATCTATCGGGCTTTGCCACATACCCTGTGAAACGGCCGCTTCCCATATATTTTTTCTTACCAGGCTTAGTGCACTGATTAATTCACTGAGTTTATATCCCTCTTTTCGGCGTGTTTTTCCGAGTTCACAATAATACATGCGGATTTTCCCGGAATCATATCTTCCACTCAACCAGCTAACATAGTTTTCAGCATCCTCAGAAAATCGTTTTAGAAGTTTTTCATAAGGTAGATCATGATATCCGGGAGTGGATTTGTTGCTTTTCACATCTTCTATCCATTTGTCTGCAATATTATCTGTATTCTTAATTATAACCTCAACAAGCTTATCAGACAACATGTTGGGTTTTGTTTTTAACCTGAACTTCCTGGATATTGTACTTGCAAAAGAATCAATTATCGCCCAGTATTCCGATTTATTTTTCAGGAAGGCATCAAGGGCTTTAACATTTGATTGAAAAGCCAGCGGTGGGGTTTTATCAACCGGGAAATAGTTCACTTCCTCAGCATCATCCGATGCTCCTAGTTCACCGCCTGTCTGTTTTACTTCAAAAGTCAGGAATATCAAATCGCCATAATAATTACTTTCCGCAGAGTCCGCATCAACCAGGCCAGTTATTTCACCTGTAACACCAGTTTCTTCTTCCAGTTCTCTCAATGTTGCATCCTGAATACTTTCACCAACTTCAGCAAAACCTGTTGGCAGGCACCATTCTCCTTTACTGGGCTCATTAGCCCTTTTTACCAGCAACACTTCCCTGTTTTTGATCACTATAGCAGATACTACCGGTAAGGGATTATCATAGAAAAACAACTCATCATTCGGGCAATACTCTCGAGGTACATCCCCTTCCATCTTCTCAATTATATTTCCACCACAATAGGGGCAGAATTTCCGTTTTCTGTACTTCCTTTTCTGAGCAGGGTACTGAGGAAGCCTGCACGAATATATCGTATCATCCTTGGTAATCCTGAATGGAATGCCTGATTCAAAATCTTTCATTAAGCGCCTGATGACCATCTCAAAAACATCATCACACTTGCTGGTTGTGTCAGCAATATAGAAATCCTTTTTAAACCTGAAATATGTTTCAAAATCCTTGCCATCGTTGTTGCCAAATAAAAGAGTACTCTGGTATTCATGTTCATTTATTTCCCAGAAATAAGGTGCTAACAAATCCATGGCATTTCTGTCGGAAAAATTTCTGATCAACTCCTCATATGGAAGCTGGTCAGGGATTTCATGGCCATATTTTAAACAGGTATTTCGCACATATGATACAAGTTCCGACAGGTGATTCACCGAATGGGTGATGGTGACAAACAATCCATCAGGCTTGAGTATCCTTGCGATATCAGGAACAGCCCAGGGGAAGAAATACATGGCATAGCTGCAAATCACCAGGTCGTAAGTATTGTCAGGTATTTTTACAAGTGATTCAACCCCGAAGCCGTTGAAATTCCCTTTTATTCCGGCGATTTCACAAGATTCAAGATAAAAATCACGATAGGCTTTGCATCTGTCAATCCCTGTGATCACAGCATCAGGATGAAGTCTTCCTTTCATATAACGTGTGAAAAATCCAAACCCACAACCAAGGTCAAGAACGGTACGGCACGATGTCAGGTCCAATCCCTCAAGGGCAACAGATCGTACATCAAGATTATTGGTAGAGTGTTTGCCAATAATTTCAGCAACTTCCCTGTGTTTACGGGCATCGGTAAAAACTTCTGCAAGTCGAGCGCTGGTTATTCGGTTTTCATTCATCCCAAAATATTAAATTATGTTCTTATTATCATTTATAACAATACTTCCTGAATGCTGGTATTCATACGGGGGATTATCGGGATAACAGGTAAATTCTGTTTCTATATAAGTAGTATAATTATAGTTGATTCTTAACCTGTTATCTATAAGGATTTCTGTTTCAATCTTATCTATTTTATATGAATTATGAGCCAGGTGGCCACTACCACCCACCTGTTCACCGAGCTTTTCGTCCTGTTTGATTATGTTATTAACAATTTCTTCTATCTCTTCCTGTGAGAACATCCTTTTCGTGAATTACCTTGTACAATAAGCACCAAGATAGAAAAAATTTTTAAATAACAGGGAAAGATGGCCTGTAGGAGGAAATTCAGAAATTATTGTATCAGTTGTTTCTGAATTTAAACAGGCTTTATTCATGAAGTATTTCATAGATTGGAAATCCCAGTTGTCCGCGTCTAATTCCAACGGTATTACATAACTGGATCACGGTATTTCCATTCTTGTAGTCCCGAAGGAAGAAAGACCTGTAACCCAGCCATGCACCACTATGAGCAATAAATGTACCCCTTTCATCAGGTATTACTGACCATCCAAAACCATATTCCACTTCATCTCCATTATTCAAACCTGAAACAGAGAAAGCCTCCATAAGCGTTTCATTGCTTACAAGCTTTTCTGTATATAAAGCCTGGTCATATTTATACAGGTCATTAACTGATGCAAGAATACCACCATCACCAAACAGGCCGTTCTGGTAATTCCAGTCATGTTCAACACAGGAACCATCCTCCATGCTAATTCCAAATCCAACGGCCCTTTTAGATTCCGGTAATTTACCATCAATGGCATTAACATAAGCGTTATCCATTTCGAGAGGGTCAAATACATATCTCTTCATGAATTCATGATAGGTATTCCCGGATACCCTTTCAATTATCAGGGCCAGTAAACTATATCCCGTATTGCAATACCTATACCCGTCTCCCGGCTGAAACAAAACAGGTGGAGGATAATCCACCAGCATCTCATAAACATCATAATTGTTTACAACCTTCCTGTCAGCACTATTAATATGAAGTGTGTCCCAGTATTTATCAACAAGATCGATATAATTTGGAAGACCTGAGGTATGGTTCAATAAATGCCTGATCGTTACTCCCTCATAAGGGAGATCAGGCAGGAAATCTTTAACATCATCATCAAAATCCAGCTTACCCTGTTCTTTTAAAATCATTATAGCCACACCTGTTAGTGATTTGGTAAGAGAAGCAAGTCTGAAGCTATGGTCAGAGGTGAGTGGTTCACCCGTTTCGCAAATTGCTAATCCAATGGCTTTGCTATAAATTACCTTATGATCATAAACCACAAGCAAGCAACCATTAAATATTCCCATATCAGTATAGTGGTTAACAAGGGAATCTATTTTATCGATTTTTATCTTTTCTTCTTTTGTAAAAGTAGAACAGGAGGATACAAGTCCCAGGAGGATTACCAAAAAAAGTGAGTAAATTATACTGTTTATCTTAAGTTTCATTATATATATTGTTTTTATTTGTTTAAGTCTTTCAACCATTGTTCCATTATTTTCAGGAATTCAGGGTTATAATTCGACCATTCTGCTCTTGTACGACAAGCTCTTTCTCTTTCACATCCTGTTTCAAAAATGATAATGTTATGGTCGGCACCCTCTATAAGTTCTATCTTGTAATTCAGGTTATTAGCCTTTTCCAGAGCCCGTTTATAGTCTCTCTGTGCCCTGGGAATAACGTAACCTGCCTGACTTATTCCCCATACACCAATCCAGTCAGGATTTATGCCGGGAAGTTCTTTGGCTGCTTTGACAGCATCCAAAAGGATACCTGCCCGCTCGGCCTGAAGTTGTTCCCCAATTAACCTTTCTGTTGATTTTCCATAACATAACATGTATTGTTTCTTCCGGATTGATCACTTCGTACGTGCCCCTATCCTCATGATGTGGGATTTGTATCCAGTTCCCCCCAGCACTAAACTCAAAGTTTAATGAGGGATTTTTATAACTAATTTGTTCCTGAGCGGTCATAACGGGTGTAATGAACAGAAATAGTAGAATGATGATTATATGCCAATTTGTTTTCATAATAATAAATTTAATGATTAATAAACCGTTTATCTATACATTGACTCCAATTTGACAATACAGTATGATAAAAGTTCCACCTTAATTATTAATATTCGTCTTTAATCTGTGCATCGGTGGCTATCTACTTTGTTTCAATCACCTTAAATCTAATCAATTCATTAACTATATCAATAATCTCCGAAACATTCGAATCATCCACTTCAGCCTTTTGCATAATTTCCTGAATACTCTTTGAATCTGCACTGGGAAAAGGTAAATGATAAAGGAATTTCCCCTGGGGTATCGAAAGGTTCAATTTTCTTTCACGCTTCTCCCTCCCCTCTCCTATCCAGTATGTTACGCTACTTATATATTGATTATTACGAGCGGTGGTAAATATCACACCGGCATTTCTTTTTTCTTTAATTTTTGATTTCAACCTGTCGTCATTAACCAGCCTGGAGTTATCGATCAAGGGATTCAGGTCAATTTGCATATTAATGCTTTTTGCCTTAAGCGAATACCTGAAATAAGGTCTTTTTCTTTCAAACACCTCTGTCTTCTCCAGGATATTGAACGATGCCATGGCTTCGAGGAAATCCTGCACCGTTTTGATATGGAGGTTTAGCCGTGATGCTGCCTCTGATGCTGAGATATCCATGTAAGTTGCCAGCAACCTGAAAAGTCCTTCAGCGTAATCCTTAGACAAAAATGATCCTAATTTGGCTGCCTGTTTAAAGTCCATTTATTCGATAATTACATTTAACTTCAAACTATTCAGGCGTTCGATGACCCTGTAGCCTTCGCCTTTCCTGTATTGCTCAAAAAACTCAACAAATAGTTGCCCCAATGAATCACATAACTGATCAAAGGAATAGCTATCCCTGTATTTCATATAGTCATTGTGCGAGATATTAACCAATATATTCCCTTCTTCATCAAAAGATACCCAGGTATCATCTTTATAATTCTTTTTCAAACCGGCCCGGGCTCCCATCGAATTGTCAAGACTGAAAACAAAACGCCTTCCATCTTTTATGGTGATGGCGATCAGGTTTCTTGATATAAAATCCGCGAAACTATGCAAAGCATGGGATGAACAATCAATTTTACCAACAGAATAGGGCCGGTTTGTAAATCCATTCATGGTTTCATTTACTGGCATAGCTGCCAGTTCCAGAAGCTCCCTGCTTCTCCATTTCAATTTTCTATTATAATTCAGTATGATGACTAAAACCACCGAGCCCATGACCAGGGTTGAAAATCCTTTTAAGATTTTCGGCCTGGCATCCAGTCCGTATATGGCAATCAGGGTTAAAAAAATCCCAATAAACAATAAAACGAATGTGAGAATGAGCAGGTAAATATTTTTCGTATTCAGGAATTGCAAAAGTAGTAATACTGCCACCATGTATTCAACAGCAGCAACAAAGGCGAATGCCGGTTTTACACCCCAGAATAATATGAGTAAACCAAAAACGACTACCACAGATATTCCGGAAATTAATTCTGGTGATACTACCGGGGGTCTGAGTTTTCTGATAAAATATGCCATTTTATTCAAGTTTGAAAATATTATTAACAAGTAGCTTTTTGTTTGTGGTCTTATTAATCCCACCCTGTTTTATATTCCAGTATATCGACTTTTTCAGGTGCGAAGCTGGTTTTTTCACCCAGCCTGATATGGCCCGAGTCTATATAATCTATCTCTTCGATGGTGGCATCAACAGGTATCCATCCGTTTTCTGCTCCCATATATACCTCCACCCAGGCGTGTTGACCGAAGAAACCTCCTCGGTCGGGAACATACATACCACCCATCACCATCCTGGCAGGAATCCCGACACCCCTGCACAGGGCTGTTAGCAACCTGCTATGGCCGCCACATTCACCCTCTTTTTGCCTGAAGGTACCAAGGGCTGATCCTCCTCCCGGGATAGCACCGCTGATATTATCAGATACCCAGCGGCTTAAACGTATAATTGCATCCCAGCTATCTGGTGCTCCGGTTGTTATGTATCCGGCTTTATCTATCAGAACAGCTTCTTCGGATTCGATCATCCACTCCGGTTTAAGGTAATGTTTTAAGTGTTCCTGATCATTATAATCCATAGGGAAAGCAGGGGCATTCTCTCCATTATACCTTGAATGGGATATTTCAAATACACCATCAATCACATTATCTTCCACTGTTCCGGTAAATTTCTGTCCGGGAATATTCAATGACTCTGCAGTGATGATGTTACCTTCAGAACGGATCTTTGCCCGTACTTTTATAAAGGAGAGTTCCCTAAAATCAGGAATATATTTATTGACCGTGTAAAAAATTACATCATCAATATTTGCATAACTGATCATATTCACAACTTCAGGGCCGGTAAGAAAAATATTCTTTAATGATCCCGGAGAATCTATCCTGATATTCAATCCCGTTAAAGTATCAACCCATACGATGTTCTTAAGCCCTCTGTCAATGCTCACAGTCTCCAGTTTAATTGTATTGTATTTCTCCCCTTTGATCTGAACCTGTTCATAACCCAGGCTTTCATACAACCACTCCTCAACAAAGCCCCTGTCCTGATTCAATATCATGTAAGTAGTCGATGCAAGCGTATCTTTTACAAAGTCCCTGATGATAAAGTTTGAATAGAGCAAGTTATCGATGATGACACCTTCGGCCGGCCCAAGGTCCTGGCCTTCAGGGTAACTTTCCGACTTGAAAAAGATCCTGCCATCTTCTATCCATACCTCCTGATGATATTGACTCCTGCCCTGCCTGGTGTCGTAAATTAGTTTCTGGATATTCAAGTTATTGGTATCAAGTAAATATACAAGATCGGCGTGAATATCCACTCCCCTCTCAAGTAGGGATAATTTGACATTGATAACTCCGTGCTGCATGTTATACTCCCTGTCGTCAATGATCACCCTTGAATCTGAAACTTCAATATACCCACATGTATGACCATCAATTTCCATGGCATAATAGGTTGGTTCACATTCATAAAGCACAGTATCGGTGTCTATTGAATTCTGATTACTACAGGCAGCTGAAAACAATAATAAAAGGAAAATACAGGCAATTTGTGGTATTACATTTATTGTTAAATCCATTCTTTTCATCGAAGTGTTCTTTTATCATTAATTATCCTTTAAATGCCCAGTTAATAAGATTACCCAGTTTGGGTGGTTTACCCTGCATCAGTATGGTTGACCTGAATATGCGGCCACTTACCCAGATATTGAAGAGGGTAAAAATTATTACGCCTAACAGACCAAGAATTGGTTGCCATACGGGGATAGTAACCGGTGTTGCCTGTCGAACGATCATCAACATTGGGGTAAATGGAGGTATGAGTGACATGGTGGTTGAAAAAGCGCTTAATGGTTCTTTCAGCAGGGGAAACAAAACGAACATCGGGATCAGAATAGGGATCATGGCCGGAAATTGAAGTGACTGCGCATCCTTGGAATTATTGCATGCGGCACCCAGTGCAACCATGATAGATCCCACCATAAATATATTCAGGAACAGAAAGACAAAAAACCATGGGAACAGATCATAGGGTACATATTCGGCATAACCCATGTTGATGGCAATATATGTTCCACCAATGATATAAACTGCCGATCCGATTAATGAAACACACAGGCTTCCCATCAGTTTACCCATCATGAACTGGAACGGGGTAACCGATCCCAGCAATACCTCTGCAATGCGTTCTGTTTTTTCCTCCATAACAGAACTCAACAAGGGCAATGTGAACATCATCACCATCATAAACATTACCAGCATCAGGATATAGGGTACGGCGAGGGCTTCAGCAAGACTGCTTTCCCTGGCATCATCAACGCTGCCGGTTTCAACATTCCTGCTCAGTAAGCCCATACCCTGGGCATCCACCCAGTAAAAAATATCCTGGGTTACTTCAGGATCAACATTCAATTCCTCAACGCGTAATTTCCTGACATGGTTGTTTATTGCCCTTGAGAACCACCCCCTGACATCATCCATCATGGCATTTTCGGCATAATAACTTACCCTGAATTTTTCATAATCGTTGCCCGGGTGAAGTATCTCAGGGCCTATCTCTAAAAATGCATGCAACTCCCTGTTTCTCACCCTGTCAGAGAGATCAAGTTTCTGTTGTGTGGCATCGATACCATCCGGCGTAACAATTTCGAGGTGATAGGCAGGCCTTATCTTTTCACCTGATTCCGGATCCATTAATTCGTTTTTATTCCTCTCACTAACGATTTCAACAAGCGGTTCTGCCACAATGCCTGAGTGATCAATTACAGCAAAGGTTTTATCAACTACATCTATCTTATCTTCAAATATCTTGACAACAAAAAAACCACCTCCCATGAGAATAGGGGCTACAATCAAACCTATAACAAAACTTTTTGTACGCACGGAAGTGATGAATTCCCGTTTTGTCAGAATAAATATTTTACGCATGGCTCACCTCCTCTTCCTTTTCAGCATCTGCTCCTGCAATGCGAATAAAAATATCATGCAGTGAGGGGCTGGTTATTTCAAACTTATGAACCGGTGTTGTAGCAATGATTTCCTTTAATATCTCCTGGGGATCAGCAGTGTGTTCAATTCGGATCTCCTGCATCCTTCCGAAATCATTCACCTTTTCAACACCTTTAATTTTCTCAAACTGATTTCTTCCGTTTTCGGTTTGTACCCTAATGGTATCAGCACCATATTTTTCCTGTATGGAATTCAAAGTTCCATCCAGTACCTTTTTTCCTTTATGTATCATAAAAATATAATCACACATCTTTTCCGCCATGCTCATATCGTGAGTACTGAAAATTACGGTGGATCCCTGAGCTTGCAGTTCCAGGATAGAATTCCTGATAATGTCGGCATTGATAGGATCAAGTCCGCTGAATGGTTCATCGAGAATGATCAGTTTTGGTTTATCGATAATGGTTGCGATAAACTGAAGCTTCTGGCTCATCCCTTTACTCAGTGTTTCCACCTTTTTATTTTCCCATTTTTTCAGGTCAAACTTCTTAAGCCACAAATTGATTTCTTTTTTAATCTGTGTTGCATTTTTAAGTTCGGCGTGAAACCGCAGAACCTCTTTTACCTTCATTTTCTTATACAAGCCACGCTCCTCAGGTAAATAGCCAACATCATCAATCCTGCTTCCATATTGTTTTTTACCGAAAACATAAATTTCCCCGAAGTCAGGATAAAGAATATTCATGATCATCCTGATGGTGGTTGTTTTCCCAGATCCATTCGGCCCGATAAAACCGTAAATACTCCCTTCAGGAACCTGCAAAGAGAGCGCATTAACGGCTTTATGCCTATCGAAGGTTTTGGTTACGTTTTTTAGATCGATTGTATTCATTAATTATTTTCATTTTTATCCGTGCATCTGTGGCGATCTTTTTATTTGCCACGGATGCACGGATTATTTATTATGCGCTTTGTAGTTCGGTAATGATTCTGGCTTCATTGCCCTGTTTATAATATTCGCCAAATCGCTTAAAGGTGTTGATCTTCCCTGCTGAGAATGGACGTTCTGTAAAACCATCCATATCCTCATCGACAAAGGTAGCTGACAATTTCAATAATCTTCTTGAATTAACTTGAAAACGTTCCTGTCTGTAGATCACCGACCAGAAGACTAGAACAAAAAGCCCAATTACAAACAAAATGATCAGAATTGTAGCACCTGATAAAAATGGAAATTTATAAACAAAGGTATTATGCCAGGGGCCTATGGCAAGCAGCAGATTCAACCAGAAATTTATCCACAAACGATACCTGTAAAGCTGATATACACCCATCCCTGCAAAAAACAATCCGGCCAGAATCATTGTTATATAAGGCATCCCTCCACCCTTAAAATCTACCAATCCCAATTGTCTTCTGATGAGATACTCAATAACTCCCAGCATATAGAAACTGAATATTGTTATCGGATAGATTCTTCCAATAGGCCCTTTCAGTTTTGATCCCCACAACATTTTATTGAATTTTTATATACTTCATTTTTTCTGAACTTTACAAATATAGAAATAAATAAACCCAAAAGTCAAGTTATTTCTAAACTTATTCAACGAACAGCAGGTTTTGGAGTATAATAGTTGGTTTTGAAATAATGAATTACCTTGTTGGTTGGTTGAATGGTTTATTGGTTGAATGGTTGAATGGTTGAATGGTTGAATGGTTGAATGGTTGAATGGTTGA
>CAYXUU010000013.1:0-110052 GCA_964468645.1 uncultured Bacteroidales bacterium
AAAATAGTTATTTTATTCTGTGTAGCCGGGGAACCGGCAGATGGACTTTTGCCTTCCTACTTTATAATCTCCACCTGCTTTTCTCTTGCTTCCCTGGCCAGATTATAGTCTGCATCAGCATCTTTCCAGACTTCATTGGCACGCTTCAGATATTCGAGTGCTTCTTCTTCATCGTCCATATCGAGATATAACAGAGCTGCTTCATAATTGTTTTCGGGATTAAAGGGTCTTCTCTGTAAACTGATCAGTATGTGTTTTTCTGCCTCTTCATATCTGGCAAGTTTCCTGTAACATTCAGCTATTTCACGGTGGGTAGCAAAGCTTGTTGGATGAAGATCAAGGAATCTTGTGTATTCTTCAATTGCAGTCTCGTAATCTCCTGTTGTTTCAGCAATCATTCCCTTTGAGAAATAAATGTTCGCCAGTAACATTTCTTCACCAAAGCTTTTAGCCAGTTCCTCGACACTTAACATGGCCCGTTCTGCCATTTCAGCATCACCCTGGGCCGCATATATAAACATATGGCCTATAGGAACTACCTTATCAAGGGGCGGCTCCAGTTTTTTGCTAAAATCTTCGAGAATACAAAAAGCTTCATCAATCTCTTTTGCATCAATGTAAGCCTCAATCTGAAATATCTCATAAACCATCAGATCTTTAGGGGACAGATATTTTTCAAGTTCATTTATTTTCAGTTTATGATACTCCAGGGCTTTATCATGCTGTCCTTTTACTTTGTAATAATTCTGTAAAGATGCATAAACGTTGGAACTATCACGGGAATCGGCACACATATTTAAAGCCTCCTGATATTGTTCAAGAGCTATATCGAGCTCGCCTGCAATCAGTTCGATATCGGCCAGATCAATTAAGATTGGGGTTTTGTCAGAAAAGGGAGCCAGCAAAAGTGCTTTCTCATAATGATCTTTTGCCAGCGAAACATCATTGGTTGTACGATAAAAGGCACCAAGGTTCAGGAATGATTCATATTGCTGGGGAAACCTGCTGGCATATAGCTCATAATAATGCTGAGAAGAATCATATATTCCCATTTGCAGGTAAACATCTGCAATCGTGTTCAGGACATCATATTGTTCGGGATCTATCTGAAGTACTGCTTTATATTCTTCAATGGACTCCGCCTTCATGTTTTTATAATAATATCTCTCTGCAAGTGATTTGCGTCCCTGAAGATCGTCTGGATACAGATCTACCCACATTTTTACTACTGCAAGCGCTTTTTCAGGCTCCTGGCGGAACAAGTAATACAGGAATTTAACTGTAAACTGTTGTCTTTCGGGCAGTTTAAAAAGGTAAGTCATCGCGGAGCTAATAGCTTTCCGGGCGTTTTCAATTTGACTTATATTGAAATAATACATTGTTATTGTCGCATAGGCGAGTGCGAACTCCGGATCTTCATCAATGGCCTTTTCAAGGTAGCTGATCGCTTTATTCCAGTTATTGGAGATACTTTCCTTGTTCGCATATACAAAATTCTCAAGGGCTTGAATTGATCCTGTCAATATCTCAACTACCGGAAGGTCTTCGGTTTCGGTTATGTGTGTGGCAGGTATTTCAATACTTTCCTTTATCCATATGGATAAATTATCAACAATTTGAAAAACATCAGTATTCTTCAGCGTAATTTCTGATACCTGTTTAGCGTATCTGGTTTCGTATAACTTACAATTCACGTTGAACTCATCGTTTTCTGAGCTGAACTCACCGGTCAGAAAATAATTTAGGTGAAGATTTTCCGAAAGGCTTTTCATCAGGCTAAGTGGTAGATTGATGCCATCTGGATATCCTGCGTCAATCAGTCTATTGAAGAACCCAGTGGCAGGATTTGCAGTGATGAATATATCCTGGGAAAGATCATAAGCCGTCATGAATGGAATAGAATATTGAAGATAATTAAAGGAAGCATCACCGGTTTGGTTCGTGAAATTAAATATTGCCACTTTCTTCCTGAACTCACTTTTCACAACAACACGTTCAATAAGTTGACCATCTTCATCTTCAACTGTTAGTGAAGTTGTTGCTGCACCAAGGTCTTTCCCTTTAAACACGAATACCATGATTAATATGGCAAGCACAATATTTACTGGCAAACCAATAAGTTCCACCTTTGTCCATTTTGTAACACCTTTTTTCCCATGAAAGTAGGAGACAAGGATAACACTGGGCAATAGCGATATAAGTATAAACCATACCAGGTCGACAAGATAGGGTGAGAGAAAATACTGTGTACTGATGGTAGAAGTGGCCATTCTTATTAACCAGGCAAGCACAAGGTATATTGCCGTTATTTGAAAAACACGGCGGCTCCAGAGATCTTTAAAAAAGGATACAGGCCTGGCGGTTTCAGGTATTTCATCTTTCATTGCTATCCTGAATATTTCAAGCTGTTCGTTGACCCCTTTCAGGGATTTATTGCCGCACGAGATAGTGACTATATCTTCTTTGTTTCTGATCTGGGAGTTGACATCTTCAGAAATGCAAATTCCTCCTGCAGTTGCCAGAGGTTCTATTCTTGCTGCAATATTAACTGCTGAGCCATATATATCCCCTTCTTCAAAAATAACATCACCAATATGTATTCCAGCCCTTATGGTAAGCTCTTCGTCTGCAAGTCTGTTCTGGACTGCAATAGCGAATCTTACGGCTTTTACCGCACTGGTGAACATCATTAACAATCCATCGCCAATTTCCTTTATCACTTCGCCACCGAATTCTTTTACGAGTGGGAAGATTATCTCCCGCTGTTTACCGAGCAGTTCCATGGTATGCTGCTCATCTTTCTCCATACGGCTGGTATATCCAACGATATCAGTGAATACGATTGCTGCAAGTTTATGTTCTTTCATTAAATGGAAGGTTTTGGTTAGAACAAAACTACTTATTTAAGTTTAATTAATAGGGCTTGGGGGAACATTTGGGGGATTAAAAGTATTAATAGAAGATTGCCACTGATGCACGAATTAAAGACAAATATAAAATTCGTGTTGGCCAGTGCGATGGATATTCGTGCATCCGTGGCATATATATTTCAAAATCTATCGTATTTTTGCATCCTTTTAACTCAAGGGTGGTTTTATGAGCGGTATGCTTTCATTTATTCAAAGATTAATCAACATCATCATCAACTGGGTTTACAGGCCATTTAAGCGCCTGATACCGCCTGAGACCTTCAGGTATGCTGCCACAGGAGGTTTTAATACCGGGCTTGATATTGTCCTATATTTTGTGTTTTATCATTATGTTTTTCACAAGGAGAATCTCGACCTGGGTTTTGTTGTAATCAGCCCGTATATCGCTGCATTTATTTTTGTTTTTCCGATTACCTTCTCTACGGGTTTTCTACTTGCAAAGTTTATCACATTCACCGGTTCCGAACTCCGGGGCCGCATTCAGTTATTCAGGTATGGATTGACCGTGGTGGGGGCCATACTGCTAAACTATATTTTACTTAAAGCCTTTGTTGAATATCTTTATATCTGGCCAACGGTTGCAAAGGTCATAACAACCGTTGTGGTCGTAACATACAGTTATCTTGTACAACGGTACTTTACGTTTAAGACAGGAAGCCTGGTTACACGTTGATCAATGATAATTATGAGAATACTAATTCTTAAATCTCAAATTACAAATTCCAAATATCAAATATCAAACAAATTCCAAAAACAAATATTCAATGACCAAAACAGTTTGCTAGTGAAGGTTTGTGATTTTAATTTGAACATTGACGCTTATATGGGTTTTGTAATTTGAGATTTGGAACTTATCAAATACTTTATAAGCTCATTCTATGGATCTTATGAACTCGGATAATTGTTAATGTCCACTTTCCTCGTACATTTTCTCCCCTGCTGTGATCTTCATTCCAATATGGTTTTGTTCAGGTGGTAAGGGGCAGGTTGCATATTCAGTAAAAGCACAGGGAGGATTTGTTGCCCTGTTGAAATCGATAATAGTCTTTTTCCCCTCTTCCGGCATATCAACACTTAAGAACCTCCCTCCACCATAAGTTTCCACACTTGTTGTTTCATCTGAGAATACAATAAATAAAACTTCAGGGACATGTCCGCCAATTGGTTCAAGGCTGAACTCCTGACCATCAATATTAAAAACAAGAATACCCGGACATAATTCTTTATCCATAGTCCCCAGCACATTTGGCACAAGAATTTCCTTTGGAGGATCATAGGCCACAAACTCAGCTTCTATCCTCCATGCAGGATCAGCCGGCCATGTTTCAATACCTTTAAAATCTTTTAATACTTTACTTTCCGAATCCTTCAACCTAACGGCATATTTTCCATTTCGCCAGACAATATACCAGCTATAGCTACCAGTATTAAGAATGTGAGGCTCCCCTGTTTTATCGCTTTTAAGTATAAGGGATGAAACAAGAGTACTATCATGGTAAACTGGTATGTTGCCCTTAATTCTGACAGATAAACTATCCCCTATCATGTAAAACCAGCCTGTATGTTCAAATGGAAATTCTTTCGGGAAAATAATATCATTATTCCTTGCGGAACCAAAACTTTGCCCCCCCTCTTTTAACCAGTATAAACCAGCCAGGGTGAGCCATCCATCAGATGATGCTAATCGCTCAATTCTATTCTTATGCCATTCCTTTGTTTCTGAAATATAGGACTTACGATCCAGCTTCTCACCGGTATTGTTATTGCATGAAGCAGATACAAGAATAATGAAAAGAAACAGGTTATTATTGGTAATATTTCTCATGTTTATCGATATATTTGATGGGTCGAAATTATAAAGATTTTTCTGATTTATTAGTGACATTCACCTGGATATGGATATAGCAGAACTAAGATCAAGAAATTTTGAAACGGAGTTTGTTTTCTCCACTTCCCGAAGCAGTGGACCTGGAGGGCAACACGTAAATAAAACCGAGACAAAGGTAGAACTCCGGTTTTGTATTCTGGAATCACTAATACTAAGCGAAGAAGAAAAGAAGCTTTTGCTGGATCGGTTGGTAATAAAAATTACTGATCACGGAGAGATAATCATCACTTCGCAGGAAACAAGGTCGCAAATAAAAAATAAAGAGATCGCAACAGAAAAGTTCTATGAAATACTGGCAGAGGCTTTGAAATTGGTAAAAGAAAGAAAAAAGAGAAAGATCAGCCGGATAGCCAAAGCAAAACGCCTGGAAGAAAAAAAGAGACAGTCAGACAAAAAGAACTTAAGAAAAGGCCCCGATTTTATTGACGAATAGAAGCTTTATGACGGATAACAATTATTTGTGTCATCCGTGGTAAAAAAGAATCAGACACAAATTGCACAGAAATAGTTGCATCAGGATCACTTTATGCTTATATTTACTGGTGATTAATATATAAAGAAATTTATTATGAAAACAGTATGCTTTTTCATCACCCTGATCCTATCACAATTTGCATATGGTACCTGGCTACCTTTCGGCCCTGATAGCATCTCAGCCAACAGGGTATGCTTCAATATCGACAATCAGAATCACTGGGCTGTATGCCATGATGGGGGCATACAGGTATATGACCTTGTGTCGCAATCATGGACCAACTACCCATCAGAGATGCCTGTATTTGATGCTTGTTATCTTGATGGTAACAGCGCATTGGTGATCATGGGCGATGGGACTGATTCTGATGGCCTTTATTCATTCAATCCTGCTGTTGGAACATTCGAGGTTATAAAATATGTTGAAACCCCCCATTTTATATACTGGAACTGGGATAACGGACAATATTTCATCGGTCATCACCTGGGATTGTTAACTTCGACCGATGGATGGAACTGGGAAGATATAGAAGTGTTCAGCAATAAAAATATGGTAAGTATGGATACCTATCAGAACCATTATGCAGTGTCAGAGATGGACAATTTGTATGGAGTCTGGTATTCTGACGATTCAGGTTCAACCTGGAATTATACATCCGCTTCTCCTATGATCAGCGAACTGTCCTTTGATCATGATGGAATCCTCTGGGGTATCTTCCCCGATGAGAGCTGGTCATCCGGACTATATTGCTCTGATGATTTTGGTGAGACATGGAACGTAAAATACTGGTCAGTTAATATGCACTGCATTGAGATCGATCCTATGAATAATGTGGCCATCGGATGGGGAGAGAATGAGTCTGGATTGGAAGAAGGCTTCGCTCTTTTTGACCAGCTGGATTCTACCCTTAATTTTATAAATGAAGGACTATCCAACCTGATCATCAATGATATTGTCATGAATCCGTCAATGAGTGCAATTGCCCTGTTCTGCAGTACAGAGAACGGTGCTTATTTTTCTTATGATTATTTTGTACGAGCAAAGGAATTCGAAACCGACAAAAACGAAATATTAATATATCCTAATCCTGCAGATGATATCCTGAATATTACTACAAACTCATTACAGGGATTCAACGATACCAGGGTTATCATTATTGAAAATGGTGGTGGTCAGGTATTCAATAGCACAAATGCGTCATCAGGAAAACCTATACGGATTGATTGTTCTTCGTTTCCTGCCGGTTTATATTATGTATTTATAAAAGATACAGAAAAGCAGATCGTCAGGAAGCTGGTGATTCAATAAATTCTGACGATGTATTAACCACAGATTACACAGATAATAATCCCAAATTATGCATTGGGATTGAAATGAACCAATGCATTAGTCCTTTTCTAATGCATTATTTGGGATATTTAAGCATACAAACACAATCACCCCGGGTTTAATATAATATTTGCTTAAATATTAAATTAATTTCCGACATTGATAGCCTGCGGTTTTCATACCTTTGTACCCTTAATAAATTATATCTTCAATTGAATAAAACTTCAAACGAGCAAACCAAGAAATTTAAAACATCAAAGGTCATCAGTATCTCCTTTGCACACCTGATACATGATATTTATTCCTCCTTTCTTGCTCCTATCCTACCTATACTTATTCAGAATCTGGGTATTTCTATGACCATGGCCGGTGTGTTGAATTTGTTCCAGCGGTTTCCTTCATTGCTTAACCCACTCATTGGAGTAATCGCTGATCGCTCTGCTGTCCGTTACTATATCATCGTAACACCAACAATAACTGCCGTATCGATGTGCCTGATCGGTATTGCTCCAAATTACACAGTTATAGCTATCCTGTTATTCATCATGGGGATCAGCTCATCGTTTTTCCATGTTCCATCTCCGGTATTGATAAGGAATGTTTCAGGTAACAGGATAGGCACAGGCATGAGTTTTTATATGGTAGGCGGTGAATTCGCCAGAACACTTGGTCCTATTGTTATACTTGGTGCCATCTCCTTATGGGGTATGGAAGGTACCTGGAAGCTCATACCTTTTGCTCTTGCTACTTCGGTATATTTATTTTTTACACTGGACGATGTCAGTGTAAAAAGAAAAAAAGAAAAATCCGGGAAGCATGTTAATGCATGGGGCACTTTCAGGTTATATCTTCCCTTTTTTCTTGTCATCACCGGGATTACTCTTTTCAGGGCTATGATGAAATCAGCCCTTATGGCATTTCTACCAACCTATCTGAATATGGAAGGTGAAACACTGTGGTTTGGTGGAATAGCGTTATCTGTAATGCAGTTTGCCGGAGCTGCCGGAGCTATGTTCGGTGGCACCATTTCTGATAAAATCGGCCGCAAGACTACCCTGATGATTGCAGCAATAGCTTCACCTGTATTCATGTGGTTATTCGTAAGACTTGGTAGCTTTTTTATCTTTCCCTCCCTGATCTTTCTCGGCCTCGGCCTGTATGCATCCACACCGGTTATTCTTGCAATGATCCAGGATATTAAGTCAGAAAGGCCTGCATTTCTTAATGGTATATATATGACAATAGGATTTGTTGTTGGTGCCATTGCAGTTGTTCTTGTGGGTGTCCTGAGTGATATCCTGACCATGAAATTATCCTTTGAGATCACCGCATACATCGGGGTACTTGCTATTCCATGTGTTTATGCATTGACGAAAATCAAAATACAGTGATGGGGCATATCCATCCTGGTTCATCCAGGCAATCATGTATATATTTGTACTTTTGAATTGAAATGTAATTTGATTATATGGAACGTGAAATCCTCAGTACCAACAGAAAAGCATTACGCTTAAATCTTGATCCTACCATATACGGGACCATTGCAGAGATTGGTGGAGGACAGGAGGTTGCAAGAAACTTTTTCCAGGCAGGTGGTGCTTCTGGAACTGTTGCAAAGACCATTTCTGCCTATGATAAATTATTCAGTGACAAACTATACAATAAAAAGCAACCCGGAAGATATGTATCAGAAGGAAGATTGAATAAGATGCTGGAAACCGAATACAATGAACTAAAAGATATTCTTACCGGAACACGACCTGAATCTTCCCGCTTTTTTGTTTATGCCAATACGGTAACCACAATTAATTACAAAAAAGACAATTACAGTCATGGATGGTTGGGAATGTATTTTCAGTTGCATGGTAAATCAGAACCGAATAAAGTCATCATCCATGTGAATTTACTTGAGAATGACTCCCTCCTTCAACAACAAACACTGGGAACCTTGGGTATAAACCTGATCTTTGCATGTTATCATTTCAATGAGCGGCCTAATTTATTTCTGAAATCATTACTTGATAATCTTTCAAATGACAGGATTGAAATAACGATGGTTAGAATGCTGGGTCCTGATATGGATTATGTTGACAACAGGTTATTGGGTGTGCAGCTTGTGAGCAATAGCATGACCAATGCCATTGTTTATGATCGTGAAGGAAATGTTCAGCAGCCTTCGGATATGCTGTACAAAATGAATGTACTGGCCTTCAGGGGAAGTTTCAGGCCTATTACCTATGTAGGATTTGATATGCTAAAGACCAGTTATTCAATATTCAAGAAGGATGAAGATTATGAAAAGGACAACACCATCAGTCTTTGTGAGATAACACTGAATAACCTGCTGGAAGAAGGCCACCTGGATGAGCAGGATTTCCTCGACCGCGTTGATATGCTGAATGGAATGGGGCAAAATGTCATGGTATCAAATTTCAGGGAGTATTATAAACTTGTTTCGTACTTCTCACAGTTCAGGATCAAAAATCTACGGGTAGTAATAGGGATTCCAACTTTCCTGAATGTGCTGGAGCAAAAATATTATGATCACCTTAAAGGAGGAATTCTTGAAGCCCTTGGAAAACTATTCATGGACAACATGAAGCTTTATGTTTATCCAACTAAAGACAGTGAAACGGGTGATCTGATAACATCACAAAATTTGCCACTGGAGAAGGATATTAAGTTTCTGTATAAGTACCTTATTGAGAACCGTAAGATCATTGACCTGGAAGGGATCAATCCTGACAAATTACATATCAGGTCGAAAGATGTGCTGAAACTGATAAAAGGTAATAAAGGTGGTTGGGAGGAATATGTACCTGTTTACATAGAAGAATTTATAAAAACCAATAACCTGTTCGGATTCAGCGGAAAATCTGAGCTGATATCACGTAGTGATGAATGTGGTGGGTTGGTGGGTGAGAGGACGAGACTGGTGAAGAAGAGGAGGAGAAATTGAATTGTCGATTGTTGATCACTATTGTCCGGGTGATTTTAAGATTGCAAGGAGATTCCTCGGCTACCATTGATTGAAATTGACAATTGACAATTTCTTATTTCATTCTTTTTGAGAACATCCAACCATTAAAACGCTTTATATAACCTTGCCAGTGAGTAACCGGGAGCTTCAATGCTTAGATCCATAAAATAGCCAAAAGCAGTTTGATAAACTTCGTATTCAGTGTTTCTTAATCTTTCTTCAGCATTGTCAAATAGTTCTTTTGAGAATTCCACAGAGGCTTTACTATCGGCTAAATGCGCAAATGAATGCAATACGATTAGTCTTGTATTATTCTTTCCTGCGGCCCATTTGATATTTTTAAGCAGCTTCTTTAATACACCGGTAGGATCCTCTTCATCATTGGCTTCAGCCTGTATAAATCCGACCAGGGTATTTTCAAATTCACGACCTTCGTTGATGTCAGGAAGCTCCTCAATTGTTTTGGTTGCAGGTTGGTAACCAAATTTTGTACAGTAAATCATCAACAGTTTCATACATGTTTTATTACAATGAATACCTAAATTTCTTACTTCTGGAATTATTTTGAAAGCTTTACGTACAGCTTATCAGTCGCCTTAACAAGAGCATTCGAAATACCAGGCCCGAAATGTCCTTCTTTTTCGATAATAACAAGCTCTGACAGTGGTAACCCCTTATAAAGTTTGTAAGCAGTTATTGGCGGACAGGGCATATCAAACCTTCCGTTGACGATGATGGTGGGTATGTGCTTTATCTTATAAAGATTCTTCCAGATTTGATACGGTTCGAAGAAGCAAAGATTTGCCATATAATAATTCTCAATCAATGCAAAGGCATGGGGATTATTATCAGCAAGCCATTGTTTCAACTCCTGCCTGTTAACATCAAGGTCTGATATTACCCATTCATACCAGGTCCAGAGATCACTGTAATAATGCACCGAATCGGGTGGAGAGTCCATCAATAATTCAAGCATGTAATCTGGCCTGGGAATGCGTTCAGGATCAGGCAATGATGAAATGAACTTATCATATTCGGCCGGGTAAAAGTTACGGGAACCCCCATGATAAAAATGATCAATCTCTTCTTGAGTAGCTGTAAATATACCTCTTAAGATCATTCCTGACACATGATCAGGGTAAGTTTCCGCATAAGCCAGAGCAAGCGTTGATCCCCATGATCCTCCGAAAAGAATGATTTTTTCCAATCCCAATTTCTTGCGGAGTTTTTCAATATCATCAACAAGGTTCCATGTATTGTTCTCTTGTATTTCGGTATATGGTTTCGATTTCCCTGCACCACGCTGATCATGCATAACAATGAGATACTTTCCCGGATCGAAAAATTGCCGCATCATGGGCCTGGTGCTCCCCCCTGGCCCTCCATGCAGAACAAATACCGGCATTCCCTCCGGATTCCCGCTGAGCTCATAATAAAGTTCGTGAAGGTTGGAGACATTCAGATATCCTTGTTCATAAGGTTCGATTGCCGGCCAGAGATCAGAGTTTGTAAGCTGTTCTTCCCTGCAGCTTATTAAACAAATGCATATTATCGAAAGCAGAATGGTGTTTTTCATTGTGAAATATTTTAAATCAAATTTAGAAAATATTTCATAGTTCAAGATTGCGTATCAAGCTGCCATAAATTCAAGGATATCGCTTGTGAAAATAGGGTTGTTTAATATTTATCCATGCATCTGTTGCATTTATTTTTTAAGATTTACCTGATTTATTTACCTTTGAATAAATTTCTTCCTGATGATCCCTCTAGCTGAACAATTACGCCCCGGAAACCTTGATGAATACATCGGGCAGAACCATCTTGTAGGGAAGAATGCCATCCTCAGGAAGGCGATAGGGATGGGCACCATACCGTCGATGATACTCTGGGGCCCTCCGGGAGTTGGAAAAACAACACTGGCCTATATTATATCAGAGCAACTCCAACGTCCGTTTTACACGCTCAGTGCTGTAAGTTCCGGAGTAAAGGATGTAAGAACAGTGATCCAAAATGCCAGGTATGCGGGCAATACCGCCATCCTATTTATTGATGAAATCCACAGGTTCAGCAAATCTCAACAAGACTCATTGCTAGGTGCGGTGGAGAAAGGGATCATAACACTTATTGGAGCTACAACTGAGAATCCATCTTTTGAGGTCATTTCGCCCCTCCTTTCAAGATGCCAGGTCTATATCCTGAAACCTCTTGAAAAAGATCACCTGATTTACCTGCTTACCGTCGCAAAGAAGCATCTTGAAAAAGAATACAAAATAAAAATCATACTGAAGGAAAAAGAAGCCCTGCTGAGAATCTCGGGCGGTGATGCCCGAAAACTTTTCAATGCCCTTGAGCTTGTTGTGCAGGCTGAGAAATTAAAATCGACTGTTACTATTACCAATAAGAAAGCGCTGGATGTTATACAGGAGAACCTTGTTATGTATGACAAGAAGGGCGAAATGCATTATGATGTGATCTCAGCATTCATTAAATCAATGCGTGGCAGCGATCCCAATGCTGCAGTGTATTACATGGCAAGGATGGTTGAAGCTGGGGAGGACCCAAAATTCATTGCCAGAAGGATGGTAATCCTCGCATCTGAGGACATCGGAAATGCAAATCCAAATGCTCTATTGCTTGCCAATGCCTGCTTTGATGCCATTAATAAAGTTGGCTGGCCTGAAGGGCGTATCATACTTTCCCAAACAGCCATATACCTGGCTTCCTCTCCCAAAAGCAATGCTTCCTATATGGCCATCAACAAGGCCCAGGAACTTGTAAAAAAGACCGGCGACCAACCGGTACCATTACATATAAGAAATGCACCCACAAAGCTGATGAAGGATATCGGCTATGGAAAAAACTATAAGTATGCCCATAGTTATGATGGGAACTTTACTGATCTTGAATACTTACCTGAGGATATTAGCGGGACAAAAATATACGATCCCGGCAACAATCCCAGGGAGGAAGAAATCAGAAAAAGACTAAAATCCTGGTGGAAAGAAAAATACGAATATTAACCAAATATTATAATCATGGAAAATCTTACTTCTTCTTCAACAAATTATGAGAATAATATTGAACTGGATCCAATCCATATTCAATATTTAAGAGCAGCCGGTAGATGGGCTATGTTTCTGGCCATCCTTGGATTTATCGGAATAGGCATAATGATTATCCTGGCACTGTTTGTTGGTGTTGCCGGTTCAGCATTGGGATCAGGGTTTCACATACTGCCTGCAGCTGCGATTACAGCAATATATATTATCATGGCCTTTATCTATTTTATTCCGGTATATTATTTATACAAGTTTGCTGACAATGCCATCAAGCTTGTCAGGTTCAGAAATAAGTTAACCCTGACAGAAACGTTTAAATATCTTAAGAATCATTATCAGTTTATGGGTATTTTTACGATTGTAATCATATCCATTTATGTATTGATACTGATTATAAGCATTGGGATTGCTGCTTTGAGATATTAACCACTACAGCTTTCCATTATTGATTTTAACACTTTTTATAAATTCCTTTTTAAGTTTTCTTTATTTGATCAATACTTTTGTGTGAGTATTACCTGAACCTGTGTCCAATGATAAACGTTAAAGATTATTACAATTCAAGAATCAACAAATATAATCGCATAATTGGCCGTTTGATCAGAAGAGAAAAACTACATGCCCTATTTCGGTTTACAACCTTTATTTCCGGAATATTCTTATTCTATTTTACATTTAAATGGAACGCTTATGCCGGTTTTGCTTCCCTCCTATTATTTATTGGATTATTTGTTGTTCTTGTACTTAAAGATTTCAGGATAAAGAAAAAAAGGAAATCTTCTGAAGTGCTCAGAAATATTAATGAAAAGGAACTCGATTTTTTGAATTTTAAATTTGACATGTTTGAAGGTGGGGATGAATTCATTGACAGGGATCATCCTTTCAGTTCTGATCTGGATATCTTTGGTAATGATTCACTGTTTCAATTTGTAAACCGCACAACAAGTGCCAGGGCTAAAAAAGAACTGGCAAACTGGTTTAAGCATCCTTATGATATAACCAACATTAAAGAACGTCAGGAATCGATCAGGGAACTGAGTAAAAAACCTGAATGGAGAGAGCATTTCCGGGCCCTTGGCATACTGGCCCAACAGTCGAAGATAAATCCGGCTGCTTTGCTTGAATGGTTGAATGAACGATATTTCTTTCTGGGGAATAAGCCACTTCAAATTTTGAGTTTTATCATGCCGGTTGTTACGATCCTTACTTTTGCTTTTTCAGGAAATTTTATTCCAATCGGTGTGCCAATACTCTGTTTATTTATAAATTTCTGGATAGTATTTCTAACCACAAGAAGGGTTAGTGAGATACATCAGAAGGTATCGAGATCAGTAGAACTATTGCATGCTTATTCAAAGCTATTTGACCTTATTGAAAATGAAAAATTTAAGACAGAACTTTTATCCGGATTTAAAAAAGGGATAATATGCAGGGAGAAGCATGCTTCAAAAACCATCAGGTCGTTAAGCAGGATACTTGGACGGCTTGATTTCAGGTTAAATATGGTTGTTGCAATTCCGCTAAACCTTGTTTTGCTGTGGGATCTGCATCATATATTCATCCTCGAAAAATGGAAGAAAAAAAATAACAGAGAGGTTGATAACTGGTTCAATATACTGGCATTATTTGATGCCTTCTCCAGTCTGGCAAACCTTGCTTTTAACAAACCAATGTGGGTAATTCCGGTTGAGAAAGCCGGTGATTTCAATATTACCACTCAAAACATGGGGCATCCTTTGATCCCGGATAAAAAGCGAATTGATAATTCTTTTAAGATGCTGGGCCCTGGTAAAATAGTTATTGTTACAGGATCAAACATGTCGGGTAAAACTACTTTTCTACGGACTATCGGGGTAAACCTGTTGTTAGCAATGACAGGGGTCCCTGTACCGGCCTCATCACTTGAGTTTACAAGGGTTAATCTCAGAACAAGTATGCGCATTGCCGATTCATTAACAGAGAATACCTCATCCTTTTACGCTGAATTAAAGAGGTTAAAGAGTATTCTTGAGGCTGTTAAGGGAAAAGAACAATGTCTTTTGTTACTCGATGAAATTCTGAAGGGTACCAATTCAGCCGACAGGCATAAAGGATCTGATGCCCTTATACGACAGCTTATCAAGCACAATGCGGTAGGGTTATTAGCCACCCATGATCTTGATTTATCCAACCTTGAGAAAGAAATCCCTGACCACATTGAGAATTACAATTTCGATGTTCAGATCGAAGGTGATGAACTGTATTTCGACTATAAGATCCATAAAGGGGTTTGTAAAAGCCTGAACGCTTCTATATTGATGAAGAAGATGGGGATAGATGTCTGAGTTCTGGGTTCGGAGTTCGGAGTTCTGGATTGTGCAGACTTAATTTCAATATCGCAGGTCAGGTGTCTTTAAAAGTCCCTATAGTTATAAGTTACCGATTCGAAGTTGAGCAAAACGAAGAGTCCGTAATACCATAGAGTGTTATTGGAATATGGAGGCTATATTTTTCCTTAGCGAGTCATTGCGGATAACTTTGCGGCCATTTGCGTAATAGCTATAAATTGCTCACTTCACACACAAATGTTTAAGTTGGTTTAACTTCGAACTGGCAACTTCGGACTTCAAACTATTTTACCCCCAAAAACTTCACATTCTTATCAAGATACTCATCAAATCCTGTGGGTGGCATTTCATGCCCAATAGTTTTTCTGGGGCTGAATTTATACAGGAATCCTAACTCCAGGAATTTCGATCGCATATTTGCATGAATATTTGTATTTGGATCATACATGCCTGTGTAAATGATCCCTTTCTGTTTCTTCCCTTTTGCCCGAAGGATATTTTCATCGGTAAAATTTACTGGTTTCCCCGGAGCTACTGTAAGAAATCCTTTTAGCGGTATTGCCTGCTCAAATAAGCAGTATATAGCCATTTCCCCCCCCTGTGAAAATCCGCCGATAAGAGCCCTTGTGGTATCCACAGCATATTCTTTAATAAGCTTATTGTACGAATTAACGATCTCCTGAAGGGCAAGCTCCTTATCATCCCAGCAATAGCCACCCATATCGGCTACCTGCGAAGATTGTATATAAGCTACAACAAATCCATTTTTTAACCTGTCTGAAGTCCATACCTCTTTAAATTCTTCGGCAGTACCTCCCCAGTTATGTAAAACAATAAATAATGGAAATAATGTATCCTGCCGATAATCTTCGGGTAATTCAACTAAAAGCTTGACTTCTGATGATGCCTGTTTTTCCAGCTTCTTTTTGCGGTCAATCTGTAACAATGAATCGAATTCTGCTGTGTATGCAAGTGAATCAAAAATAACCCAATCAGGATCAAAACCAAGAAACATATTATTAACGATAGCATACCGAAAAGCTGAGAGTGCATTTTCTTCATCATTCAACATGAGGTAGTTCATGACAAGGTTGGCAAGAATCTCATGCTCCTTTTCAGGATAAAGTGATCGGCCCTTTTCCATGTATTCAATAGCCAGATTGTGGTTCTGCTGGTAACCCAGATGGAGGACTTTCCTTGAAAACTCCCTGTAAGTCAGGGTATCAATAGATAACTGCTGCGAATAGCCGGTTAATGATATTAACAGTCCGGTCAATAATAATAATGCACGAAGATTCATAATTTCCAATTTTAAAGAGTGCGAATTTATTAATTATTATCCTAATGGAGGCTGATCATAAAAATAACTTTGGAAAAATAAATGAAACCGGTTACAGTACAGGAAATACGACCAGTTAGGCCATCAAATATTAATTGTTGTCAATTTCAAAACTTTGAATCCCACCTGACTCAGGATAAAACTTAATCCCGGGATTGTTTAATGGCCCAAAAGTTACAAGGCCAAATTGACACACCTGCATATTGGATTTATAATAATCCTGGTTGTTGTGTTTAACAAGAATGTCAGCATATTCAGGTATCCTGTAGTAAAAGCCCTGACCTGCCAGTTGCTGGCTATTTTTATTTTCAACATACTGGCCAAGGGTACCAACAATTCCAGAGGGAATAAATGTAATCACAACATCACTACCACTTCCTGATTGAAGGTTTTCAACTCCACGGCTCTCCGAGAATTTAAAAAGCTGAATGTTATTGTTTACATCATCAATTTCCGGCGTCAAGTAGTAGGAATATTCAAATACACTTGTGAGTGTTACTCCGGTAAACAACGATAAATATTCTTCCTCGAGTTCCTGAAGGCTTTTGTCCATATACTCAATACTTTCACCATAGTTAACTTCCTGGTAGCCGCTGATCAGCAGAAACCTGTTTTCCCTGATACGGGTTATAAAATCTGCTGCATCACTGGCTTTTTGTTCTGTTGTTTTCTGTATCCAGGTAGATTTATAAAAGTGTTTCTCAATCGTGAGGGTGTCAATAGTTATTCTTCTGCGTGTTGTGTCAATCTTTTCAAATAGATTGTCTTCTGCCAGGTATTTAAATAATTCATCTCTTGAAGAAATGTCGATCTCCTTTTCAATAATGATATCCTCCTTTACTCCGGGAGCGTTAATCTCATTTATACCGGTTATAATACCAGCCTCAGACAATGATATTTTAAGGGGGATTTCCTCCTTCAATTCGCGGTCCCCGTATTCAATAAAATAATAATGATCAGGATCGGGCTTAATAAATGCCGAAACATCAACATCATTAAGCTTAAAGCTTGTAGATGAAAACGACCTTACATTATCCAGGCCAAGGTATTTTTCAGCCCATGCATGATATGGCCCCGGTATGTGCTCGGTTTTAGTCACCAGAACATCAATTTTAAAACTGGTTAAGGGGAGGGCATAATAAATTCCTGAAATTCCATTAGCGGCAGTCTGATTACTAACCGGTGAAATGATTAACTGTGCAAAAATGCCATTTTGAATAAGCAAAGCAATGAATAACAAAAAAAGATTCCGCATAATCTGATCAGATTGTTCTATTTACAGACTCTTATAACGAAAAAAAACAAAAAGTGTTACCTGAGAAAAAGTAATTCACGGTATTTGGGCAATGGCCAGAGCTCATCATCTACCATGAGCTCAAGCTTATCAACATGATCACGTATAACATGAAGATAAGGAATTACCCTGATATTATAGGCTAATGCCCGGGCTTCTGCTGTTTCAAGCCGGTTGGCTATCTTTCGTTCACCTTTCATTAGTTCCACATTTACCCTGATCTCACTGATATGCTCTGAAATTTCCTTGATTGTTGTAATCTGATTACGGGATAACTTCACATATGTTTTCTGATCAAGTACTACCTGCAGGCCTTTTGCATTCTCTATCAGAATATTCTGATATCTGATAGCCACCGGAAGTATGTGATTAGTAGCAATATCGCCTATCACGCGTGATTCGATCTGAATCTGTTTGGTATAGTTCTCAAGACTTATATTATACCTGGCTTCCAATTCCCTGGCACTCAGCACATGATTGTCAGCAAACAACTTAATTGATTGATCACTTAAATACGACTTAAGCGCTTCAGGAGTTGAAGTGGTATTCTTTAATCCTCTGCTGGCAGCTTCTTTAATCCATTCTTCGCTGTAATTATTACCTTCGAAGCGAATTCTTTTTGAATCGATAATATATTGTTTAAGGATACTCAATATTGCTTCTTGCTTTTTAAGTTTCTTTGTTTTTACAAGCTGATCAACTTCTTTTTTAAACGAGACGAGCTGATTGGCTATCATGAGGTTTAAGGCGATCATGGGATTAGAGCAAGTGGCTGATGAACCTACAGCCCTGAATTCAAATTTATTACCGGTAAATGCAAAGGGAGAGGTTCTGTTTCTATCTGTATTGTCCAGTAATATCTCCGGGATCTTGGGTATGGTTATATTCGTACCATTACCGTTATCATTTGTAAATACCCCGGTTTCCTCAATGATATCAAGAGTTCTGGAAAGCTGTGTTCCGATAAAAACTGAAATAATTGCTGGTGGTGCCTCGTGCCCCCCCAATCTGTGCTCATTTCCCGAGTTTGCAATACTGGCTCTCAAAAGGTCATCATGATCGTTGATTGCTTTAATAACATTCACAAGGTAGGTAAGGAACCTTAAGTTTGATTTTTTGTCCTTACCGGGTGAAAGCAGGTTAACTCCTTTATTGGTTTGCATCGACCAGTTATTATGTTTACCTGAACCGTTCACCTTTGCAAAGGGTTTTTCATGTAGCAATACGGTAAAATCATGGTTTTTTGCAATCCTTTTAAGAAGGTGCATCAGCAGTTGATTATGGTCAACGGCAAGGTTTGCTTCTTCAAATACAGGGGCACATTCAAACTGATTGGGTGCAACTTCGTTATGTCGAGTTTTAATGGGGATGCCAAGCCTGTAGGCCTCATATTCGAAGTTCTTCATGAAATTCATTACACGTTCCTGTATGGTACCAAAATAATGATCAGAAAGCTGCTGGTCTTTCGCAGAAGCATGGCCAAATACAGTCCGGCCGGTTAAAACAAGGTCAGGTCTTGCGGCGAACAGTGCGGAATCGACAAGAAAGTATTCTTGTTCCCATCCAAGGGTTACATTCACTTTTTTAACATCTTTATCGAAATACTGGCAAACATTAACCGCTGCCTTATCAAGTGCTATTAATGATTTTAAAAGGGGTGTTTTGTAGTCAAGTGCTTCACCGGTATATGAAACGAATATGGTGGGAATACAGAGGGTATTGTCCATTATAAACGCTGGTGATGTTGGATCCCAGGCTGTATATCCCCTGGCCTCAAAGGTGTTCCTGATCCCACCACTAGGAAAACTTGAGGCATCTGGTTCCTGTTGCACCAGCTGCTCGCCAGTAAAATTTTCTATTGCCCTTCCGTCTCCTGTCGGATCAACAAAAGCATCATGCTTTTCAGCAGTAGCTCCCGTTAATGGATGAAACCAGTGTGTATAATGTGAAGCACCCTTACTAACTGCCCATGCTTTCATGGCAGTTGCTACCTGATCAACAATCTTTCTGTCAATTTTAATTCCAGTGTCCATTGAATCAATCACCACTCTGAATGCCTCCTCCGAAAGAAAATCCCTCATGGTTTTCTTGTTAAAGGTCATTTCTCCATAAAACTCTGAAACTCTTTCCTTTGGTGGGTCAATGGGTTTATTTTTCCTTGACAGGGTAATATTCAATGCCTGGTATCTGAAATTTTCCATATGAAGTAATGTTTTAGTCTCTATTGAATCTTATGAAGGCTCAAAGATACAACTGTGCGTTAAGTCGTTACTGTCTCAGTTTTGTTTTTTTATTAACAACAAACAACCGAGAAATGTTAGCAGGCCATTTATAATCAGAAGTTCGAATCCTATCTTATACCCATCCAATAACTGTTCTGTATATATACTGATAAAATAAGAAATCACCGGTGAGGCAAGTGCCACAATGGGTATATATTTTTCTTTGATCGTGAATCTTGTAAACAATCCAAATGCATATAATCCAAGTAATGGCCCATAGGTATATCCTGCAATTGTAAATAGTTTAGAGATAACGGCCTGATCGTTTATTATCCTGAATAACACAATAACAACTACCAGCACAATTGCTATACTGAAATGAACCAGGTACCTTAATTTGATCTTTCGCTTTTCATCAAGCTTCGGGTTTTTGTCTAATCCTAAGAAATCAACACTGAATGAGGTTGTTAGTGCAGTTAAGGCGCTATCGGCACTCGAATAGGCTGCTGATATCAACCCGATAATAAAAACAATACCAGCTGTTGGTCCCAGGAATTTAAGTGCAATAGTGGGAAACATGTCATCAGACAGATCAGGAATCGTAATATTCTTTTGTGCCGCATATATGAAAAGTGCAGCCCCAAGAAACAGAAAAACAAAATTGACCACCACCAGAACAAATCCCAGTGTTATCATATTTTTCCGGGCATCGGGAAGATTCCTGCAACTCAGGTTTTTTTGCATCATATCCTGGTCAAGCCCTGTCATTACGATAGTGATAAAAGCACCACTCAGGAACTGTTTAAGAAAAAACCTGGGATGTTTTGCATCATAAACAAGCATTTCTGAAAGATCAGAATCAGCTACTGTTTTAATCATATCAGATAAACTGATATTAAGATGACTGAGTATGATGGAGATTGAAAAGATCACCGCCAGCAGCATAAATGTTGTCTGTAAAGTATCAGTCCAGACGATGGTTTTTATCCCACCTCTGAAAGTATAAAGATTGATAAGAACCATAAAGATTATCACGGTAGCCCAGAAAGGGATACCCCATTGGTCAAACACAAAGATCTGCAGTACATTCACTACCAGAAACATTCTGAAAGCTGCCCCGATGATCCTTGACACCAGGAAATAGAAGGCCCCTGTTTTATAAGACCAGAATCCAAATCTTTTGTCAAGATAAGTATATATTGAAGTTAGCCGTAGCCGATAATACATGGGGAGTAAAATGAATGAAATTGCTACGTAACCAAGCATGTAGCCAAATACGATCATCATATAGGAAAATCCTGTCTCTCCAACCCAACCCGGAACTGAAATAAAGGTAACCCCTGACAAGGAGGCGCCTATCATTCCATAAGCCACAACAAACCATGGGGAAACACGGTTTCCGAGAAAAAAGGTTTCATTGGTCGCTTTCTGTGATGTTATCCATGAAACAATGAATAACAGTGCCGTATAAACAAGAAAACTTATCAGAATGGCTGTCGCTGACACAATCTATTTTATTTTTATCGATGATATGTTCCGGGCGAAGGTATGTAGATCAGGAAAAATAAAATCAAAATATTTCTTATCAGGAATATCTTTTTTATCTGTTGAAATATAAACCTTTTTCATCCCCAGGTTTTCACTGAATTTCATATCTGATAATGAATCCCCAACCATAACACTTTGTTCAAAATCAATACCAGGGAAATCCTTCTGAGCCTGATAGGCCATACCTGGATAAGGTTTTCTACAACCCGGTTTATCTGTTGCAAGTTCCGGGCAATAATATACCCTGTCTATCTTTCCACCTTTATTTCTGATTGCATCGAGCATTTTTGAATGGATCAGTTCCACATCAGCACCCGACATTAAACCTTTTCCAACACCTTGTTGATTGCTCACGACCAGTATCTTTGCAAACTGACCGGATAGTATTTTTAAGGCATCAAGAACTCCGGGAAGAAATTCGAATTCATCCCAATCCTTGACGTAATCATCTATTATTCTCCTGTTTATAACACCATCCCTGTCCAGAAACAGCGTCCATGAAGTATCAATAGGGAAGTTCTTTAAATGTTGTTTGGGCTTGCTCATAATCCTCTGGTATGCCAATATCCAGGAAATATCCCTGGCATTTCATTCCGAAAAATGCTTCTGATTCATAATATTTCTCAAAAAAGTCTTTCTCAATAGAAAATTTATCAGGTAAGGAAAATTTATCGAGATAGTTTTTATTGAACATATATACTCCGCCATTAATAAAACCCGGACCTGATTTTTCACCTTTTTCGTAAAATCCCTTTATCCTGGAATTCTCATCCATATTTACCGATCCATATCTGGAGGTATTTTCAATATTTTTCAGGGCAATACATACACTGGCTTCTTTTATCCTGATGTAATCAGCACATCTGAAAAGATTAACATCAAAAAAAGTATCACCATTAAAAACAAAAGTTTTAAAACCCCTGATTTTTTTAAGCGCCTTTTTAATTCCGCCACCTGTTCCTAATGGCTGATCTTCAATGCTGTATTCTATGGTCAGATCATTAAAGCAGTTTCCAAAATGCCTGGTTATTATTTCATGTTTATAACCAACAGAAAGGACAACATGTTCAATACCTGCATGTTTCATATAATTCAGCAGATATTCAAGGAAAGGCCTACCATTGATGGGTGCCATTGATTTGGGTACATCCTTAACAACATCTTTTAACCGTGTCCCCAGTCCTCCTGCCAGTATTATAGCCTCATTGATCATTTAAGAGGAAAGAGTTTTGATTCAACCAGTTCACAAATAATGTGTCCTGCTAAAATATGGGCTTCCTGTATTCTTGGTGTATCTGTTGAAGGCACATTGATCAGGTAATCAACGGCATTTTTCATTTTCCCTCCGGTTTCACCTGTAAGGGCAACAGTTACCATTCCAATACTGTTTGCCATTTCAAAAGCGCGAATAACATTACCTGAGTTCCCTGAAGTTGACAGGCCTATCAGCACATCTCCCTGACTACCTTTTGCTTTTACAAGGCGTGAATATATCTCATCATAGGAATAATCGTTTGCAACAGCAGTCAGGTAAGAAGTATTTACATGAAGTGCCTCAGCAAAAAGAGGGTCCCTGTCGTAGTAAAACCGCCCTGAAAGTTCTGCAGCAAGATGTTGTGCATCAGCCGCACTGCCCCCATTACCACAAAACAAAATCTTTCCCCCATTGCACAGTGTATCGGCACATAACTCAGAAACATCATTGATCATGGATAATAGATCAGCATCGTTCAGGATTTTCCCCTTTACATCAATGCTTTGTTGAATGGCTTCTTTAATTCTCATTTTTCAGAATTTATTCCAGTGAATGATCTCTTCGGACTTTTTACGTATATGGTGAAATTTTGATGTAGTATCATCCGGATAACCCAGAGGCAATATTACAACCGGTTCAATATGGTTCGGCAGTCCCAGTATCTCCCTGCATTTTTCAATATCAAAGTTACAGACCCAGCAGGTAGCCAGACCCAGCTCAGCAGCCTGTAATGTGATATGGTCGGTTGCGATGGCAGCATCAATGTCACAATGGTCTTTGCCATCTTTCCGTTTCCATGATTTAGAATGATCGCCACATATGATCAACGCTGCAGGTGCTGTTTGAAACCAGCTTCTCTCGTAAGCCTCATCAAGCTTCTCTTTAATTATTTTATCGTTAACAACAATAAAATGCCAGGGCTGGTAATTAACCGCCGAAGGTGCAATCCTGCCTGCTTCAAGTATCTTCTCAATCTTTTCCTTCTCAACAACCTGGTCTTTATATTTCCTGCAACTGTATCTTTTATTTGCTAATTCGTAGAATTCCATAGGATATTAATTTTTTGTACAAAAATAAACTTCAAATATAACATATCAATCATATAGTCGGATATATTCATAAGCATTGCCTGTCCAATCCAGGTATTTCACAAAATCCTCATAAGACAGATCAACTGTTGCCGTATTTATATTTGGATGAAATGATATTCTATCTGATCTCATTAAATTCTCATCCAGAAACACATAGACATGGTTTTCCAGATCATTAATTAGCCCAAATGGGGTTACTGAACCCGGTGATAACCCCAGGTGTTTTTTAAGACGTTTTTCTGATGCAAAACTAAGTTTACCCTGTTTAAGTTTCTTTTCAAGATCATGTATAGCCATATCCATCCTGTGATCGAGTATTACCAGATAGTGCCTGTTTCCTTTATGGTTCCTGAAAAAAAGATTTTTGCAATGTGTGGCATCAATATTTTTCCAATGTTTAAGTCCCTCTTCTATTGTTGGTATAGGTGGGTGATGAAATACCCTGTATGATATCCCAAGCTTGTCAAGTGTTTGCAATACTTTGTCTTCCATAAATTATTTTCCCTGTATGGTTACGACGATTTTTCTGTTGTTTCTTGGCCCGTCAAACTCGCAAAAGAAAATATTCTGCCAGGTTGATAATCCCATTTTCCCCTGGATGATAGGAACAGTTTCACTGGGGCCTACAATACCTGCTTTCAGGTGGGCATCCCCGTTGTTATCCTGGCGATCATGTTCCCAGACACCAGCAGGAATTAATTTAGCAAGTAAATGTATAACATCATTCTGCACCGAGTTGTCCCAGTTCTCCTGTATCATAATACCGGCAGTTGCACCCTGTGCATAAACATTGACTGTCCCGGACTGTATATTACTACCTGCCACTATCATTTCTACCTGGCTGGTTATATCATATAAACCGTTTTTTCTGTTTGTTGATATTGAGAGTACCTTCTGTGTCATTAAAGTGAGATATTTCTGGTTTAACATTTTTGACTTCGGCAAATCAGATCCTGAATTTAACTTTCCAGTTTGGACTTCAGGAATTTTGCCGTATATGATTTTTTACAGTTAACAAGTTCTTCGGGAGTTCCTTCAAAAACAAGATAACCACCTTGATCCCCACCTTCGGGCCCTAGGTCTATAATCCAGTCTGCACTTTTAATCACTTCCATATTGTGTTCAATTACTATTACGGTATGTCCCTTTTCAATAAGAGCCCGTAGTGCTTTTAACAGGTTGTTGATATCATGAAAGTGTAAGCCTGTTGTTGGCTCGTCAAATATAAAAAGAGTGGTTTCTTCCGAGACACCCTTTGACAGAAAGAATGCCAGTTTAACACGTTGTGCTTCCCCCCCGCTGAGGGTATTCGATGCCTGTCCCAGTTTCAGGTAACCCAGGCCGACATCCTGTAATGGAAGTAATTTATCGATAATACGTTTTTCAATTGAAGTTGGCTTTTTACCGGAACTAAAAAAGGCCACTGCCTGGTTGATGGTCAGATCCAGGACTTCACTGATATTCTTATCCCTGAATTTAACATCAAGAACTTCTTCTTTGAACCGTTTACCATGGCATGAGTCGCAGGTAAGGTAAATATCAGCCATGAACTGCATTTCAATCTTTACCACACCTTCCCCTTCACATTCTTCGCATCTTCCACCCGGTATATTAAAAGAGAAAAAGCCCGGTTTGTATGCCCTGACCTTTGCGAGTTGTTGATGGGCAAATAATGCCCTTATATCATCAAAAGCCTTTACATAGGTAGCAGGATTAGAACGTGATGACCTCCCGATAGGATTCTGATCTACAAACTCAATATTCTTGATTCTGTCAACATCTCCCGATAGGTGGTTATATCTTCCCGTTCTTTCGCTATAACCACCATATCTCTTTTTGATTACCGGGAACAGTATCTTCTTTACCAGCGACGATTTACCGGAACCACTTACTCCTGTTATTACGGTAAGTATATTGAGTGGGAACTTAACATCCAGGTTTTTCAGATTATTTTCTATTGCTCCCTGAAGTAAAATATAATCATTCCATTTTTTCCTTCCCTTTTTGAGCGGAATACTCATAACACCTTTTAGATACTTCGCAGTTATACTCTCCTCTGTATTAATGATCTCATCATATGTTCCCTGGAACACAAGTTCACCTCCATGAATACCTGCCATAGGCCCAATATCAATTATTTCATCCGCAGCCTTTATAATTTCCTCATCATGCTCGACAACAATAACTGTATTTCCTATGTCTCTCAGATGCTCTAAAACCTTTATCAACCGATGCGTATCTCTCGGATGTAAACCAATACTAGGTTCATCCAGTATATACATTGAACCTACAAGACTGCTGCCCAGAGAGGTGGCAAGATTGATCCTCTGCGACTCCCCTCCCGATAAGGTATTTGATAATCTGTTAAGGCTAAGATATCCTAAACCAACATCATTCAGAAACTGCAACCGGTTTAGAATCTCTTTTAGAATTCTATCGGCAATCTTCTGTTCATTAGATGATAATTTCAGATTTGTAAAAAATACAGCGGCGTTATCAACGGGCATTAAAACAATATCAGTAATTGATTTTCCCCTAACCTTTACATAGTTAACATCTTTACGTAACCTTGTTCCCCGGCACTCAGGGCATATTGTTTTTCCACGGTAACGTGACAGCATTACACGATACTGTATCTTATATGTTTGCTCTTCTACATATTCAAAGAAACGGTTAAGACCGGCGAAGTATCTATTACCTGACCACAACAATTCCTTTTGATCCTCCGATAGTTCAAAGTACGGTTTATGAACCGGAAAGTCGAATTTATAGGCATGCAGGATCAATTCATCTTTCCATTCCCCCATTTTTTCACCACGCCAGCAGGCTACGGCATCTTCATAAATAGAAAGACTCTTGTCAGGTATCACAAGATCTTCGTCAATACCAATAATACTTCCAAAACCTTCGCATCTCGCACAGGCCCCATAAGGATTATTAAAGCTGAATAAATTCTCTGATGGTTCTTCAAATGATATACCATCAAGTTCAAACCTGTTTGAGAAATTTCTGATTTCCGGTTTTCCATTCCTGTCGATCTCAAGGATACAATCCCCTTTACCTTCATAGAATGCCGTTTGTACAGAATCTGCAACTCTTGATCGAAAATCCATTTCATCCTCCTGCACAACTATCCTGTCAATAACGATACTTATGTCTTGATCTGTCTCAGTTTTAATCTCCTGATTGATATATTCATCAATCCGAAGTATATTATTATTCACTGAAATACGGCTAAAACCTTGCTGCATCAAAATCTTAAGCTGGTCATTTACTGCCCTGTTAGCATGTATCCTGAAAGGGGCATGTATCATTACCTTTGTTTTTAAAGGTAATGCCAGAATGGCATTAACAATGTCAGTAACAGTTTGTCTTATAACCTCTTTGCCGGAAACAGGTGAGTAGGTACGCCCGATTCTCGCGTACAATAATTTCAGGTAATCATAAATTTCGGTAGATGTGCCAACAGTCGATCTTGGATTTCTGGTATTTACCCGTTGTTCAATAGCAATTGCAGGTGCAATACCTTTAATATATTCAACCTCGGGTTTTGCCATTCTTCCCAGAAACTGTCTTGCATAAGAACTCAGGCTTTCAACATATCTCCGCTGTCCATCGGCATATAAGGTATCGAATGCAAGAGAGGATTTTCCCGATCCTGACAGTCCTGTGATTACAACAAGTTTATTCTTAGGAATAGCAACTGTAAAGTTTCTAAGGTTGTGTACCTTTGCCCCCTTAATGATTATATATTCCTTAGTATCAATATTTTCAATATCCATAATAATCATTGCCTATCTGTTAAAAAATGCTAAATTATTAATAAAAAGTTGCTTTTTTCGATTATTTGGTTATATTTGCATAAAGTTTGTAGTAAAATCAATACAAACAGAAGATTAAAAACTAACCCACAAAATACGGAGGACAGGTTATCGAGTAAATATCTACCCTTTTTCAGGAAATAATAACATAAAAAGGGAGGCTCAATGAAAGCTCATGATATTAGTGATAGAGAGCTAATTGTTAGATATTTGCAAGGTAATCAAGCCAGTCTTGAAAAACTCATAATCCGTCACAAAAACAAAGTATTTGCGTATATATTAATGATCGTTAAGGATAAAGATCTTGCGGACGATATTTTCCAGGATACATTTATCAAAGTAATCAACACTTTTAAGGCCGGTACTTATAAAGAGGAAGGCAAGTTTATTCAATGGGTCATGCGTATTGCCCATAACCTTATTATTGATCATTTCAGGAAATCAAAGAGAATTCCGGTTATAGAGAATGGCAATGATGAATTTGATATTTTTGATACAATCAGACTTACCGATGCATCTGTTGAAGAAAGGATGATCACCGATCAGATACATGAAGATGTCAGAAGGCTTATAGAATACCTCCCACCGGAACAAAAAGAAGTTCTGTTTATGAGGCACTATTCAGATATGAGTTTTAAAGATATTGCTGAGCAAACCAATGTTAGTATTAATACTGCACTTGGCAGGATGCGATATGCGCTGATAAACCTCAGAAAACTTATCTCGGAAAAGAAGGTAATCCTCACTTCCTGATTTTTTCAAAGTATGTGAAATAAAATAAAGGGTTTGTTCGTTTGCAATTGTATAATTCCAAATTTAACCAAAACAGTTGCCTATGAAAAACCGTTTTACTTTTGACGACCTGGATGGATTATCTGATAATGAAACAGAGTTACCACAGAAACATGACGGTGACCTGACGTTTGGTCCAAGCGACAGGGTAATTAAGAATATACTTAATTATTCAAGGTCACTGATGGTTTTAAAAACCAAATTATCAGGCAATTTCAATTTTATTTTAAATTAAAGTTTAACAGCTAAAAGGTATTTCCCGACAGATAACCCTGTCGGGATTTTTTATTTTTATAACCTCAATTTCACAGTTCTATGACCAAAAAGGAAAGATATAAACTTATACTTGACTATTTTATAAAACATCAATCGGTTGCTGAAACCGAACTGGACTATACTTCACCCTATCAACTTGTTGTTTCTGTTATTCTTTCTGCACAATGCACCGATAAAAGGGTTAACGTCATCACCAAGGATTTTTTTAAAAGATTTCCTGATATTAATTCACTTTCAGGGGGGACAAATGAGGAGGTTTTTGTATTAATAAAGAGTTGTTCTTATCCAAACAATAAAACCAAGCACCTGATTGGAATGGCCAAAACAATCCTGGAAAAATTTAACGGTATTGTTCCTGACAATATTGAGGATCTGCAGAAACTTCCTGGAATAGGACGTAAATCTGCCAATGTAATTGCCTCAGTTGTGTATAATAAACCGGCCATGGCAGTTGATACTCATGTTTTCAGGGTTTCGGAAAGATTGGGTTTGACAAGCAGGGCAAAAAACCCATACCAGGCTGAAATGCAGCTTATCAAATATATTCCTGAAGATAAAATACCCGTTGCCCATCACTGGCTTTTATTGCATGGAAGATATGTTTGTCAGGCAAGAAAACCAAAATGTGATGGATGTGGTTTAAAAGATTATTGCAGGTATTATAGCAAAATTGTCAAAAAATAAATTGCACTTGTTGAAAACTATGAAAGCTGATAAAATACTGCAGAATGTGTTTATGGTATCTTTGTAATTCAGAAAACTTAGATTATGACACAATTAAAAGAAGGTTCTAAAGCCCCCGATTTCTCCGCAAAGGATCATACAGGTATTGATATTTCACTATCTGACTTCAAGGGGTATAAGCTCGTATTATATTTTTACCCCAAGGATGATACACCAGGCTGTACAGCTGAAGCCTGTAATTTGCGTGACAATTATACACTGCTACTTGAAAGGGGATATAAAATACTTGGTGTAAGTGCTGATACTAAAAAATCACATATCAGGTTTACACAAAAGTATGATTTGCCTTTCCCACTGATACCCGATACCAATAAAAAGATCATTAATGCATATGGTGTTTGGGGCCCTAAGAAATTTATGGGGAGAGAATATGAAGGAATCAACAGGATGACTTTCATTATTTCCGAAGAAGGAAATATCGAAAAGATATATACAAAGGTTAAAACCAAAGACCATACCAACCAGATACTCCAATCTATTTAGTAATCCAAATCAATTGAATCATGGCAAAATCTGACAAATCAACGACTACTGATCAAGTAAAAGATCAAAAAATGAAAGCCCTTGAACTTACGCTGGGAAATATTGAAAAACACTATGGCAAGGGAGCAATTATGAAACTTGGTGATGGTGCTGTTACCAATATAGAATCTATATCAACGGGATCAATCGGGCTGGATCTGGCCCTTGGTGTTAACGGACTTCCCAAAGGACGTGTAATTGAAATCTACGGCCCTGAGGCTTCCGGTAAAACAACATTGGCGCTACATGCGATAGCTGAATCGCAAAAAAAAGGTGGCATTGCTGCCTTTATTGATGCAGAGCATGCCTTTGACCGGTTTTATGCTGAAAAACTTGGTATCAACATTCAGGATTTACTGATCTCCCAGCCTGATAATGGTGAACAGGCACTTGAAATTACTGATAACCTGATACGCTCAGGTGCCATTGATGTCATCGTCATCGACTCGGTAGCAGCATTGGTACCACGTGCAGAAATTGAAGGAGAAATGGGTGATTCAAAGATGGGTATCCAGGCCCGACTCATGTCACAGGCGTTAAGAAAACTAACTGCTACCATTAGTAAAACTGGGGCATGCTGTATTTTTATTAACCAGTTGCGGGAAAAAATCGGGGTAATGTTTGGCAATCCCGAAACAACAACAGGTGGTAATGCACTGAAGTTTTATGCCAGTGTAAGACTTGATATCCGAAGGATAACCTATTTAAAGGAAGGTGAAGAGGCCACAGGTAACAGGGTCAGGGTGAAAGTAGTTAAAAATAAAGTAGCCCCTCCTTTTCGTAAGGCTGAATTTGATATTACTTATGGTGAAGGAATATCGAAAGAGGGAGAAATTATCGACCTGGGGGTTGACCAGGGAGTTATAAAGAAAAGTGGCTCCTGGTTCAGCTATGGAGATACCAAACTAGGACAGGGAAGAGATGCCGTAAAAAATCTTTTAAAAGATAATCCCGAACTGGCTGAAGAGCTGGAAAACAGAATCATGGAATCTTACAAAAATAAAAAAGAATAAAGCTACCTTTGCCTGATAATACTAATCGGTTGATTATGAAATATCTATTTGGGGTCATCATTTTCGTTACAACCATTTTCTTTCTGGCCTGTAATCAAAGCATAAATAATAAAAAACAGGCTGATGAGAATCAGGCAGTTTTACTGTCTGAAACTGATTCTCTCAGCCTCGAGATTGAAAAGGATACGATGGATGCAAACCTGTTTAACAACCGCGCCATTGCATATCTGAAAGAAGGAAACATCAATAAAGCCCTTGCTGATATTAATAAAGCTTTACAAATCAATGATGCAAATCCTGATTTTTATATTACGCTGTCGGATATTTATATGGCAATGGGTAACGGTAAAAAATGCGAAAATGCGCTGCTAAAAGCCATGAACCTCAAGGATGACAATATAAACGCATTGTTAAAGCTTGGTGAACTGAATTTTATCCTGCGCGATTATAAAGATGCTATCAAATATCTGAACCAGGCCATATTTATTGACCCGAACAACCCTGTCCCCTACCTGATTAAAGCTTATTCCTATCTTGAGGGTGGAGACACCAACACAGCCATAAACAATTTCCTGGTTACTATCGATAAGGATCAAAATAATCATGATGCACATATCCAATTAGCATTAATACATAGCATAAGGAAAAATGAGCTTGCAATCGCATATTTCAACAATGCTATTGACTCATACCCCGAGAGCATGGAGGCTTATTACGGCCTGGCTATGTATTATCAATCGATCTTTGATGTTGATAACTCAATCAGCACCTATGAGAAATTATTAAGGATACATCCACAGTTTAAACTTGCCCATTATAATCTTGGATATGTATATCTGGTTTTTCATGAGGATTTTGAAAAAGCACGTGAGTATTTTACCGGAGCAATCAATATAGATCCTGAATATACCGAAGCATTTTATAATCGGGGATATTGTAATGAGTTATTGGGAAACTACCTTGAGGCAGCCCGGGATTATGAAAAGGTGCTTGAATTACATACGAATTATGAAAAGGCTGTTGAAGGGCTTAACAGACTTGCCGACAGGACGGACTAACATTAAATATATTCCGATCTTAATTCCTTCAGGTCTTCAACCAGTTTTGCGGTTGAAGTTTTTAATTTGATAAAGTAATCTGTACTACCATCTATTATTTTATTCTTCCCACGTTCTTCTAACTCCTTTGCGTAAGATTTTGGTTCGGGAGCAAGAAAGTTTGCAATAACACCTTTCAGGCTGTGTGCATTGAATCTGAGTGATTCAAAATCTTCCTCCTGGATGTTTTTTTCCAGTTCACTCATTCGGTCAGGGTACTCTGTAGTAAATATATCAATAATCTCCACTACAATTTCATTATCAAATGGCCTGAAGTTTTCCCTGAATTGTTCCTTATCTATCATTTTAAAGTGGTTTAAGAGTTAATTTCGTTTTAAATATATTAAAAGATTCAGGTAACATATGCTCCATCAATAACTTTTGTTAAAACATTTTTTAACACTGTTAAACTAACAGGTTTGGGTACATACTCGTCCAGTCCAGCCCTCCTGAATTCTTCCTGATCTTCATAAGGGGCACTGGCAGTTACTGCAATGATGGGTGTATAAATGTTTTGCTCTTCTTCCATCATTCTAATTAATCCTGTGGCTTCCAGCCCATCCATTTCAGCCATTTGAATATCCATAAGGATACAATCAAACTTTTTTACTGAGCATAAGCGCACTGCCTCCACTCCATTAACAGCCATCTCATATCTATGGCCCAGTTTAGTGAGAAATGCAACCATTATTTTTTGATTGATCCTGTTGTCTTCAACAACCAGTACATCCAGTATTATTTCTTTTGCCGTATCCATTGCTAACTGACCTTGATGTATCAATCCTTCCTTCATAATAATGGTTTTTATTATAAGAATATAATATCATGCCATACCCGATATTATGCATAAAGCACTGATAAATAAATTATTAATAGTAACAACCATAAAGCAGTTATTCCAAATTTGGGAAATCTCATTCCAATTAAGTAATGATTTTATATCTATTTATTCTGATTTTGTGAAAAAGGGAACCCTTTAGCCCTGAAAAGTTATCAACACAGGCTCACAAATTTTTAAACCAAGAGGCTTCCAACTTGAAATACTGTAAAAGATACTGTCCATGCCAGCAGGGTCGTATATATAACCATAAATATTGCCCATTTCCAACCTCCTGATTCCTTTTTTATTGCTGCAACAACAGCAACACAGGGAAAATATATCAAAATAAACAGCAGGAAAGAATACCCTGATAATGGCGTTAATACCAATTGTCCTGCCCTTTTCCCAGATTCGTATTTTTGTTCTTTAAGAGTTTTTGTCAGGTCACCTGGTAGTATTTCCTCCGGATCTTCCTGATATAATACCGCAAGTGTACTTACAACTACCTCTTTTGCTGCTATGCCGGTAAGAAGCCCAATACCCATCTTCCAGTCAAATCCCAGCGGGTAAATTACAGGTTCTATGAATCTTCCTATTCTTCCAATATATGAGTTTTCAAGTTGTGTTCCCGATCTTCTGATTTTGAGTATTCTGAGGGAATCCAGTGTGAGGCTGACCGGTGATTTCGAAAAATTATCCTTTGAATCGATTGACCTCTCCAATCCTTCCAACTCCTGCTCAATTTTTGTTATTTGCTTATTATAGTATTCAACATCATCATTTTTCCTGGGGAAATATCCCAACAACCAGATGATCACAGATGCAATTAAAATTACGCCTCCCATTTTTCGAATGTATTGCGATCCTTTATGCCAGGTATGCCTCAAAACAGATATTCCGGTAGGCATCCGGTAAGGTGGAAGTTCCATAACAAAAGGCATCCCCTTTGCTTTGAACAGCGTATTTTTCAGCAGTATCGCAATCAGAATTGCAAATATGATACCTGTGAGATAAATGGAGAATAATACAAGCCCGGGATACTCCGGGAAAATTGCCCCAATGATCAGTACATATACGGGCAACCTTGCACTGCACGACATAAACGGATTAATAAGCATGGTTACCAGCCTGTCGTTTTTATTGCCAATAGTCCTGGTTGCCATAATCGCCGGAACGTTGCATCCAAAACCCATTAGCATAGGAATAAAAGATTGCCCATGCAGCCCTATCTTATGCATCAGCTTATCAACTATGAATGCAACACGGGCCATATAGCCGGTATCTTCCATAATTGAAATAAACAGGAAAAGGATAAGAATGTTAGGCAGAAAAACAATGACCCCTCCTACACCATTGACAATCCCATCAACAAACATGTCCCTGATTATCCCATCAGGAATTATATTGTACATCATACTTCCAAACCAGGATACGAATTTTTCGATTAATATCTTTGGATATTCTCCCAGCGAAAAGGTAGCCTGAAACATTAACCACATGATCAAAATAAAAATAGGATAACTGAGAAATTTATTTGTAAAGATTCTGTCGACAGCTTTACTGAGAATTCTAATATCTTTTTCGGACGGTTTAAAAGTTTCTGCCAGTGCACCGTTGATGAAACCATATTTCTGGTCTGTTATCACTGATTCTGCCGTATCATTAAAACTTTTATCAATGATTCTAAGTTCCTCTTTTACAATTCTGTCTATTCGGTTATAGTTAATACAACTTCTCACCCTGATTAACTCTTCCCTGTCGGCCTCCAGTAATTTGATAGCAAGAAACCGTGGAGCAATAATATTCGTCAGTTTGCGGTTTTCTTCAATTAGCAATTCATCCTGTATATTTTTGATAGCCCTTTCTATATCTTCCCCATAATTAATATGGATGTGGCGAACCCGATCATCCTGATCTTCATATACGTCAATAATGGTATTAAAAAGTTCTTTCACCCCCCTGCCTTTTGAGCTCACCAGCGGAACCATCGGAATACCGATCATCCTACCCAATGCATCGTAATCAAATGTATCGCCTTTAGATTCAAGTTCATCAAACATATTAAGTGCCGCAACAACTTTAATATCAAGGTCGATTAGCTGGGTGGTCAGGTAAAGATTTCGTTCAAGGTTTGAAACATCGATAACGTTAACTACAACATCGGGGATTTCATCAAACAGGTAATTTCGAACAAAAAGTTCTTCAGGTGAATAATAAGTTAATGAATAAGTTCCCGGCAGATCGGCAAGTGTAAATGTATATCCCTTTTGTTTAAAAGTGGCCGTTTTGGCACCTACAGTTACGCCACTGTAATTACCAACTTTTTCCTTTGATTTAGAAGCAAAATTGAATAATGTTGTTTTACCGCAATTCGGATTACCTATTAGTGCTACATTGATGGATCTTCTTTTTTTAGTCTTCCTTTTGCGGTAATCTCCATTTATTATCACACCACTGCCACTATCATGTTTTATTGCCTGTGGTCCGGAAGCCGAAACAACTTCAATCAGGTCTGCCTCGCTGTTCCTCAGCGTAACATCATATCCCATAATGGTGTACTCTACAGGATTTTTAAGAGGAGCCTTTATACCTACGATCACTTCCTTACCGGGAACAAATCCCATTTCCATTATTCTTTTTCGAAAGGCGCCCCTACCCCTTACCTTCAGAATAAACCCTGATTCACCTTCCTTTAAGTCGAGAAGTGTCATTTATTCAATATATAGTTTTGAAGACATACAATGATGCAAAAAAACAAATATTATCAGTTGCAGGCATCCCAAGAAATAGTGATTTTAAATGCAACAAAAGACCCTAAGCCGGATAAAAATTTAAGAGACAGAAAATTGAGCAACAACCCTGTGATACTAATTATAATAAAGGGAATGAAGTGTTTTTAATATCCTCAGTAGTTTAATACCCCATTCGTTTTGAAAGTATTCATAACAACTTCGGACAGCATTTTGTTTTGCTGCCCTGGTGTTTTTCTGGTAAAGCAGGATAAAATCCTTCAAATCCTGATATACATCTGTAAGGTCTTCAGAAAGACTTGCTGCAACAGGATATTCATCAGAGCCATCCGGATCAACAAACCAGTACTTGTCAAATTCCCTGAATCTGGCCCTGACAGCGTTAAATATTTGTTCATAGTTTTCCTCTGTTAAAAATCGTTCATTTGCAGACTCATCCTCAACTTCAACAGGAGGGAGTAATGTGGCTTTCAGATACAACAGGGGTGAAATCTTGAGCAAAAACCCCATTGCTGACCGGGTTGGATACTTTTCAATATCTTCCATAAAAAGACAATATTCGTGTGCTACAGTAATAAACTCTAAAACATTCTTGGAATATGCGGGTTCATCTTGTATATTTGTCATAGGTTTGATGAGTTGATAATTTCTCAAAAGAATTTCTGAAAGCACTAAATTAGGGAAACGGATTTAATAAACAACGTTTCTGAACCATTATTATTTAATCAAAGTTACAAACCAGTAATGGAAAAGCTTGTACTGAAAAATAAGCTTTTGAATCAATGTATTGCCGCCCAAACCAAAACGGTAAATAATATTCGTGAGGCAATGGATGAAGTTCAAAAAAGTGCCGATGATCATACACAGATTATCGACCATTATGATTCGTACCGGACCCAACTGTTTCGTAAACATGAGATGTTTGTCGGGCAGCTACAAAAAGCCATTGATCAGCTGGAAATCCTAAATAAGATTGATCCGAATAAGATTAAAGAAAGAGTGGAATTTGGCGCCGTTGTCATTACCAACTTTCAGAAATTATTTGTTGCAACCAGTGTGGGCAAAGTAAGTGTAGATAACAATACGTATTTTACCATATCACCCATGGTTCCCTTTTTCCATGCTATGAGAAACAAAAAAAAGGATGAAGAATTTGACTTCAGAGGCCAGAAATTCAGAATTGAGGAGTTGTTTTAAGGTTGTTGTTATGCTCTTGTGGAAGAGTTAATATGTCCGGTGTTCGGGATAAAAAGTAAATGTAGCGGTTCAACATTAATTATCTCAAACCAAGATCTGTAATAATAGCATCCAGTTTATCTTCAAGAGCCTGATTTACTTTCTCAAAGTTATCAGCTGACTTCAGATCATCTTTTACACCAAAGTAAAATTTTATTTTTGGTTCGGTACCTGACGGGCGCATACTAATTTTGCTTCCATCATCTGTAAAAAACTGAAGCACATTAGAAGCTGGTAAATCAATAATACTTTCCGATCCCGATTCCATATCAATACTGATACTTTTCAGATAATCCCTTATTTCAATTACTTTACTGTTATTGATTGTATCAGGTGGGTTATCCCTGAACCTTTCCATCATCTGTTGAATTTCCTCGGCGCCGGCCTTACCTTTTCTCACGACAGATAATAATTTCTCCTTATAAAATCCAAACTCGAGATAAATACCGATCAGCAGTTCATACAGTGATTTGCCTGTATCAGCAGCCCATGCGGTAGCTTCTGCTATCATGGCACAGGAACTTACTGCATCTTTATCCCTGACAAAATCACCAATCATATATCCATAACTTTCCTCACCACCAACAATGAAAGTTTTCTCTCCTTCATAGAATTTGATTTTATCGGCAATGAATTTGAAACCTGTTAAAACATCATAACATTCAACATCGTACTTTTGGGCAATAACTTTAATCAGTTCGGAGGTAACAATAGTTTTAATAATAAACTCATTACCTGTCAGTTTGCCATTTTCCTTCCATTTCTCCAGCATATAATAAACAAGCAATGAAGCAGCCTGATTTCCATTTAACAATACAAAATTCCCATACGTATCTTTTACTGCGATTCCAACCCTGTCTGCATCAGGATCGGTAGCCATTACCAGGTCAGCATTAATTTTCTGAGCGGTATTGATAGCCATTTCGAGGGCAGCCGGTTCTTCCGGGTTTGGAGAAACTACTGTCGGGAAATTTCCATCTGGTGTTTTTTGTTTTTCTTCAACTGTAATGTTTTCAAAGCCGAATAACCGGAGAGCTTCCGGTATCAGCTTATACCCTGTTCCATGTAATGGGGTATAAACAATCTTAATGTCGTTGTGCTTGAGGATAACCTCCGGTGAAAGTGAACACCTGATTATTTGATCAAGATATGCTTTGTCGATGTTATTGCCAATAATTTCAATTAATTCTTCCTTACCCCTGAACCTGACATCATCAATCGATTTAATCTTTTTAACCTCATTAATGACATTAACATCATGTGGATTAATAAGTTGTCCTCCATCATCCCAATAGGCTTTATATCCATTATATTCCTTCGGGTTATGGGAGGCAGTAATAACGATTCCACTCTGGCACCCAAGATATCTGATTGCAAAAGAAAGTTCAGGTGTGGGCCTCAAACCATCGAAGAGATATACTTTAATTCCGTTCCCGGAGAGTACCTCAGCAGCTATCCTAGCAAAGTAATCACTATTATTTCTTGAATCATGGGCAATAGCAACTTTAATAAGATCAATGCCAGGAAACATCATTTTAAGATAGTTGGCCAGGCCCTGGGTAGCCATTCCAACAGTATATTTATTCATCCGGTTTGATCCTATGCCCATAATACCACGCAGCCCACCAGTTCCGAATTCAAGATCCCTATAGAACGATTCAACAAGCTCCTGAGGATTTTCCTTTATCATCTCTCTGATGCTACTTTTTGTTTTTTCATCAAAGTTACCTTCAAGCCATAGCCTGGCTTTTTCAAGTACTTTTTCATCAATGGGATTGTTCATGATGTAAGTTTTTGATTTATAAAATACGTTGAAGACATACCTTAAGGGAGTCTTTCCAATGCGGGATTTCAAGATTAAATTCGTTCTTAATTTTGGCTTTATTCATAACACTGAAGGCTGGCCGATGGGCAGGAAGCGGGTAATCAATGGTCTCAATGGGAATGATTTTACAATTAATCTTTGCAATCTCAATAATCGCCATAGCAAAATCATACCAGCTGGCAACTCCTTCGTTAGAAAAATGATAAATTCCTTTACCCTGTATTTTTTTGTTTAATGTAAGTATATAAACTATTGCCCTGGCAAGGTCAAATGCATATGTTGGAGTGCCAACCTGATCAAATACCACCCTTAAACTATCTTTTTCAATACCATATTTAAGTATGGTTTTAACAAAATTATGGCCATATTCTGAATACAACCAGGAGGTCCTGATAACCATCCCCCTGTTTGCATAGGCCATAAAATATTGTTCCCCCAAAAGCTTGGATCTGGCATACACCGATTGCGGATCCGGTAAGTCATTTTCGTTGTATGGCCTGCTTAAACGGCCGTCAAAAACAAAATCGGTAGAGATATGTATAAAAATACTTTCCTTTTCATTTGCTTTCTCAGCCAGCATCTTAACCACAGTACCATTCACCTGGTCGGCCAGCATTTTATTTTCCTCTGCCTTATCCACCGCAGTATATCCCGCGCAATTAATTATTGCATAATAGTTCTTATCAACGAAAAAATAGTCAACAGCATCCTGGTTTGTCAGGTCTAATTCTTCAATATCGAGAAAGTCGAAACTAAATTGTTCAACACTACCGGCCAGCTTTCGCAATTCCATGCCCAGCTGCCCATTTGCTCCGGTTACCAGAATGGTTTTCATATTAAATAATCGTTTTAAAATATGCTATAGTTTTTTTCAATCCCTCTTCAAGGTTTATGGTGGGTTCCCAGTTCAGTTTTTCTTTGGCAAGGCTGATATTAGGTTGGCGTTGCATGGGATCATCCGAAGGTAAAGGTTCAAAAATTATTTTGGATTTTGAACCAACAAGTTTGATCACCTTCTCTGCGAGTTCCAGTATTGTAAATTCACCAGGATTTCCAATATTTACAGGACCTGTAAAATCATCCCCGGTGGCCATCAATCTGGTCATCCCTTCAATAAGGTCATCAACATACTGAAAGCTTCTTGTTTGCTGCCCGTCACCATACACACTGATATCCTTATTTTGTAATGCCTGAACAATAAAATTTGAAACTACACGCCCATCATGAGGATGCATTCTTGGTCCGTAGGTATTGAATATTCTGACAATCTTAATTCTTACATTGTTTTGCTTATGGTAATTAACGAATAGAGTTTCAGCACATCTTTTACCCTCATCATAACAGGCTCTTTCCCCGATTGGATTTACATGCCCCCAATAGTCCTCTGTTTGAGGATGAACCTCAGGATCACCATAAACCTCACTTGTGGATGCTTGTAAAATTTTTGCTTTAATTCTCTTTGCAAGGCCTAGCATATTAACAGCACCCATTACAGAAGTTTTAACTGTCTTGATCGGATTATATTGATAATGAATGGGTGAGGCAGGGCACGCCAGATTGTAGATTTCATCAACCTCTATAAAAAAGGGCATTGTAATGTCGTGTCTTTTAAGTTCAAAATATGGGTTGTCGAGCAATTGAACAACATTTTCTTTCTGCCCTGTAAAATAATTGTCGAGGCAGATGACTTCATTCCCATCACTTAGCAACCGCTCACAAAGATGTGAACCTAAAAAACCGGCTCCACCTGTAACGAGGATTTTCTTTTTCATGAATTTTTTTCATAAAATTAAAAAAAAGCCTGATAAGAAGAATTATCAGGCCAATATTTTGAGATATTAATTAAATGGCTTAATTCCTATGCCATAATAAGTGAAACCATTGTCTTTCATTTCATCCGGTTCATAAATATTACGGCCATCGAATATAAGATGGTTTTTCATCAGTTTTCTGATCACATTGAAATTGGGATAGCGGAATTCATTCCACTCGGTCATAATGATCAACGCATCAGCATCAATCAGGGCTTCATACTGGTCAGTAGTATATTCTATCTTATCCCCAATCATTCGTTTCGTTTCTTCCATGGCAGCAGGATCATATGCTTTGACAGTAGCGCCTGCATTTAACAGGTTGTCAATAACAACAAGTGATGGGGCCTCTCTCATATCATCGGTAAGGGGTTTGAAAGAAAGACCCCATAGCCCGAAAGACCGTCCTTTAAGATCATTATTAAAATGGCTGGCAATTTTATTAAAAATAACTGATTTCTGGTCTTCATTAACATCTTCAACCGATTGCAACACTCTGAGATTATATTTATATTCCTGGGCTGTTTTGATCAAGGCTTTAACATCTTTCGGAAAACAAGAACCCCCATAGCCAGCTCCGGGATATATAAATTTAGGCCCGATACGGCTATCGCTTCCAATTCCTTTGCGTACCATATTCACATCAGCACCTACAATTTCACAAAGGTTTGCGATATCATTCATAAAACTGATTTTGGTGGCAAGCATGGAGTTGGCAGCATACTTGGTCATCTCCGCAGATACAATATCCATAAAAATCACAGGATGACCATTCATTACAAATGGTTTATAAAGTCGTTGCATTATACGCTCTGCCCTGTTTGAATCAACACCTACAACAATCCTGTCTGGCTTCAGGAAGTCGTTTACAGCAGCCCCTTCTTTCAGAAACTCGGGATTTGAAGCAACATCAAATTTAATATCAACACCTCTTTTTTCAAGTTCTTCAGAAATAACATTCCTGACTTTCTCAGCTGTACCAACCGGTACTGTGCTCTTGGTAACGATCAATACGTAATCTTTCATATTTTTTCCAACTGTCCGTGCAACTTCTAATACGTATTTCAGATCTGCACTCCCATCCTCATCAGGTGGAGTTCCCACAGCACTGAAAACAACTTCAACACCTTCAAGCGTGGCCGCCAGGTCAGTTGAGAAATGTAAGCGTCCCTTATCTATGTTTCTGGTAACCATTTCTTCGAGGCCTGGTTCATAGATCGGGATAATGCCCTTTTTAAGGTCTTCGATTTTTTCCTCATTAATATCTATACAGGTTACATCTATTCCAACTTCTGCAAAGCAGGTACCTGTCACCAGTCCAACATATCCAGTTCCGGCAATTGATATTTTCATAATATAATATTTTAAATTTTAAAATTGATACAAGGCGGACAAATATAAGAAAATATTGGCTGTGATAAGAATTCTGCAGAATTGTATAATTAATAAAAAAGATATAATATTGTGACCATAAACACCTGGAAGATGAAAGTAAAACCACGCCTAAGTTTCTGGCAAATATGGAATATGAGTTTTGGATTTCTTGGGATCCAGTTTGGATTTGCCCTGCAGAATGCCAATGTCAGCAGGATATTTCAAACACTCGGAGGGGAAGTTGAAAACCTGTCGCTATACTGGCTTGCTGCACCTGTAACCGGATTAATCATACAGCCAATTATTGGTCATTACAGCGATAAAACCTGGAACAGGCTTGGGCGTAGAAGGCCCTATTTCCTTGTTGGTGCCATTCTGGCAACCTGTGCATTATTCATTATGCCGAATTCACCGGCCTTATGGATCGCCATTGGAATGTTATGGATCATGGATGCTTCCATAAATATTTCCATGGAGCCCTTCAGGGCATTTGTTGGGGATATGTTACCATCCGAACAACGAACAATGGGTTTTGCTATGCAGAGCTTTTTTATTGGTATTGGCGCCATTATTGCCTCAGTATTGCCCTGGGTCATGGCCAACTGGTTAAATATAAGCAATACAGCGGATGAAGGGATTATTCCGCCCTCAGTAAGGTTTTCATTTTATATTGGTGGTGCAGTTTTTCTCCTGGCTGTATTATGGACTGTTTTTCGAACCAGGGAATATTCGCCGGAAGAGTTAAAGAGTTTTGATGAAGTCAAACCTGAACCAGAAGGTAAGGGAAGCGTAAAGGAAACTCAATCATTTATAAAGCGCTCGGCTATATGCTTGAAAACGGGAATTATACTTGTTGTTTTAGGTGGGGCACTGTCTGCCATTTTCTTCACCATGGATGTTGACAAGGAGTTACATATTTTATCAATTGGATTACTGGCATTCGGAGTATTTGAACTGACGGCTGGCTTGCTTCAAAGAAAAAAAGCCAACACAGGCGGATTGGTCGAGATCATTAATGATTTGAACGCTATGCCAGCAACCATGAAACAACTTGCCGTTGTTCAGTTTTTCTCATGGTTTGCCCTCTTTGCCATGTGGATATATACCACTCCGGCTATCACAGAACATATCTACCACACTGTTGATCCTACTTCGGAAGTTTATAATGAGGGAGCCAACTGGGTTGGGATTTGTTTTGGCGTTTACAATGGGGTAACCATTGGATTTGCTTTTCTTTTAATACTGCTGGCGAAACTAACAAACCGGAAAATAACCCATATGATCTCTTTGTTTGTTGGTGGTATAAGCTTTCTGTCGATCTATTTCATTAAAAGTGAGATGGGCCTTATTGTTCCTTTTGTAGGAATCGGACTAGTATGGGCTAGTATTCTTGCTATGCCTTATGCAATTCTAACAGGCTCTTTACCATCCAATAAGATGGGTATCTATATGGGTATCTTTAATTTCTTTATCGTTATACCACAAATCGTAGCAGCCAGTATCCTGGGATTCTTTATCAAGAGCGTGTTCGACGAAAAAGCAATATATGCGCTGGTTATCGGAGGAGTTTCATTGCTTATTGCGGCGGTGCTTGTTTTGTTTGTTAAAGATGTGGATTATAAGAATAGATGAGCCTGTTCTAAAATTAATAAACCCAAATAATGCATTCGAAAAGGACTAATGCATTGGTTCATTTCAATCCCAATGCATAATTTGGGATAAATAATAAAACTAAAGCTGATTATCTTCAATTGGTTTTTATTAAAACAAAATACCATAAATTAAGCCGGAGACGGTGGCCATTATTACAACAAGTATAACATAGACGAGTGTTTTCTGTGTTCCCATTACACCACGTATAACCAGCATATTGGGAAGGGATAATGAGGGTCCTGCAAGCAGTAGGGCAAGTGCCGGGCCTTTGCCCATTCCTGCCGAGATAAGGCCTTGCAAAATAGGTACTTCAGTTAATGTGGCAAAATACATGAATGCCCCCACAACAGAAGCAAAGAAATTGGAAAACAGTGAATTTCCACCAACAAGCGCCACAATCCATCGGTTGGGGATAATGCCGGCCATATGAACATCATCATGGGTTGAACCAAGCAAAAAACCGGCAATCACCACGCCAAGAGCAAGCAATGGCATGATCTGTTTTGCAAAATCCCATGAAGAAATGGTCCACTCCCTGTTTTCCGGTTCATTTTTATCAAGTAAGGTAACTACACTTAATCCGGCTATTCCAACCACCATCGGAATAAGCGGTGAGGTGAATAAAACTGCAGTGATACCTGTTGCCAGAGTTGCAAGCAAAACCTGCCACCATTTTATTTTCAGGATAAATATCAGCGAATAAATCAGTATTATCCCAAAAAACGATGTGATGTACCATTTATTGATCCATAACCAGTACCATCCACCACTGGTAACATCATCACCGGGTTTGCCCCAGTTTGCAAACACCAGGATCAAGACCAGTGTAAAAAAGTGAATAGCAGTTTGCCAAAGGGGCCTTTTTTCCGGTGAAACCGTAACATTCATTTGTTCATCCGCCTTGGCTTTTTCCTCCTTTCTGTAAATCAGTGCCATCACAGAGCCAATTACAACAGCAAAAATAACGGCACCAACTACCCTGGCCACTCCCATTTCAAAGCCAAGGATACGAGCAGTTAATATAATTGCCAGAATATTAATAGCAGGTCCTGAATATAAAAATGCGACTGCAGGGCCTAACCCAGCCCCACGTTTATGAATACTTGAAAACAATGGAAGTATGGTGCAGGAGCAAACAGCCAGGATAGTTCCGGATACGGAGGCAATACTGTAAGCTATCCACTTTTTAGCATGTACCCCAAAATACTTTAATACTGCTCCCTGGCTCACAAAAACCGAGATTACCCCGGCAATAAAGAATGCAGGTAACAAACATAAAATCACATGTTCACGGGCATACCAGCGTGTCAGATCCAGCATTGCATTCACTGCATCAATGAATCGAACATTTTCCAGCGGCATAAAATATGCAAAAAGAAAAAATGCAATGATCCAAAAAAGTATTTTAACCTCTTTATTCAGTTCCATATCAACTCATTAATACGTTCGTCTTTTTACGAACTTCTATTATAAATAAATTATATAAATAAAATTGTAAGAATTAATGAAAGAATACCTGCTTCTTTCATTTTGTAAATAATTATTTGGTTAATAATCCTTTTAGTTCATCCGATGATGGAAGCCTGCCGCTTAACACCACTTTTTCATCAATCACCAATCCCGGGGTTCTCATGATTCCATATTCCATGATCTTCATAATGTCTTCTTCTTTTGAAATAGTTGCTTCAATTCCAAGAACTTCAACCAACTCACGAGTACTTTTCTCAAGTGATTTACATTTAGGGCAACCAGGGCCTAATATTTTAATCTGCATAGTGGTATAATTTATTTTAAATGTTCGTAAAACAACGAACAAAAGTATTAAAAATTTTAACTTTCCAAGAAGTTTATAAAAAGTTTTTTCATTTCTTCCCAGTTTTCCTGGTTCAGACAGTATTTAATTTTGGGTAGCTCAATTTCACCTTGAATTAATCCTGTTTTTTTCAGTTCTGTCAGGTGTTGTGAAAGTGTTGATTTGGCCACTGGTAATACTTCGCTCAAATCACCACTGTAACAGCACGACTGCTTTGACAATAATTCTAAAATATACATTCGGACAGGATGTCCCAAAGCCTTGGCATATAATGCCATTTTTTTTTGTTGATCAGTGTATATCTCTTTTTTGTTCATTCCTGTAAACATTTAAGTGTAAAAATAACAAAGTAGTATTACAAAATCAATTATTGAAAACAACGAACTTATTTCAATAACTTATTTTGTTATCAGACCGCTAAAAGTACACGCGGGAAGAAGGGGCAGTGAAATCACATTACACCTTAACAATCCCATACTCTGTATTAACAAGCAAATCGGCTTTTGACTTTAGCGACTGAACCACCTGGTGCTCCCTTTCAAGCACCTGCATCCGGTATTCGTTCTGTGGTTCTTTACCACGTAAAACCTGGGCCTTTTTGGTTTCATGGTAGGTGAGTTCGATAAAAACACACATATCGGCATCTTTTGTATTGATGGCATAAAGCCCATCGATTACCAGTATATCGATTCCATTAAAATCGGTTGTTAACTGATCAATCTGTTCTGTAACAAGATCAACACATGGCATGGTTGATTTGCGGTTATTTTTGAAATCATCAATGTTCCGGTAAATGGTATCCCAGTCATATTCATCTAAACCCACTGCATTCTGAATTCCATGTTTTTTTCGCCATTCAGTTCTTTCATGTGGATGTATCCTGTAATAATTATCGATATGAATGGGTTTAGCTATGATGCCCTCATTTCTGAGCTTCCGTGCAAGCACATGAGCCAGTTCCGTTTTACCGGAACCTGACTCACCTGAAATTGCAACTATATATTTGTCCTTGCGTTCGGCAAGTATTTTTTCCAATATGGCTTGTGCTGCCTTTTCATGTTTTTCGGTAATGAGAAGTACGTCACCTAACATTTTATAATATTTATAAAATAATTAAACCTGTTTAGCTATGCTTATATCCACCAACTTCTTTTTCTGTCAGAGGTATATGAACCGGATTTTTCTTGAAATATTCTATGGCATCGTTAATATCTTTAACAAGAAGATCACCAAGGTCACGGCTAACGCCATGTCTCACAAGGATACGTTGCACTATAAGATCTTCCCTGTCTTTCGGCATTGAGTATGCAGGCACCTGCCAACCACGGCTTCTCAGCCTGTCGGTCAGGTCGAATAATGTAAATCCCGGGTTAACTCCTTCTTTTAATGTCCATAAGAGCGCGGGTATCCCACCTTCTCCATTATATAGTATCTTGAATATTCCCAGCTTATCTATCTCTCCTGCTATATAATGAGCTGTGTCATAACAGGCCTGTTGTATTCTTCTGTACCCTTCCCTGCCTAATCGCAGGAAATTATAATACTGGGCAATGATCTGCCCGGCCGGACGTGAGAAGTTCAGTGCAAATGTTGCCAGGTTTCCGCCCATATAATTTACCCAGAAGATCAGGTCATCGGGCAGTAATTCTGCTTCACGCCAGATGACCCAGCCAACACCGAGAGGTGACAGTCCGAATTTATGACCGGATGCATTGATTGATTTAACCCTGTCGAGCCTAAAATCCCATTCAAGCTCCGGATTAACAAATGGAGCCAGGAATCCGCCGCTGGCACCATCAACATGGATAGGAATATCCAGGCCGGTATCTTTTTGTAACTGGTCAAGGGCTTCTGCCACGGCTTTAACAGGTTCAAATTGTGCTGTAAAACATACGCCAAGGGTAGGAACAACACCAATTGTGTTTTCATCACAACGCTTAATTACTTCCTCAGCATTCATGATTAATCTATCGCCTTCCATGGGGATTTCACGAAGCTCAATATCCCAGTAACGGGCAAACTTATGCCAGCATATCTGCACAGGTCCACAAATCATATTGGGCTTGTCAGCTGGTTTTCCGGCCTTTCTCATCTTATCGCGCCAGCGCCATTTCATGGCCATCCCGCCAAGCATCGCAGCCTCACTGGAACCGGTAGTGGAACAACCCATCGTATTGGCTGCCTCAGGAGAATTCCACAGGTCGGCAAGCATATGGACACATCGCTTTTCCAGTTCTGTTGATTGTGGATATTCATCCTTATCGATCATGTTCTTATCGATACACTCATCCATCAGTTTGTGTATCTCAGGTTCTACCCAGGTCTGGCAGAAAGTGGCAAGGTTCTGCCTTGAATTGCCATCCAGCATTAGTTCATCATGAACCACCTGGTAAACATGAGCAGGGTTTTCTTCCTTATCAGGGAATTTGTATTTGGGCATAGAAACTGACAAATCATTGGATGCAAATACATCATCCAGAAGATTGTGTCTTACGGTGTTTTTTTCATGTAAAGCCATAATAATTAATTTTTAGGTTAGTTTGTTGCAAGGATACATTACTCTTCAAAAATAAAGATTATTATTCTGCTATTGATGAAGATTTTGTGGAATTTGATGTTTTGGTGTTTTTGTGGCTTTTTAGGCTTTTTTGTCTGGTAATAGCTCAGATTTCAATTTCAACTCTTTTATTATTCCCGATATGATAGGTTGTTTTGGCTATCTTCACAAAGCTATTTCCAGCGTCTTTGCTGCTTATCTCTAAAATCAACCTGTTTTTTGAAATGTAGCATTTGTATTCTTTTCCCTTGAAATTGAATTTAAATGCAATACTTCTCCATGACTCCGGAAGCGATGGATTGATCTCTACAACTTCGTTTCTCAGATTAAGGCCAGCATACGTAAACAGAGCTATTAAAATGGTGCCTGCCATTACTCCGGTATGTATCCCTTCTGCTGTAGTGCCACCCTGGATGTCGTTATAATCACTTGAGAGGGCGTCTGAATATAGTTTCCAGCTCAGGTCAAAATCATTTATCAATGCAGCAAGATGGGCATGAACAACCCTGCTCAAGGTTGAACCATGCGATGTTCTGGCTAAATAATATTCCAGGTTCTGTTTCAAATAATCATCCGGCATTTTATATCCCAATCCGGCAAGGATATTATCAACCGCACTTTTTTCAAGATTATAAAAAGTCATCAGGGTGTCTGCCTGTTTGGCAACCTTATATTCATCTGCTGATTTACCCTCAGCTTTGAGTATCCTGTCCATACGATAAATATTACCATATTCCTTGCGGTAATGATCCCAATCCAGCTCCTTCAAATCAAAATAGCCATCAAATTGTGAAATAATACCTTCAGGCGATATAACCAGGTTCAGCTTTTGCAGAATATCATCCCATTTCTCAAGTTCAGTTTCTTTAAAACCGATGCTATTATAAACCTTTGTTTTTTCCTTTTCTGACAATTCATTTATAAGCAACAATGTTTTTTGAATCATCCATACCACCATGATGCTGGTATAGGCATTATCCCTTAATCCTCCTTCATCGGCTTCCTCATACATCTCATGGAACTCATCAGGTCCCATAACATTGGATATAACATATCGTCCCTTAGCAGGATCATATGACGCCTTATGGGCCCAGAACCGGCAAATTTCAATTAACATTTCCAGGCCAAAATCCTTGATGAAGTTAATATCACCGGTAATCCAGTAATAATCCCAGATGTTGTAAGCGATAGCCAACGATACATGTCTCTGAAGAGAACTATAATCTGATCCCCAGGTTCCGGTAAGAGGATTCAAATGAACTACCTGTGTTTCTTCCCTTCCGTTGCTACCACTCTGCCATGGAAACATAGCCCCGGAATATCCATATTCTTTGGCGTATTTCCTTGCTTCATCAAGCCTTCTGTACCTGTACATTAACAGCGACTTTGAAACCTCCGGGAAATGCATATCGTAAAATGGGAGGATAAAAAGTTCATCCCAGAAAATATGACCCCGGTAAGCTTCTCCGTGTAATCCCCTTGCACCAATACCGGCATCAATCTCCTTGTTGTTCGGGGAAACAGAAACCATCAAATGATACAGATGCAACCTGAGGAGTTTCTGTGATAACCTGTCCCCGACAAGTTTTATATCTATCTTATCCCAGATCTTTTGCCATGCTTCTGTACTTTTATTTAAAACCTGATTAAAGGATCCAGCATTCAGTATCGGAAAACCTTTCTGCAGCATGGTACTCCCTTTTTCATATTCGGCATCAATGTAAACGATCTTTTCAACTGTTATTGATTTACCCGGTTCAAGCTCTTGTTGATAACTGGCATAAATCCTTGAAATATGATCATCGTCAATCAAAACGGGCTCAATTTCTTTTTCTTCAAATGTGGTTATTATTTTGGCAGCTTCAGTAACCCTGCTCTTCGATTGTGTGGTGTTAACAACAACAAACAACTTATTATCAATAACCCCCTGATCAACAGCTTCCAGATGTTGCTGTTTTAATTCCCGGTATCTGGCAACTCCATCATTAATGATATCACCATCAATGCCGGTTTTAATTGTAATGTTGCCACTATAATTCAGAGGTGTCAGTTTATATCTTATTGCTGCAAGGTTCGGATTATGCATACTGGCAATACGCCATGATTCAATCCTGATATCATGATCCTCGTTATCCTTTATTATGATATCCCGATATAGAAGTCCATTTTTAAAATTGAGGTTTCTAAAGATCTTTAAAATTTTAACTGCGTTCAAATTGATCCAATCCCCATCATCAATCTTAATCATAAAATGAAGCCAGTTTGGACAATTCACCAAGTCCTCATTCTCAATGATTCTGTTCCCTACTTTTGTTTGAAGCCTGTTGTACAATCCTGCAATGTAGGTGCCCGGATAATTGGTGTCACAGGCTGAAATCTCCTCCATCGTACCTCTTGTCCCAAAATAGCCATTACCGGTTGCCAGGAGCGATTCTCTTGATTTCTCCTTTTTAAGGTCATAGTCATGATAGGTGATCGACCAGTTATCCTTTTCCAATCCTGTTGTAAACCAATCTTCAATACCCTGAAGGCCAATCCCGGTTATATCTGTAACAACAATATCAGCGCCATTTTTTTGAAGTTCGTAGGCGTTATCTTCACGGGCAATACCCAGGACAAATCCGAAGTTTCCTTTTCTACCTGCCTGAACCCCCGAAACTGCATCCTCCACAACAACTGCTTTATCGTATGTTACTTCAAGATTATCACATGCTGTTGTAAATATATCCGGCTCAGGTTTACCTTTCAGCCCCAGTTCTGCAGAGACAACACCATCAACCCTGGTTTCCATTAATTCCAATAAACCAGCAGCTTTTAATACGGCTTCACAGTTTTTACTAGAAGAAGCCACTCCTACCCTGATGCCCTTTTCTTTTAATTGCTTTATCAATTCAACTGTTGAATCATAAACTTTCACCCCATCCCTTTCAAGGATTTCGTTGAAAACAATGTTCTTCCGGTTTCCTATTCCACAAATGGTTTCTTTATCAGTACCATCTTCAGGATTTCCAAATGGAATATCGATATTTCGGGATTTAAGAAATGACTCAACACCTTTATACCTTGGTTTACCATCAACATAAGGTAAATAATCATCAGTATGCGAAAATGCCTTGAAGGCTTCCCCATACCTTGCTTCCCTTTCTTTCAGGTAGCTATCAAACATTGATTTCCAGGCAGCGCTGTGCACCAGCGCTGTTTGTGTAATTACACCATCAAGGTCGAAAATGACCGCATCAAAATTATTAACTGACATAAGTTCTGTATAATCTGATAATTATAATTTGATCCAATAATATGAAAATGGCGGTAATATTATGCTATTTTCCTCAGGGTCATAATCCAACTCCTGTTCAAGCATATCTGTGCCAGGCACCTTTAATAATATATCCGGCTTTAAAATATCCATTTCCTTACCAGAAACATTTTGTATGATCAGGACATTCTCTGATCCATAATTTCTTGTATATGCTATGACTTCATCAACAGGATTTCCATCCTGGTTATATACTTCAATCCATCGTAAATCACCTCTGCCAAAGCAATGAAAGTTGTTTCTCGATTTAATTTGACTGCTTAAGCGCTTAAAGACATGAGACTGGAAACTATCTTTATCCTCCAAATCAGATTCAAGTTTGTCCCAGTCAATTTTTCCTCTTACCAGGAAACGGGTATCATCTTTACCTGTCATTTTGATCATCTCCTGGTAATAGGCCTCATCATTGTATTTCCCAAATTCATCACCATAATAAATAACCGGTGTTCCGGGTAAAGTCAGCATCAGGGAATAGATGACACCAATTCTTCTTTCATCCCGCTGCATCAATTCAGATAAACGGGCAGAAATACCTTCTCCTAACCTGAAATCCCATTCCGGTTGATGGCAATAGTTTTCATGGATATATTTCCTGTCCTCTTCCGAAACATAAACAAGTTCCAGGCTTAATTCATCATGACACCGCAAAAAAGTAAACCATTGAGAGGAAGCTGGTATTTCAGGAGTGGTATTAATATCAAGAGTCTCAACAATAGGTTTTTTGTTTCCTGCAGCAAGGGTTTTAAACATCTGAGGCATTAATGGGAAATGATAACCAGCATTACACTCATCTTCCGTTTCAAGGTATTTTATTAGCTCTACAGGCTTCTGACATGCCTCAGCCAGTAAAAGGGTATTTGGCCTTAAATATTCAACCACTGCCCTGAAAAACCTTACAACTGTATGAGTTCCTGGCAAGTTCTCACAACTTGTACCATCCTCTTTCCAGATATATGGAATGGCATCTGCCCTGAAACCATCCACTCCCTTCTTAAGCCAGTAGATCAGATTCCGTGACATTTCCAGAATAACCTTTGGATTGCGGTAATTCAGGTCAGGCTGGAATTCAAAAAACCTGTGGAAGTAATAGCAATCACCATCCTTTTCCCAGTTACTGGGACACATGCCTTTAAATAGCAATCTGGCATCTTTGTATTTGCTGGCATCTTTATTCCAGATATAATAATCACGATATGGATTATCTATTGATTTTCTGGATTCCTGAAACCAGAAATGCTGGTCTGAAGTATGATTCATGGCAATGTCAAATATCACCTTCATTTCCCTGTTATGAGCTTCGGTTAGAAAATCTTCAAAAATGGATTGAGAAGCGCCAACATTTTCCTGTTCGTTATTAGCTAGCAATGAACTTCTTATTTTTCGATAATTGCTGATATCAAATCCTGCATCCCGCATTGGAGATTCAAGAACAGGTAGTAACCAGAGGCAATTTACGCCCAGATCCTCCAGGTAATCAAGTTTGTCACACAATCCACGAAAATTATGATTGAATAAATCGACATAGAGAGAATACACAATGGCATCCTTGTACCATTCCTGTTCATGGCCATTAAAAGTAATATTCAGTCTTTCTACTTTGAGTTCCGTTATAAATTCACCCAGTATCTGTGAGGTATCATCCCCGTATAATTCATCCCAGCATGTTGTCAGGGTTTTAATGTGTGTTGCATCTGTCATTGTTAATCACTGGTTTAATCCATACAAAGTTAAGAATATATGCAAAGGATTAGTAGATTATAGAGTATCTTTGAAGGTCATTATTCATCATTTTATCAATTTATTATGAATGGTTTATTTAAATGGTTTGCGCTGCTGTTTTCAATAGTTTTAATTATAGGATGTAAACCAAAAAAAGAACCGGATTTTATTCCGGAATGGTCCAAAGGTGTTGTTTGGTACCAGATATTTCCTGAGAGATTCAGAAATGGTGATACGACCAATGATCCCGAACTTTCAGATCAGAAAGGATGCTGGCCTCATGAGCTTATTGAACCATGGGAAGTGCATCCATGGGGATCCGACTGGTATGCTCTTGAGGATTATGAACAATCGAACGGAAAGGATACCTGGTACAATATCACCAGAAGAAGATATGGTGGGGATTTGCAGGGAATCATCGATAAACTTGATTATCTGAAAGAACTTGGAATAGGGGCTATATACCTGAATCCTGTTTTTGTGGCTCCCTCACACCACAAATACGACATTGCTTACCATCACCATATTGACCCAACTTTCGGCCCTGGTCCTGAAAAGGACTGGAAGATCATAAGATCAGAAACCCCGGATGATCCTTCAACATGGAAATGGACAACAGCCGATTCACTCGCGTTAAGACTTATCAGGGAGGCCCATAAAAGGGATATGAGGATTATTTTCGATGGGGTATTTAACCATGTGGGGTATAATAATTTCGCAATAGATGATCTTCGTAAAAATCAGAAAGATTCCAGGTTTAAAGACTGGTTTACAATCAAATCATGGGAAGATTCAGTTACAGGTTCGGAATTTGAAGTCAAAAGATGGTGGAACATTAAAGACATGCCCGAACTCAGGGAAGATACATCTGGCATTGTTGAAGGGCCAAAGAAGTATATTTTCGATATAACCCGGCGATGGATGGATCCCGGAAACAATGGTGATGTATCGAAAGGAATAGATGGCTGGCGCCTTGATGTTGCCGACTACGTTGCCCACCCCTTCTGGAAGGATTGGCGTAAACATGTTAAACAAATCAATCCTGAGGCTTATATCACCGGGGAAATTATCGAAAGTTCTGATTACATAAAGCCCTACCTGCAGGGAGATGAGTTTGATGCAGTGATGAATTATAACTTTAACTTCATTTGCAGTGAGTTTTTTATAAACGACTCATCAGGAATTAGTTCAACCCGGTTTGCTACCCTATTAAAACGATTGCGTAAAGCATTCCCTGATCAAAACCTGATGTCGCAGCAGAATCTTATCGGAAGTCATGATACGCCTAGAGCATCAAGCAGAATCGTAAATAAGAACAAGGGTTCATTTCTTGACAAAGATTATTTTTTCGGACAAACCAAAGCTACAAATCCTAATTTTGATACAAGAAAACCATCTATTGAGGAGTATGAGACTCTGAAACTTATGACAACCTTTCAAATGACGTATCCCGGATCACCCATGATCTATTATGGCGATGAGGTCGGAATGTGGGGAGCCCATGACCCGTGTTGCCGTAAACCCATGATATGGAGTGATATCCCCTATGAAGATGAATCATCTGCCCCTCCCAATGCTTCCCGAAAAGGAGCTGATAAAGTTGAGATCAATAAAGACCTGCTTGAGTTTTATAAAGAAATTATAAAGATCCATAATGATTCACCTGCATTGAAATGGGGAGATTTTAAAACCCTGCTGGCAGATAACAAAAACAGAGTATTCGCATTTTCAAGAATTTATGATGATGACATGGTATTCGTCATGATCAATGCCGGGAATGAGGAACAATCAATCGATATTCAGATTGAAAGGGATCAGGAGTTCAGGGACATGTTAAACATTCAAACAGAAATAATTTCAAATAATAGTAAAATCACTGTTAAGGTGCCCCCCGGGAAGGCTGCAATTTTAAGGAATCAAAATTAAAGTATCATGAATAAGTTATTTCGACATTTATTATCCCTAATATTTCTTTCAGGAAGCCTGTATGCAACAGCGCAGGTAGGTTCTCTAAAAGTTGAACCACCCTTCTGGTGGACTGGCATGCAGGAAAAGAGCATACAGTTGCTGGTGTATGGAAATGATATAGGACACACAAATGTAAGCATAGATTATCCGGGTGTAAGTTTGTCATTTGTTAACAGGGTTGAGAACCCGAATTATCTTTTCCTGGACATCATTATCTCCGAAAACGCCCAACCTGGAATTTTCCAGTTAGCTTTCTCAAAGCATAAAAAAGTCATTGTCACATATGATTACAAACTTCTTAAGCGTCGTGATGATTCTGAGTTTAGAAAAGGATTTGATACCGATGATGTGATCTACCTGTTGATGCCTGACCGTTTCTCCAATGGTAATTCTGGCAATGATGATATGGAAGGGATGCTTGAAAAAGCCAAAAGAACGGATCCAAATGGAAGGCATGGTGGCGACATAGAGGGAATAGAGAATCAACTTCCTTATTTACATGAGCTTGGAATTACAGCCCTATGGGTCAATCCATTACTTGAAAACAATATGCCCAAATATTCCTATCATGGTTATGCCATAACCGATTTTTATAAGGTTGATCCGCGTTATGGAACAAATGAGGATTATGTCAATCTTGTCAAAGACGCGCATAAGCATGGGATAAAGGTTATCATGGATATGGTATTCAATCATTGTGGTACAGGGCACTGGTGGAATAATGACCTTCCTTCGCAGGACTGGTACAATCAATGGCCGGAATTCACACGATCCAACTACAGGGGTGGCACTGTCACCGATCCCTATGTTTCTGATTATGATGGTAACAGGATGCTCAAAGGCTGGTTTGATAAGACCATGGCCGATATGAACCAGCAGAATGAATTTCTTGCAAATTATCTGATCCAGAATAGTATCTGGTGGATTGAATATGCTGACCTTGATGGAATACGCATGGATACTTATCCTTATTCATTCAAGGGATTTATGGCAGAATGGATGAAACGGATCAGGAAGGAATATCCTGATTTTAATGTGGTTGCCGAATCCTGGCTTTCTGATCCTGCACTGGTTTCATACTGGCAGGAAGGGGCTAATAACCGGGATGGATACAAATCATACGTTACAAACGTTTTTGATTTTCCAATGATGTATGCCATGGGCAAAGCGTTTAATGAAACTGATAGCTGGGATGACGGTATTGTGAAACTCTATAATGTCCTCGGACAGGACTTTCTCTATGGTGATCCGTACGGTCTTGTATTGTTTGTTGACAATCATGATGGGGATCGGTTTTATACTAAAATCGATGAGAACCTGGATAATTTCAAACTTGCCATGGCCTTTATGACAACAACCAGAGGTATCCCGCAATTATATTATGGTACTGAAATTCTGATGACAGGACACGAACATGATGGACATGGATTTATCAGGGAGGATTTTCCGGGTGGGTGGCCGGATGATGAAAACAATGCCTTTACAAGAGATGGCAGAACTGATGATCAGAATGAGGCATTTGACTATCTGTCGAACCTGCTGAACTGGCGATTGGAAAAAGATGTAATTCATTATGGTAAATTAAAGCACTTCATTCCGGAGAAAGGGATTTATGTTTATTTCAGGTATAATGATGACGAGTCTGTGATGGTTATTCTGAATAATGCAAAAGAAGCCCGAGCACTCCAAACGGAAAGGTTCAACGAGTGTATGAATAGTTATACTTCAGGAATAGATATAATTACGGGAAGAATCATTGAAGAGTTAACTACTATAAATATACCGGCAAAATCGGCAATGATTATAGAACTAAATAATTTTTAGTGTTCATTAGTGTTTTTGTGATTTAGTGGCAAAAGAAATTATCGAGTAATGAAGTTAATGAATTAATGATAGATGGGGATTCGTCATCCAATTAAACGTTTAAACAATTAAACAGTTAAACCAAAAACAATGAACCGAATAATTCACTTTTTACTGCTCCTGGTATTTTTATCAGGATGTCATCAGGAAGAATACAAACTTAATTATAAGGACACTGGTGAAATCATAGGGCTGGCAAGCCCTATATTACTACAACCAGAAGCCACAACTATCTACCTGGGTGATTATTTTATTGATCCCGGAAGGATTGATTCTGTTAGCTTTAATTGTTATCCTGACATCCTGCTTTCAGATAATAATGATTCTCTTGTGATAATTGATAATGAGGATTTACCAGGATTGATCGAGATAAAATGCTGGATAGAAAACACACCCTATTCAATTCTCGGTAAAAAATCTAAAAAAGAGTATATATCGGTTTATTTTGATCCGAAAGGGAGTAATTATAATATTGTTCAACTCAAAGGAACAATGAATGGATGGAACCCTAATGCAACCAACCTGGAGTTGATCGATGGAAAATGGCAAACACAACTCCTGCTTAATCCAGGATCCTACCAGTATAAATTCGTTGTTGATGGTGCTGAAGCCATGGATCCGGCAAATCCTGATTCTGTTGATAATAACTTTGGGGGATTTAATTCAGTGATGACCGTTGGGAATATTGATAAACAGAACCTACCCGTCCTTTATACTGAAAAAGCAAATTTGCATAGCCTGACAATAGGTTTGAAGAACCATCCGGCAGAACTTTTTGTTTTCTGGCAAAATTTCAGGCTGCCGGATAGATTCATTAAATCTGATAATAATTCCTTTATCATTCAAATTCCTGAACAGGCCAGAGGCCTGGAACGATCATTTATTCGGATCCGGGCATATAATAATTATGGAGTATCAAATGAGGTGTTGATACCTCTTCACAATGGAAAAGTCATTCAAAGCACATCAGAGCTAAACAGGTTTGACCATCACACCAAGATCCTTTATAACGTATTTGTTGACAGATTTTACAATGGAGATCCTGATAATGATGAGCCGGTTGATGATCCTGAGATCCTTCCCAAGGCAAATCACTTTGGAGGTGACATTACCGGTATTACGCAAAAGATTAAAGATGGATATTTCGACGATCTTGGAGTGAACACAATATGGATATCGCCCCTGGTTCAAAATCCAAAAGGTGCCTTTGGATTGTGGCCTGAACCCAGAAGCAGGTTTTCAGGCTATCATGGCTACTGGCCTGTTTCCTTTACACAGATCGATTATCGTTTCGGCACTGATGATGATTTCAGGGAGCTTGTAAATACAGCCCATGAACATGGCCTGAATGTGCTCCTCGATATTGTTGCAAACCATGTGCACAAAGAGCACCCTGTTTATATTGAGCATCCCGACTGGGCCACTGACCTCTATCTTCCTGACGGAAGTTTAAATACCGAAAGGTGGGATGAATACAGGTTGACAACCTGGTTTGATGTTTTCCTACCTACACTTGATCTGGCAAAGCCAGAAGTTTATGAGATGTTATCTGATTCGGCGGTTTACTGGATTAAAGAATTTAATCTTGACGGTTTCAGGCATGATGCTACCAAACATATTCCGGAGGTATTCTGGCGTACCCTTACAAGAAAACTCAAGGAACAGGTAATGATTCCGGAAGATAAGAGCCTGTACCAGATCGGGGAAACCTATGGGAATGCTGAATTGATAAGCAGCTATGTTAGTTCCGGGCAATTGGATGCCCAGTTCGATTTCAATGTTTATGATGCTGCCATTGCAGTGTTTGGACGGGATCAGGAGTCATTCATTAGGTTAAACACCACCCTTGAAGAGAGTCTTGAATACTACGGCGACCACAACCTGATGGGCTATATTACAGGCAACCAGGACAGGCCCAGATTTATCAGCCTGGCAGGTGGGGCCCTTGGGTATGAAGAAGATTCAAAGCTCGCCGGATGGACCAGGGAAATTGGAGTTGGTGATCCGGTAGGTTATCAGAAGTTGTTAATGCTAACTGCATTTAACATGTCAATACCCGGATTACCTGTCATTTATTTTGGGGATGAGATAGGCGACCCGGGAGGTAATGATCCGGATAATCGCAGAATGATGCGTTTCGATAATCTCAAAAAAGAAGAACAAAATATAAAAGAGACAACACAAAAGCTTATATCTATCAGAAATAATAACATGGCCATGATCTATGGTGATATCGAACTTCTGCTGGTGAGTGACAGAGTTTATGCATTCGCAAGAACTTATTTTGATAAAATCGCTGTTGTGGTATTCAGCAAAGAACAGGCAGCTGATCAAATTGAAATAGAATTACCGGAACGATTTTCACAGGCAAAACTGAAGGCTCATTTCGGAAATTCATTTAACAAAATCAACAATAAAGTAAATATTGAACTTAAACCAAACACATTTGAAATCTTAACAAACTAATATTATGAACAAAGTATTACAGGTCATCCAGGAAAACTATGTAACGATAATCATTCTTGCAATAGCAGTAACAGGTGTGTTGTTTTTTGTCTCCTGCAAAGGAAAGAAAGCTATAAAAGAACCTGTTATCAGCAAAGTAAACAATCCGGAATGGAGTAAAGATGCCAATATTTATGAGGTCAACATCAGGCAATTTACCCCTGAAGGAACATTTAAGGCTTTTGAGGATCATCTTCCGCGATTGAAGGATATGGGTATCGATATTTTATGGCTTATGCCGGTACATCCCATTGGAGAAAAAAATAGGAAAGGTTCTTTAGGCAGTTATTACTCTGTGAAAGATTACCTTGATGTTAATCCCGATTTTGGAACCATGGAAGATTTTAAGTCCGTTGTTAACAAAGCCCATGAACTGGGTATGTATGTTATTCTCGACTGGGTGGCTAACCATACAGCATGGGACAACAAATTAATTGAAGACCACCCCGAATGGTACAGTGTTGACAGTGCAGGGAATATGGTATCACCATACGACTGGACTGATGTTGCTGATTTGAGCTTTGATAATGAAGCTTTAAGGGATTATATGAAAAATGCACTGGTATTCTGGGTTAAGGAAGCAAATATTGATGGTTACAGATGTGATGTTGCTGAGATGGTTCCGACAGATTTCTGGAATTCAGTAAGGCCGGAACTTGAGAAGATCAAGCCAGTATTTATGCTTGCAGAGGCTGAAAAACCGGAACATCAAATTGAAGCATTCGATATGTCGTACGGATGGGAAATGCACCATATCATGAATAAGATCGCAAAAGGTGAATATAATGCCAATGATCTTGAAAATGTTCTTATCAAGAGCGACACCTTGTTTCCCGGAAATTCTTACCGTATGTATTTCACCTCTAACCATGATGAAAATTCGTGGAATGGAACTGAATATGAACGGATGGGTGATGGGGTTAAGGCTTTTGCAGCCCTGATTTTTGTCGTACCCGGAATGCCTATGATCTACAGCGGCCAGGAAGCAGGACTTGATAAACGTCTCCTGTTTTTTGAAAAAGATACCATCAGCTGGGATAATCTTGAGATGCAGGAATACTACAGGGCTTTGATCAATATTAAGAAAAGGAATCCTGCCTTGTGGAATGGTAAATATGGTGGTAGCTGGGAACGGATATCTACAATCAATGACGAAGCCGTTTTCGCAATATTCAGGGAAAAAGAGGATAATAAAGTACTAGGGATTTTTAATCTGTCCGACACAATGCAGACTATAAATCTGAAAGGGAAAAACTATACCGGCGATTATGTTGACATGCTATCAGGAGAACCTGCCAGCGTTAGTAAGAACCTTGAGTTTAATCTTCAACCCTGGGAGTTCTTTATATTCGCAAATAATAAGTAGATGCTAACTTTTCAACAATTAATATAAGAAAAATAAGCGGATAAATTATTTATGCAAACGTTTGAAATCCGTATTATGTGATAACATCATTCAGAATGCAATTTAGCCCTACTATTTGCGATAAATAAGTAGGGATTTTTTATTACATTTGAGTTGAAATAAGCTAAATTTGAAGAATAATGACATTTTCATTAGGTTTAATTAATACACAAGCATTATGGTAAAACATCTATTTTTAAGAATCTGCTTTACCCTGTCGCTTTTGCTTTTTGCATTTGTGGCCGGGTATGCACAGGAAGGTGTGGTAAAAGGGACTGTCACGGATGCCACTGACGGTACCACCTTACCACAGGCTTCAGTAATTGTTAAAGGTACGACGATAGGTACAGTTACCGATATCGATGGTAATTATAGTATCAGCGTTGAGCCCTTTACAATTCTTATCGTTTCATACCTTGGGTATATAACTCAGGAAATTGAAGTTCAGCCCAACACAACAGTTGATTTTGCATTGCAACCATCTGCCTTAGCTCTTGAAGAGATTGTGGTAATCGGTTACGGTGTTCAAAAGAAGGAGGATGCTACCGGTTCGGTAACAGCGATTGATTCTGACGAGTTTAATGCCGGGGCTATTACATCACCGGAAAAACTCGTTACTGGTAAGGTGCCAGGGGTTTCAATCGTTAATGACGGCGGTGCACCCGGGGCTTCATCAACCATTCGCATCAGGGGTGGATCTTCACTCTCAGCAACAAACGATCCTTTAATCGTTATTGACGGTGTACCTGTTGATAATCAACAGATCTCCGGTATGAGAAATCCGCTCAATCTCCTCAACCCTAACGATATCGAAAGTGTTACGGTGTTGAAGGATGCTTCGGCCACTGCCATTTATGGATCAAGAGCTTCTAACGGGGTTCTTATCATTACTACAAAAAAAGCTCAAAAGGGTTTCTTTGGAGAGGGTTCCAATATCTCGGTAACCTATAACGGTAAAGTTTCATACAGTACCATACCTAAAATGTTAGAGGTATATGGTGCTGATGAATTCAGGCAACTGGTTACAGATAGGTACCCATCGCAGGTAGGTTTATTAGGTAATGCCAGCACCGATTGGCAGGATGAAATATATGATAATGCCTTTGGCCAGGATCATTATTTAAGTATTGCCGCTTATACCAAATATCTTCCTATCAGGTTTTCATACGGCTATTCAAACAACAACGGTATCCTGATGACAGATAATTTAAAGAGAAATACGCTTGGCTTGAACCTGAACCCGAGTTTTTTCGATGATCATCTTCAAATCAACCTGAATGCCAAGGCGGTCTTTATAAAGAACCACTTTGCTGACAGAGGGGCTATTGGCGCTGCCATACAGTACGATCCAACAAAACCTGTCCATTCCGATGTTGTCTATCACCCGAATTATCAGGATGGTGACAGTACAATCTACCTCGATCCAACCACTTATGGTGGATATTATGCATGGATACAGCAAAACGGCAGCGACCTGCCCGTTGGACAGGGTTCTTCAAACCCGGTAGCCATGTTGAACCAAAGAATAGACGAATCAAACGTGAACAGGATTCTTGGTAACATTCAATTTGATTACAAATTCCATTTTCTTCCCGAATTAAGGGCAAATCTTAATCTTGGATATGATTACTCGAAAAGTGATGGAAATATTTATGTTGGTTGGGATGGCAAGATATCAGAAATTGCCCTGCGTCCGATATCAGATGCCGCATTTAGCTATGATCCCTTATATGGCGGTGGAGTTGATAATTATTATGAACAGGAGAAAAAAAATGAGTTACTTGATTTTTATTTAAATTACGTAAAGGATGTTGACGCTATCAACAGCAGGATTGATATCATGGCTGGTTACTCATGGCAACACTTCTACAGAAAGAATTATAGTATTAACTCAAACATTAAAAACACTCCTCTTCCCGGATATACAGATACAATAGATGATCCTACTGAATATTACCTCTTATCATATTTCGGAAGGTTTAATTATACATTTAACAACAGGTATTTGCTAACCTTCACGTTAAGAAATGATAATACTTCAAGATTTGCCAAGGGAAATCGTGATGGATGGTTTCCATCAGTGGCCTTTGCCTGGAAACTTGATCAGGAAGGATTCATGAGTAACCTGGATGCCCTTTCACAATTAAAGATCAGGGTAGGTTGGGGTGTTACCGGACAACAGGATATCGGCCAGGGTGATTATCCATACCTTGCCCAATATACATTCAGTCAACCCGATGCTTATTACCAGCTAGGAAATGTTTTCTACAGGACTTTGCGAGCCGAGGGCTATGATGACAATATTAAGTGGGAGGAAACAGAAACAGTGAATATCGGACTCGATTTTGGATTTTTTAAAAACAGGATCTATGGTAGTTTTGATTATTATATCCGAACAACCAAAGACCTGATCAATGAAATTCCTGTTCCTGCCGGCACCAATCTTACCAACTACATCCTTACCAATGTTGGCGATCTTGAAAACAGGGGATTTGAGTTTTCAATTATGACAAGGCCTGTGGCTACAGCTGAAGTTGACTGGGAAATAGGACTCAATGCCACTGTTAATAAAAATGAGATTACAAAACTAACTGCCATTGATGATCCTGACTACCCCGGTGTTCCCGAGGGATTTATTTCAGGAGGCGTTGGTAACAGGGTTCAAATCCATTCAACAGGCTTCCCCTCATATTCTTACTATGTTTATGAACAGGTTTACGGTACGGATGGCAAACCTATTCAGGGCATGTATGTTGACAGGAATGGTGACGGACAGATTACGGACGATGACAGGTATCATTACAAGAGTCCCAATCCCGATTTCTGGTTTGGAATTTCTTCGAGGTTAAACTATAAAAACTGGGATTTCGGCTTCTCAGGCCGTGCTAGCTTCGGAAACTATGTTTACAATAATATAGAATCCGAGAATTCGGTTTATGAAAGATTATACCGCCCCGAAGGACCATATCTGGGTAACATCACCACAACAGTGACCAATACCGATTTTGTAAATCCGCAGTACCTTTCTGACTATTACGTTCAGGATGGTTCATTTTTCAGAATGGATTACATTACACTTGGTTATTTATTCAAGGGTATTATTAGTGGTAAGGCTAACCTTCATGTGTCGTTTACCTGCAATAATGCATTCCTGATAAGCGACTATGAAGGTATTGATCCTGAAATTCACCTGGGACTCGACAACCGTATTTATCCCAGGCCAAGAGTATGGGTGTTCGGATTAAATCTTCAGTTTTAATTTTAAATGTTAAAAGCTATGAAAAGATTAATAAATATAACATTAGCAATAGCAGGACTGATTATTATTTTATCCTCCTGCAGCAAGGATCTTGACACTATACCTTTGGATAAGGATATTGTAACTGCAGCTACTGTATTTGACGATCCTGCAGCATATAAAGAAGTACTGGCGAAGCTATATGCCGGACTTGCAGTATCGGGGCAGGATGGCCCGGCCGGAAATCCTGATATTACAGGTATCGATGAAGGATTCGGACAATATTTAAGAGGTTATTGGTATCATCAGGAATTACCTACAGATGAAGCGGTAATCGGCTGGAATGACCAGACTATCAAAGACTTTCACTGGCAATCATGGGGTTCAAGTGATGTATTCATCGCTGCCTTCTATTACAGGGTATTTTATCAAATTGCTGCCTGCAATGAATTTCTTCGCCAGACATCTGATGATAAACTTGATGAACGTGGAGTATCAGGTCAGCTTAGAACGGATATTGGTTTTTATCGTGCCGAAGCGCGCTGGTTAAGAGCACTCAGCTACTGGCATGCCTTGGATATGTTTGCCAATGTACCCTTTGTTACTGAAGACGATGCAGTTGGAATCTTCTTCCCTCCTCAAAAGAGCAGGGCGGATCTTTTCACCTGGCTGGAAAATGATTTGAAAGAAATAGAAAATACACTTATGGATGCCAGGACAAATGAATATGGCCGTGCCGATAAAGCATGCGCATGGGCGCTCCTGGCAAAACTCTATCTCAATGCAGAAATTTATAAAGGTGAAGCTAAATATAGCGAATGTGTTACATATTGTGATAAAATAATCGGTGCGGGGTATTCCCTAACTGATAATTATGACCAACTATTTTTAGCTGACAATGATAATCTTCAGTCCCAAAAAGAAATCATTTTCGCTATCAGGTTTGATGGAATCCATACCCAGACTTTTGGTGGTACCAATTTCATTATCCACGCAGCAATTGGTGGTGATATGGTACCATCCGAATTCGGTACTGGTGATGGCTGGGGTGGTACACGGGCAACCAGCGCCCTTGTTGAAAAATTCCCGGATGTAACCGGTGATGCCGACAAACGTGCCATGTTCTGGACAGAGGGACAGAGTCTTGAAATTAATGACATCTCAATTTTCAATGAAGGTTATGCAATAACCAAATGGAAGAATATTACTTCCGAGGGCGCACTTGGCTCAAACCTCGATTATGCAGACACAGACTTCCCAATGTTCCGTCTGGGTGATATTTACCTGATGTATGCAGAAGCTGTACTCAGGGGCGGTGCCGGAGATCTTGGAACAGCCCTTGGTTATGTTAATGATCTCAGAGTTCGTGCCGAAGCAAGCCAGGTCGATCAACTCACCCTCAGTTTCATCCTCGATGAAAGAGCACGTGAGCTTTACTGGGAATGCCACAGAAGAACTGACCTTGTCAGATATGGACTCTTTACCGGCGGCGATTACCTGTGGCCATGGAAAGGAAATGTTAAAGAAGGTACATCAACTGATAGCAAGTATAATATCTTCCCGATTCCCGCTTCAGATATAGGTGCCAATCCTAATCTTACACAAAATACGGGTTATTAATAATTAAATGAATTCGATTATGAAAAAGATAACATTAATAATATTAGGACTTGTTGGATTTGGCCTGTTACTTTCCTGTGAGAAAAAAGAGGCTGAACCTGTACTGGATATGAACCAGGCAACTGCTCCAGCAATGACTGAACCAGCAAGTGGCTCTGCTTATATTCTTATCAAAGACCAGGCAGACAGCACAATAACCACATTCAAGTGGAACGCCGCTGAATATAGCCTGGATAACCTTGAGGCAGTTACATACCATCTTGAGATGGACTGGGCTGACAGTAATTTTACAGGAGCCAGGGATATTGTCTCTACCCAGAATACTGAATATGCTATATTGGTTTCTGAGTTAAACGATAACGTACTGGCAATGGGTGCTGAACCTGATGTAATCGCAAATTTTGAGGTCCGCCTGTTTGCATACCTGAACACTGATACTGACTATAGCGATCTTTATTCAGACAAGGTCACCATCAGTGTAACACCCTATGAGGAGATTATTACAGCTCCTTCATTATGGGTACCCGGCGATTACCAGGGATGGGACCCCGCCAGTGCACCCAGGATATATGATCATGATAACGATGGTATATTCACCGGTTATATTTATATGCCTGAAGGTGGAACCTATGAGTTTAAATTCACTTCAGCTCCTGATTGGGATAATATCAATTACGGATATGGTGGAGAAGGTTTACTGGATACAGATCCCGGTGCCGGAAACCTGTCAGTTCCAGCACCCGGAGGTTATGCTGTAACTGTGGATATCAACAACCTTGAATGGACATACGTTTTGGAAAACTGGGGCGTTATTGGTGAATGGACTGCATGGGAGGATGATATCGATATGGAATGGGATGCTGAGAATGAATATTTGATTAAAACAGTCGAAAACATTCCTGCAGCAGAAAACCAAAGGTTTAAGTTCAGGGCCAACGATTCATGGGATGTTAATCTTGGTGCCAAGGATCCTGATGATGGAACACTAATACCAGGTGGAGCTGATATACCTATTCCCGAAGGTGGAACAATCACCTTTATCCTGAATTTCACAACCGCATTACCGACCTATGAGGTAATTAAATAGTGTTTTTAGGGAAATTGAAATACTAAACATCAAATACTCATTGTCAGTGCATTTATAATAACTTAATGCATTGGCAGTGAGTATTTATTTTATCACAGAAAAGACTTATATAAAAAAAAATGGTATATAATTTTTATTTCTTTGAAAATTGAGTTAATTTTGAAAAGATTAATTTAATTTAGCAGTAAGAACAAATGAGTAATTAAAATTAATTTATTAACTAAAACTAAAATATTATGAAAAAACTTTTACTCTCATTAATCACAGTCTTTGTTGCTGTTAGCCTTATGGCACAGTACAATGTAACCTTCAGCGTTGATATTTCAGGCGTTGAAGGATTTAACCCTGACACCACGGCAGTTTATCTTTCCGGTGACTTTGCAGGTTGGGCAGAACCTGGAAGTGACCCGAATTTCATGTTTACAGTCACAGCAGATCCAAACATTTATGATTTAACCATGGAGTTTGCTGATGGTGAAAATGCTGTTATGTACAAGTATTTCCTTGTTTACAATGATGTATCCAGCTGGGACTATGGTGAATGGACCGGTGATCCTAACCGTGTTGCTGTATTTACAGGCGAAACAACACTTAACGATGTGTATGGAGCTAAACCATCTGTGGTAACATTTAATGTTGACATGAGTGGTGTTGAATTTGGACCGGACACAACAGATATATACATTTCCGGTAGTTTCGCAGGCTGGGCACAACCTGGTTCTGTTATGTACTGGAAAATGACCCCTGATGCTACAATTCAAACCACTTATTCCATTGCAGCAACAATTCAAAACGGAGAACAACAGTATAAATATTTTATGGTATATAATGGTGAAGCCAGCTGGGATCATGGTGAATGGACTGGCGATCCTAACCGTGTTGTCACCACTGCTTCAGACACAACATTTAATGATATCTGGTCGATCCTGAACCCCGGAATTAATGACATTACAGCAGGACCTATCATGTCAGCATATCCAAATCCATGTCAGTCGTTTATCAATGTTAATTTCTTTGAAAGTGCGACTAATATTGATAAGGTTGAAATTTATAGCATCACTGGAGCAGTAATTCAAAGCATAGATAGTTTCTCAAATGAAATGTTAACCATCAACACATCTGAATTAACAAATGGCCTGTACTTCATCGCTGTATATAACAAACAGGGTGTGCAAACAGTAAAATTCGTGAAAGAGTAATATTTACTCAATATAATATTCAAAACCCGGCCTTTTTGGCCGGGTTTTTTAATGAACTAAATTGAGTAATTTTACTTCTTAATTCAACCCTAAGGTTTTAATGAAAAAGCAGACAACAATAAAAGATATTGCAGAAAAACTGGGTGTATCCATATCTACTGTTTCCAGGGCATTGCAAGATCATGAAGACATCAGTATAAAAACACGGGAAGCTGTGAAGGAACTTGCCAGCTTATTGGGATATAAACCCAACCGTGTAGCCCTCAACCTTAAACACAACAGAACAGGTACCATAGGCCTGATCCTTCCGGAAATTCAACATCACTTCTTCTCAAAAATCCTGAGCGGTATCGAAAGCATTGCCTATGAAAACAACTATAATGTAATGGTGTTCCAGTCTAATGAATCCTACCTGAAAGAAATTATCAATACCCAGACCCTTATCCAGAACAGGGTAGATGGTGTACTGGTATCATATTCCAAGGAAACACGTGATTTTACCCATTTTCAGCAATTGATAGATAATGAAATACCGCTCGTATTCTTTGACAGGATAATTGAGAATGTGCATGCTGATGTTGTTATGATTGATGATTATGCTGGCGCTTACGATGCTGTATCCCACCTAATAGAGCAGGGATGCCAGAGGATAGCTTATTATTCAGCCCCATTGCACCTGGGTATTTCTCAAAAACGGATGCAGGGTTACAAAGATGCCCTTGAACATCATGAAATTGGTTTTGATAAGAATCTGGTTTATTCCTGTGATTGTTATGAGGATGCCATAGGTATTTCTAGGTCAGTGTTAAAAAAGCATGACAGACCTGATGGGATTTTCGCGGTTAATGACCTGACAGCTATCGGTGCTATGAAAGTTGCAAAACAACTTGATATCAATATCCCGAAAGAGCTTAAAATAATCGGATTTGAAAATAGTAAAACGGCAGTAATTTATGAGCCTGAACTTACATCAGTTGATCAGTTTGGATTCGAGCTGGGCAAAGAAGCCACTAAATTGCTCCTGAAACGTATTCCTCTTAATTCATTTGATTATCAACCCGAACGTATTGTACTGAAAGCAAAATTGATCATCCGAGGATCAGGTTAAAATTGAGAGCTTAAGTAAGTTGAGTTGTTGAGTAGGGGAAGTAGTTGAGTTGGATGATCAATGTCACTACTTAACTATCAACTACTCAACTTCCCGCCGCAAACGTTTTAAATCATTATCCTGCCTCTTCAGGCCGGCATCAAAACTTTAAAACCCGAAAAATGTGAGAATTCCTTATAATAATCAAACTGACTTTTTTACTTTTATAAAAATTAATAAACTGATAAACACTGCCTTATTGTCAAACTTACAGTGATTGTATAATTTTTGATACGCCTATAAACAGTTAAACGATAAAACGATTAAACCATTAAACGACATAACAATAAATCATGAAGAAACAAACTGCACTTATCCTACACTCATTAGTATTTATACTCTTACTACCCGCAATCAGCTTCGCTCAACTAATTTCGACAGATCCAGCCTTTCCAACATCAGGTGATTATGTTCTGCTTACATTTGATGCCACACAGGGCAGTGGTGGATTAGCCGGCTATGATGGCGATGTTTATGCCCATACCGGTGTGATCACAAGCGAAAGCACTTCTGGTTCCGATTGGAAGTACGTTAAAACCAGTTGGGGGCAAAACACTCCTGAGACAAAACTTGCAAGGATAGATGATGATCTTTACACCCTCGAAATTACACCGGATATCAGGGATTATTATGGTGTGCCACAAGATGAGGATATTCTGCAAATGGCCTTTGTTTTCAGAAGTTCCGAACAGGTTGGTGGAAGCTGGCTTGAAGGAAAAACAGAAACAGGTGATGATATATTTGTTACTGTTTACGAAGCCGGATTAAACGTATTCTTTTCCATTCCCGAACAAAATGAACTCCTTGTTGAAGCTTCCCAGGAGATACCCATAGAGGTATTTTCGAGTTATGCCGATTCCATCCTGATCTATCATGATGATATCCTCATTTTTAATACCGATCAGGAATTTCTATCAGACACCATTGTTGCTGAACCATCAGGAGAACATTGGATAAAAGCAATTGCGAAGACTGATACAGGCATGGTTGCTGATTCATTCTATTATTATGTAAGGGAAGCAGTAGTTATCGAAGAGCTTCCTGAAGGCATGCGTGATGGTATAAATTATATTGATGAAAACACAGTGATTCTAACCCTTCTTGCTCCCGGAAAAGATTTCGTTTATGTTGTTGGTGATTTTAACAGTTGGGTGATCGATAATACTTACCAGATGAAAATGACCCCTGATGGGGAGAGATTCTGGCTTGAATTAGGCGATCTGATTCCACAGCAGGAATATATTTACCAGTACCTCGTGGATGGATCTTTAAAAATTGCAGATCCGTTTACAGAAAAAACAAGTGATCCGTGGAATGATCATTATATTTCCGAACAGGTTTATCCAGGGCTGATTGATTATCCTTCAGATAAAACCACAGGTATTGCTTCTGTTTTGCAAACAGCACAGGAACCCTATAACTGGGAAGTTGAAAACTTCACCCCTGCCCCGGTTGAACAGCTGGTGATCTATGAGTTGCTGATAAGGGATTTTACATCAAGCCATACATATCAGGCTTTAACTGACACACTCGGGTATCTGAAGAACCTTGGAGTTACAGCAATAGAACTTATGCCTGTTAATGAGTTCGAAGGTAACAGCAGTTGGGGGTACAATCCTTCTTTTTATTTTGCGCCTGATAAATATTACGGGCATAAGAATAACCTTAAGGAATTTATTGATGAATGCCATAAAAGTGGTATCGCCGTGATCATCGATATGGTTCTCAATCATTCATACGATCAGTCACCTTTTGTTCAATTATATTTTGATGGAAGCAAACCAACAGAGGATAATCCCTGGTACAACCGTGATCACAACTTTACCAATCCTGATGCTCAATGGGGCAATGATTTTAACCACGAAAGCATTTATACCCAGCAATTGATCGATAGTATTAACAGTTTCTGGATGAACGAATATAAGGCTGATGGCTTCAGGTTCGATTTCACCAAGGGATTCGGCAACAATATCAAAGGCTCAAATGATCCCTGGGGAAGCAATTATGATGCCGACCGTATTGCACTTCTCAAAAGAATGGCTAATGAAATCTGGGCCAGAAACCATGATGCCCTGGTAATCCTCGAACACCTTGCAGTAAACCAGGAGGAAAAAGAACTGGCTGATTATGGTATGTTAATGTGGGGAAATACAAACTACAATTATGGAGAAGCTATGATGGGTTATCACTCAGGTAGCAAATCGGATTTTTCGTGGATATCATATCAAGAACGAGGCTGGAGTGATCCACATGTTGTAGGCTATATGGAAAGCCATGATGAAGAACGTCTTATTTTCAAAAACTATAGCTGGGGTAATTCATCAGGTGATTACAATACAAAAGACACAACAATTGCCCTTGAAAGAATGGGCATGGCAGCCAGTTTCTTTTATACAATTCCCGGCCCAAAAATGATCTGGCAATTCGGTGAAATGGGATATGACTATTCAATCGATTATAATGGACGTCTTGGTGAAAAACCGGTACGCTGGGATTATTACCAGGATTACAGAAGAAAATACCTTTACAATGTCATATCATCTTTGATCGATCTAAAAAAGGAACATGCTGTATTTGCAACTGAAGATTTTTACCTTGGTGTGTCAGGCGCTGTAAAAAGAATAACATTGAGCCATGAAGACATGAATGTTTGTATTGTTGGCAATTTTGATCTTGTTGAGGGCTCCATAGTACCCGGTTTTCAACATACAGGAACGTGGTATGATTTCTTTAAAGGTGATTCTGTAAATATTGCCGGTCTCAATGAAGCCATGACCCTACAGCCAGGGGAATATCATTTATTCACCGATATCCGCCTGGATACCCCCGAAATAGGTACTGGAATAATCAATCCCGAATCAACCGCTGAGAATGAACTGATAAGCGCCATCTATCCCAATCCATCAACCGGTACATTTAATATTGTATTAGGCCACTTTAGTGCACCAGTTATTGAATTGAGTATTATGGATTTTTCAGGCAGGGAAATAATAAACCTTGAAAAGAATATTTCAGTTGATGAAACACAAACTATTAGTTTCTCTCTCGACGACCACATAGCGCCGGGATTTTACCTGATCAGCATTTCCGATGGTACAATAAGAGATACAGAGAAGATAGTGAAGTTCTGAGTGTGAAGTTTCCGGTTTGAAGTTCAGTTTACCAATTCAGCAACTTCGAACTTCGAACTGGTAACTATAAACTTATAACTTCCCTCTTCCACCTATATTCCCTACCTTTGTAACAAATAATTAACACCATGCCCAGGGATTATATTTACGATATGGAGACTAGTGATCCTGATGATTTCCTTACACTTTTACTGTTGCTGGGACATCCGGAGGTTAACCTTAAGGCCGTCACGGTTTCACCTGGAAGTGAAGATCAGGTTGGCCTGGTGACCAAGGCAATCAACTGGTTCAGGAAAGACATCCCTGTTGGGGCATTCAATATCAACAACGATAAAAAATGCGTTTCAGAATGGCATTATCTAACTTATGGCAAAATCAAACCATCAAGGGAGGCATTTACAGCACCGGAATTACTTCTGGATGTTGCCAATAAAAATACCACACTCCTAACCGGGGGTAGTCTTAAAAATATTGCCACAACCATCAGGCTTAGCCAGGAAAAAAGCCGGCAGTTCAAAGTGTCAAAACTGGTTGTAAGGGGAGGCTTTTCAGGCTCTAATCTATCTAAAGAGGGCAATACTCTTACAACACCTGACGATAAAATTACAGGTTCATCCCCTACCCTTGAAGCAGACAGAAGGTCATCATGGACTATTATCCGCTCCAGTCTGTCATATACAAAAAAGTTTATCCCGGAAAATGTAAACCAGAAAATTGTGTTCAACAGGGAGCTTGTTGATTATATAGATCCTTTTAAGCGGCACAACCTTGCTATAGCGCTTATCTGGAAAGCCGTCGATCGATATCTGCTTAAACATCCTGCAGGTAAACGTGCAGGGAACATCTTTGCTGCCTGTTGTGCCATTAATGATAATATCGGAGCCTGGCAAGAGGTTGAATTAATTAGGGAACATGGTGGATGGGGTGGCACTCCAAAAAAGGGTACCGGAGCCTGGATGCTCACCAGCTCTAAGAAAGAGGAGTTTCTGAAAACCCTGGTAGCATACTAAATTACGGATTCCCGGATTATTTCGGGAAATAGCAGTGGTTCCACCTTCAGAAGCCAGGAACGGCATTCATTTTCAGGATATTATTCACTGATTTTTGTAACTAAAATACGATAACAGTAATACTGTATTCTAATTATTATTACATTTATAAATTCACAATATAAATCCTTTCAAAATGAAACATGCCATTATCTGTCCCGTTTGCAGAAGCAAACATGTTACATACATGCAAAATACAGATGAATATGTTTGTAATAATCATCATTTTTTCAAACTTAATAAAGATCGTCACAATATCTTTATCAGTTATGGACACGATGACTTTAAAGATGATGTTATCAGGTTAAAAAAAGATCTGGATAGTACCGGACATCTGGTATGGTTAGATGAAGACGAATTGTCAGTGGGTGAAAACTTCCACAACAGGATCAGCGAGGATATGAAAAAACTCAGCGATAAAAAACATGCAGACTTTATTTTTATCATCTCGCGCTATTCTACCCGGCAAGATGGTGAAAGTAACTACAGCTATTGTTTAAATGAATTGAGTCTGGCTAAAGAACTTGGATTCAGAATTATTCCTGTACTGGTTGAAGATACCGACATTCCAATGGATATTAAGCGTTTATTATTCCTTGATATGAGAAATTGTCATCCCTTTCACAACAATGAAAAACTATACGAAGAAAACTTTCATTCATTAATTAATAAAATTGAAAATGATATATCCGATCACAGGTTTCAAAATTCAGATGATTCAGCCAGGCTTACCCATTTTCTGAAACCTATAGAATTCGAAAGTGAATTAAGCCGGCATAAGAAACATTATGTAGGCCGGAAGTGGATTTTAAGTGAAATTGAAGAATGGATTAATGATGATAAACTTCCTGTATTACTGATCAAAGGGGAACCAGGTACCGGTAAATCTGCGCTTGCAGCTCATTTAATTGATATTTACGAATCAATACATGCTTTTCATTTTTGCACTTTCTCGCATACCGAAAAGTCAAATCCATTCCGGACACTTTTTAATATTACTTTTCAATTAAGCTCAAAACTACCAGGATTTAAAAAGAAAATACTACAACTCGATCTGGGCGAGATCACCGATAAGAGCAACTTTAATACAAAAGACATCATAAACTCAATTATCGACAGGATCCTTATAGAACCAACGTTTAGCCTGAATATGAACCAGAAGAAAATTGTTGTACTGATTGATGCCCTGGATGAGCTCCGGATACTTAATGGCAACGACCTTGTTGAAGCTATTGGGGCCATTACCTATAAAATACCTGAATGTGTGAAATTTATTTTTACATGCCGTCCCCAGGATAAGATCATCAGTAAACTGCCAATCTACAAACATATTTCAATTGATAAGAACTCGGAAGAAAACATGAAGGATTTAAGAGAGTTTATCTCCGCAGAGTTCAGCATATTTAATACGGGGGTTATCAGTCTTAACGACAGAATGATTGAAAATCTGTTGAATAAAAGTGAAGGGATTTTCCAATATGCTGAAATGATACGATATGAAATCGAAAAAGGGATCCGCCAGCTCGATTCACTTGAAAACCTCGATACACTTCCTAAGGGACTTGGCAATGTATATCGTGAATATTTCAACAGAGAATATGAACTTGAACATTATTATGACCAATACATTAGAAAAGTACTGGAAATATCGTTCGCACTAAAAACCTCTTTGCCCGTAGAAAAAGTCATGGACCTGCTTGGGTGGGATGAGGAATCAAAAAAAGAATTCCTGCTAAATACAGGTTCATTGTTTGTTTTAAAGGAAGGATATTTTGAACCAATCCATAACTCCCTGTATGATTGGTTAGTTGATCAGGATTTATCCAAAGATTATTATATCAATATCTCAAATGGACATAATTGTTTAATTAGGGAAGGGACAGAAGTATTTGAAAAGCATAAAGGAACTTTAAATAATGACAACGCTGAGTTATCAACCAGCGAAGATCAGCTCCTTACAGAATTGCCATATCACATCATGTGCAATAAAAATGATACTGATCTAAAGCAATTCATCGGTAACATCGAACTTTTCATCTGGTATTACACAAAAGACAAGTTTCAGCTATTTGCTTACCTTGACTATCTCAGTATTGACCTCAAAGAATTTATTGATCTACTTACTGACCAGGCAGGCAAGATGGATGACAAGCCAGGAAAAGAAAATCACATTGCCTTTGCATTTCATATTATTGGATTGTTCCTCTATACACTTGAATATTATAAACCATCATTGCCTTATTTGGAGGAGGCCATTAAGCATTATAAAAACAATGCTGATAATCTTAAACTAGCCAAAGCTTATAATGATGCGGCAGAGAGCTATGTCAGGTCCAATACCAACCTTGAAATAGCCAAAAAATATTATATGTCGGCAATTAGAATCATGTGGAGACATATGAAAGAACACGCTGATACAGCCGACTACATCAACAACCTTGGTCATTATTATTATTATTGCGAAGATTTTAAGCGTGCCGAGAAATTATATAAAAAAGCTTTTGAGATCAGAAAAAGAATTTTTCCACCTGATCATTATGCAATCGCTGAATCACATCACAATATTGGTTTTATTTATGTTTACAGGCCGAAAGAGGAGGAACACCGTTCGTTTGATTATATGATGGGACTGGATAACATGAAGACAGCCCTGGATATCCAGTTCAGGGCCGGGAGATTGATCAATAAAGATACAGCTCTTTATAATGATGAAATCGCCCAGGTAATTATTAAATATGAGAATGATAATGGTAAAGCAATACCATACCTTGAAAATGCGCTTGCCATACGCATTGCCCTTTTCGGTGTTAGAAATTATATTACCACCAGCACATTTAACAAACTTGAAAATTCTTACCTGGATATGAAATCGGCTGAAGGCTGTATCACCGAGTTACAGAAAAATAAAATTGATATCGAGTACGCTCTGGATAAACGAAAAATCCTACTGCCACCCGACCATCCGGAGTTAATTTTGATACAGTATATTAAAGCCATATTGATGCTTTATAAGAATAAGCTCGTTGAGGCAGAGAAATTAATTATTGCTACCCGTGAGAATATTCAAAAGCAAGACTCTGCACCTGAAGATGTCATCGAGTTTCTGAAAAGGGAAGCAAATATTTTCCTGAACATGGGTAGCTATAAAGAGACAGAGTCAATAGTTAAGGATCTGCTTGGGCTCTGCAAAAAGCACTATGGAATATCACACAATAAAACCCTGGGGGCATTTATGTACCTGGTGCAGGTATTCTTGAATCTGAATATGGAAGAAAGGAAGAAAGCTATAAATATCCTGGATGATGTTGTTATTATTATTCAGGAAATCTTTAATCATCTTGATAATTCAAAGATCAATCAGCAAACCTTCAAATATGCATCGATCGCTTATAACGAAATTGCATTTCACAAATTTAAGAATAATAAGGAATGGATTAAAGCTGAGGATTATTTTACCAGGGCCATTGAATATATTACCCTTGCAGGAGATCATACCGAAATTGCCAACATCAACCTTAACCTTCAATCCGTATATCATTTTTCAAGATTAAAACCTGTTGACACAGTAGTGGTTCAGAAATACACACAGTTTTTGGAAGAAAGAAATGACGAAAGGTATCAGAAGGGTGTTATTATATTAAATGGAGCTGAAATTAATGCAGTTGACAAAAACCTGTATAAATATCAAATGCTTAATATCTGCTTTGCAGTTGCAGTTGCGGATAAAAGAGTTGATTCTGCAGAAATCAGGGAAATATCCCGAATTGTCAAACCGGACAACCCTGATGAGATAGAGAAATTCCATGAAGAAATAAAGGAACAGATAGATAACAAAGGAATCGAAACTGTAAAACAGGAACTGATCCATGAGGCAATTCAGCTTGCAAGGGATAACAATTACTCCAACGAAATAATCAAACAAATAATAATACAGCTGTTAATCATCAGTGAAAGTGATAAGAATCTTGATCCCCGTGAGTTTCAAGTAATATTAAAATTTGGTAATGCATTCGGATATACAATAGATGATATTAATAGCTTCAGAAAATATTTTTAATTAAATTTTGCAAATTGACGATAATCTCACTATATTTATCGGGGATAAATCGCATACGCATTTAAGCAATAACATCAGCAATCATAGTATTAGTGAATTATAGAATAATTATGTTCAACCAAAATCCATTATTATGAAAAAATTTACATTAATTAGACTTATTGCCCTGGCATTTATCGGATTATTGATTATTTCCGGTTGTAAATCTTCTAAAGATGCAACGGGCGGCCCGGAAGATGATCCCAACAGGGTGACCATCTATTGTTCAGGACCTGAATACCGAACAAATGCTGAGTATATGAGGGCCAACAGTTCGGGAACAAGTTCCGACATGGAAATGGCAAGGGATAAAGCCATGACCAATGCCAGGGCGAGATTATCAGCCCAGATTGAAACCTTCATCAGTAATTTAACCGATTTTTACAAGAAGGATACCCGGATTAATGAGAACGAAATCATGGAAGAAAGATTTGAGCAACTTATCAGAGAGGTGTTTAAAAACAAGCTTAATGGTACATATCCTATCTGTGAAGAAATGGTGCAGAAAGACGGAAAATATGTTGCCTATGTAGCCGTTGAACTGGGTGGTGAAGAGATGCTCGATAATGCAGCAAGCCAGATATCTGCTGACGAAGAGCTGAAAGTTGACTATGATTACGAGAAATTCAAGAAATCGTATGAAGAAGCCATGAAGGATCTGAAAGAAGACCGTGGCAATTAATAGGTATTAACCTGATTATCCTTCGGGAGGTGCCCTTTTCTGTTATTTCATTTCCCGGGGGATAATTACCAGCCTCAGGTCGATGTACAGAGTTTGCCTTGTCATATTGACATTTGTGTTCATTTGTAATTATTCTCCCATAATCGGGCAGGATACCAGTAATTATTTCAGGAGTGAAGAATATCTGAACAAGGTAAAAAAACTTGAAACAGAAATATCCGGAATAAAAGCAAGGAAAACCGATGATGATATAAAAGTTAATATTGTATATCCCGACTCTACCCTTCCTGAATGGCTTTTTATATTACCTGCATCATCTACTGACAGGTTTCTTGTCCTTGGAATCTCCGATCCCGGATTGGATAGCCTTAAGGGTCTTGAGAACGCATTGGTGAGAGCCAAAGCTATCGCCTCTATGTATATAAATTCCTATATTGGATTCCTGGTTGAAAACTACAGCCTTGAATATAAGGCCGATAATTCCTTATCTGATATTTACGGACAGTATTTCAGAACTATCTCTGCAGGGAATAACTTTGATAAGTTTAATATCCTGAACAGGCATACCACGAAGTTTGAAGAAACAATAATCCTGGTTGAATTTAGTAAACCAGCTGTTTCAGCCGATTCCATTGTTTTTGTAACTGATGCACTGATCATGGAAAAGATCATTAACAGGAAAATTGACATCCGTTATAAGTTGAGTACCTCACTAATCTTTACACCACCAAGTGGTTATAACGACCTGGTTTCATATTCAATAACCGGTATTAACAATAATCAGTCTGCAGAAAGTGTATTCAATGATACAATTATCGAACTACCGGATACCCGGTTGAAATATAAAGCAAATGCAGATTATCAAATCAATACAACTACAATATCGAAAAAAAGATATTTTAAAGCAGACCTGCAATACGGGCTCTGGAATGCTTATCTTCAAAGTATACTAAGAAGTATTTACAATAAAACATTCTGGAATTCGGTTACCCGGCATGGGAAACTATCTGATGATTTTTACACAGTTATCCGACAATTAAAAAAGGAAACGGCAGAAAATAATTTCAGCATTGTGATTCGGGGTTTACAGATCTCTGAAAACCACCTGCTTGTAGATCTTGATGTAAATTAAAACCAACAACGATGAAGCAGCTTAAATATATTTCAATTTTAGTGATCCTGACTTTTTCAACTACGGCATCATCTCAGACATTTGAGGAGTTTAAAAAACAATATCAAAGCGAATTGCAAGGATTTAAGGCAGAACGCGACCAAAAAATCCTGGAAATGCAAAATGAATTCAACGAATATGTAAAGGAGAGAGACAAGGAGTTTGCCGATTTCCTGAAAAACCGATGGGAGGAAATTCAGGTTATGAAAGGTAAACTACCACCCGAACGACCGAAACCTGTGGAAACTCCTGTTTATGAACCTGAACCTGAAGAAAGGGAGGAAAATATAATAGAAAAATTACCCATTATTTCAACTGAGAAAATTGTAAAAGAAGAAACACTCATATTGCCACTTATTCAGAACACAGCACCAACAGATTTTGGCTATTTATCAAGTGCTGTAAATTATTATGGAAATGAAGTGGAACTGGAATATGATCCGGAAATCTTAAAATGCACCATATATTCAATTGACAACAACTCCATAAGTGACTGGTTTACAAAAGCAAGCCTGACAAACTATAACCATCTTGTTAATCAGTTATTAACTGTTAAAGACAGGCATGCCCTGAATGATTGGGCATATTATCTGCTTATAAAGAAAGTTAGCCACGATATATTCTCAAACGATGATAATCAGGCTAATATATTACACTGGTTTTTGATGATCCGTTCAGGGTACAATGTAAAGCTTGGTTATCTGAATAATAAAACCACTCTTTTAATCCCCTCCCATCAAAACCTTTATCATACCAATTATCTCACGATTGATAACAACGATTATTATGTTATGCAATATCTCGGCGAGATCCTGATTAACACTTACACCATGGATTATCCCGGGTCGGACAAGATTATTGATTTCAACATTTATTTTCCAATCAACTTAAGCAGTAATGAGGATTATAAAACGATCAGTATTTCTTACTCCGGTGAAACATATTCCTTTGAACTAAGCTACAACCCTGACCTGATCGAGCTTTTTAAAGATTACCCGGTAACAAGCATGAATGTATATTTCGATGCAGCATTATCAGCCCAGGCAAAGGAAGCTCTTTTCGACAACCTGTTACCTGTACTTGAAAACATGTCGCAGGAAGAGGCTGCAAATTTCCTGCTGTATTTCACACAAAATGCTTTTGAATACCAGACCGATCCTGAGCAATTTGGCAAGGAAAAGTTTCTATTCCCTGAAGAAACCCTGTATTATCCTTATTCTGACTGTGAAGACCGTTCAGCATTCTATACCTATCTTATCAAGGAATTTCTCAAGCTCGATATTGTTGGCCTTGAATACCCTTTACACATCGCAACGGCAGTTAATTTCAGTAATGATGTTGATGGGGATTATATTATATTTAACGGTAAGAAGTATATCATAGCCGATCCTACATACATCAATGCCCCGGTTGGAAGGGCAATGCCAAGATATAAGAAAACGGAAGCCAAAGTGATAGAGCTAAATAATTTCAGACATGTTATTTTTCTTGCGGATAAAAATTGGAGTGTTGCCAACCAGGCCGGCGCTTACCGCGGTGGCATCAGGCAGGATCATGCTTTTGATAATGAAGGGAACTGCTACCTGACAGGATACTTTGTAAACCTTGCCAGCTTCGATATTATTGAGTTAAATACAGGCAGTGAAGACCGCCATGGTTTTGTTGCAAAATTCGATCCCCGGGGCAATTTGTTATGGGCCAGAAACCTGGATGGATCTGGAGTCTCAGCAGGGATTTCCATTGATACAGATCCGTACGGTGAGGCTGTTATAATGGGCTCCTACAGTGGAAGTATAAGCATTGACGATCTTGGCCTAGTAAAGAACCGGGGGCAGGATATCTTCCTGTTGAAACTGGATGGTGATGGTAATGCGGTGTGGCTGAGCAATGCTGATCTCGATGAGGATGAAACCCGGCTAATGCTCAAATACGCCATTACTTTTAATAATGAAGGGGAACATATACACACCGATCTTTATGCAGAAAATCCCGGCTACTCATCGGAAGGTATCTTTCTTAAAAATGACGGCAATATTATCCTGTCAGGTTCATTTAACAATACGACAGGGCTTGGCATGCGTAAAATCTCTTTTGCCCGTATGGGTGAACTTGATTATGTTGAGATGCTTAAAAGTATTAATGATGAATTGTTGCAGCAGGATGTTGATAAAAGTATTGCCGGTGTTTTTGCAGCCCTCCAGATTATTAAGGATAGTGGAACAGTTATTCCAGGATCTGCTGCCCAGGAAGCACTTGACAAGTATAACCCTTCCTTTAAAAAAGAATGTGATGATATTTACGAAAGTCTTGGAGAGATCACCTTCATTAAAAATGAACATGGAGTGATCAATATACTTACCGAAGATGGAGACCCGGTTTTGATCGACAGGTTAAAAGTTCATAACAATGCCCAGATTAAGATATCCTCACTGGGGAATGGAAGGGAACAATTGAATATTCTATCCGGGATCCAGGTAGGTAAATTCTTTGTCTGGTTCTCACTGAACTATGTGATCATGTATCCTCAGGAGGGCAATATGCTGTTTGATTATGATAGTGACCATACACAGAAACTCCTGAACTTTAAAAAAGATATGTTGTAAATTAAATAAAAGCATAATGAAAGCGAGTATATTCATAACATTAATGACAATCTTTTTATCGGCCAATATATGCAATGCGCAGGTTGACCGAATGAAAGAACAATTGGAAGATGAAACCATTGCCATGGATGAGGGTAAACTTACGCTCCGGTTTATCAATGCCCTGAATGGGGATGCTGTTAAAGGTGCCGATATCAAAATAAAAGGTATTGGAGAGTTTGAGTCTGATGCCCGTGGAAGGGTATTATTTCCTACACCTGAGAAGGATGGAATTTATGATGTCTATTTTGAAAAAGAGGGATATATACCCTGTGATCTCAATTTTGAGGTTTTACTTGGCAGCATCTTTTACAATCGTTTTAGTGTATCACCGAAAATCGACGTCGGAACTATCAGGATTGTTCTTGACTGGGATAACAAACCCGACGACCTCGACGCACATTTTGTGAAGGAAGGGGATTATCATATCAGTTTTCATGATATGAAAGCTACTGATGACGATATGGTTATTCTCGACAGGGACGATCGTGACGGCTGGGGGCCTGAAACAATTACAGTTAAAGATCTGGATGACAAAGCTGAATATAAGTATTATGTGAAAGATTACACAAACCGTGATAAGGATAATTCAAAGGCTCTGTCGAAATCAAAGGCAACAGTCAAAGTATATGGTGAAGAAGGATTACTTGCACAATACAAATTAGAAGAAAAACAAAAAGGAAATACATGGATGGTTTTCCGGATAAGGAACGGAAAGATCGAGAGGTGGGATGAGGTGAATAGGTATTATTAGTTTTGCCCTTCGACTCCGCTAAGTATGACAATGGTTTTGAGTTTTGAGTTCTGAGTTTTGAGTTTTGAGTTTTGAGTTTGAAGTTTGAAGTTTGAAATTTGAAATTTGAAGTATTTTTTAGTTTTCGTTGACAATAACTTCAAACTGGTAACTTCGAACTGGTTACTAAAAAACAGAAATTGAGGTCTGTTATTTAACAGTGACCAAAAACCTACAGCAGTAAATTAGCAAGTTTAAGAATTACTAACTATATTTGATTAATTAACGAAAGCAAACAAAATACAGCCTATGAATAAAGTCAAATTACTCTTATCAGGATTGTTGCTGATAATGTTTGTCCATGACATATTTTCTGATGAATTTCGGGTAATTAGTTTTCAGAAGGATGAGAGCGATCTTGCTGCGCTGAGATACTCGAAGAAGGACATCAATGATGACAACTGTGCACTATTAAAAATCCAGACAGATCTGACAGGCTTATCCTTTGAATCAAACCTGTGGATCAGTGGAGATGTCGTGAAAAAACCTGGGGAATACTGGATTTATCTTTCTCCGCGTGAGAAACGTATCCGGATTATGAAAGAAGGGTTCATCCCCCTTAATTACACTTTCGATATCCTGATTGAATCTTCTGCCGTGTATGTGATGGTTCTTACATCGGATGATCAGGAACAACTGACTCCCAGAACTGGATTTGTATTGATTACAACACGTCCGGATGATGCCGAGGTATGGATTAACGGTGAATACAAAGGTCAGAGCACCTATCAGCATGAAATGCAGCAGGGTGTATATCAAATCAGGATACTGAAGGAGATGTGTGTTACCTACGAAGGTGATTTTACTGTTTTTCCGGATTCTACTACAGAAGTACCAATTACGCTTCAGGCCAATTATGGCAGTATCACCATAAACTCGGTACCGGAACAGGGTGCAGAAATTGTTCTGGATGGAAAATCACTGAATGCCCAAACACCCTTTACTGTTGATCAATTATCTCCCGGTACCCACAATCTTATCCTGAGAAAAGACTTTTATGAACCTGCCCGCTATGAATTCTCAGTATATACCGGCGAAGCCAAAACACTTAACATTAACATGCAACCGGTATTCGCTATAATCACCATACTTGCTCGCGGATCACAGATCTTTATTGATGGACAATATATGGGCATAGGAAGGTTTTCCGGAAGGTTGGTAAGCGGTTTTCACAGCCTAGAGGTCAAACGGGAGAATTTTTATACAGAAACATCAAGAATTGAAGTTGAAGCAGGAGTTGATCAAACAATCAGGATTGAGCTTAAACCTATTGTCGGTTCTCTATCTGTTATGTCTGATCCACCAAAAGCAGAGATAATTCTTAATGGGGTCACCCATGGATATACTCCCCGGATTCTCAGGGGTCTGCAGGTTGGGGAATATGAACTCACATTATTACTAAGTAATCATGAAAGGATTACAAAAAACATAACAATTACCGAAGGGGCAAAACTTACAATTAATGAAACACTAATACCAGTTGCAGGTGCCATAACTGACGAGGAGGAATCTGAGGAACCAATCACTTACGTGATAGAGGATGTTCCTGTTGTAGCGGATGAAACAGAAGGCCAGAACCTGCAACAGGATGAAGAAGGCAAAGTTGTTCCTGAAGATCAGAATCTGCAACAGCAAACAGAAGAAGAAAAGGATATTAAAACAGAGGAAATTGCTGATGACGATGTTCAAAAACCTGTAGATGATCCTATCAAAACCGAAGAGATAGAAAAGGAACCCGAAAAACATCCCATTGTTAAACCGGAAGATAAACCAGAGGATAAACCCATACAAGACAATACAAAGCCTGACAAACGATTATTTATCAGGCCAATCGGTGCTTATGCGATGGATCCCTTTAATGATCGGCCGGCAGGGATGGCATACAGTGTGACAGAAACTTCCGATTTAGTATATACTTTCAAAACCGAGAAAGTTTCTCTCAGTAAAGGTATACATGCCGGACTGGCAATGGGTACTTATATCACCTCTTGGATAGGTGCGGAATTACAGTTCACCTATCTTATTAACCAGGAAACCACAGTTAAGGATTCTTACCTGTACACCGATGGTAATTATTCAAACACATATACCATTCAAAGTAAGTTTATGCGGTTTGCACTATCAATGATATTGTACAAGAATTTCAATACAGTTAGTTTATACTTAGCGCCCGGGTTACTTGTCGGCTCTCCTAAAATCACATATTCACACCTTTATTACGATCAATATAATGGATTTTATGATGAAGAATTTCAGAAATGGGATTATAAAGGTGGAACAGCTATTGGCTTTACAGGTGCATTGGGAATAAACATCATGCCTTCCGACATTTTCGGGTTTTTTATTGAGATCAGGACTGATATAATAAACTATGCTCCTACCAATGGTTATCGGCAGGATTATTATTTCGTACAGGACGGTCAGCACATGGATCCCGATAATTCAACTTATGCAACAGAAATTGAATTTGTTGATAGTTATACGGAGCCGTATGATCCCAATCCAGCGGTGCCACAACAACAATTGAGGCTTACCTACCCATTGAGTTCAATACAGGCAGCATTTGGTGTAATTATTAAATTGTTTTAGATCATGAAAACTATTAAATACATATTACCCGTCTTATTTATTATTCTTAGTTCCACAATATTCGCCCAGAGAGTTTCACTCAGGTTCGATGCGGGGTATGCCCTGACTTATGTGTCGGGTAATAATTACAATGAAACCCAGAGCCCTGATTACCTTTTTACCTACGAGAAAGTAAAAGGAGGTTTTGGCAATGGTTTTTCGGTAAATGCCGGTGTCGGTATTTTATTTGGGAATCATTTCAGGACAGAATTAAATATTAACTACTTCAGGGGATTCGGCTGGGAGTATTCTATAAAATACTGGGATGAGTTTTTTGGCGAAACCATGAGTCATTATTCAATGAACTATAATATGCTGAAAATTATACCGGGTTTTGCTTATCTGCCTCTCGATCACGGATCTGTCCGGCCATACGGGCAGGTTGGTGTAGTTATTGGTGTCCCCATGTGTCAGTATGACTATAACGACCGCGATGATGATAATGGTGACGAAATACTGGATACCGATGAAAAAACATATAAGTACACCGGTGGTATCCCGATAGGAATGAGTGCTGCTGCAGGTGTTGAATTCATGGTAGGTGACAATTTCGCAATCAACCTTGAGATCAACGGAACATTTATTTCCTATCAACCACAAAGCCGCACGGCTACTAGCTGGACCCGGGATGGTGCAGATTACCTCGGTCAGGCCAATGTTTATGATAAAGAGATGGAATTTGTGGAGGAGTATTCACGTGATTATAACAACATAGATTCTTCCCAACCAAGAAAAAATACAAAAATCACCATCCCTGCCAGTAATGTCGAGGTAAGGGCCGGGTTTAAATTGTATCTAGGGCGCTAGATTCTCAACTGGAAAATAAAAATCAGGCTTTAACCGATATACCATATAACAATAAAACCATGAAACCATGAAACAACGAAAAAATAGAACAATAGAACAATAAAACACTAAATTATAACCATTGACCTTTTATTATCTGCTCGGTTTATTTTAAATCTCCTCATTTTAAGTTATATTTGATCTTTATTGTTGATGGATAAGTAATTCGTTTATCGTATGAAAAGATCAATACTATATACTATCGTTTTATTCTTCTTTACTTTCACCATCTATTCACAGTCTGTTAGCGAAATCAAAGAATCAGGCAGGTATATCTGGGGACTGGGTGAAGGGGCTAATTACGACGAAGCGGATAAGAACGCCCTTGATGACCTGATTTCAAAAATTTCTGTACAGGTTGAAAGTAAGTTTGAGAACCTGAAAGAAGAGGTGGATTTTGACATGAAGGAATACACCAGGAAGGTTGTTAAAACCTACTCGAATATTGAACTTCGTTATGCACAGAATATCATCATACAGGAAAACCGGAAAAAAACAGTGGTATTACGCTACATAGGGAAAGGCAACCTGAACAAAATGTTTTTTGATCGCAGGAATAAAATACTGGAATACGCATTCAGCGCTATTGAAGCTGAAAAGGACCTCAGGCTGTCGGACGCCCTGAGGCAGTATTACTGGTCTTTAGTATTACTCCGCAGCCATCCTGACATGAATAACATCAATATTAAACTCGAAGATGGCGATAGAATATTATTAACATTTCTACTAAATAAAATAAACCATGTTTTATCCGACATTGACATTGCGTTAATTGAGATAGATTATAACAAGAAAGAAGACCGTAAAACAATTGTTCTTTCACTGACAAGCAATGGAAAGAATGTTTCTGATGTTGATTATTACTATTATACCGGCAACACCTATTCGGCCCTTTGCAGTGCAAAAGACGGGATAGGGATTGTTGACCTGTTTGGTGAACCCAGCAGGGAATTAAGAACCATCAGGCTAAGGATAGAATATGATTACGACAATAAGTGCAAATATGACTTCGAACTTGCAGAGGTAATGCGATCAACCGATCCTCCCCCCTATTTCCGTAAAGCCGAACACCTGATCATGCTTCCAGAAACAAAAAGGGAAGAGAAAAAGATCACACGTCCGAATAAACCAATTGAATACGAAGCCGTAACTGCCAATGAGCCTGAATCGAAAATAATAACAACTGCCCCTGCTGAGACTGAGGCTGAGAGTGATAAAGAGCCAGAAACTGAATCCGAAGCAACAGAAGTAAAACCAGGCAGAAAAGATAAACCAAAATCTAAAGATGTTAACTTTTATAAAAAAACACTTGAAGATATTGTACAGAATATCGAACTGGGCCGGCATGAGACCAATGTTGATAAGTTTACCTATGAAGGTTACCAGATGTATGAAAGACTGATCAGGAGCGGCGATGTTAAAGTGCTTGGCATATCAGATACCCTGAGGCTATTTGATATCGGTGATGAAGTAATGGTGAGATCGGTTCCTATGGCTTTTTCTTACAACAACAATAACAGGCTTTTTGTTGAACAGGTGGTTTTTACTTTTAATGCCGACAAAAAGATAGATGCCCTTGCATTTGCTATCAGCGATATTGCCATTGCTGATATCGTACGTAAACCTGCAATATGGGGAACACTGGAGGAAAAATATCTCATTATCAAATTTATGGAGTACTATAAAACAGCCTATTGTTTGAAACGTATTGATTACATTGAATCAATTTTTGCAGATAATGCGCTGATTATTGTAGGCCATGTTTTTCAACAGGGTGAACCACTTGATAATATGTATTTGAAAATCGGGGATACACGGGTGAAGTATATCAAACATACAAAGGAATCGTACATCAGGGCGTTGAGAAAAGTCTTTAGAAGCAATGAATTTGTTAATATACAGTTTGAAGATAACGAAGTAAAAAAGGTAAACAATGTAGATGATAAAACCTATGGTATTCAAATCAAGCAACACTACTACTCATCCAACTATGCTGATGTTGGTTACCTTTTCCTCATGATCGACCTGAATAAAAAAGAAGAACCCAAAATCTACGTAAGAACCTGGCAGCCTGAAAAATTCGAGGATGGAAGCATCTTTGGATTACAGGATTTTCATTTTTAGTATTCTCATTTTTTCAACCACTCAACCACTCAACCATCAACCCATCTAAACCAATATTACTATCTTTAAAACCTGATAAATTAATTATGCAAAAATCCATACTATTTACACAGAGCCTTCAAAATGATTTTGTTAAACCTATTGGAAAATACGACAAGTTGCCCAACCTTCTTCACATCGGCTACGAAGAGTCGATACGTTTGATGGGACTGAATCCTGCTGAAGGGCCCGTAACCAATACTATGAAGTGGGCTTATTCCCAGCCGGAAGAAGATATGGACATTATCCATATCCGTGCCTGGTATAATGAGCATGATCCCAAACAGATGAAACACCTTGAGAAGTTTGGCAAACATTGTATCGCCGGTACAGAGGGAGCCCGTTTTGCCTTTCATCTTGATAAATACCCACGTCTTACAACCATTGTCGATTCAGGTTTCCAGAACGATTTTTTGCATACTGAAATGGAGGAACTTCTTGAGCCATATAAAGGGAGGACGATGCGCGTAGGCATTATAGGTGTCTGGACCGAAGAGAAAGTTTCTTTCCTGGCATATGATTTAACAACACGGTATCCCGAGTTTGATATTGCCATATGTTCTGCCCTGACGGCAGGATCATCGCGTTCGCATCATTATTATGCGCTTGATCAGCTTGAACGTTTGCTGGGTGTCAGGATATATTCATCAATTGGTGAATTCACAAATTTCCTCAGCGACGAAAAAGTGGTAATACCCCTTCCTATGCCCACGCTGGCAGATACTCCTGAGATTGAACTGAATGGGATCGAGAATGAAAAAGTTCTTGATTCCGACAGAAAATTGATGCGTTATCTTTTCAGGGATTGCAAAAAAGTTAAACTTAAGGAACTTACCGGAGGATACTCAGGCAACCTTGTCTTATCAGCTGAAAGCCGTGATTTGCATGGACACAGGCAAACTGCACATGTGCTTAAAATTGGTAATCAGAAAGAGATGGGTGAGGAAAGGGCATCATTTGAAAAGGTGGAAGCGGTACTTGGTAACAGTGCTCCCAGGATAGTCGACTTTGCAGACATTGAAGGAAGAGGAGCCCTAAAATACAGATATGCAGCCATGGGTGGTGGATTTTCCACCACCTTTCAGGAGAAATACTGCTTAGGAATATCAAATGAAAAAACCGAGTATTATTTAAATACTGTATTCAAAGAGCAACTGGGAAGATTTTACATGGCTGCTGATCATGAACAAACCAACTTACTGGAGTATTACTGGTTTAGTTCAGATTATGCCCCCAGGATGAAGAATAAAATTGAACAGGTCCTGGGAATGCCAGCGGATGCCCGAGAACTTTCATATCCGGGCGGACAGAGATTTCCAAACCCCTATTACTTCTATGCCGAAACACTGGATGAGATTATGCCCTCAGCCAGCTTCGCCTCATATTTCTCTTACATTCATGGCGATCTCAATGGTGCTAATATCATTATCGATGCGCAGGATAATATCTGGCTGATCGATTTCTTCCATACTGGTAAAGGGCATGTGCTCAAGGATCTGATCAAGCTTGAAAATGACCTTCTGTATATTTATACGCCTGTAAATAATGAAATTGATTTTAGGCAGGCCTTATTATTGACCAACCTGTTGTTGCAGGTAACCGACCTTAGAAAACCGTTGCCTGATATTCATGGTAGTGGCATTACCAATTCCGAAATGCACCGTACCTATGAAACAATAAAAATATTGCGATCGTTTTACCCGGAATTAATTCAGGATGACAGGAATGCCCTTCAATTACTGATTGGACAATTCAGATATGCAGCCCATACCCTATCCTTTTTCGAATCGAATGATTGGCAAAAGAAATGGGCATTATATACCTGCGGATGGTGTGCTGACCAGATTACAAATCAATTAAAAAACCGTGGTCCGTTGCGATTGGATAAACTGAACAAAAAATATACCTACAAAGGTTTTCTTGGTTTAACACTCCTTCCGGGAAGAAAAGATCAAAGCAGGTCACTTCCTGATGATCTCCGAACGCTGAAAGAACAGGGAGTCACACATATCGTTACTTTAATTACCGATAATGAATTTGTGAATTATGGTGTTGAAGATCTTATAAACAAATACCAGGAGGCCGGATTTGTTGTTAAAAGATTACCCATAAACGATCAGGGCAATTGCTCGGTTACTGAAATGGATGACATGGTAAAATGGCTTGGGGATAATCTAAAGATTGGTGCCAATATCATGATGCATTGTGTTGGTGGATTGGGCAGAACAGGCCTCGTAGCAGCCTGTTACCTGACCAGGCAGGGAATAACAGCTCATGACGCCATTATGGAAGTAAGAAGAGTCCGTTCTGAAAGGGCTATTGAATCCGATATTCAGGAATTGTTTGTGTATAAGTATGAATAATTTCCCTGATTCTATGCTTGTTTTTGATGTAAGTTGTAAATTTGATTTAATATTTAATAAAGTATCCTGATGGAATTAAAGACCAGAGACAAAAGCTCAATAAAAGTTATTGATATTACAGGTAATCTTGACTCCGTAACCTCCACAGATTTAAATACCTTCCTCAACGACTTAATTGAAGATGGGATCAACAAGATCCTGTTGAATTGTAAACAAATGGACTACGTAAGCAGTGCCGGTCTGAGAGTGATACTCGCTGCTTCCAAAAAACTCTCTCCAAAAGATGGAGTCCTGAGAATTTGTCAATTAAATAATATGGTACAGGAGGTATTTGATATATCTGGCTTCAGCGCCATCTTTGATATAGCTGGAACTGAAGAAGAATCCCTTCAGAAATTCTAACAGTTGATTATTAAAAATTATTCATCTTCAATCCGTGCCTGTCTGCCGAACAGGCAGACATCCGTAGCATATCCTTTTTTTTAGCCACGAATTCACTTATTTCCATCCCACAAGCCCTTTCGAATAATGCCATTATAGGTTTATTAACCGCAGAAAGTTTCACCTACTCACCTACTCACCCACTCAACTTACTCAACCTACCCAGGCAACTCAACAAATTAACATTCAATTAACAATTCAACATGTAAGGTTGAATGATAACATCCGACAATACACACATCAAATAATATCAAATAACAAATTAAAACAACATTATGAGAAAATTCAATCTTTTTTCGCTTGTAGCCATGGTCATGATTTCTTCGATGGCTCTGCAATCATGTAAGAATGACGACAACGATGATGATGACATGAATCCTGAATTCGTTGCCGATGACAACACCTTCAATAATTTTATGAGCTGGGTTAAGGAAGCAGAGTTCCAGGGTGCTGATCCTGCACTTGGTATGGCGCATGGAGGTAACGATTCAACAGTAACACGCGAGATCTTTTTCAAGAATGGCCAGAATCCATCCAATGGTGTTTACGCAGTTGGAACCTTAATTGCTAAACATTCGCATAACCCTGGTGGTACGGTTAATGAGTTCACTGCCATGGCAAAGAGGGGAAATAATTTCAACTCCGGTGGCGGCGACTGGGAATGGTTTATGTTGAATCCTGATGGTACCATTGCCACCGATGAATCAGGTATGAAGATGCGTGGCGCTAATTTGATGGGTGGTATGTGCCTTGATTGTCATGCAAAAGCCTCTACCGATTATGTGTTTTCAAAGTAAAAATCCTAAATCGTCCGATCGTGAATTCATGAACTCGAATAGGAATGCAAGAGTTCACGAGTTCGCGAATTCACGATTGACGAAACAAAACCTAATCAGGCATGGAAAGCATTAAACTTACAGGGCAAAGAGCTCATCCTATCTATTTAACTGATATAACACTCACATATCTTTGCTACTAATCTTTTACCCTGAGCTCTGCGCCCTTTATTTAACGCCTATTAAAGCTTTCAATCTCCTTTGTTTATCATCTTGTTCCTGGAATGATAATCCTGTTTAAAACAACGGTTTAATCTGTTCCTTTCCTCCATCAAACCATTGCGTTTATACATTTCTTCCTGACGGAACTTCATCAACCCACCTTTTGGCTTTCTTACACATTAAATTTGGTAATAGAAACTGAAATTCAAGTTACCAAACCAAAATGAAAGCCATCATGAAAACAAATCCTTCAATCAAAAACGCAACATGGATCGTAACATCAATCATGTTCCTTATCTGGGCACAATGTCGTCCACCTCAGGTTAATGTTGATCAACCATTAACTGCTGAAAAACATTCTTCATTCGAAGCTGATGTTAATGTATCATACGGCGGCGATGATAACGACAATATTACCACGATCATGTCGAAGATAGGCGTGGATCTGCCGGAGGAAATAATTAGTCAGGTAATGACTGAAGGTGATAACCCGTCTAATACCTGGCGATTTGGCATCAAAATTCCTGAAGGCTGGCAGGTTAAAGACAGTATCAGATTCGACGGTATAAGGCAGGGCAGATTTGTTTACTCCGACAGTCTTTCCCAGGAAATGGACAGTCTGCATCCTCCAGCACCAGGTTATGGTTGGTGGATTGCCGAAACTGATCGCGACCAGGATAATATAACAGGGAGCATTGAATTCACTCCGGAGATTACAACCAATGCTACATCCGGGAATTTTTTCATCGATTATATCTTTGCATGGCCTGACCTGGGTAATCCCAGCTGGAACTTCGGTAATTATATTGCTGTTGGGTTGGCAGATACGGCATATGTGACTACCCTTGCAGAAAATGGAGCCGGATCAATACGTGCTGCCATTGATTCAATTATGCCGGGTGGTCATATCTTCTTTAACCTGCCCTATGCCGGTGCAATATTCCTGTCGGAACAAATAGAGATTTACAAAGATGTAAATTTCCATGGCACGGAACATCACCTTATCAGTATTTCAGGAAATGATACATGCAGGGTGCTGAATATACATATGGGAATGGAAGTAAGTATTACCAATCTCAGGATCATGGACGGAAATGCGTATGATGCCAAAGGTGGTGGAATTTATGGTGAAGGAGAAAACATCCTCAATCTGAACAATGTTAAGATCCTTGGTAACAAAGCAGCCAGTGGAGGTGGGCTCTTTATCAACGGTACTGTAATTCTTGAAAACACCCAAATATATAACAACATCGCAACTGCTGGTAGCGGCGGAGGTATCAATATAGGTGGTACCTTACAACTTAAAGGAGCCTGTATTCATCATAATGAATCATATGATGTTGGTGGTGGGATCTACTATTATGGAAACGGAGCTGTTATTTTTGATCCTGACAATTTGAGCAGTATCTATGAAAATACAGCCCCTCTGGGTTTTGATATTTACAACAACAGTGGTGATATCATCAACGTTGTACTGGACAGGTTTACTGTTGAGTTTCCAAATGATTATTTTACCCATCCTGCCAGATTATATACATTCAGTATCCAGGAAGGTACAAACGAACAATATGAAGCAGATCTGTGGGTAAGCCCTGAAGGATCCGACGCCAATTCAGGATTACATCCCTCCGAACCTAAAAGAACAATTTCAAATGCACTCGCCTGGATACATGGTACAGCAATTAATCCGCATACTATACACCTTGCACCGGGAACATACAGCAGCGGCCTTACAGGCGAATACTTCCCGCTTTATTGCCGTAGCAATGTCTCTGTATCTGGATCTTCACAAGACTTATCAATATTAGATGGTGAAGAACAATTTCGGGTTTTCGAGATATATAATGCTGATCAGATTAGCCTTTGGCAAATGATCATACAATATGCCAACAATTCAGCTATTTATTGCAACAACTCCTCTCCTTCAATTTCTGATATTACCATCAGGGACTGCGAATACGCTCCTGCATTATTGATCGATAATTGTCAGGATATCAAACTGCTAAAGGTTCAGCTACATCGCAACAATATACTGAACACTTACTATAATGTATATTCCGGTATCAAAGTTGTCAACTCAACTGTGTCCATCCTCAACTCAGACATTTTTGACAATGCTATCGGTATCCATTCCGTGGGTTCAGATATTAATATCAACAATAGTAAAATTAATGATAATATGATCAACAGCGGTTTGATCATTGAGGATTTGTCAACCGTTAATCTGACAGATTGTAAAATTCATGGCAACAATGCTGAGAAGGGGGGTGGAATTCAAAGTTTTGATGGCTCAACCATTAATCTGTTTGGTTGCACGATCAAGAATAATACAGCTGCCATTTTTGGGGGTGGTGTCTATATTGATTATTCCTTTTTGATTTTTGATGATAACCATAGATCTGACATTTATCATAATGAAGCTTCTCGCGGATCTGATATTTACAGTGAATCTTCTCATGTTACAGATGTTGTTGTTGATACATTTTCAGTATTACATCCCAACGGTTATTATGCCTGTCCGGTTTCTGCCTATACTTTTAACATTCTGAATTGTATGCAGGCACAGTACGACCAGGATCTTTTTGTAAGCACCACAGGCTCCGATGAAAATACGGGGCTCACCCCCGATGATCCGCTGAAAACCATTACTGAGGCGCTAAGAACCATATACACATCAGGTGCTCCAAATACCATTCACCTGGCTCCCGGTATATATTCCGGTACTTCAACAGGTGAGCAGTTTCCCCTGTTCTGTCAGAGCAAGGTGAATATCATTGGTGACACTGATTCCACAACAACCTTAAATGGAGAACTTACCAGTAAGGTATTGCATATTGAAGATGTCACAGATTTTTCAATAAATAATTTCAGGGTATGGCAGGGTACAAACGGTATTTACGCAAGAAATTCCAGATTTGCCCTGGATAATATAATCGTTCAAAGTAATGAAGGCAATGAAGGTGCTGGAATATATATGAGAGATTCTGAAATTACAATGAACAATGTGAATTTCGATCATAACTACTCCACCAATTACTATATTGGTGGAGGCGGCGGAATTTATATCACCGGTGAATGTAAATTGATAACCGACAATGTATCTATTACCAATAATTACTCGAAAAACGGTGGTGGAATATACCTGGATAATGCCGTTGTCACGCTGCAAAATATTTATTTATATAACAACTCGACAAATCCCGGAAACCATAACAATGATGATGGTGGCGGTATCCTTTGTAATAATTCCGATGTTATCCTTAAGGACATTGTTCTGGAATCCAACAGATCTACATCCGGAGGAGGTATGGCAATAGTAAATTCTGATCCATATATTGATAATGTAGTATTTAAAGATAACAGGGCTCAGGAATCTGGCGGTGGGTTAATAGTCCACACAAAATCCTCCCCTACCATCAATAATACAAGATTCGAAAACAACCGGTCATATATAAGCGGAGGTGGAATTTTTCTATATGACAGCACTGAAGCGAAACTGGTCGAGGTGAACTTCGAGGGTAATACTGCCAGGTTTAATGGCGGTGGGATGTTTTGCCTGAATTCTCAATCTGAACTGGAAACATGTAATTTCATAAACAATGAAGCAGAGAACGGTGCAGGTTTATATATAGACGGAGGTGAGCCATTGTTAACGGATATCAGCATCGCAGAAAACACTTCTGAAAATGATGGCGGAGGTATATACCTTATTAATTCTGCCAAACCTTATATAATAGGTGCAAATATACACGGCAATCATGCTATACAGGGTGGCGGTATATTCAGCGGATTTCATTCCAGAGCATTTCTTTCAGAATGCACTGTCAAAGGCAATTATGGCAATACAGGTGGGGGTATTTATTTCCTTGACAAATCAACTGCAGGCTTTGATGCAGATCATCGTTGTAACATATATTTGAATAATGCAGTTATTAACGGGGCCGATCTGTATTCAGAGAGATGCGGCAAAATACCTGTTATTGTAGATACCTTTTCTGTTATAAATCCTTCGGATTACTTCGCCTATCAAACGGATAATTTTGAATTTGATATCCTTAACTTTAAGCTTGGACAGGGTGAGTATGACATCTATGTAAGCCCTGATGGATCAGATGATAATTCAGGTACCAGTATAGATGAACCCCTGCTAACCCTTCATGCTGCAACAACCAAGGCTTTAACCGATTCGGTTCCGCCCCATATCATTCATCTGGCAGGGGGTAATTATTCCGCCTCTGTAACCGGAGAACAATTCCCGTTCTACGGAAGGTCTGATATGTGGATCATTGGTGAAGGTGCGGAAAATACCATCATCGATGGTGACAGCGATACCTTGATCATGAAAATTATCGGTGTTGATGGATTTTACATGGCTGATGTATCATTAAGAAATGGTTTCAATGATGATATGGGTGGAGGTGTTTATTGTGATGAGTCAGATGTATTGTTCGAACGTGTAAACATTCAAACATGCTTTGGAAAATACGGAGGTGGAATGTTTGTCGGGAATGGTTCAGGAATTGAACTGGTTGATGTCCTGATATCAAACAATAAAGCTAGGAGAGGAGGAGGAATTTATTGTACCCGTAAATCAACAATACTGGGTAACAGTGCACTGATCAGCGGTAATATTGCAGCCCCTTCAGGTGGCGGCGGAGGTATTTATTGTTACAGGATGAGTGGTTACCTCTTAAATCTTTACATAACAGACAACGAGGCAAAAAGCGGTGGTGGTATTTATTGTTACCGTAATTCCCCATTAATATATAACAATGTAATTATGAATAATTCCTCCACCCACAATGGAGGGGGATTGTGTATCTCATATGCTGATAGTATCATGATTATGAACACATCCTTCTCAGGTAATTCTGCTAATCGGGGGGGAGCAATTCATTCGTCTGGGAGTGATCCAACAACAATCTTCAACTGCATACTCTGGGATAATAATTATTACGAAGTATCTCTCAGTGCCAGCGATCTTATTGTCGGCAACAATAATATGAAAGGTGACTCCAATAACTTTTTTGTTACCGGCAGTTCTACCATAGAATGGCTTGAAGGCAACATCAATGAAGATCCTTTATTCTCAGGGTCAACAGAGCATCCTTTATCTATTGAGCCGGGCTCCCCATGTATTGACGCAGGATTCCATCAAACACTTACACATCAAAGGCAATACTTCTGGGATATCATTGGCCACAATCGTTGTATCGACGGCAACCTGGATGGTGTAAAAGTGATTGATATGGGTGCATATGAGTATGTGCCGTCTGATGATGGTTTTGACAGAGCTGACAATATACAAACAAGCTTCAACCCTCGACCCTCAACTGTCAACTCTCTTTTCAGGGTTTATCCCAACCCATGTAAAGATATTTGTAAACTTGATTACAAAGTAGGCAGTAATCAGTATGCAGCAGGCAGTAAGGTTAATATAAACTTATATACCCTGAATGGAACAAAGATGAAAACAATTGTACAGGAGACACAAACCCCGGGTGATTATACTGTTCAATCTGATGTTTCTGATCTGCCGGATGGGATATATATAGTCAGACTTCTTGTGGGTGAGCATGTTGAAACATCGAAGTTGATTGTAATGAAATGATAAAATTGAATATTGTTGAAGCTGAAAACCGAAGTCCCAATTAACAAAGTGAATAGAGAACGATGTACCCTGACAGAATGACCTTCCAGAGTCTGACGACAGGAAGACCTGGAAGAGTCATGGTTCACGTATTATATATTGAACTACAGAATAACCATTGAACAACAATCGAATAACTACCGAATAAACAATATAAATTAATCATGAAAAAATCCTACTACCTAATCGCCGCCATCCTGGTCCTGTCAACGACCTCGATGATCCTCACCAGAGATAATGAAGATCAAAAAAAAACCGCTCCATTTAGAATCGATGATAGCAGGCCACAATTCCAGAAAGGCATGATAACCATCAAGGTAAAGAAAGGTGTGGGGGAATTTGATATGCAAAGAGGAAAAGTCTCTTTTAATATCTCTTCTCTTGATGAGAAAGCTGCAAAATACAAAGTGGATCTTCTTGAGAAACGTTTCAAATACAATCCGGAAAAACTGAGAGCTGATTTACCCGATCTTTCCAGGATATACAGGATAGAATTTCCTGAAGAATATCCAATAACGAAAGTAGCCCGGGAATTTGCCGGTGATCCAAACATTGAATACGCTGAACCTATTCCTATACCCTATTCATATATAGAACCGGATGATCCCAGATACGGCCAGTGTCAGCATTTGCCACAGATTAGGGCACCCCAGGCATGGGATATCCATAAGGGAGAAGATGGATTTGAAGAGGTTGTAATAGCTATTGTTGATGACGGGGTTGACTGGGACCATGAAGACCTTGTAGATAACATCTGGCAAAACATGGGTGAGGATATTGATGGTGACTGGAGAACCCTTGAGTTTATCGGTGACGAATGGGTTTTCGATCCCGGCGATGTGAATGGTATTGATGATGATGGTAATGGTTACATTGACGATTTTATCGGATGGAATTTTCACAATTCAGGTAATAATCCAGATCATTTACCCGGCAATGGACATGGTTCACATTGCGCAGGATTGGCAAGCGCGACTACCAATAATAACATTGGTGTTGCCAGTATCAGCTGGAACTTGAAAATAATGCCTGTACAGGCTGCTGGGGAGGCTGGTGGCATTATACATGCATATAATGGTATTATTTATGCTGCTGAAAATGGTGCGGATGTTATTTCAAATAGCTATGGAATTGATTATTATTCCCAGGCTGATTTCGAAGTAATTAGCTATGCGATTGGGTTGGGTAGTATTCTGGTCGCCTCTGCTGGTAATGATAATCAATTCACAGATCATCATTATCCTTCCAACTATCCGGGGGTAATTTCTGTTGCTTCCGTTGTCGACAACGACTATAAAGCAAGTTTCAGCAATTTTGGCCCGAATATATCTATCAGTTCCCCCGGAGATGGAATATACAGTACAACAAAGAATAACACCTATTCGCGTTGGTCGGGCACTTCTATGTCATCACCACTCGCTGCCGGTCTGTTCGGTCTTGTTAAGTCATATCACCCCGAATGGACGTCAGAAAAGGTTATAACTCAGGTGCTGGCTACTGCTGACAATATTGATACCATCAATACAGCTTATAAGAACATGTTAGGTTCGGGCCGTATCAATGCTTTCAAAGCCCTTGATATAACAAATATCACTCTTGAGCAAGAAATAGCACTTAATTTACTGGGGTATACCTGCCATGATACCGATGGTAATAATATGCTGGAACCGGGCGATACGGTTAGCATGAGTTTTGAAATGAGAAATTACAGCTTTGGTGTAAGTGCTGATAATGTAACTTTTAAACTTATTAGCGATGATCCCTGTATTGCTATTTTAGAGAATTCCTTTTCAGGCATTGTCCCTGCGGATAATTATTTCAACCTTGATCACGTATTCCAATTTAAAATCTCAGATCAAGCTACCAGCCATTTTACCAGTCTAAAACTCGTTACAAGTGCTGAAGCTGAAATTACCTGGGGAGATACCCTTTCATTCCAGATAATTATTGCCCCTGATGATATCCTTGTATTCCAGGGCTCAGGAACCGGTAATGCCTATAGTGGGGATTCCATTTACCAGTTTCTTATTGAACAGGATTTACCAGTATCTTACACTACACATTTTCCTTATTCACTGAACGGATTTGATGCTGTCTTTCTATCTTTTGGCAATTACGGGCAATATATTAACATGGGAACGATCATTACCCTGAAGATGACTGAGACCATATCAGAGTATCTTGTGAAAGGAGGCAGAGTATATGCTGATTGCGGATCATTCTTTGGCGGGATGGCCTACTTTGGTTATCCGAACCTTGAAGAGATGATTGACCTGTTTGGAATAAAGGAAGTGGAAACACCATTAGGCATCAATGCTTTAACTATGCTAAACGGTCTTCCCGGCTCAATTGGTGAAGACCTGAAATTTGTCGGCTCCAGCCAGGCACCAAACTGGTATATTGATATCCTGACACCGGGCAGCTATGGTATTTCAGTTTTTGAAGAGCAGAATTATGGCGTAGTTGCTGTACAGGGAGAAGGGGAATATGGTCAGAAAACATTTGTATTTTCATATTCGCTGGCTCATCTTGAAGACACTGAATATGGGACAAGAGATGAATTATTGAATAACATCGTAGCATTTTTTGATTTATATAATCCGGTTGCTGATTTCAGTGCCGATACCACGATCATCGCAGCAGGAGATACTGTTTATTTCACAGATCTTTCAAGCAATAACCCCACATCATGGGAATGGGAATTTGAGGGGGGCACACCTGAAACATCAACAGCGCAAAATCCGGTGGTTGTCTACAACAATACCGGAACTTTTGATGTTACACTTATCGTCTACAATGAATATGGTTCAGATACGCTTCTGATTCCCGACTATATAAATCATAATCTTGGAATTGATCCTGTTGCAGGATTAAATCCGGGTGATGTTAAAATATATCCGGTTCCTGCAAATGATAAATTATTCATCAGTTCAATCCTTAACATAAATACCGTTGACATTATAAATTGTTCAGGGCGATTGATAAAATCAATTGCGTTTAATAGTAAAGAAACTGAAATAGATATTTCTGCCATTCCTGATGGAATCTATCTGATCAGGTTCAGGACAGAGAATTTAACAGGATGCGCCAGATTTGTTGTAGCTAGATGAAGGATTCTTTCAATTACAATATTATTCTTTTTATTTAGTATCTTTATCCATCAAAACCAATACATGTCTTTTTCAGTTTTTAATTGGCTGTTGGTCTGGCATACAAACGTAATTAAATGCACTTCATTTAAATAAAAGCAAGAAAAGGATATTATATTGAATATATCCTGGTAAGAACAAGTTTATATATATATAATTAACAAATATATTTTTACAATGAAAAACCTTCCCAGATTAACAATACTAATAATTATTTTAACAGTTAACACCAGCCTTAAAGCACAGTGGAATACAGTAGGTACAGCAGGATTTTCTGCCAGTACTGCTTTTTGGAATGATATCGCCATTGATAACAACGGAACACCATACGTTGTTTATCGTGCTGATGGTTGGCCTTATTTTAATTATAAGGCGACAGTAATGAAATACAACGGTTCTGCATGGGTTCCGGTTGGAAACGCGGCGGGCATCTCTTTTGGGAAGGCTACTTTCACCCGCATCGCCATTGACGGCAGCGGAACACCATATGTTGTATCTAAGGATGACGGTAATGATGAGAGGGCCACAGTGATGAAATATAATGGTTCGACATGGGTTGAGGTTGGCGGACAACTCTCTTCCGGCGAGGCTTCTTACACCAGCATCGCCATCGATGGAAGTGGAACACTTTATGTTGGGTATAAGGACTATGGTAACTCACAGAAAGCCTCAGTGAAGAGATTTACCGGATCTGTTTGGATTCCGGTTGGTAAAACAGGTTTTTCTGCTGGTATGGCTGATCATACCAACATCGCTATTGACGGCAACGGTACGCCATATATTGTGTATGAGGATCACAGCAAATCGCAGAAGGCGACAGTGATGAAATTTAACGGTTCGGCTTGGGTTACGGTTGGTACACCGGGCTTTTCACCTGGTGCGGTCGATTATCCCGATATTGCCATTGACGGCAGTGGAACACCATATGTTGTGTTTAAGGATTATGGCAACGCAGAAAAGGTGACCGTGATGAAATATAAAGTTAATGAATGGGTTACGGTTGGTACGGCAGGTTTTTCTGCCGGCGTGGTGTATAACACCCGCATCGCCCTCGACGGTTATGGAAAACCTCATGTTGTTTTTTGGGATAAGGGTAAGGCAGGAAAAGCCACAGTAATGAAATATTACGGATCGGCATGGATTCCGGTTGGCGATGAAGGTTTTACTGCTGGTGAAGCTACTTACACCAGTATCGCCCTGGATGGCAACGGATCACCATACGTTGCCTTTACCGATCATAGTACCAGCGGTTCTAAAGCTTCCGTGATGAGGCACCCACCCCCTCCCGTCCCTCTTAACGACCGGGCAGTCTTCGTGGGCATTATTCTTATCGTTACAAGTATGATTATTCGTTTCAGACTACGCTGATTCCTGTATTTCAAATATGCTGCAAACAAGGTGCACCTATGGCGTAGCCTGAATTGCAAAGGTGATCAGTATTTGCAGACATAAAATAACATTAATTCATATATAAAAAGATAGCATCAAAAGCCTTTTCGAAGTGATTCATCCGATGAATATCTACAACCTAACCTTTGTTTTGACCAGTACATTCCCCAACCAGATCACTGCATTTAATGATTGAATCTACACGTTTATTCAGTTGTGTCATACCTGATCTGAAGGTGATTTATCTTTATATTGAAGTATTATCCGGATTGGATGGTGCTGGTTGATGTTAAGAATAGAACATTTTAATGTTGTCTTAATGGATTAGTTTGAAAGAAACAACAACATAAAACAATTGAATCACTATAGAATAACCATTGAATAACTATAGTATGTCCGATGACCAATGGCCAAAACAATGAAACCATGAAACCATGAAACCATGAAATAATAAAACCGTGAACCTTTTATCTTGACAGGTATGTATTTAATGAATATCTTTAATAAAAATTTATCAAACAAAATGCTACGAACCATCATCGTCGATGATGAAGCCCATATGCGGCAATCACTGGAAAAGCTGGTAAAGCAATATTGCCCCAATGTGAAGATCATTGCCAAGGCCGACAGTGTAAAAACCGGAGTTGAAGTCATCACAAAATACCATCCTGACCTTATCCTGCTTGATATTAAAATGGATGATGGCACAGGCTTCGACCTTCTGAAACAGATCGATAACATCGATTTCAAGGTTATCTTCGTAACTGCATACGATCAATATGCCCTGCAGGCATTTAAATTCAGTGCCCTTGATTACCTGCTTAAACCCGTTGATGTGGATGACCTGGTTCTGGCAGTCAACAAAGCAGAAGATATATTGATGAAAGAAATTTCAACCCAGCTCAACACCCTTGAACATAATATCCAAACTGAAGATAAATCAAAAAAGAAAATTGTTCTGAAAACTTTTGATAATATTCACCTGGTGAAGATTGGTGATATCATCTTTTGCGAATCGGATGTGAACTACACTACATTTCACCTTGAAAATGGGAACAATGTCACGGTATCAGTTAACCTCAAAGAATATGATGATATGCTAAATGACTATGGTTTCTTCAGGGTACATAAATCTTTCCTGATCAACCTGTCACATATTGAGCGATTTGAAAAGGCTGATGGCGGAAATATCATCCTGGTTAATGATCACAGGGTGCCGGTGGCATCACGCAGAAGGGCACAGTTGCTGGAGTTGTTTGAGCGGATTGGCGGATAAGTTATCAGTAGGCAGTAAGCAGTAAATATGTAGGTAGGCAAGGGATGAAATCCGTCCCGATGGTATCGGAAGAGATAGCATCCCTGGAATAAATAGTTTTTAATAACGAACACCGATTAACGATAGAAGATTGAAGATCTATTTTGGAATAATAGATCATCAAATACTTCTGAAATCTTCAAATGGTTCTCGGTATTCAGATATCAAAACCACAAGGAAGTTGAATGTTTTCTAAAAAAGCTATATCAGGCGTTTCCCCCTTTGAAAGGGAACAAGGGTGTGGAATTATTCATAAGAGGTAGTAGTAATGGCTTAAACACATTTCAAAATATGCAGAAAATAATCAGAAAGTATCCATCAGGCTTTTTCACTTTCATTATGTTCTCATTTTCCATTTATACCTTCTCCCAGCAGTATCTCCCCCTGGGCGAATACAATGTCGATAGCCTGCAAGCGGTTCTTTTAAACCAGCAGGGCGAAGAGCGAATAAATACTTTAAATAATCACGCGATTACAATTGCTTATGATGATGTTGACTTAAGTAAACAATACGCCGGTAAAGCTATTGAAATAGCCAGTGAAATTGGGTATCAGGAAGGCATAGCTGAAGCATACTGGATTTTAGGCTGGGTATCGTATTTTGAAAGTAATTATGTTGATGCACTCAGTAAATTTTATTTATCTCTTGACATATTTGAGGATCTGAACCTCAGATATAATATGGCAAGAATCTATGCAGGTATTGCTGTGGTAAATTTTTATGCCGCAAACTATGAAAAAGCAATTGAATATTGTCAGCTTGCGCTGGATATATTTCGTGAACCGCTAGAGGGTGGTGAAACCGTTGGAGATGTAAGAGATACCATCAATGCGATTCAGGGAATGGGACTTTCTTACTTATTGTCTGGCATGTATGATAAATCACTTGAATGTTATCTCATGGTCCTGGAAGTTGGAGAAAAGAATAATTTCGGAATAACAGAATTGATGCTGAATACGTTTCTTATAGCTGATCGATATAATAACCTTGGTGAAACAGATAGCGCACAGAAATATATTAATAAAGCATTATCATTTCCTGATGATAATCCAAGTATAGAGGCACTAAAATACAGGCCATTAACCTACCTGGCATATCTATATTATTATTCAGGGAAAGTTGATACAGCTATCAACATTATTCAAGCAGCTTTTGAGTGGTATGATAATAAAGGATTCTTATATTTTGCCCTGGATTTATCACACTGGCTTGGAGCATTATATCTTGAAAAGCATGATTTAATAAATTCAGAAAAGTATTACCTGAAATCCGAGAAAATCTTTAATGAGTGGTTATCAAGGAATTCATGGTACCGGTATGATTCTTTGAAACACATTGCATCCTGGGGCACGGAGCTGTATATACCATTACCATTTAAGGAAATAAAAGAGATGATGTGGGGAACAGGTGTATGGATGTATGACGGGTTATATAAACTCTATGAGGCAAGGCAAATACACAATGAATCGCTTAAATATCATATTGCTTATACCAATGCTAAGGATACCTTAAATGCATTGAAACAAAATCGTGAAACCATGGAATTGCAAACCAGGTATGAAACGGAATTAAAGGAAGAACAAATTGATATACTTTCCAGGGAAAATGAATTTACAGCATTTAAACTGAGGCAGTCCAGGGTTTTTATCACTGGGTTGGCAATCCTTGTTGTCCTCATTGTTGTTCTTGCTATTGTTTTAGTACGTCAGAATAAACTCCGCGAACTACAAAGAAGCCTGGTGTTACAACAAAAACTTTTCCGTTCACAGATGAATCCGCATTTTCTTTTCAATTCCCTCTCCAGTATCCATAACTTCATCATTCATGAAGAATCGGCCAGGGCCGGACAGTATCTATCCAAGTTCTCCAAACTTGTGCGAAATATCCTTGATAGTTCTGTTGAAGAACATATTTCATTGGAAAAAGAACTGAGTACAATCGAGAATTACCTTGAATTGCAGAAAATTCGTTTTCCTGAAAAATTCAACTACTCCATTGAGATAGATGAAAAAATTGATACAGAAATCACATACATTCCTCCTATGCTTTTACAGCCCTTCTTAGAAAACTCAATTGAACATGGTTTTAAGCACAAGGAAACCAGGGGGACAATAAATATCTGTTTTAGAGCGAAGAATGGTATGATGGGAGTTGAGCTAAATGATGACGGGATCGGAAGGGAAAAAGCAAAGGAAATATTACTTGTACATAATAAAGATCACAAATCATATGCAACATCAATAACCTATGAACGAATCGGGATTTTAAATAAAAAAATGAAGAAAAACATCACGTTAAACATTATTGATTTAGAAGATGAAGCCAACAACCCGGTTGGGACAAAAGTCGTGTTTGAAATACCGGTGGTTTATGTTTAACAACTCAATGATTAAACATTAATGACATTTTTTGCAAGAAATATCATACTCATTTTACTCATTTTGTCATCTACATACTCATTTTCTCAAAAGTACCTGAACTTTAAAACACATGATATCGACAGCATGATCATGATCCTGAGAAACCAGGTTGGGAAGGAGAGGATTATTACATTAAACAACCTATCACGTTCCTACTGCTTTAATGATGAGTATAAGTTAAGCCAGCAGTATGCAGAAGAAGCTATGCCACTGGCAAAAAACCTTGATTACAGGGAAGGTATTGCTATGGCTTACCGCAATCTCGGACACATAAATCTTTTCCTGAGTGACTATCCGGAAGCCCTGAATAACCTTTATGATGCTCAGCGTATATATGATGAACTTGGTATGGCACATACGGTTGCCGATATTTACTGGGATATTGCCTGCACACACTATTTTGCAAATAATAAGGAGAAATCAGTCGAATATGCATTGATTTCGTTACATAAGTTTCGGGATAGACTGGAAGATGGTACAACAGTTGGTAGTCTGCAGGATACAACAAAGGTGAGGGGTGGGATTTATCTTGCCAATTGGGAATTGGGAGTGGACTCCAGGGAATTGTTTAAGATTATATTAGAAACCTATAAAGCAGCGGTACAAAACGGTTTTTCGGCTACTGAGATAATGTTCATTACCATTGAACTCGGAATCAACTATTTTGCCATTGGTAAAATCGACAGTGCATTTGCCTATCTGGACATGGCATTGAATTATCCGTTGATAAATAAAAACATTGTCGCATTAAAGTATCGTGCATATCAATGGAAAGCATTCATATATAGTGCAATTGGAGAAGCTGACTCCTCCATATACTATCAGGATATTGCGTATCAATGGTACAGTAAAACCGGGGCATTATTGTGGGGGATGTATGCTGCCAACAATCTGGGATATGAATACCAGCAAGAGAATAATATGATCATGGCAGAAAAGTATTACAAATATGCTGAAGAACTCTTTAATGAAATGACCCGGAAGAATTCATGGTACAGGTATGATTCTCTGAAAACAATAATATACTGGGGTCTCGAATTGTATTTACCCATCCCTCTAAGTCATAAAAAACAGATGATATGGAAAACAGGAAAATGGTTATTATACAGATTATACCAGATCAATATAGAAAAGAACAATATTGATCTGGCACTGAAATATCATATCGCCTACTCAAATGCCGCCGATACTTTAAATATGTTAATTCGCAACCATGAAACTGTTGAATTACAAACCAGGTATGAAACAGAACAAAAAGAAGAGCAAATAGGTTTTTTATCCCGTGAGAATGATTTTGCGACATATAAATTGAAACAATCAGGGTATTTCATGATTGGCCTTGGCGTGCTGGTAATAATGGTAATCGTTCTTGCCACCGTATTAATCCGTCAGAATAAACTCCGTGAACAACAAAATACCCTGTTGATACAGCAAAAACTTTTCCGCTCCCAGATGAATCCCCATTTTCTGTTTAATTCGCTTTCAAGTATCCATAACTATATCATTCATGAAGAATCAGCTATGGCGGGTCAGTATCTTTCCAAATTCTCAAAACTGGTCCGTAATATCCTTGACTGCTCTGTTGAAGAATATATCAGCCTCGAACAGGAGATAAGCACAATAGAAAATTATCTTGAGTTGCAAAAGATCCGTTTTCCTGAAAAGTTTGAATATTCTATTGATATAGATGAAATGATTGACACTGAGAGCACAAGCCTCCCACCCATGTTACTACAACCTTTTATTGAGAATTCTATTGAGCATGGTTTTAAACATAAGGAAGGTAAAGGGAAGATCAGTATTTCATTCACTTCAGGAAATGACATGATCCTTATAGAGCTCAAGGATGATGGTATAGGCAGGAAAAAGGCACAGGAAATACAATATGAGCAAAATAAAGGCCATAGATCGCTGGCAACAGCGATAACTATGGAGCGTATCAAGCTACTGAACAAAAAACTTAAAAAGAAAATCACGCTGAGAATTGATGACCTGAATAATGGTCTCAACACCCCTGCCGGAACAAGGGTGGTTATTGAAATTCCGGCATAACTTAGCATTTTAACCTTAACACTCAGTACTTTAAGACCAATCGAGCTCAAGGTTGCCAACCTTTCAAAGGTTGGCAACCTTAATCATTCCCTGTTTTGCAACCCTAAACTTCAAATATTGTCATTAAACTTAGTTACTTTTATGTATTACTAAATAAACCCGGATTCCACAGGAGTTAAATAACTTTTTATTAACCGTGGAAAATGACATTTTACTACTTAATTAGTCATCGCATGAAAGATAGTAAGCATTCAATAATCTGGTTAGTATTCGCTGTATTTATTTTCCTTTCAGCATGTAAGAAGGATGAAGATCCAGAGCCTGTTGTTTTTGATAACCTTGAAGAGGAGATCACCTACCTTGTAGGGCAATATGTGCGAACCGGGGCTATGGTTGGTATTATTAATAAGGACCAGGAACGACAGATGTTTTCGTTTGGAACAAAGATCCTTAACACCGATCAGCCTCCGGACATAAATACGGTATTTGAAATTGGTTCGATGTCCAAAACATTCACAGCCATTCTATTGTCGAAACTTATGATGGAAGGAGTACTTGATGATGACACGGTAGAACATTATCTGCCTGCAGATTCGGTATCACTCCCACAGAATGGCGGAGAGGAGATCAGGTTTATACATCTGGTTACTCATACATCAGGTATTCCTCGTACATTGCAAGATTCTGACTATCCGCGCCCTATTGGTTACAACCCTTATAATCCCTATGCAGCCTATACCACAGAAATTGTGTATGACTACTTAACGAATTTCTGCGAACTTGAATTCACTCCTGGCACGTCTTGGTCTTATTCAAATACAGGAATGGGATTGTTAGGTCATATCATTGGCCGGATAGACAGCACTTCCTATGAAACGGTATTGCAACAGGAAATCTTTGATGAACTAGTAGTGCGTTCATAATATAACTTGACATATCGATAAATAAATCGTATCTTTGTGCCAAAACAATTATGGCATACAAGAAACGTGGCAAGCTAATATGCTCTGATAAAGATAAAGAGCAATTAACAATGATTTCAAAGAGTAAAACCCAGGAGTACCGGAAGGTTCAAAGGGCAAAAATATTTCTCATGTACATGGACAAAAAGCCTGTATCGGAAATTGCAAAATCAGTTGATTTAAGCAGAGAGTCAGTCTATGCAAACATAGACAAGGCTTTGGCATTTGGTCCCATTTCTGCACTTAATGATTTGTCTGGCAGGGGCGTAAGTGCTGAGATCAGTGATGAGGACAAGGCATGGGTGGTAAACTTAGCATGTTCTTCGCCAAAAGATTACGGATATGCACATGAACTTTGGACTTATAGTTTGCTATCCAAACACATCAGGGAGAACTGTGAAGCTAAAGGTTATCCCAGGTTAAAAAATGCAGGCAAGAGCCTTGTGCATGGCATACTTGAGAAAGAAGGTATAAAACCTCACAAAATAACATATTATCTTGAATGCAGGGATGAACAGTTTGAAGAAAAAATGGCACAGGTACTGTCGGTTTACAAAGAAGTGCAAATGATAAACACAAATGAGTCAGAAAAAGAGAACCAGGAAGCATCTGCAAGAAAACAGACAACTGTATCATATGATGAAAAGCCAGGCATACAGGCTATAAAAAACATTGCTGCACAATTACTTCCTGTTCCGGGCGAGTACAAAACCATAGGCCGTGATTTTGAATACAAAAGACTGGGGACCCTGTCATTGCTTGCCGGAATAGACTTGCATGACGGAATCATAATACCGCTTGTTGAAAACAGGCATCGAAGTATTGAATTCATAAAATACTTGCAAAAACTCATAGACCATTACCCGGCAGATTGGAAAATAAGGATAATACTTGACAACCATTCTTCCCATAGATCAAAAGAAACAATGAAGTTTTTGGAAAGCGTCCCTGGAAAATTTGAGTTTGTGTTTACCCCAACTCATGGATCATGGTTAAATATCATTGAGATGTTTTTCAGCAAGATATCAAGATCTTTCCTTAGGCAAATACGAGTTGATAGCAAGGAAGAACTTAAACAAAGAATATATCAGGGAATCGATCATATAAACCAAGAGCCTGTTGTTTTTAAATGGAAATATAAAATGGATGAAGAAAAAGTTGAAACATTGGGTTTGTCAACTTAATTTATGAACGCACTACTAG
>CAYXUU010000014.1:0-11842 GCA_964468645.1 uncultured Bacteroidales bacterium
GTTTATTTGTATTTTTAAACTTTTTATAAAGCTTCCGGAGTGTGTGCAATGCATGTTCATGCAGGGCACACACAATGTGTAAAAGCCTTGGGCGGACGGTGAAAATTTTAAAGTGAATACAGTAAAATAACATATCTGCAGTTTGAAAGTGAAATGCGTTGAAATGCCCAACGCTTCTTACACAAACCTTACCGTGCATTTGAAACAAGAACAATCTACTATTAAAGATGAATGATATTATTGACAAAATAAAAAATCAACTTGAAGTAAGCATCGACATCAGGTCAAAAGGAAATAGTCAAAGATTCTTTAAAGAAGAAATTGAGTTTTATGGAGTAAAAGTACCTATAGTTAACAAAATCAGTAAGGATAGTTCTAAGGAGATAGAAGCACTAGATAAAGCAGAAATTTTTAGACTAATTGAAATTCTTTGGCAATCTGGAATATTAGAAGAATCATTCATTGCGTGTAATTGGACTTATTCGCTTCGAAAAAGTTTTCTGCCCAACGATTTTAAAAGATTCAAAAATTGGATTGGTTTGTATATAAACAATTGGGCATCATGTGATACATTTTGCAATCATACAGTAGGTGAATTTATTCAAATGTACCCCGATTTCTTGGTGGAACTAAAAGAGTTTGCAAAATCAAAAAACAGATGTGTAGGAAGAGCTTCCGCTGTTTCTTTAATTATACCAGCAAGAAAAGGATTGTTTCTGGAGACAATTCTTGAAATTGCAGATAATCTGTTTCTTGATAAAGATGATTTGGTACAAAAAGGCTATGGATGGATGCTAAATGCTGCCAGTGAATCACATCAACAAGTTGTGTTTGATTTTGTGATGGAAAACAAATCAATCATGCCTTGGACTTCCTTTAGGTATGCTATAGAGAAAATGCCAAAAGAAATTAGAAAACAGGCTATGGACAAATAACTGAAATGAACAGAGATTTTAAATACGCTGATTTGATTGCTCCGTGCGGAATGAATTGTGGACTTTGCATTGGTCATCTTCGCGAAAGAAAACCCTGTGGTGGATGTCTTGGGATTAATGATACGAATAAGCCAAAAGCTTGTAAAAGTTGTACAGTTGTTAGGTGTGAGGATTTAAACAAAACAGAATCCGGATTTTGTTATGATTGTTCGAAGTATCCTTGTCGAAGATTAAAAACACTTGATAAACGTTACCGAACAAATTACGGAATGAGTATGTTTGAAAATCTGCATTTTATCAAAGAAAATGGATTGGAAGAATTTCTCCGTTTAGAAGAGCAAAGGTGGAAATGTGAGAAATGTGGTTCAGGATTGAGCGTACACAGAGATAACTGTTTGAATTGTAATTATAAATTTAGGTAAAAACGCATGGTAATAAATAGGACTCTGAGCGGTCTGCAAGACCGAGCGAGGAGTATATTTTGAACTACATCCGGCATTCAGGGTTATGCACTTATCGAATGGTTTGTTTGTTTTTTTGTTTTTTCCCGTGATGGAAAACGGTTAATCGGTGGGAAATTTGGATTGCCAGTTGTCCAAGCTTTTTTACCCGCTCTTCAAATTCGGGCACAAGAATGATGATAGCCCTTTTTACAATGGTTATAGAATTCTTTTTTCGCATATGGAAATTTTTGGGTTAATAATTTCTGTTATACATATAGAAAAACATTAAATTTGGTTGAATGGATTAGCTATCCGACCAAAGGAGGATTTAGTTCAACAATGTATAAAAATAATAGCCGATATAGCAGTGAATTCAGGGATTAAGTGTATAGTTCGTATTTTGAAAATTATCAATGACGCTGAGTGGGTAGAAAATTAGTATCTTGTACATCGCAATTGGTTTGGAGGTTATTGGTATTGCATTAAATAGTTTTAATGGTTCAAAATCGATGATAGATAAAACGGTAGTCAAAGAATTAGACCTTGAAAAGTACCTGGGAGGCTGGTATGAAATTGCTCGTTACGACCATCCTTTTGAACGCGGACTTATAGGTGTTACAGCAAACTACTCGATGCGCGACGATGGCAAAATAAAGGTGATAAACAGTGGTTACCTGCAAAGTCGTTCGGGTAAATTATCGGAAGCCATCGGAAAGGCTAAAATCCCCGATCCTGAAAACGAACCTGCAAAATTTAAAGTATCTTTCTTTTGGTTCTTTTATAGTGACTATTATGTTTTGGAACTCGACCAAAATTACCAATGGGCAATAATTGGAAGTAGTTCTGATGATTATTTATGGATTTTAAGCCGTACTCCCCAAATAGATGATAATTTATACAATGCCCTTCTTGAGAAATTAGAAAAACGGGGATACAATATGTCAAAACTCATGAAAGTAGCTCAAAAATAATCATTGAATATGAAAAGCATACTAATTAATTTTCAATAATTCAAATCTATGAATGCAACATCTGGACAGGTAATCAACGGAAAATTTCTTTATTATGGATTTATTGCCGGAAGCAGGCACGTACTGCAAAATCAGGCAGAACTCAACCGGATAAATGTATTTCCTGTGCGCGACAAAGATACCGGAACCAACCTTGCATCTACCATTCGAGCAGTAATCGATAATATCAAACCTCATAAATCGTATAAAAAAACAATTGGGAATATTGCAGATGCGGCATTAATTGGAGCACGCGGAAATTCGGGGGTAATATTTGCCCAGTTTTTACACGGATTAAGTAATGAAACAAAAAACAAACATGTTATCACCCTTCATGAATTTGCCGAAAGTGTAAAAAATTCGATCCCATATATGTATGAAGCCATTGCCAATCCGATTGAAGGTACAATGCTAACCGTTATTCGTGATTGGTCTGATTTTCTGAGCAGTAAAAAAGAAACATTTCACGATTTTAAGAAAGTGATTATGGATTCTATTGTAGTATTGGAAAAATCCTTAGTTGAAACAACTTCAAAACTTAAAGTCTTGAAAAAATATGGTTTTGTTGATGCAGGTGCCAAAGGGTTTGTGGTTTTTTTACAAGGCGTGATTGAATTTATTAAAAACAGGAACATCAGGGGGCTCGGTTTAGAACAAATTGAAGCTGTATCGCTTATTCATTCTGAAGAAATGGTTGATGAAGATTTTGTTTTCAGATATTGTACAGAGGCCATTATAAAAAATGTGCAAATGAGTACCGGTAGATTAAAGCAATTTCTAAGAGAGAATGGTGATTCTGTGGTTGTAGCAGGTTCTATGAATACCTGTAGGATCCATTTACACACCAACCATCCGGCCGAACTTTTTTATAAACTTAAAAATGCCGGTACAATTACCTTACAAAAAGTTGACGACATGCTACGTCAGCAGGAAGTGGCACACAAAAGAAAATGGAATATAGCTTTGGTTACTGATTCTACCTGCGATCTTTCTCAGGATTTGATTGATTATTTCCAAATCAATATCGTACCTCTTAATTTAAATTTTGGAGACAATCATTACCTGGATAAAATAACCATACAGCCTGAGCAGTTTTACGATTTACTCGAAAGCAGTCCGGAATTCCCAAAAACATCACAGATTAACGAGCGTACTTTCACAAATTTGTATTCACACCTGGCATCGCATTACGATGCAATTATTTCGATACACCTTACATCGCAGTTTAGCGGAACTTTTGCAAATAGTGTTAACGCAGGTCAACGGATCAAGAAAGAATTTAAGAAACCGGTTTATGTTGTCGATTCAAAAAATTTGTCGGGAGCACTTGGTTTACTGGTACTCAAAACAGCACAAAGTATAGAGGCAGGCCAAGCTCCTGAATCGATTGTGGAATCGTTGAAAACGGATATTTCCAAGGCTAAAATATTTGTGAGTGTCAAAGACTTAAAGTACATGATAAAAGGCGGCCGGGTTTCGAAACCTGCAGGGTTTATTGCCAATATATTTGGGATCAACCCGGTTATTTCCATGAATGATGAGGGTAAATCACTGTTATTTGGAAAGACCTTTAGTCAAAAAGCCAGTTTAAAAAAAATATTTAAACATATTGAAGAAATTGGACGTGAAAAGTCAGTATGGAATTATATTGTTTTACATGCACATAATCCTGATGGAGCTCAAAAAGCTGAAATGAAAATGTTGGAAATCACCGGGAAAAACCGGTTTCCGTAGTTGATATTTCGCCTGTAATTGGTATGCATGCCGGTAATGGCGCCATTGCTATTTCAATGTTGTTTAACAATTAATATCCAGCTTATGTTATCTTTATTTTTTCAGGGTTCGCTAATCGTTTTTATTCTTGTCACCTTGATTTGGGGCCTTAGTGTGATCATAAAAAATGTGAGTATTGTTGATTTGTTTTGGGGAATAGGTTTTGTCGTTATCAATGCATTCTACTTTTTTAGTTCAGGCGACTTCTTTCCTCGCAAAATACTCTTATTGGTTTTGGTTACCTTGTGGGGATTACGGCTTTTTATCTATCTCTCATGGCGAAACATGGGGAAAGGGGAAGATTTTCGTTACCAGGAATTCCGACGAAAATATGGGGCAGAGCGTTATTGGTGGTTTAGCTATTTTCAGGTTTTTTTGCTACAGGGCGCTTTAATAATGGTTGTTTCGCTCCCTTTATTGGGTGTAAATTCACAAAGCGGATCCGGCGGTTTAAACTGGATGGATTATCTTGGCATGGTCGTCTTTACTATTGGCTTCTTTTTTGAAGCCGGGGGCGATTATCAGTTGGCAAGATTTAAGAAGAATCCAAACAACAAAGGCAAATTACTAACCACAGGTTTCTGGAAATATACCCGGCACCCCAATTATTTTGGTGATTCGTCAGTGTGGTGGTCATTTGGAATTTTCAGTATTGCCGCCGGAAGTTACTGGCCGGTTATTGGCTCGGTTATTATGACCCTGCTAATTATAAAATTTTCAGGCGTTGCATTACTTGAAAAAAGCCTCAATGAGTCCAAACCACAATACCGCGATTACATTCGAAAAACAAGTCCCTTTTTTCCCTGGTTCCCTAAAAAATATGAATGAATGGATTACATCGTAAAAAATAGGTGGTTGATTCTTTTTGTAGTTTGGGACTTACCTTTAAGTTATTGCTGTGGCAAATTTCGAAAAGTTGTTTACCAAACAGATCGTTGGACCATAAACATCAAGCCAGTATTTTGGAAAGCGATAACAGGATTATCTGGAAATATTTACCCTGATAATTTGAAATACAAACGGTCCGGAAATTTTTATTTGTTTTATCTGGCAATCTGTTTTCTTTTATTCATTAGCTATTTAAGTCTTATCAATAAATCAGGCGAAGTCGTTTTTATGTTTAACCCGCAAACTCAAGCCGAAAAACAAATTGAAGAAGCATTGGGTATCTTGAACGAAATTTTCGATTACAGAACCATGGTTCTTGAAAAAATATATCGACCATGAGAATCTGGTCTCTTCATCCAAAGTATTTAGATGTGAAAGGACTGGTAGCGCTTTGGCGCGAAACCTTGCTTGCAAAAAATGTCTTACTTGGTAATACAAAAGGCTATAAAAATCATCCTCAACTCATTCGGTTTAAAAACTCAACGCATGCTTTAGATTCAATCGATCATTACTTAAAGGCGGTTTGTAAGGAATCCTTGAAAAGGGGATATCATTTTAATAAGAAGAAAATAAATTGGAATATAACAAACGTGAGCCTCCCTGTCACAGAAGGTCAGATTCAATATGAAAAAAAGCATTTGTTAAAAAAGCTGGAAATAAGGGATCAGGAAAGATTTCATAAATTATCACAGGAAACAGAAATTGAACTACATCCACTTTTCTATGAAGTAGAGGGCGAAATAGAAGAATGGGAAATATTGTAAAAAAAAGATACATTGAAGAATTAATTTGACAATCGTCATATCACATAATTCAATAATGTACGGTCAGGTAATGATACCTGAGAGTATGCTGAAAAATTTGGACAATGTTGCCAAATATTTGAATGAAAGTTATGATTAGGTAATGAACCTTGAATTAAAGTAATTACTGACGCTAAAATTTACCGGGGCATTATTTTAGAAAACACAATGATAAAATGCATGGACAAGGTATTTTATTGATAAGACATGCTGCCCATAATGCTGGTCTCGGAATACATGGAAGAAAGACATTACTACTTACACCGGAATTTGGTAATATGGTTTACATTGGAACAGTTTTAACAGATATTGAAATTGAACCCGATGATTTAATAAATAATGTCGAATGCCCTCCAAATTGCAGAGTTTGTCTTGATCCATGTCCACAGAAAGCATTGTGTTTTAAGAACAGGAATAAAGAGCTATAACAAACCTGAACAGCATTAAAATGCAGTTTAGCCAATCCGTTCATACCATATTGAAACTCCTGGATTACCACAATTGCTGTCATGATCACGGATTGCTTATATTTGTAAACATGTCTATATTTCTCATACTAAGAATACTGGTGGTTTTTGCATTCCTGCAAAGCATCATCATTGTCATACATCTGTTCCGGACAAAGGGAAAATCATTCAGCCGTTTGATCCTGGCTTTTCTGTTTCTCAGTTTTACCCTGTTCCTTTCGGGCTATCTCTTCCTGTTTTTCAAAGGCCATTTCTTAATTATGCCTGCATATCTTGCCAATTTATTTGTATTTATCTCGGCTCCCATATTGTACTTTTATATGTTGTCGGTTATTGGTGATAAAAAGAAGATTCAAAGAACAGACACTCTTCATTTCCTGCCCTTTACGATCATCTTTGGTATCATGCTATCTTATTTACTGATTTCACCCAGGGAATTAATTGTGTTCACAAATTTCGGCAACATCCTTATCAGTGTACTTTATGTTCAGTGTTTTGTTTACCTGGCATTAATTGCAATAAAACTGAAAGCCCAAAACATTCATCTTTTCAGTTCCCGTCTCTCAGTATTGGATGACAGAAAAAAGTGGACGCTGATCTTCGTCAGAGCATATGCGGTTATAATCCTGTTGCTTTTGACCGTTTTTATCACAAGAAATATTCTTAAACTTGAGATTTGCATTGTGTTCATGGGTATTTTCTTTGTTGCTTCCTTCCTGATGATAAATTCAATCATATTAATCGGATTATCAAAACCTGCTTTATTTGAATCCAGGAAAAAATACCTGAGTTCTACATTGAATGATTCAGATAAAGATATCTACCTGACACGCCTGGATCATGCCCTATATAAGGACCAGGTATTTCTGGATCCATTGATAAGCCTCGACAAACTCTCCAGGCAGATCCTGGTACCGAAGAACTGCTTATCACAGATCATTAATGAAACATACCATCTTAATTTCAATGAACTTATTAATAAACATCGAATTGAGAGGGCCGTTGAATTGCTCGATAGTTCAAACGGTGAAGCTGTTATTATCGAAATTGCTTATCAAGTAGGGTATAATTCAAAATCCACCTTCAACAAAGCTTTTAAAAAGTTCACCGGCAGTACACCATCTGATTATATCTCCAAAATAAAGGTTCTATCTTAAAATCCCTTTTTAAGCATTAGGTAGAATTTATTTGCTGTTTATAGACGGCTGCTTGCATGTTGTCGATTTCAGGGGTTCTAAATTATCTTTTGATACCTGCTGAATTATCCTGTCGGGTAAATTCGCAGGGTAATTAATAATAATTAAAATATGTATTATGAAAAAGACAAATTATTTAAGCAGGCAATTGATCATGATCATTGTAACATTGATTGCTTTTCAATTGACGGCACACAGTCAGAATTTGCCACGCCTGAACAAAGCTTTTCCCGATTTTGCCTTGATGGATCATCGAGGGGATAGCATAAACCTGTCAGACCTGGAGGGGAAAAGAGTCATACTTATTTTTCCACGCGGTAAGGTAAGTGATCACTGGTGTCAGCTTTGTCACTATCAATATGCCGAACTGGCCAAACTGGAACTGGAGGAGGGTATTTGTGACAAACATAACCTGGAGGTATTATTTGTGCTTCCGTATAAAATGGATGAAACTATCTTCTGGACAGAAATGTTCCCGTCACAGATGGCTGATATTCAACGATGGAAAAGTATTCCAGATGATCAGCTGAGTGGTGATAGCAAAATATTTATTGATGCCATTAAAGAGATCTTACCACAGGACTTTCAATTTGATGAAGACAATCCGGCACCTTTACCCTTCTCTGTACTTGCCGACGAAGGTCATAAGTTATCAATGGGTATTGAATTATATTCAACCGCCTGGGATGGATTTTACAATGAACAAAACGCAGCGACCACCTTTATTCTTGATGAGGAAGGAATAATCAGGTTTAAATATTTCAGCCAGGAGACCTTTGACAGGCCATCGGCTATGTATCTTTTAAGCTTTGTAGAGAATATGATGGATTAAAGAGTTGGTTAGATATGTTACTAATTCTTGAAACGAAACAAATAGAAATATCATGGAAATATATAGAAATATAAAAGAATCAGGATTAAGATATATTGTGCGTATAATAATGCTCATAACGGTAATGGTTATAATATCAGGTATCGCAGCAGCCCAGGACCCAGTTTGTTTAGGAGAAACCTTTCCCGATTTCACTTTAATGAGTCATGAGGGTGATTCTGTCAGTCTGTCTGAATTTGAGGGCAGCAACATTCTCTTGATCTTTCCCAGGGGCCGGTTTCGTGATGGATGGTGCCGGGCATGCCATTATCAATATGCTGAACTTGCAGAACTGCAGGACATGGCAGATATAGAGGAAAAGTACAACCTCAAGGTTTTATTTGTCCTTCCCTATTCTCTGGATGTGGTGAAAGAATGGATCACTGTGTTTCCTTCACAAATGGAGTTGATTGAACAGTTCAAGAACCCATCAGAGGAACGCAGGTCAAATCCAAGGATAATGCGCTTTGCCGAGGAAATGCAACGGGCGATGCCGAAATCATTCATCTTCAGCGAGGAAGATCCTGCACCATTGCCATTTCCTGTGCTGGCAGATGAAGATCATAAACTATCATCACAACTGGAATTATTCACCACCTATTGGGATCAGTTTTACTTCGAGCAGAATGAACCAACTATTTTCATCCTTGATGGGGATGGGAAAGTGAAATTTAAGTATAAAAGCCAGGTGACACTTGACCGGCCTTCGGCGGAGTATTTGCTGGAGTATGTGGATGAAGTTATGAATTAGGGAATTGTTGAATCGTTGAATCGTTTAATATTGGCAAGAATACATTTAGTCCCTGAATTAGGGCTTTTCTCTAACAAACCGCTATGCGCATTGAAAGCGCTAAGCGGTTTGTCAACCACTCAACCACTCAACCTTTCAACCAATCTACTCATACCTCAACGAATCCACAGGATTTGCCATGGCCGCCCTGAAGGTCTGGTAACTGACTGTTATTAGTGCAATAAGGACCGAGATCACAAAGGCCAAAGCGAAATACCACCAGTGAATTCCTGTCCTGTATGCAAAGTTGCTCAGCCAGTTATCAAAGAAATACCATGCCAGCGGCCAGGCGATGATGTTGGCGATGAATACCCATTTGGTAAAGTTCAATGATAAGCGCAGAGATATCGCCGTTGAAGAGGCACCAAAGGTTTTCCTGACCCCTATCTCTTTCGTCTTCTGCTGTGCAATAAATGATGCCAGGCCTAATAAGCCTAAGCAGGCAATGAATATCGCCAGGAACGAGAAAGCCAGAAACAGTTTCCTGGTCTGCATTTCATTTCTGTAGAGGTTATCGTAATCCTGGTCGAAGAAGGAATACTCCAGGGGTAGTTTTGCCGAATATTCATCCCATAATTCCGTCAATCCTTCGATCATTTGCTGATAATCTCCCGCTTGCACCCTAACAGATAAATACCCGAAATACTGCCATGGGCCGTAAACATTTAGCAACGCCATAGGCTGCACTGTCTGGTGTTTGGATTCATAATAGATATTCCTGACAACGCCAATTACCTTGAAAAAAATCTGAGGATCGCCCCAGGTATTCAGTGTTTTCCCAAGTGGATCATCATATTCAAGTAACTTCAGCGCTTCTTCATTAATCAAGGCAGCGGCAGTATCGGTACCATACTCTTTCGAAAAGAAACGCCCGTCGAGCAATTCAGTTTTAAATACATCATCAAAATCCTCATCAACCGATATGAGGTTAAGGGTAAACCCTCCCTCAAAATCTTCTGCCCCAAAGCCAATATTATTCAGGTTCCTCCCCGGTAAGGTATGTGAAAATGAGGCGCTCTGAACAAAAGGAAGCTGCAAAACATCGTTCTTAAAAGCTTCCATATCATTATCCAGCACATGCGGATCATGGATCACGATGATATTCCCCTTTTGAAAACCAAGCTTTTCATTCTGTAACATATCCAGTTGATTATAAATTACAAAAGTTCCGATTAGGAGCACTACGGAGATAATGAACTGAAATATAACAAGAACGTTCCTGAGCCACGGTGACCGTTGTCCTCTGGTCAACTGATTCTTTAATACATAGATTGGTCTGAAGGAGGATAATACCATTGCCGGATAGCCACCTGAAAATATCCCCACGATCAATCCCAGAAGTATAAGAACAGGAATAGTATAAACATTACTAAGATAAGGTATGGATAGGTTGACACCCACAAAATCAGGCAAAAATACAAAAGCAATCTCAACAAGGATCAAAGCGATAATAAGGGAGATAAAACTTGTCAATATAGATTCACCCAGGAATTGCCTGATGAGGGCAGACCGATCTGAACCTACAACTTTTCTCACCCCAACCTCTTTGGCCCTGCTGGCAGATTTTGCGGTTGCAAGATTAATAAAATTTATACAGGCAATAAGAAGGATGAATATGGAAATAGCCAGGAAAATATAAACATATTCCTTCCTGCCATTTGGTTCAAATTCGCCGCGCAAATCTGAGGTCAGATGTATTTCTGTAAGTGGCTGCAAATATAATTCCCATTTATTCCCTCCTGATGCCATTTCCTCGTATCTGCCCTGAAACAGGTATTCATTTGTAAAATCCGGTAATCTTGCCTGGACATCATCAGGGTCAGCATTTTCATTAAGCATGATATACTGACGGTAGTTGTTTGCAAACCAGTGTGGATTATTATATACCCCTTCAAAACTGATCATGGAGGCTGCAATGTTAAAGTGAAAATGAGCATTCTGCGGAACATCCTCCACGATGGCAACCACCCTGAAATTTATTGTATCCAGCCTCAATACCTTATTAATGGGATCTTCATTACCAAAATATTTCCTGGCAGTGCTTGCCGTAAGAACCATTGTGTAGGGTTCATTCATAAGCTTTCCGGTTTCTCCCCTGATAACCGGGAAAGTGAACATTTCAAAAAAGGTGGAATCCACCCTGAATATCTCATCTTCAAGAATAACCTTATCACCATATTCTACCTGCCTGTTCCTGGTGACATTGATCCTGTTAACTTTCTCTATTTCAGGAAAAAAATCATACAATGCCTGTGCCATGGGTGCACAGGTATAGGTCTGGTAAATAGCTGTATTCCCCGATAAGGCATCCACTGCTATTCTGTGAATTCTATCGGCATTCTTATGGAAACGATCATAGCTCAGTTCATTGATAACAAACAGGATTCCAATGATACTAACAGCAGTACCAATTGATAAACCCAGGATATTAATCAGGGTATATCCTTTACTTCTTTTAAAATGACGTAATGTGGTCTTGAAATAGTTGGTGAACATGTCAGGGTGTGTTTTGATTCTATATGTATGGACGAAAAGAAAATGTGATTGTTACAGTTGAGGGGAAATAAGTTACCAGTTTGAAGTTACCACTTCGAAGTTAGTTCTAACTTCAAACTGGTAACTTCGGACTTCGAACTGGTAACTTCGGACTTCGAACTGGTAACTTC
>CAYXUU010000014.1:11942-106047 GCA_964468645.1 uncultured Bacteroidales bacterium
AACTGGTAACTTCGGACTTCGAACTGGTAACTTCGGACTTCGAACTGGTAACTTCAAACTATCTTTCTATTTTCCTTCGCGGATGATGATATCACCGTTGAAGTTTGACAGCAAAAATTCCGGGCCTCCGCCATTGAGTTTGCCCATAACCCATTTTTCAAATTTCACCTGGTATTTTCCATCAACGGAAGTATTATCCAATACAGGTTTTGTCTCTTCAATTTCCAGATCAAGATCGGTATAGATATCACCCATATCCGACTTCATTTTAAACATAGCTTTTGTTGATGAGGGTATGATCAGTTCGATATCCCCGTTAACGGAAGTAAAGGACATAGGATCTCCGGGGTTAATACGGTTGATCTGTGCTGTCAGGTCACCATTCATGGTACTGGCTATAATTGTTCCCTCTACATTTGTTAAAGTTACAGTGCCATTGATATTCTGTACCTCCAGCTTACCGTCAATGTTCATAACTGTAACATCACCATCATTAACGGCATGCAGGTTCAGGTCGAATTTATGAGGCACTTTAATCTTCAAATCGACTCCGGTTTTCCATGAATTGGTATGGATTTCTATTCTGTTGTTATCCTCTTCAGCAGAAATACCATAGGAATTAACAGTGATTTTTTTAAGTTTGCTTCCATCCTTTTCAACAATACTTGTTTCATCATCTGAAATAATCTCGACAATCACTTCCTTACCGCTATAACCTGTTACCTCAATTGAGCCATAGATAACAGAAACCTCCAGGTAGCCCGGCTCACCGGGATCACTTAAGGGTATCACTATTTTTTCTTTATTCTGAGCATACAGGATTCCTATTGTGCTTATGAGTACTACTGTAAATAAAAATTTAATTGTTTTCATTTTATTATTTTTTTTTGTTAATAATTTCATTGTTGGGCTAAAATAAAATCGCCATTGATATTTGAGAGGTTAACATAACTTCCCCCATTACCGATTCTTATCACCGGGGTTGAGGAGATTTTGTATATTTTCTTCATTCCATCTTTTCCCTCCTTTTTGACGGGGATTGAAGGTACAAAGCTTATGTCCTCAAAATCGGTATAAACATCGCCATTCATGGTTTCAACTTCAAAATCAGCTGACAATCCGCGTAGGAAATTGAGTGTTATATCCCCGTTAATAGTGGAAATCTTCATATCATTTTCCGGATTCTTAGAAAACAGAATATCCACATCACCATTTACCGTACTGGCTTCCAGGAGATTTCCAATATGGTCGAGTTTCACGGAGCCATTAACATTTTTTGCAGATAATAAACCCTTGATATTATTGGCATAGACTTCCCCATCGAGAACTGTGGCGAGATGCAGTTCCAGTTCTTCCGGTACCTTTATGATAAAATCGCAGACATACCTATAGTGATCATACCGGTTACAATCTTCATACCTGATATTAAGTTCCTCTCTCTCAAAAATCGTATTAGGGGTTTTCAGGTAGATAAAATAACCATGCTCGAGTTCAACGATTTCAAACGCTATCGCTTCAAAAGCTTCATCGAGGTCAGATTGCTTTTTGGAATAAACCGTTTTGGTGGCTTCAATTTTAATTTCTGAACCTCTGTAACCTTCAGCCGTAATGCTTCCGCCCAGGATTTCAATGTACAGCACCGATTGTTCAGGTTTCTGTTTTAAGACCAGCACCTTACTGATTATCTCACTTTTCTCATAGTCATAACCAGAAGGAAAAGCCAGTTGAAACAGCAGAAGCATACTTAATAAAGGGATTAATGATTTTTTCATTTGATTATACTTTTAAGTTAATACTTCAATAGTCTCGACTACCCTTCCGCGTATGGTCTCATGAAGATCATCCCTATGAAGCAATTCTTTTAGGTAAGGTAAAGAGTCCTTCATATTCATGCTACCCATGCGGTTAACCAGGGCAAGTTGTACCAATGGGGATGACTGAAAGGGTATGGATTCTATCATTCCGTTTTTCACATCAGGATTATCAAGGAAAGGGATCAGCGCTTCAACAGCAGCAATCCTGACATTATCATTCGGATCGTTATTAAGGGTATGGATCAGAACATCAATGATTTGCTGTCCTGGTGCATCAAGCTCATAAGCAAGATTTACTGCTTTTAGCCTGTCGGTAGCAAAAGGTTCGTCAAGCATGGCGATCATCATCACCTGTTTGAGATTCTGTATCTCAACCGACATCTGATGTAACTGATTTTCTGACCTGTCCGGTGCAAACCAGTAACCAATGATACCTCCCAGAATGAGGATAACAGCAGCATATGATATCCTTGAAGCAAACCTGGAAAAAGAAAATTCTTCAAGCCATTCTGCAAATCCCTGTTTGAGGGTATCTGCAATACTGATCCTTTTTTCAGCTTCCAGCATTGCATAGAATTTTGTATCCATGCGTTTTGTGGGTTCCGGTATATCCAGTTTTTTCATCCGTGAGGCAATGATCTTCAGTTCCAGGATGTCGTCAATGGTCATACTCTCATCCTCCAACAGTTGCTGTAATTCTGATTTTTGTTTATCCTGCAGGTTACCATCAAGGTAATCCATAATCAGGCTGTATAATCGTTCATCCTTCATTTTTCTCCTGATTTTTCAAGTTGTTGATAAATGGTTCTCAACTCGTTAATGATCCTGAAAACCTTTACCCTCATGGCTGTTTCGTTTGTGTTATAGATATCAGCCATTTGTTTATATTTTATTCCCTGGTAGCGATTCATGATCAGCATTTCACGTTTATTTTCATCAAGTTTTAATAGGGCTTCCTGCAACTGCCGTATATCTTCTTCCTTATCGATTGCAGTTGCTGCTTCATCTGTTACCAGCAACTGGTCACTGATCTGCACTGCTTCTCCCCTCCTGCCTTCTTTCCTGTAATGGTCGGCCAGCACATTACGTGAAATAGAATACATCCATGTGGTAAACTTACCCTCCCCCCTGAATTGCTTCTTGTATTTAAGTATCCGGTAAAATACATTCTGAACGAGGTCTTCACTCAGGGCAATATTTTTAGTCAGCATGTAAAAGAACCCAAAGAGTTGTTTTTTGTATCGCTCGAATAATAGGCCGAGTTTGTCGTTATCTCCGGCCTTTACCTTTAACATCAATGTATTATCTGAAATTGACTCCAAGATTTCCAAACTTTTATCAATAATTATAACCTGTCATTTTACGAATCGTTACATGAAATTAGGAAAATTTGTTGAGAGCTGAAGTTTGCAGTTCGAGGTTAACAGTTCGAAGTTCTTTAACTTGTTGAGTTAACTGCTAAGCGGATTGGAGGAAGGGTATAAACTCTTCAACTTTCAACTCCTCAACTCCTCAACTCTTAAACTTTTAAACCTTTCAACCTTTCAATCCTTCAATCCTCAACTATAAACCCTCAACCAAAAAATATGTAATTTCGCGTTTAGTAAAATAACTGCATACCATGACAATATCGGTCGTTATCCCATTATACAATGAGGAAAAGAATATAGAGATCCTTTACAGAGAACTTAAGGAGGCACTTCAGGAATATCCAGATCATGAGATTGTTGCCGTGAATGATGGTTCATCGGATGATACGCTGACAATATGCAAGGGTATACACAGGAATGACAGGAAGTTCAAGGTTATTGCCTTCCGTAAAAATTATGGGCAGTCAGCTGCACTGTCAGCCGGCTTTGAATACGCTACCGGTGATATCATCATTTCTATGGATGGTGACCTGCAGAACGATCCGGCTGACATCCCCCTTCTTATCAATAAACTGGATGAGGGATATGATGCAATATCTGGCTGGAGATATAATAGAAAGGATAAACTAACAAAACGTATATTTTCAATATTTGGCCGTTTATTACGAAGAATCATTCTTAAGGATTCCATCCATGATTCAGGATGCACACTGAAAGCCTATAAGAAAGAAGCCATAAAAAGCCTGGAGTTGATGGGTGAAATGCACCGTTATATTGCTCAGATACTGATATATAATGGTTATAAGGTAGGTGAGATGAAAGTAAATCACCGGCAGCGAACACACGGCAAAACTAAATATAGCCTCCGAAAGTTACCCCGCGGATTCCTGGATCTCCTGATCATCTACTTCCAGCAAAAATATGCTTCAAGGCCTATACACCTCTTTGGTGGACTGGGACTTGTATCGATGATCATTGGATTTATTATCGGTATTTACCTGATCATTGTAAAATATGGTTATGGAGAAGATATAGGAAACAGGCCACTTCTTTTGCTTTCTGTTTTACTGATTATTTTAGGGATACAGTTCATTATAATGGGGATCATCTCCGATGTGCTTGTCAGGATATATTACAGGGAAGGTTACAGGGAATATAATATTGAGGAAGTGTTAGAGGATTGACGATTAGGATTGGACGATTGTCAATTTTCGTTTGTCGATTTTCGATATAATTTGCGATTGAGCCAAATTCCGGGTAGAGCGGTTCGTTACCTCCCCGCTCGCCCACAGACCCGAACGAGCGGATTTCCCCGCCAGCTGGCGGATTCCTCCAATTACGGTTTCGCTAAAACATAGCTGTGATAAATCTTTGGTTTTACCAGAGGAATCCATTCCTTGATTAGCAGGTTTAACCTGTGGGATTTTTTATTCCATCAGGTTTAACCTGTGGGGTTCCTATGAAAAGTTTCAAAGGACATTTATTCTATTCCATTCTCCGGAATTTGCTTGGCGCAACGAAAATCGAAAAACGAAAATTGACAAACGCCCAATTTATTACCGATACAGCCCATCCGGGTCAATATGCTCTCTCAGTATTTTTAATTCCTTTTCTGTGGGAGGTTCATTGTACGTGATCTCATCTGCCATTAATAGCTCAAATCCCGTATTCCCGACCACATCTTCAACCGTGATTCCCGGATTGAGGCTCAGCAATTTCATTCTTTTGGTGTCATCGTCATATCCCATGACACACAGGTTGGTAACAACACGGTAGGGGCCGCTATTTGCCGGCAGGCCAGCCTCTTCCCTGGCACCCGGACCGGTAAGATAACCAGGAGTAGTAATAAAATGTACATCTTCGATAAACCGTTTACTATCCTGCCGCATAACAGCAATGGTTCTCCAGCAACATGATCCAACATCATTGGCCCCCCCGCTGCCGGGTAGCCTTACCTTGGGTTTGGCATGGTCGCCGATGATGGTAGAATTCAAATTACCATAACAATCAATCTGGGCTCCACCCAGGAATCCGAATTCCACAAAACCCCGCTGTGCTGTTTCCATGATATCACAAATACCAGAGGCGGCAATACCTTTGTTAAATGTACGCATATCCCCCACTGCCAGTGGAAGTTTCTCAAGAATAGCCCCTGTCCCGCCAAATTCGAAAATGGGTATGAGGTTGGGAGCATGCATATTCTGTGCAAGGCTGGCTGCAAGCATGGGAATTCCGGTTCCGATGAATGCAGTTGATTCGTCTTCCATAACTCTGGAAGCCAAACATATTAATAATTCTGATGGTGAATATTCCTGTGACATAATTGTATTTCTTAAATTGATATTTCCTTTAACCTTTCTGATCCGATTTTATCAAGAAGTGATCCGTGATCATCTAAATCATAAACCCATTCTTTTAAATAGTTATCTGTGGCTTCTTCTGATTTTTGCGAATCGATGAACATCCGGTAATGTTCTTCATCACGTTCATACTTACCGGCCATTTCACCCGGCCATGATCCATATGGAGCTTGAACAACAGCGTCAACCAGGTAATATGGTATGATGGTCCTGTTGGGATGTTTCCGGATCTCTTCGGTTGATACGATCTCTTCTGTGCTGATGATCAGATGTTTTGATGCCCGGGACATTTCAAAGGCAAATCCGCTGATCCCGTCGATCTGGCAATTGCCATAAATGTCAGCCCGGTTTACATGGATGAAGCCAACATCAAGTACAAGAGCAGGCAGTAATGCAACCTTCTCTCCTGTAAATGGGCATTCAATCACTTTTGCCGATGATTTTCTCAGGGTATCGGTACCAAGCATACATCGGGTGGGTACAAATGGCACACCCATACTTGCGGCCTTGAACCGCCACGTAAGGGCAGCATTCGACCATTCAACAACTTTATGCACGGCGCCACTTTCAACCCTTCGCCTGAGTAGTTGGGATACACCGTAAACCTCCAGCCCGATATATGTGAAATCAATTTCCCTTACCATGTCTGCTGCGAAAAGAAGATCAAGTTCATAAACTCCCTGGCCGGCAATCCTGAAATCCTTTTTTCCTGATTTGACCAGTGCCCTGGTAAGGCTTACCGGACAACGGACTGTTCCATACAGTTCAAATCCAATATAATCGCCATTGTTAACAAAGCGTTCTACCGCTTCTTCCTCAGTCATTGTTTTATCGATAAGTGCTTTGGGTTTTTTACGGTTGTGTTCCCGGAAACCCTCGATATCGACATCCTGTATCAGGGAAAACTCCCCTTCAGATACAACCGGGATACTTTTTAAAGTTTGGTTCATTGTTGCGTTTTAATAATTACAAAATATTGTTTCCCTCAAAACTAATAATAATTTCAATAATTTTATGAAGAATTATTATGAACGTAATAATCAAGTAACTTGATTCCATGGTTGAAGTTTAATTAATGAAGTGTCTGTATCTATGAAGAATTTAATGTTATCAATATTAGCCCTTGTTGTTTTATCCTTACCCTTACATGCCCAGGAAAGGGTAAACACTGAACTCTCCGGTGGTTGGAAGTTTCATAAAGGGCAATCAGAGGAAGCTTATCAGATATCATTTGATGATTCTGAATGGCAGGATGTTGATATACCTCATGATTGGGCAATTGAAGGTCCATTTATTATTAACGGTGATGGTAACACTGGTAAACTGCCCTGGAAAGGAGAAGCCTGGTACAGATTGAAAATGAATATTCCTGAGGAATTCAAAGACAGGAGTAAGTATTTGATTTTTGACGGGATCATGGCATTCCCTGAGGTCTATATCAATGGGCAACCGGCAGGAAGGTGGGATTATGGCTACAATTCATTTTATATTGATATCACCGGTCTTGTGGTTACTGGTAGTGAGAATGTTGTGGCCATACATGTTGATACCAGAAAACATGACAGCCGGTGGTATCCTGGTGCAGGGATCTATCGAAAGATACAACTGATAGCAGTTAACCCGGTCCATGTTGATATCTGGGGTACTTACATCACTACCCCTATTATTAAACCCAACTATGCCGAAGTAAGGATTGCCACGACAATCAACAATCACAATGAAGCTGGTAACAAGATAATGATCAGGCAAATCATCAAAACGGCTGATGGCAGTAATATGGCAGAAAGAGAAATTGGTGGTATAATTCCCGCCGGATCGGACAGGATGCTTGAAACCACCCTTATTGTTCCAAATCCCCGGTTATGGGATACGAAGGATCCGTATTTATACACCTTGGTCACTGATGTTTACATCGATGATATTATAGTCGATTCGTACACTTCCAGGTTTGGAATCAGGGATATACGTTTCACTGCTGATGATGGTTTCTACCTTAATAACAGGCGAATCCAGTTGAAGGGAGTAAACCTGCATCATGATCTTGGGCCACTGGGTGCTGCTTTTAACAAAAGAGCCATGGAGAGGCAGCTGGAAATCATGAAGGATATGGGTTGTAATGCCATCAGGACAAGCCATAACACCGCTGCACCCGAATTGCTTGATCTATGCGATGAAATGGGATTGCTGATGTTTAATGAAGTATTTGATAAATATGATGGCAAAGCCGATATTGTTGATACAACAGATTTTGAAAACTTTGCGCACAGAAACATCAGAAATTTTGTAGTCAGGGATAAAAACCACCCATCTGTATTTTTATGGAGTGTTGGCAACGAAATCGGCGATGTTCAATGGAACATTAACAATGGCTTTCACAGGCTGCATACCATGCTGAATTATGTAAACAAATATGACCCTACCCGGCCTACAACGCTGGTTTGCGACAGTTATAAAAGCGCGGAATTACGCCATTTCGATTATTATGATGTACACAGCTGGAATTATGGACGCAGATACAGCCTGGCCAGGCAACTGGAGCCCAACAAATCTGTAATTATCAGTGAGTCGGCCTCCACATTAAGCACCCGGGGCTTTTATGAGCTTCCGCTTCCTGAACAGAAAACCGACTTTACTACTTCCCTGCAGGTGAGTTCCTATGATCTTAATGCCCCCGAATGGGCCGAGCTTGCTGATGATGACTTTATGTGGCAGCAGGAAGAACCATACGTAGCAGGTGAATTTGTATGGACCGGCTTTGATTACCTGGGGGAACCTACACCTTATAATAACCAATGGGCAAAAGACCATGGTATGACAGATGCAGATGCTTCGAGAAGTTCTTACTTTGGTATGGTTGATTTGTGTGGCATTCCTAAAGACAGGTATTACCTGTATAAAAGCTACTGGAAGCCGGAAGAAACAACAATACATATCCTTCCTCACTGGAACTGGGAAGACAGGGTAGGTAAGAATGTCCCTGTTTTTGTATATACGAATGGTGATTGTGCAGAATTGTTTTTGAATGGTAAATCACAGGGCATGAAGTGCAAGAAACCGGATTCTGAGAAATCAACTGAACGTTTCAGACTCATGTGGAATGATGTGATCTATCAACCCGGCGAATTGAACGCAGTGGCTTATAAGGAAGGGAACATGATAGGGGAGCAAATTGTGACGACTGCCGGCAAACCATATAAACTGCTCCTTACACCTGACCGTAAACAAATTCAAGCTGATGGTACTGATTTATCTTTTATCCTGATAGAAGCCTTCGACAAGGAAGGAAATCTTTGCCCCCTTGCATCAAATAATATCGAAATACAACTAACTGGCCCGGGAACAATAGCAGGAGTTGGCAATGGAAATCCCCAATCAATGAATTCGTTTAAGTCGGATCATGTTAACCTGTTTTACGGTAAAGCAATGTTAATTATAGGATCGGGATTAACGCCGGGAGAATTATTGGTGGAGGCTACAACAAAAGGACTTAAAGGTGGGGCAGTTACAATTACAATGAAATAAAATACTGAATCACAAAATTATAGATTCCTTTTCTTAATGGACAACTTACTCCTTGATCTTCATCAGGCAATCAACCAGGTGCATAAGATGTTTACTTTCCTCATTACTGAAATCCTCTTCCACATATCCCTGGGCTGTCCAGATACGGAATGATTCCACTTCATTCTTCGAGAACATTTTTAATTCCCTGGTCTTGCCATAGGCGCCATCGAAATACAAATCAAAAAAGGAATTGCAATTGGCATCGCCATTGTTAACCAGCTCAAGCCGTTTACCATTCCGGAATAATATAAGGATCTTACTATCTTTCCTGATACATTCACTGGCACCCACCACATACATGTTCAGAACAATGGAGCGGGACTTTTCATAAACATAAATTACAAAGCCATTTGTAGCATCTTCGTTATAGACTTTGATCCGGCTTTCAGCACCATATGTGGATTTACCGGTCATTTTATCGGTAACAATTTTGATAAGATTTTCACATTCATAGCTGGCCGCAGGGGTATTCTCTCCATCATCATATAGCCACGTACCATCTTCATTGAGAATTACTTTTTTCCCATCTTCCGTTGTTGCCGGGACCTGGGCAAATCCCCAAATGGTAAATAAACAAAGACTAATTATAACCAATATCTTTCTCATCATTAAAGGATATTTGATTTGAAATGATTTAATTTAACCAGAGAGTAAAATTACGAATTATTTCGTCTTGATAATTTTATGTATATCTATGATTTTGTTGCCTTTTTTGGATATGACATAATATAGGCCATCAGTAAGATTCCCTGCATCCCAGGTAATCATGGATTGATTTTGCCCGATTGAGAATATTTGAATTTCCTTTCCCGCAATATTATGGATAATGATCTGGGTATATCCACTATCAGAAGAAAATATGAAAGTGGTAAAACTTTTGAATGGATTGGGATAGTTGTAAAAAATTTCCTCAGTATCAGTCAACAATTCTATGCTCATATCAGGATCGGGCATAAGCTTAAGCCCTACAGGACGGTGATCCGAAATATATGCATCATATTGATTAAAACCGCCCCCCAGGTATTCGTCTATTTTTATGGTCTGGATTTCTGATCCTCCATTTCCAAACATTCCAAACATTTCATTGGAAATCATAATGTGATCCAGGTGTGAAGGCCAGGAGGGATAGGACCATTCACTGCTGTTTCCTTCAGCGATTGCTATGTCGGTAAACAGATAGTCATCCGGATTGTCCAGAAAAACCTGAAATACATTATTCACCGGATTGTCAGTAAGGATATCATTAAGATCCCCGAGAAGGATTACCCTGTCGGTGAAGTGATAATGATCAATATATTGTTCAAGCAGAATACCGGCATCATACCTTCTTGTTTCCTCATCCCAGGGATCGTAAGGATCCATAATCCCATCACCACAACATTTTAGATGGTTATTGATTATGATAAATAGTTCGTTTCTGTATAGTAATTCCATCACCAGGGGTGGTCTGGGAAATTCACGCCAGTTTTCTGTATAGATCTCATAAATATCCAGTACCTCTAATGATTCTGTTTTATAAATAAAGGCCAGGCCCTGATACTCACCGTTAATAAAATACCCCTCCCAATTATCAAGGTCATCTAACATTTGTTGAAAGGCCGATTTATTATCAATCTCCTGTAAGGCCAGCAGATCGACATCCAGAGCCTGAATTATTTCAGTGACGTAAGCAACAGTTGTTTGTCCTGATTTTGGGAACCATTCAATATTCCAGGTTACGGCTTCAAAGGTGGAGTCAGTGCCGAATGTCAGGTCTTCAATATTTTGTGAGGATAGGTTGTAAGCATAAACAATGAAACCGAATATTATGAGTGCTTTTTTCATTTTCAGATGAATAATAATACAATGTTACACAATCTTCACGGTATAAGAAAGCTTTATCATTTCAACGCGATGAAGATCTCGAAGTTGCTTGAGCGGGATGTTTGTATGTTTTTTTATTGTGTCCGTTGATGGGGATTTCCTATTCTATGAGGTTCTAATGTTATTCTAGGTGGATACTTGATTATTGGATGTGGCATCCTGGAACCTGGAGATTAGGCAAAGGTTCGGTGAGATTTGATTGAATCCCTTTGGGATTCTGGTTTGCCAGGTTTGTTATCTATCGTTATGGGATTGATGGTTTTAGGTATTGGTTTGTGGTATAGCTTGCTGAATCTTCAGGTTGTACCTGAAGTTAATGTGGTTGAATCCCTGCGGGATTATTCATTCACAGGAAAATACAAACCCACCTGATCAGTCATATATCCAAATTACTATAGAACGATTCAATGACAACAGTATATAACTATATCCGCAAATCGCTTGAATCCTCATAAGCATAGATTTTATGTATGGCATTAGAAACATTAGCTAAGAATCAACCCACAAGTGGTTGAATATTCAAAGCAGATACTTTTTATCATATTTCACACCATGCTCTTTCAGTAGTCTTTTAATCTCAGCCATAGAGTTCTCTTTTCTATGATGAATTTCTTGGTTTTTAATATATTTAATCAATCTGTGCATTCCCCTGTGTGAGCATGTAAATCCACCGTAACCTACCTGCCAGGATGTAAAATCAGGAAATACTTTATTTTCCTTAATCCATATGGAAGAGGATACCTTTATTTCCTTTATCAAGGATGACAATGCAATTGTTGGATGTATGTGAGTTGCGATATGAAGATGATCTTCAACACCATTGATTCTGTATAGGAAGCACTGCTTATTTTGAAGTATTCCCCAGATATACTTGAATAGCTCATCTCGTTTTTCAAGAATTAATACCGGCCTTCTGTATTTGGTTGAGAAGACCAGATGGTAAAGAATTTGGGTGTATGTTGCCATGATATTTGTTTTTTATTGAATCCCTTCGGGATTCTGGTTTGTCATGTTTATTATCTATCTATATGGGATTGATGGTTTTAAGTATTAGTTTGTGGTATAGCTTGCTGAAACCTCAGGTTGCACCTGAGGTTAATGAGGTTGAATCCCTGCGGGATTATTCATAACACAGGAAAATACAAGCCCACCTGATCAGACATATATCCAAATTAATATTGAACGATTCAATGACCACAGTATGTACGATAACCGCGAATCGATTGAATCCTCATAAGCATAGATTTTATATATTGCATTAGAAACATTAGCTAAGAACCCAACCTCCAAGGGATTGAATATTCATAGCAGATACTCAGTTATATATCCAAATTAGCTAAGAACGATTCAATGATAACAGTGTACACAATTACCGCGAAGCGGTTCAATCCTCATAACCATAGATCTTATCTATGGCATCAGAAACTATAGCTAAGAACCAACCCCGAAAGGGGTTGAATGTTATACCTGTAGTTCTGCTATTAATACTTTTAATGGTTGAAATGTTCCTTCTCTTAGGGTAAATACCAATATCTAACATCCTTCTTCCGGTTTCCAGCATCACTCCCAGGCTAACTTACCCGGGAATAATTTGAATATACAACCCATACTTACAGCATCATTATCTAACTTTGCCGAATGCCAGTATATCAGCTGACCGATGATTTGATCTTTCCGGATCCTGCATTATCTGAACCGGATGGATTGCTGGCTGTAGGTGGTGATTTATCGGTTGAGCGATTATTACTGGCTTATTCAAATGGAATCTTTCCATGGTATTCGGAGGGATATCCGATTCTCTGGTGGACTACCGATCCACGCATGGTTTTATTTCCAGATAAGTTTAAAATTTCAAAAAGTCTTCAAAATTCCCTGAATAAAAAAATGTTTGAAGTGAAGGTTGACACGGACTTTAAGGGTGTTATCGATGCATGTGCTTCGGTACCAAGAAAGCATCAGGATGAAACCTGGATCACTGAGGATATGATTGAAGCTTATATTAGGCTGCATAGTGAAGGTTATTGCCATTCTGTAGAATCATATTATAATGATCAACTGGTAGGAGGATTGTATGGGATCTCCCTGGGTGGTGCCTTTTTTGGGGAATCGATGTTTCATACCATGCGTGATGCTTCTAAGGTTGCCCTTTATTTCCTAGTAAAGAAACTCACGGCATGGGGATTTAGCATTATTGATGCTCAACAGGAAACAGAACACTTAAAGTCGTTGGGCGCTGTTAAACTTTCTCGGAAGAAATATTTACTTTTACTCTCCGAAGCTTTAGAAAAAAAGACAAGACGGGGTAACTGGATTTTTTAGATTATGGACTTTGATCACAGAAAATATATGCAGAGGGCTATTGAGCTTGCTGCCAGCAATGTCGATACTGCTAATGGCGGACCTTTTGGCGCGGTGGTGGTTATGGATGGCATCATCATTGGTGAAGGAGCAAACATGGTAACCAAAGCTAATGATCCCAGCGCACATGCGGAAATTGTCGCAATTAGAAATGCATGCAGAAACCTGGATACCTATCACCTGGATGATTGTACTATATATTGCAGTTGTGAACCCTGCCCGATGTGCCTTGGTGCAATTTACTGGGCGCGCATTACAAAGATATATTATGCAGCCGATTCCAAAGATGCACACAAAGCAAACTTTGATGATGCTCATCTTTATAACGAGTTTTTAATTCCCGCTAAAAAACGGAAGGTTCTAGCCAGGCAGATTATGCGTGAAGAAGCGAATGCAGTTTTCAATTTATGGATTGAGAGTGAAAATAAAATTCCCTATTGATAATATATTGAACCTTATATGACAACCAAACTAATTATTCCTGTATTTATACTTTTTTGCATGGCAGCCCAGGGACAGTATTACAAGTGGTCGGAGCCACTGTTAATTACAGACTCCACCAATAACAATTCGAATTGTGATTTTGAAAATGTCTATTATGATTACGACGATCACATTTATTTCTTCTGGGAGAAATCGACAGATACGCTTTCCACATCCATTTACATGAGAACAAATATCTGGGATAATACAGAAACTGAACTTTTATCCGAACCCGGGATTCACCTGACCAGGCCCAGAATGCTTAACCTGAACCCTACCTGGGACAGATCAAGCAATGACACCATACTTATTTTGTTTTATGAAAGTGACTTTTCAGGGAACCAGGATTTGTATTATGTCAGGGTTGCAAAAGATTCTGGTATATCTCAGCCTGTTGTGTTCTTTCCTACTGAATTTGATGATCAGAATATCAGTACGTGCGACTATGGGGAAGTTAGCTGGGAAAGCAATGGAGTTATTTATTTTTCTGAACTATTATACAATTCAAAAGGCTATTACTTTAGTGACCCTCTTGTTATCGATTCTGGAAATTGCTCACATCCTGTGATTAACGGAGAGCCAAGGGCAATTTCATGGGGGAAGGATAATAACGGTCTTTCCAATTTATATTATTCAAAAAGAATTTATTCAGGCTCAGGATGGAGTGATCCCATTCTTATCGATACCGGGAGCAACACCAACCAGAGCTTCTCCGATTTTGTGATGGACATTAAGCTGTTCTGGCAATATAACGGAGGGATGTTTGACGAAATCAAATACAGGAGCATGGATGAGTATGATACATTAAACTATACACTTGATTATTTACCCGGTGTAAATAAAGGGGATCCAACAGCTGTTAGTATCCCCATGTTTGTTGATAATGCGGAATTTGGATTTACAATGCTTGCTTTTACAGCTGATTTACCAGAAAATACCGAAATACTTGTCAATGAGGATCCTTATAATTTTCCACCTGATTTCATCAATCTTACCGATAATGTTAAACAAAACAGAAATCCATTAATGCGCCAGTCAAAGTGGCTGACTTATTCTACCGAACTGATCTTAACATGGGAAACACAATTTGATGATCATTGGGCAATTTATGCCTCACGGATTTTTGTTCAGATATTTGGGGGTGTTGATGAAATTGAGAATAGGCATTTTCAATTGAAGGGTTATCCAAACCCTTTTATTGATCAAACGACTATTGAATATGTACTGGATAATCCCGGACATGTCGTGATCGATATTTATAATCTAAGTGGGAAAAAACTCAAATGCATTTTTGATAGTTTTCAACTGGCAGGGCAATATAAACAAAATTGGAATGCTATTAATGAAAGAGGGGTGAAATTGCCGGCAGGTCATTATATTTGCACTATTAGAGTCCGGGATAAATCCGAAAGCATTGTTATAATACTTACGAAATAAAAAAGTTATCGAATTATGAGTTTTGAATTATCAGGAAAGATAATAGAAAAGTTTGACACAGAAAAGATCAGCGATAGTTTCAGAAAGCGTGAATTTGTTGTTGAGAAGAAGAAAACAGTTGGCTCAAGTGAATTTGTGGATATGATCAAATTCCAGTTAACGCAGGACAGATGTGATATTTTGGATAATTATAATCAAGATGATGAGATAAAGATCAGTTTCAATATCAGGGGCCGTAAATGGGAAAAGGAAGGCCGGGTTTCTTATTTTACGAACCTGGAGGCCTGGAGGATAGAAAAAATCAGCGCTGAAGAAAGCCAGGATCAACCACCCCCTCCTGTTCCTCCCGATGATGCTTTATTTGAGGATGGTGGATCAGATGATTTGCCTTTTTAGATGCTAGAGGATAGAAGATAGAAGATAGAAGATAGATACTGGATACTGGATGCTGGATATAGGAATTTGTTATTATTTACTTCATGCCTCTTCCTTGATATTATCAGGCTTGGGAATTAACAACCAGAAAATTTGGTGTTATTCAGGCTCATCCAAATGCCCCTTTAATGATTCCACCATCAACACTTATTGTCTGGCCGGTGATATAGCCAGATAGGGGAGACAACAGCCATAAGGCAAGGGAGGCAAATTCTTCTGCAGTACCAAGCCTGCCAACATTAACCTCAGTTTCAAAGGTCTTCAGGGACTCTTCGTATGAGATTGCCCTAACTTCTGCCCTTTTCTGTATCACGCGCTTAAGTGCGTTTGTGTCATGGTATCCGGGCCCGAGTATGTTGAGTGTTATTCCTTTGCCAGCTACTTCCTGAGATAAGGTTTTTACCATACCAACCACAGCCATTCGTAGAGAATTGCTCAGGACAAGATTTTCAACAGGTTGTTTTACCGATACACTTTCAATAAAAAGGATACGTCCATATTGCTGTTCCATTAACCGGGGTAGAAATCCTTTGATAAAATTGACTTTCCATCGCAAAATCAGATTGTAGGCCTCATCCCAATCCTGTAAACTGGTTTCAAGAAACGACCTTGCAGGTGGTCCTCCGGCATTGATGAGTATGCCATCCAGTTTTTGGTCTCCAAGCTTTTCATATACCCTGTCGATGATCTCATTATCCTGCAAATCCCCTGCAACTCCCGAGATTTGATCGGGGAATTCATTAACCAGTTTTGAAATATTCTTCCTGGTACGGGCAATGGCGATTAAGTTTGCCCCTTCATTCGCAAGTGATCTGGCAATAGCTTCACCAAATCCACTGCTTGCTCCACAAACGATAAAATAGCGATTTCTCAATTTTAGATCCATATAAAAGTAATTTCTGAAGTTCCTGACAGTTTTCGGTTATAAACAGGTCATATTACCTTCATGTTGTTTTTTAATATAGCAATTAGTCAAAAATAATGAATATATCCATAACATAACATACTATATAATATAGAGTTACTTCTTTTTGTATTTTTTTTCTGAAATGAGAAGTATTCCATAGTTGATAATTGCATCGGGATGAGAAAGAAATATTTGGTGATAAGCTTTGGAATATGGACAACTGTGATGGTGCTGTCATTTGTACTGAATTTTTTACTTATCAAATCCAACACCCTGGATGTGGTCATGAACCGGTCACAGGCATTTTTCAATCAGATTGTGGTTACACGGGCATGGAATGCCGGCCATGGAGGTAAGATATGGGTGAAAAGTGAAATTGAAAAAGGAAGCACTTTTATGTTTTACTTACCGGATAAATCTTAATTATTGCTTACTGTTCAACACTCACCATGTTAACCTTCTCTCCCATCTTTGCAAGCTTTTTAAGTTCCTCTTCGATCTGATATACCATCGGGAATATAACTACACTATCCTGATAAACAAACTCACAAACCAGATCTCCATCTTTCGACCAGTATTTCCATGGCCCTGTTACCTGGTTTGAATCAATATGGCCTTCAAATGATTTCTGACCGGTGAAATACCACCCCTTCCAATCACCTGTTTTCACTCCATTTATGAACTGACCCGATAATGCCAGATCACCAGTTTTATAATAACACTCAAGATTACCTGTATAGGTCTCTTTCTCAAGTCCTTCATAATAGAATCCATTGTGTATGAAACCCGAAAGGCTCAAAAATCCGTCTTCACTCCAGTAATTATAAATTCCATCACTAATGCTTCTGCCAATAACAGTATGACTCATCATATTACCACCGTCATACCACATAATTGTTGTATCAATTGCTTGCCCGGCATTATTATAAAATTTAGCTTCCCAGAGACTTCCATTTTCATATATCCTTAATGAAGGACCAAAATGTTTACCTTCCCTGAACAAGCCGGTATAATGTATCCTGTCATTTTTATATCTTACCAGAAAACTACCATCAAGCATAAAGTTGCTATCGATATTGAGTTCAAGGTCTATTCTGCCCATCATATTGCGGCGGGTAATTTTACCTACAATTTTTCCATTAATGAAATTTGCTACAACATTTTCCCCTCCACTGTTATAATAGGTTACAAACTCACCATTAAGTTTGCCATTTACATAGTCTGCAATAAGTAAAGTCTGGCCGTCTTTATAACGTGCTACATAACGTCCATCCTTTTTACTACAGGATATCAATAGGGTAAACATAGTGATAATAAAAATGGAGAATATTAATTTAGGGAGAGATTTCATATTTTTATACTTTAATGATCAGTGTGGCAAAAATAAGCTATACATAGATTAAAATCAATAGTAAAACCAAACAATTCGTGAAACGATTACTCTACATTGATAACCTGAGGATATTCCTTATCTCTCTGGTTGCCATTTTCAAACGATTTATCAACGATCAGAACAATACAGGCAAAACATTATCCTCTGCTGCTTATACAGTCTATATCATTCACCCGCTGGTACTTGTCGGGATGGCAATACTTTTCAGGAATATGGCATTAACTCCCCTGCTGAAATTTATACTGCTTGCACCAATTGCACTAATCAGCGTATTCGTAATAGCAATACTTATTAAAAAGCTTCCTTTCACCCGAAAAATTTTGTAACTTAGTTTTAATTTTCTGTTTGAATTAACCGTAATAAGATTTTAAATAACTTAGATTTTCAAACAAAAAATAAAATCGTAATTGGTTCAAATGCTTATTAAACTCTCAAATATCATTTTAATAGCAGCATTATTATTTACCTCACGTTGTAATGCCCAAAAATCCACTGATATGACGACTGAAGCGCAACGAGATAAAATGGTCAGGGATCAGATCGAATGGCGGGGAATTAATAATCAAAAAGTCCTGGATGCCATGCGTACGGTACCCCGCGAGGCTTTTGTCCCTGAGGCGTATAAAAAGTTTGCTTACAACGATTCACCATTACCAATTGGTGAAGAGCAGACAATCTCTCAACCTTACATTGTTGCATTCATGACCGAAGCCCTCGACCTTGATCATGATGACAAAGTGCTTGAAATAGGAACAGGTTCTGGATATCAGGCAGCTGTCCTGGCGGAGATATGTGATACAGTTTATACCATAGAGATATTCAAATCGCTTGCAGAGAGTGCAAAAACAGCCCTTAAAAAGAAGGGTTATGAAAATGTGATTGTAAAAAATGGGGACGGTCACCAGGGATGGCCTGAACACGCTCCCTTTGATGCCATTATTGTTACCTGCGCACCTACCAATATTCCCACCCCGTTAAAAGAACAACTTGCCGAAGGTGGTAGAATGATCATTCCTGCAGGCAGAAGCTATAGACAGGAGCTGTATTTACTTGTTAAGAAAAATGGTAAGATCAGGCAACAGGCCGTACTGCCGGTAAGGTTTGTACCAATGATTGATGAAGAGGGGAAAACGTACTGATTGTCGTTTGTCGATTTTCGATTTTCGATTTGTCGATGTCGGTTTGATTCTTCGGATTCGCTCAGGAAGAGTTTTTGATAAAACGTAGCAATAAATCAACTTCTTAAAATATCCAGGGAATCAGACGCCAGGTCTTTTTCATATAACTTTTATAGGCGCTAAAATGAATTAACAGCTGTTTTTCTTCAACCAGGATTTTCAGGATGAGAATGATTATCAGTATTAAAGCAATACTTATTCTGAACATGGTAAAGTAGTTAATAATTAATGGTGTAAGCGTGATAATAATTGCTAGGTACATCGGGTGGCGGATTATACTGTAAGGACCTGTTTTAATAAACCTGGCTTCTTCCCTGTTTGTGGGGGTAATATTAAAATTTCCAATTCTTTGAACAAGAATAGCCCAGAGTCCAAGAGCTATTCCAAACATTTCAAGGGTTAACAGTATTTTGTTTTGAGGTAAAGATGGACCTGATAGGATAATGATTATAATACAGGCAAATTGTAATACAACAAGAATATAGGGTATATAGGATTTTATACCAGCAGTATTATTCTCCATTGATTTGGATTATTGTTTCATCAATAGTTTTCACCGGCATCCGGCAGTTTTTATTAACGCAGACGTAAATCAGGGTCTTATCCTCAACCAGTTTATTTTTAAGCAATTCCAGGCTACCTTCATTTTTTCCACCAAGTAATAAAATATGTGGCAGGTAATGTTTATCCAGTTCTTTCCTGATCATTTCATAATTATCACCAACAATGGCAACTTCATAGACAGGCTTTACAAAGAATGTCATCAGATCAGCCCAGTTAGCATAATATGGGCCATTCTTGCTTACATGCTCTTTCATATTGCTCAGCATATGGAGTGCACGTTTGGTGTATTCCTGATTATATAATAACTCACCCAACAGATACAGATTCTTGGCCATTACAGAATTTGAAGCGGGAATCACATTATCAGATAATTCCATCTTGCGTGCGATCAACTCAGGATCAATATCGGATGTATAGTAATACATCACATGCTCCCTGTCACTGAAGTGCTGATCAACATAAATCAAAAGCTTTTCTGCCTGGATTAACCATCTTTCTTCGAATGTAGCCTGGTACATATTGATCAGGGCTTGTATTAACAGGGCATAATCATCCAGAAAAGCGTTGATAGAAGAAATGCCATCCTTGAAATTTCTATTGAGCCTCCCATCATCAGCCACCAGGTTCCTGTTGAGGAAGTCGATATTCTTATGTGCTATGTTTAAATACTTTTCTTCACCAAAGGCGCGGTAGGCATCAATATAAGCATTAAGCATCAGGGCATTCCATGAAGTTAAAATTTTATCATCCAGTCCGGGCATGATCCTTGAAGCCCTCTGTTTCATCAGTTTCTTTTCTGCATTGTTAAGTTTGCCCTCAAACTCTTCCTTATTGATATTATATTTTTTTAGGAAATGGGCAGTGTCATTGGTAATCCATAATACATTGTTATTCAACTCCCAATTGCCTTTATCTTTTACAGAGAAATATTCCTTGATGAGGGATGCATCAGCACCAAGTATCTCATCCAGCTCTTCATCAGACCATACGTAGTATTTTCCTTCTTCACCTTCACTGTCAGCGTCGAGCGATGAATAGAAGCCTCCCTCAGGAGAGGTTAATTCACTTTCAATGAAACTAATTGTACTGGTAACTACATCTTTGAATAATGGATTCTTGGTAAGCCGGTAAGCATTTGTAAATAAACTAACCAGCTGGGCATTATCATAAAGCATTTTCTCGAAATGCGGTACCTTCCAGTATTTATCAACAGAATATCGTGCAAATCCTCCTCCTATCTGGTCATATATACCACCATTGGCCATTTTAGTTAATGTTATGTTCACTGCATCAAAAGCCAGTTGGTTAGCTGTTAAATTATAATAATGCATGAGAAACTGGTACCCGACAGGCATCGGGAACTTGGGTGCACCCTGCGATCCTCCCCATTCAAAATCAATATCCTTAATCCAGTGATCAAAGATGCTATTCAGGTCGCTCATATCGAAATCTATCTGCTTGCCTGCATGAATCAATAATTCATTTTGATGTATTCCATTGGTTATAGCTTCTGCATTTTGTATTAATTTTTCAGGATTGTTATGATGGAGTTCAATAAGCTGTTGTAAAATATCCAGCCATTGTTCCTTTGCAAAATATGTGCCGGCATAAAAAGGCCTTCCATCAGGTAAAGCAAAGGCATTCAAGGGCCAGCCACCTCGCCCTGAAAGCAATTGTATTGCATTCATATATACCTGGTCAATATCAGGCCTTTCTTCCCGGTCAACCTTGATGCAAACAAAATTATCATTCATTATCCTGGCGACAGCCGTATCTTCAAACGATTCATGTTCCATTACATGACACCAGTGACAGGCTGAATAACCAATACTGATGATCAATAATTTATTCTCTTCTCTGGCCTTTGCAAGTGCTTCCTTTCCCCATGGATACCAGTAAACAGGATTGTGGGCATGCTGAAGCAGGTAAGGGCTTGATTCATTGATAAGATGGTTGCTGTGTTCTTTCATGTTTGATTTATTCTGGTTCTGGCAGGACATATGAAGAAACATAAAAATGAGCAATCATGACGATAATATTCTTTTTAAAAAAGCATCCAAAATTTATAAGTCTATTTGTTACTGTTAATCCAATTGTGTGCAAAGTTAGATTTCATTGGAAAGCAAAGTGTAAACAATATGTTAACATCAACTTCATAGATCCATTCTCTTCAATCGTCTGTTGTCAATCGTCCGTCGTCAATTTACAACCCTCTCATCCATTCTTCCCTCAGGTTAGCCTGGTTCGGGTTTTCAAGGACATGATCAATCTTTTTCAATAGTTCATTTTTATCCCTGTTCAGGATGCCTTTAAGGACAAGATAATTGCTGGCATGATCGCTTCTGAAGACTGTATTTTCGAGTTCAAGGTTTTGAATAAAAGTTCTCATCTCCTGAATTAATTCAATCGTTGACAGTGGTTCAAATTCTCCGTTTAACCTTTTCCTGAAATGCTCTAATCCGAACGGATAACTTAGAACCAGCGTAGAAAGGTATTCCGGCTGGATGACATTACATAAACGGGCCGAATTAATAGCATGTTGTTGTGTTAATATCCTCCCTCCCAGTCCATTAATAACCATTATTGAAAGTTTAATTCCAGCTTCCTTTGCTTTACCCAGGCCCTCGAGTGTGGAACTGCATGTTTCACTTTTATCGATCCGTTTCAGAAGGTCATCATCTCCTGATTCTATTCCGATATATAAAAGTTTTAATCCCGCCTTTCTTATCTGAATCAGCTCATCTTTTGTTTTTGAGTTGATGTCGGCAGGTAACGCATAGGCTGAAATTCTATTGACCTTTGGTAAAGCAGAATTTATTTCGTTTAATATATTTAATAACTTATTGGCTGATAAAACGAAAGCATTGCCATCAGCAAGAAAGATTTTCTTTATCTGATCACCATGAGCCTTTATGTTGTTGATATCCTTTTTAATTTGTTCAAACGGCCTAACACTGAATTTCTTGGAGGTGTACATTTCACAGAATACACATTTGTTCCAAGAACAACCCAGTGTTACCTGAAGGATTAATGAATAGGCTTCACTTGGAGGGCGGAACAGAGGCTCTTCATAATTTATAAGGTAATTGAACATGGGGCAAAGTTAGGAAATGTTGGTTTAGGGATGAGGGATGAGGATTGAGGGTTGAGAGTTTAGGGTTTAGAGTTGAAGGGTTTGGTGTTGAGTGGTTGAGTGGTTGATAAGAACTTATAAAATTAATCTTTTCCGCGTAGCGGATATATTGCTGTAGCACAGAAATTGGCGAATTGAATTTATTCCTTGTAGGGGATAATTCTTGCTTTAGCAGCGATCCGTCCCCCTCTCATTATGATAGGTAACTGCTTAGCGCATTTAAAGCGCTTAACGGTTCAGCAGCAGCGAATCGCCACTCTCCTTTTGGGGAGGGGGATCAAGGGGGAGAGGTGTTTACTCAAACGGTTGCTCTCTCATAAAATCCGGCCGGTAATTCTCATGTGATTCCATATCCTGTATCCAGCCATTGTTCATGCCAAGTTTCTTCATTTCTGCAACCACAACATAATATTCTGACTTTCTCAGGGCTCGGCTCAGAAGTTTATGACCTGCCACGTTATAGGTTGGGAAATACTGTGACATCAATGAGATGCTGACCTCAGGGGATATCCTTTCTGCAATTTCGCGCAGGACAAGAATACTGTTTTCTGTATTACCCGGCAGCACCAGGTGACGAATGATCATTCCGGATTCAGCCTGACCTTCATTATTGATATGTAAAGTTGAGCCAACCTGCCTGTTCATCTCCTTGATTGCATTTACAGCGATCTGAGGATACTCATCCCCTTCGGAGTAGGCCTTAGCAACTTCAGGATCCATATATTTAAAATCAGGAAGATAAACATCAATCAACCCTTCTAATTTTTTCAGCTCTTCTACTTTGTCATAACCGTTTGAGTTATAAACGAAAGTGAGTTGCTTACCCAGTGATTTAAGTGCATTGATGATTACTTTAACCTGTGGAATAAAATGAGTGGGTGAAACAAATCCAACCGAATTGATACCTGTGTTCAGAATTGTAGTAATTTGTCGAAGTACCTCTATCAGGTTCATTTTATCTACCGAGTGGTTAAGTGTATTAAAACTGATCTGATGATTCTGGCAATAGCAACATTGGAGGTTGCAGTTGGTAAAAAAGATATTACAGATACCTTTTTTTCCACTGATAGGCGGTTCTTCCCCCCTATGAATACAAATCGAAGAAACGTAAAAATCAGCAGAAGCATTGCAATAACCAAGTTTCCTCGAAAAACGGTTAGCCTTGCATTCCCGTGGACATATTTTGCATTCAACCAATTCTGTCAGCGGTTGTAATAGTTGCTCAAAATCAAGCTGGTCGATTTCAGTTTGCTGATGCATTTAATATTATGTTGGTTGAAAATAATCTTAATTTTGAGGTACACATATAATAATAATGCTTAACATGAGGGTTTTAGTATATTTTCTCGCAATTTCTCAATTACTTATTTCAGCTGTTGCGTTAAGGGGTCAGCATATTGGTATCAACACAAATAAGGGTTTATCAATGAACCGGTATGTAACAACAGACCAGGATGCCCATAAGGTTAACATCCCATTATTCAGTATTGATATTAATGATAAAACTTTCTCCTCGGCAAATGCCAGTGCATTATACACCGGGGAAGGGATTGAGTTCTCAATGGTTAATGGAATAAAAGGAATTCTTAAACAGGAAGAGGATTTTGAAAAAGCCTGGAAGGCTAAGATAAGGTTCAAGAATATTAGCCCCGATACCATTGAATTAAGCAATGTGGTTCCGTTTACGACAAACACTGATAATATTTACATTACCGGTACCGGTCCATGGGCGCTGGCGAGGACTAAATTATTCAGGCCCGGCAGGGAAGCTGTCAGTGTTATTCTTCCTGACAATGCATGGGAAATGGGGTATGGATCAGTAAATATAAATGATAGCCTTACCCTGTGTGGCATTGCCAGAAGAACTACCGGCGAAAATGAGAGATGGCTGCGCTATAAGACCATCCTTTATCCTCTTGGCTGGATAGAATACACCCTTTATATTGATCATTATTCAGGAACATGGCAGGAAGGATTGAAACTTATGTTTCAGGAAAGACACCTTTATGACATGGAGTCGTTTGACAATACATTGTTTGAGCGGGAGGACCTTAGTTGGATAAAGAATGATTACCTAATCGTTTTACAATTTGCATGGGATATGGAATTTTATAACTGGCGGAAGCAAGCATATGGTTTTACTGATTTTCTGGAAGAAGGAAAGGAATTATTGGGAGGGTATGATGTTTACGGGATCTGGCCTACCTGGCCCACCCTAGGGCTTGACCAGCGCAATCAGTGGGATATGTATGCAGATTTGCCTGGGGGACTTGTGAAACTGCATGAATTATCAAATATAGCCCGGTCAATGGGAACGAAGTTCTTTATTGCCTATAATCCCTGGGATCAATCAACCCGTAAGGAAGACCATTATAAAGGAATGGCACGCCTGATAGAAGCAACTGATGCCGATGGCGTTATTCTTGACTGCAGGGGAAGTTCAAGTTATGAGCTTCAACATGCAGCCGACAGCATAAAAGATGGAGTGGTAATGTATAGCGAAGGCATGGCGATTACAAAGGATATGCCTGGTATTATTGCAGGCAGAGTACATAATGCCTTAGAGATGCCTCCGGTTCTTAACCTGAATAAACTGATCAAGCCTGACTTTGCCATATTCAGGGTTTGCCAGCCCAACCTTGGCAGTATTCACAGGGAAGTAGCAATTTCATTCTTTAACGGGTATGGTAATGAGTTAAACATCTTCGCCCCTCAAAGAGTCCCTAAAATGAAAAAGGATTACCCTTTCCTCGGAAAAACAACCATGATATTAAGGGAGAACAGCAAAGCGTTTAACAGTTATGACTGGACACCGCTGATACCCACACTTCATGATGAGATATGGGTGAATCAATGGAATACGGACATGAAAACGATTTATACGGTTTACAGCATGATCCCTGAAGGATTTCATGATTATCTCTTTCAGGCCCCTTTGCTGGACGACCATCATTATGTAAGCATATTTCACCATGAAGAGCTGAAACCAGATACCATCGATAACCAGCTCCTGATCACAGTTCAAACTGATGCCTTCAACAAATCATGGCTTGATACAAAGAAAGAGGGAAACACTGATTGCATTGCCCGTTTTAAGGACATCCTTGAAGTAGAATTACAGTACGATAGTCTGTATATTTCTTCAACTGAGGGAACAGTGATTAAGGTCTGGGCCGGGAATCCATCTTATCAGGGCAAATTCCTGCTTTTTGATGGTGGTGAGCACAGGATAAAATTGTATGATCATTTCGGTGGCTACCGGGGTAAAATTGTTGTCCAGCTTTGTGAAGAAGATGAAATCATGGATGAAAGAATTTTACGGCTGGATCCCGGTATGCCGGTTCTGACAAGCAAAACCATTAGAACCTCCCCGGTAAAAAGAGCACCACGTAATATGATCTATATCCAGGGCGGGCCTTATGAACACAGTGTGAAAAGCAGGGAGGAGTTCATCCCTTATCCCGATTATAAGGAAAACACAAGCGGTAACATCAAATCATTTTATATGGATAAATACCCGGTTACCAATAAGGATTATGCAGTCTTCATCAGGAAATCGGGTTACCTGCCCGCTGACACTACAAACTATCTCAAGCATTGGATTGGTGGATCGTATCTAAAAGGTGAAGAATACTATCCCGTTATTTATATCAGCCCTGAAGATGCACAGGCATATGCAGACTGGGCTGGTAAAAGATTACCAACAGAGATCGAATGGCAGTATGCTGCCCGGGGCAGTGATGGCAGGAACTGGCCATGGGGAGAACTTATGGACACTGCCAAATGTAATATGGACCTCGGATATATTACGGCTGTAGATTCCTTTCCGACTGGTGCCAGCCCTTTTGGTGTGATGGATATGGTAGGTAATGTCTGGCAGATGACCAATGACATTTACCACAACGGCAGCAATTATTTCATGATCCTCAAGGGAGGAAGTTACTACAAACCCACTTCAAGCTGGTGGTATGTGCAGGGAGGCCCCAAACCGGTGAATGAGAACCAGATGATGTTGCTGGTTAGTCCCGGGTTTAACAGGAACGGAACTGTTGGATTCAGGTGTGTGAGGGATGGGGAGTAGATGCCTGAAGCTGGATGCTGGATGATGGATACCGGATGCCAATTATTGGACATTGGATATTGGTCATTCATTATTGGATATTTTAAAAATTAGTTAACTTTATCCTATATGAAAAGGGCAATTCTGATTTTCGCCGTTTTACTTTTTACTTCAATGATATCAGTGTCCCAATCCTGTTTGCCGGAAGGAATCACCTTCTCAATCCAGGAGGAAATAGATAATTTTCAGAATTATTACCCAGGATGTACAGAAATTGAAGGTGATGTATTAATCCATGATAATCCCCTGCTTGGTTTATCAGGATTAACAGGACTGGAAACTATCGGTGGTGATTTGCAGATCAATAATAACGACACCTTGTTCAACTTGATCGGGTTTAATGGGTTATTTGCTGTAGGAGGTAGTGTTAGGATTCAACACAATCCCTATCTTGAAAAGCTTGCCGGGTTGGAAGCATTATGCTATACTGGAGTTTGGTTAGGCGTTTCAGGTAATAGTAAACTAAAGAGCTTATCAGTCTTAGGAGAACTAGATTCCCTTGGCGGTGGTTTAGGGATCTCTTCCAATAATTCACTTACGAGACTGTCAGGATTAGAAAATTTGGTTCTGGCAAGGGGTGGCATATACATCTGGGGAAACGAAATCCTTACAGATATCTCAGATCTTCATAATGTAATAGGCATTATTGAAGATCTGGATATTAAGGGAAACCCACAGCTTGAAGATCTGGCAGGTATTGAGGGTGTTACAAATATCGAACATAATCTTTTTATTAAATCTAATGATGCATTACTTTCCCTATCAGGGATTGCCAACATAACAACTGTTGGTTGGGGATTACAGATAAGATTCAATAAATGCCTTAAGAATATAAGCGACCTGAATGGACTTCTTGATGTAGGTGGATCAGTTATTATAGAAGACAATGATATTTGATACAACAATTAAATAATCGAATTTATGATGTTCTGAAAACATTTTAAATGAAGCTATAGTCCCCCTTTAGGGGGGGATTGAGGGGGATAACAATCGAACAATGAAACAATGAAACTATAAATCCATCTTGACAACCATCTAAAAATTATGTATTTTTACACCCTGAAACCGAACCGCTAACAATGAACAGCATCAGCAACAACAACATGTACATCAAAATGTACGGTCGCTTCTGCAGACACCTTTACGAGTGCTGGATCTACTACTAGTCCACACATACCGGCAACTCATTTGCATCTCCCTCACGATTCAACAACTCAACAATTCAACAACTCAATAATTTAACAATTATGTTTGCCCTTATTTCAAACATTCAACATTTCAGTATCCAGGATGGGCCCGGTATTCGGACCACCTTGTTTTTCCAGGGATGCCCCTTAAAGTGCTGGTGGTGTCATAATCCGGAATGTATTGAATTTAATACTACATCAACAGGAGCAGCGAAATACAGCGCTGAGGAATTGATGGAAATCATAAGAAAAGATAAGATATTCTACGAGCAATCCGATGGTGGTGTAACCTTCTCCGGGGGTGAGCCTTTCAGCCAGCCGGAATTCCTGAAATTACTCATTGAAAAATGTAAATCAGAAAATATCCATACTACGATTGATACATCAGGATATGTACCATCAGAGGTTTTAAAAGAATTCGTCAATATACCCGAGTTGTTTTTATATGATCTGAAGTTGATTGATGACCTGGAACATAAAAAGTTTACCGGTGTTTCCAATAAACAAATACTGGATAACCTGCGCCTTCTTGATTCTCAGAATCAAAAAATTCTAATACGAGTTCCTGTAATATCCGGTGTTACAGATACAGTATGGAATATTAATGAAATAATTAAATTTCTGCAAAGCCTGAATAATAAATATGATATTGAACTTCTTCCCTATCACAGAATTGCCGAAGGAAAGTATGATAGACTAGGAATGGAATACAAACTCAAAGGAAGGATTTATAAAGGTAAAACAGAGGATATTATTGAATTATTCAGAAACAATGGTTTTAAAGTTTTATAATGAACAAACGAATATCTGACTTAAGAAATCAAAGCCTGAATGCTGAGGCAACGATCTCTCACGAAAGGGCGCAACTGGTCACCGGGTTTTACAAAAGCAAGGATGTAAAGGGGATATCCATACCCGAACAAAGGGCCCATGCTTTAAAATATATTTTCGAACATAAGGAATTGTATGTTGGTGATGGGGAACTCATAGTAGGTGAAAGAGGCGAGAAACCAAAATCGACGTCTACCTATCCTGAAATATGTATTCACTCTTTGCATGACCTTGAAACACTGAATATGCGTAAAAAGCAAAATTTCAGCGTTGAATACGAAACCAGGGAGATTTATGAGAATGATATCCTCCCCTACTGGCAGGGAAACAGTATGAGAGAAAAGATATTTGAACGCATGGATAAGACCTGGCTTGATGCCTATGAGGCAGGTGTTTTTACTGAGTTCCAGGAGCAACGTGCACCCGGGCATACCGTTCTTGGAAAAGATATGTTCCGGAAGGGGTTCCTGGATCTGAAAAAGGAAGTAAATGAAGCCATCGGTTTTCTGGATTTTAAGAATGATCCCGAGGCAATTGGTAAACGGGATGAATTGAAAGCCATGGATATTGCTGCTGATGCAATTATTCTGTATGCGGCCAGGTATGCTGATAAACTTGATGACCTGGCTTCGAACGAACAGAATCCGGATAGGAAAGCAGAATTGCAACAGATGGTTGAAGTATGCAGGAATGTACCTGCAGGTAAACCCGGTTCATTTCATGAAGCCCTGCAACATTACTGGTTTATACATCTTGGAGTTATTACTGAGGTTAATCCTTGGGATTCTTTCAATCCTGGCAGGCTAGACCAGCATTTACTGCCATATTACAGGAATGACCTGGAATCGGGAAAAATCACCGAGGAAAAGGCCAGGGAATTACTGCAGGCTTTCTGGATAAAATTCAATAATCACCCGGCCCCTCCCAAAATAGGCGTTACAGCAAAAGAAAGCAGCACCTATACCGATTTTTCTTTGATCAATGTTGGTGGTGTTACGGAAGACGGCACGGATGCTGTTAATGAGTTAACCTACCTTATCCTTGATGTTATCGAAGAGATGCGTCTTTTACAACCCAGTTCCATGGTACAGATAAGTAGTAAGAATTCTGATAAATATATCAAAAGAGCCCTGAAGATCATCAAAACCGGATTCGGACAGCCTTCGGTTTTCAATACCGATGCCATTATCCAGGAACTTCTGAGACAGGGTAAAACACTTATTGATGCCAGGAATGGTGGTGCCAGCGGATGTGTTGAAACAGGGGCATTCGGTAATGAAAGTTATATACTGACAGGGTATTTTAACATGCCCAAGGTGCTTGAGATAACTTTGTTCAACGGAACTGATCCACAAACAGGTAAGGAGATGGGATTGAAAACCGGTCTGGTGGAGGAATTTAAATCCATGGCTGACCTCTTTGCAGCATTCAAAAAACAGCTTAACTATTTCATTGATATCAAGATAAAAGGGAATAATATCATTGAGCAGTTGTGGGCAAAGAACCTGCCAGTACCTTTTTTGTCCTTACTTATTAATGATTGTATCAAGAATGGTAAGGATTATAATACTGGCGGTGCAAGATATAATTCCAGTTATATTCAGGGTGTGGGCATGGGAAGCATCAGCGATGAACTGGCTGCCATAAAATACCATGTTTTTGATAAAAAGACTTTCGGATTTGATACCCTGATCAAAGCATTGAAAAACAATTTCGCCGATTATGAAGAACTTCGGCAATTACTCATCAAAGACACACCAAAATATGGCAACGATGATGATTATGTTGATGAATTAACCAGGAAGGTCTTTGATGCATATTTCAATGCCATTGATGGCAAGCCCAATACCAAAGGAGGCCATTACAGGATTAACTTACTCCCAACCACAGTACATGTATATTTTGGTAGTGTGATTGGTGCCATGCCTGATGGAAGAAGATCGGGAGAACCATTATCAGAAGGCATTTCACCAGTACAGGGATCAGATATAAAAGGCCCGACAGCGGTGTTGAAATCAGCAGCCAAGATCGATCACCTGAAGACCGGAGGTACACTTTTAAACCAGAAGTTCACGCCACAACTGTTAGATGATGAGAAAGGCATTGAATCTGTAAAGAATCTTATCAGGGCCTATTTTAAGATGAACGGGCACCATATCCAGTTTAACGTGGTAACAGCTGATACCCTGAGAAAAGCCCGGAAAGAACCTGAAAAGTACCGTGATCTTATTGTGCGTGTTGCAGGATATAGCGATTACTTTATTGATTTAACACCTGCCTTGCAGGATGAGATAATCCGGCGCACCGAGCATGAATGATTTATTTAACTGCTAAGCCCGCTAAAATCGCGACAAAGTTTTTGATACGACTTAGGCGGTTGAATGAAATATAAAATCATAATAAATCATAACAATCATGATAATCCGCGTTCTAAAAACTTAGCACCCTTAGCGGTTAAAATAAAATCACTTAAAAGCTGGTATTCCCGTAATCTCATGCCCCGTAATCAACAAATGGATATCATGCGTTCCTTCGTAAGTGATCACCGATTCGAGGTTCATCATATGCCGCATCATCGGGAAATCGTTTGTTATTCCCATGGCGCCGAGGATCTGTCTGGTTTTTCTAGCGATATCCAGTGCCATCTCAACATTATTTCTTTTAGCCATGGAGATTTGAGCAGGAGTTGCATTGTTATCGTTACGCAATACACCCAATCGCCAGGCCAACAACTGTGCCTTTGTGATCTCTGTAAGCGCTTCAGCAAGTTTCTTTTGTTGCAGCTGTGTGGCTCCGATGGGTTTTCCGAACTGTAACCTTTCAAGTGAGTATCTTAATGCCACATCATAGCAATCGGTGGCAGCGCCGATAGCGCCCCATGCAATTCCGTATCGGGCAGAATTCAGACAGCTCAAAGGCCCTCTTAATCCTTTAACTCCCAGCAAAAGACATTCCTTAGGAACCTTAACATTGTCAAAAACAAGTTCACCTGTAACCGAAGCACGAAGCGACAACTTGCCATGTGTTTCGGGGGTAGTAAAACCTTCAAGCCCCTTTTCAAGTATCAATCCCCGGATTTCATCTTTTTCATCTTTCGCCCAGACTACAGCAATGTCAGCAATAGTGGAATTGGTGATCCACATCTTTGAACCATTAAGCAGGTAATGATCACCCATATCTTTTATCCTGCTTTTCATGCTTTCTGGATCTGATCCGTGGTTGGGCTCTGTGAGCCCGAAACAACCAATAATTTCACCTGAAGCCAGGGCGGGAAGATATTTTCTTTTCTGTACCTGGCTACCGTAATTAAAGATAGGATACATCACGAGTGAGGATTGTACCGATGCCATGGAACGCACCCCCGAGTCTCCCCTTTCAAGTTCCTGCATTATAAGACCATATGAAATATGATCCATTCCTGCGCCACCATATTCCTGCGGGATAAACGGACCCAAAACACCAAGCTCACCGAGTTCCTTAACAATAAAATCAGGGAATTCAGCTTTCTCGAAATACTTTTCAATCCCGGGTTTTACCCTTCTGTTTACCCAATCCCTTACGGCATCCCTGATAAGCTTATGTTCATCTGTCAGAAGATCATCTACCATGAAGTGGTCGGGAGGGTTGTAATTTACATTTGTTGACATGGGAGCAAAAATATGACTTTTATATGTACCTGTGGAATGAAGTCGGTTTTTGGTCATTAGTATGCAGGAAGGGAGGGAAAACGTCCCTGTATATCTTTACTTCATTGCTTCATTGTTCAATTGTTCCTTTGTTAATTCGATAATCTCTGTGAAACACATTGTTGTCATTTGATTCAGTCGTCCGTCCACAGTCCTCAATTGTTTTACACAGGGATCCGTTCCCATCCTCCGTCAGGGAATTCGTCCCACGTCAATAGTCCATCGTCATTAGTCAATATCCAGGGCTGGTATCCCTTCCTCCGTCAGGGATTCCATTCCTTTTATTCCTTTTGAATATCGCCTAATCGTGAACCCGGGAAATCGTTAAGTCAATTTTCAATCAAAAAAGCCCGGTTTCCCGGGCTTAAACAAAATATAACGAGTGTGGGGAAGACCTCCTAAAACTTGCCGAATTTGAGAGATAGGTTGCCTGAAAAACCATGCATCAGGTTTTTGTCAAAATAGGTTTTAACATTATCTTTCCAGTAATACATGTTCACGTTGGATGTCCACCTGTAGGATGCCCCGATTCCTATTCTCAGGAATTTAACAATATTGAATTCTGCTTCAATACCGGGTTCAATCAGGAAGTAAGCATCTGAATCGATAAGTTGATTGTTATAATACTCATCATCCCAGTTCCAGTTCCAGTCCTTGTTTGAAGGTTCATAATAACCAATTCCACCTGCCCCGATAATAACCGGGAAAGCTACATGCACAGGAGCCCATGGTGCAATAATTGGCTCAATTAAAAGTCCACCATAACCCCCGGCGAAACTATTGTTCCAGGTTGAGTTGTTATGGTCGTAATAGATGTCATCGGTGAATCCGTAACCAGCAACACCAATGGTAAGATGATGATTGATCATCCATCCTCCCTTGATACCAAACAGATAAGTGTTTTTCTTATCAATTTGTGTATATCCAAACATCAGCGCTCCATAGCCCCCATGTGATATCTTCTTACCCTTGTTACCAAATAAGGTCTGGATTTCTCTTTCTTCTTCCTGGGCAGATACTGATAAACAAAACACTGCCACCGTTAATAGTAAAGTGATTTTTTTCATTTTATTAGTTTTTAGTTTATTGCATATTTCAGTGTTAACGCGAAATCAAAGAACTGGATGTTGAAAAAGTTTCGGCCAAACAGTTCAATATAGGGTTTATAATCCATACCGATGATCACCGGAACACTGTAAAACCTGTATTCTATCCCAAGCTTTCCGTCTATCCCAACCACTGGCCCGGTTTCATTGTTATACTCCCATTCTTCAATACCGTTACCATAATCGAAATATCTCCAGTTTTTCCATTTTGTAATTCCGACATGGGCTCCAACACCATAGTAAATCCAGAGATTGAGCCGGTGTTTGTTTTCAAGGGGTTTTTGTATCTGGTAGATAGCAGTGGCCTGGATGCCTCTTTTCCTGAAGCTGACCAGCCCTTCAAATCCCTTATATCCATCAGATATTGAGAAGGTAGGGCCCCAGCTCAGGCCTCCCCTGACTCCCACGGTCATTTCATCCTGTGAAAGAACTGATGTTGAAATTAGTAAAAAAAGAATAATAAATATCCTTCTCATAATCAATAACGGCTTATGGTTTATGAATCACCTCTCCTGATCCGCTGATACTTACATTTAATTGCGGATATCCTTTGTAAAAAACAGATCCGCTTCCTGAAATTACAGCTTGCAGAAAATTAGTAACAAATATCTCAATTTCTCCCGAACCTGAGATTTTTGAATAACAATCCCTCGTAATCAGGTCAAATGCTTTGATAGAACCGGAACCCGAAATGTTAAAATCCGAATCCGGGCTTGTCCCTTTAAGATGAATATTACCTGATCCGCTTATTTTTACAGTAATTTCTTCTGCATTTAACTCCGCATAGATATCTCCCGATCCGCTGATATGATAATCAATAAAGGAGGTGACAAAGGGGTTAACCCACATACTGCCCGATCCACTGATCGATGCTTTGTGTAATTGCGTGGTATAAACAAATACAGTAACCGTTTTTGTATATTTTACCCAGCAGTTATTCTTTTCTTTAATAACCAGTTCGCCTCCTTTCATAACAGTTTCAATATAAGGTAAAAGGTTGGATTCTGCCTCTACAACCACTTCGTTAAAATCAGCAGGGTATATTACCACCTTATATGATCCGCTTAACGCAACGCCGTTGAAATTCCCGGGGACTCTGGTTTCCTCCGTCAGGTTACCGTTACCGGTTACCCTGTCTGTTATCTTATCACACGATGTCGCCCCAAGAAAGACAATACCTATGATTACGTTTATTAACAATATCCTTTTCATATTTTGAAAATTTTTTGTTCAGTATTAAAGACAATAGAAATTTAAAATGGTCGCTTTTCTACAAATAAAATTTAAAACTGCCTTATGATCACTTTACCTGACCTGGCATTGATATCTATTCTTGCTGGATTATCAACCTTTTCCCCTACATAACCATAGGTGACAAATGATTCTTTATCCGCATCTTTTGCGGTTTTTTGAACATTCTCGAAAGAGGAAGGATAATCAAGTATTGTTTTTTCGTTATGATCTATTTCCAGGTCAAAGGAAACGGAAACCGGAAGATTAATTGTGATATCGGTATATTCGGCTATACAGTTAAACATCTGGAATGCCTCATTGAATGCATCGATTGTGATCTCTCCGTATTTTGAAGAGGATACCATCAGGTTACCCAGGTTTTTGATATTTAAATAAGAGAAGGAGGCATTTGCATTCATCGAAATAATTGAATTTACATAAATCTTATCCCTTCTAGTATTGATTTCCATTTCACCGATATCCCCGAGCTGAATGGTGGATGACTTACTTTTTACATGAATGGTATCAGCTTCGTCCAGGGTACAATCGGAATAATCAACGCTCATGGTTCCTTTTTGAATATAGTTGATATTGGCAGAACCAAATTCTACTTTGATTTTTGAGTTTCCGAACAGGTCATTAACTTTAATATCCCCATTAGAAAGCTCAACATTAAATTCACCTGTATGGTTGGTTGTATAAATATTACCAAACTTATTGGTTATTTTCAGGGGATTATTTTCGGGCACATATACCCTGTAATCGATCTGGGCTTTATTGTCGGAGCTGAATATGGTTTTGGCAACATCTGATATTTCTGTCCAGAATTTACTTCGTGAATCCTTGAACCGTGTATTCACTATAATGTAATATTCTGTAGCTGCAAATTCAAAATCGATGAATTCATAGATCTTATCCACTTTTACCTGTTTGGTGGCTTTAACAAGAACATCAATTTCAAACCTTACCGAATCCTTTTCCCATGTTACAAGGTGTATATTTCCATATTTATTGTTTACCTGTATTTCAGTATTTTCATTGATAGCATAAGATTCGGATAGATGCTTGCTTTTTTCATAAACCTGTCCCATGATGGTGGAAGTTGATATCACCATCAGTAGCGTAAATAGTTTTGCGATTGTTTTATAATTCAAAAGTTGTTTCATCTTCAGTAGTATTAGCTTTTTGTAATTGAAAAAGTATTTCTTCGAGTATCGTTAGTTTAGTTCTGTAGTTCTGTATCATGGCTTCGATGATTTCTGCATTGGATATATTTTCATTAAGGTCGTTTCTTAACTGAATAAAAATGCTGTCAAGTTCTTTCATCTCAAGTTGGATATCCGCTCTGAGATCCTGGTTTGTTCCTGTGAGAAAATATACCTGTTGTTCAATAGGCTTAATCTGTGCCGAATAAAAGGCTTCTGCATCAATTAAATCCTGATATTCTTCAGAATTTTTCATATTGTCACTGTATAATTCTTCATTATTGTTGTTATTCATAAAATGGAAGAAGAAATAAGAGGCGATGAATATGGCGATAGCGGCTGCAACCTTCCAGCCTGTATTTATCCAGTTTATTCTTTTAATTTCAGGATCCCTGGTCCTGACGCCTTTCCACAACCCGGGATCCGGTTCGAGGTCATCGAATGCTTCCCTGTTGTTTACAATAAAATCTTCTAATTTATCTTTCATAATCCATCGTATTTAGTACTTCCCTTACCCTTCTTTTCGCTCTCATGTATTGTGACTTCGAATTTGAGACACTGATATTTAATATTTCGGAGATTTCCTGATGATCATAACCTTCCAGCAGATAGAGAGAGAATATCATTCGGGCGCCATTGGGTAATTTCCCCATTGCATTTTTAACATCATTCACATTCAAACGTGACCCATCATCTTCCGGTTCATCATCATGTTTATCTTCAAAATGGATCATATCGTCAAAGAACTTTAGATCGGCCTTTCTCCGGTTTATTTCATTTAAACATTTGTTAACAACGATACGCTTTAACCAGCTTCCAAAACTTGATTCATGCCTGAAAGTGTGGAGATTCAAAAAAGCATCAGTAAATGATTCCTGAAGCATGTCTTCTGCTTCTTCCCTGTTATGCATCATCCTGTAACTAACGTTAAGCATGGCTTTTGCATAAAGCTGATACAGTTTATACTGCGCGCCCGGATTCCCCTTTTTACTTTTCTCGATCAGGTCTTTATGAATTTCCACCCCACCAGCGTTATGTTTGCTTATTGTTTTCAAAATTTAGAGTCAAAAAAAAATCAGAATGGTTGCAAGAGATTATTAAAAAGTCAGATTTATTAAAGTCTTACTAAAGGTAAAAGATTTTTAATTAACGCTTGTATTGTGATAATAGCATGGGTTTTAAAAATCTTTCTAAGGAAAGCCTTTACAGAAGATGAAAATGATTTTAATTATTTAATAAAGCAAGCGGGGGAAGAACTTGTTTTTAGTCTTCAATACTGTTCAGGTAATCGACGATCAAAGCAAGGTCGCTGACGTTTTTACATTTTAGATTATTATCATCAATAAAGGCAGCTATCTTGGTATCTTTTTCATCAAATTCTTTGACAAACTTTTTCCGGTTAAATACAACCTGTTTAGCCGGTTTGTTTCCCTTTTTAATGTAATAAAAGAATTGTGTAATGTAAACATCTTCATCCGGATTGTTAGTTTCCCGATCAACGTAATGATGAGTTATTTCCCTTTTTAAAAGAAGTTTGCATTTTCCGTCAGTCAGGATTTCAAAATAAGCATTTTCCATCCCTCTCCCTTTCTCTTTGAAAGAGGTATATATGAATTCCCTTTCATCGATGATCAATGACCTGATTTCTTCTGGTTTACCAAATGCCAGGGTATCTCCATCACGAAGAAACTGCATTTTCTGATTTCGCATATCATAACGGTATTTCCAGTCATTGATGACATTGCCGTCTGTTAGGGTTAATATTCCCTCCACAAATGCTGGAAATAAATACATACTACCTTCCATTCCGTAATCGCTTTCAAGGTTAAGAAAAGCTGATGAGGTAGCGCCCTGATCACCGGAACTGGTATGTGAAATAGGGGCAATTGAAGTACTCCTTGTAGATAACATTTCTGTTTTACTCAGTCCCTGATTTAGTTCTGTCTGTGAAAATGATGTCTGGCCAATTATTAATAAGCAGGCAAGACAAACTGTAAAAATTACTGAAGTTTTCATGATAACTTATGGTTTTTAGTTAGACTTGTTACTTTTTGGCAAGCGGAGCGGTAAAATCTAATTATTTCATAAGTTCATATTACTTTTGACGTAATTTAACTTATTTTATTGTGTCATGAAAAGCACCTTCTATATAATAATACTCCTAACCCTGTCAATTGTTACACATTCACAGGATAAAAAAATCAGCGTAGGATTCTTATCTGAAAGGGATTATAGAGGTGCAGACCTTGAGACCAAAGCAGCATACGATTTTTTAAAGGGATATTATCAGGAAATAAAACCTGAATATTTAACCTTTTTTAACGTTTCAAATGATCTGTCCGTACTTTATAATTTCGATGTCATCTGGATACACAGGCCTGATACTTTCGATTTGAGTGCGAAGGAAATGAACCCAAATTTACTTGAATCTATGGGTGAATTCGTAAAGTCCGGTGGTGGCTTACTATTAACCCTTGATGGAATGAAGTTTCTCAAAGCACTGGATTATGAACCTGTACCCTTACAGGTTAAATGGAAAAAAGCTGAAGACCAGGGTTATGGAAGAAAGCTTGGCCTCCATTCCTTCAGGCATCATCCGTTATTTGAAAAACTCCATGGCGGCGCCTATATTTATAAACCGGTGATGGACATTGATGTCAGATTGCTTGGCTATTTTGATTCCATCGTGCCACAGAACGGGAAGGTTGTTGCTGTTGACTGGGATTATATTTTTTTAAGGGAGGATCAGAAGCTGGTAATGGAATATGAATCAGGAAACGGCAAAGTGCTTGGCATTGGGGCTTATACTTATTTCGCGGCGCCCAATTATCATCACAGGCAAATGAAGCTGTTTATGATAAATGCCATTAATTATCTTTCAGAAAATGATATCGACGAAGAAATTTATTATTGGTCATATGAATCCCCTGAAATATCTTCTTTTGATAGCAAATTGGATACTGTGAGTTACAAACCCTCTTATCCCTGGCTTGAAGATACCCTCTCCCCTTCCCTGTACAGGCAATTCGGATCATCTGCCTATTGGGATGTTGCTAGTCCGCAAATGCTGATCATGGGGAAAGAGCAGGGAGGAATTGATGAAATCTGGGCCCATCCTTTCCTTGCGCTTCGGGATTATAGTGTTGGGATTAAATTTTCATATGAGGACAGCGTTTACTGGCTGAATTCTGAAAGGCCTGAGATAACTGTAAAGCCTGGATCTTTTGAGCGGGTATATAAATTCGAAAGGGCTTATCTTACTGAAATAATTACTACCGATATGAATAATCCCACATGTATTGTTCATTATGAATACAGAGGTGTTTATCCGGCCAGGTTGTTTATCAAATTCAGCGGGAATTTCAGGTTTATGTGGCCATACTCAGAAGAAGTAATGGGGAATATGGAATATACATACAGCGACAGCCTGAATGCCTTTGTATGTAAAACCGGACCGGATGAGTTTGTCATGATAGCAGGAAGTAATTCAAAGATCAGGGATCCCCTGATCGGAAATTATAATGATTTTATTTTTTCAAAAGATGGTAATTATGCAGGTAAGGAAACTGATAAATATTTGATTTCCGCTATCAGTACTTTTGACCTGGAGATGAATGATAACTTCGATTTTATTATCTCGGCTTCAATGAAGGGTATTGAAAATACAATTGATATTTATAATGATGCTGCCGGGGATCCTTATCAAATCTTTAGGGAAACAGCTGACTATTACAATTGCTTGATAAATAATAGTTTGATGATAAACTCCCCTGACAGGACATTTAATGAGGGTTATTTATGGTCGGTAATTGCCACCGACCAGTTCTTCGTGAATACTGAAGGACTTGGAAGTTCGCTGGTTGCTGGTTATGCCACATCAAATAAAGGCTGGTGTGGCGGCCATGAAGTGAGTGGCAGGCCGGGATATGGCTGGTATTTTGGAAGGGATGGTGTCTGGAGTGCCTTTGCATTGCTCGATTATGGGGATTTTGAAAAAGCAAAGCAAATTCTTAAAACATACCAGGACTTCCAGAGCCTTGACGGGAAAATATATCATGAGTTGAGTACATCAGGTATTGTCCATTATGATGCTTCCGATGCCACGCCTCTTTATCTTATCCTGGCAGGAAGATATTTGAGGCATTCCGGCGACATTGAATTCATTGTTGAGAGCTGGCCGAATATTCAAAAGGCGATTGAGTTCTGTTTCTCAACAGATACCGATGCTGATCATCTTATCGAAAATACCAATGTAGGGCATGGATGGGTTGAAGGGGGACATCTTTTCGGATCACATACGTCACTTTACCTGGCTTCCTGCTGGGCAGAAGCTCTCGATGAAGCCAGTTTCATCGCAGGGGCGCTGGATAGAAGTGACCAGGAAGCAAATTATAAATACGAATCTGATTTAGTAAAAGAGCTGATCAATAATGATTATTGGAATCCTGATGGAAACTATCTTAATCAGGGGAAATTTCAGGATGGAACTTATCATACGGCTTTTAGCATCATGCCATCAATTCCTTTGTATTTCGGACATATTGATAGTTCCCTGGTCAATTATCATTTAGACCGGTATGCATACAACAATTTCAGCAGCGACTGGGGAGTGAGAATTGTAGGTGAAGATCATCCCGATTTCAATCCCAGGGGGTACCATTCGGGTAGTGTCTGGCCGCTTTATACAGGATGGACTGCCCTGGCAGAATATAAGAATGGGTATTCCCTGCAGGGTTATACACATGTTATGAATAACCTTCTTAACTATAAGGACTTTGCGCTGGGTTATGTTGAAGAAGTTTTAAATGGCGAAGTATATCTGCCTTCAGGTGTTTGTCCGCACCAGTGCTGGTCGGAAACCATGGTTTCACAACCTGTAATCGAAGGAATGCTGGGATTTGAGCCTGATGCCATTGGTAATAGTGTCATCATAAGCCCGGCAATACCATTTGATTGGAATAACATGAAGGTTGTAAATATGAGGGTAGGTAATAACCGCCTGAATTTATTGATGGAAAAAGAGTTGAATAAAACTACTTATTTTATTACTGCTGAATTCCATAATGATCTGGGTGTTGGATTCATTCCCGCCTTCCCACCCGGTACACAATTTAATGAAGTAATAATCAACGGAAAGCTGGCGGATTTCAGTACAAAAAGTGAAACACAAAATGAATTGCTTTATTTGGATTTCAGACTACTTTCAAAGGCTGTGATTGAAGTGAATCACAGCCATGGCATCAGTATTATACCAACTGTACCCAATCCAAAACCCGGAGATAAATCAAATGGATTCAGAATTTTGTCAGCAACACTCAGCGATGATATTTATACCATAAATATTGAAGGACGTTCAGGAGCGAGAGAAACAATGCAGGTACTTATTAATGATCAGAATATTGATAAAATAAAAAATGGAATTGTGCTTTCAAAAAAGGGAAATATATATACGGTTCAACTTGATTTTGATGATACTGATTCAAAATATGCATTGATGGAGGTTGGGATAAAACTAAAATAATTAGAAATAAATTGAAATATTATAGCGTCATAAAGGCTCACGGGATTATTATAGTTATTGCATTTTTATTTGTTGGTATTGAAGTTCATGCCCAATACTTATCAAACTTACATGCAACTAAAAATGATCCTATTTATACCACTTATGCTGCTCCAATGGAAAGGTCGGATTATAGACTTGATCAGGCCTACCAGCTGATGTGGTTCGATCCGGAGGAGTCTGTGGGTATTAAATCTGAACAGGGAGGAAGCATTGGAATTGCCATTGAAAAAGGAGGGATTCTCAGGTCCAGACTGGAAGAGTTCTATACAGAACCAGTTATTACAACATCATACAGTGACTATATACAGCTTCACTTTTACCCTTTCAGATATCTCAGGGTAGAATATACAATCTGTATTTACAGCTCTGATGCAGTAATATTTGATATCCATTTTACAAATGAAGATAACAAACCTGTTAAGCTTGAAGTTTACCCCTGGTTCCATTCATTAAAGGAAGCATTGAAAGATGTCAGGATTATTGACGATTGCATAATCTTCGATAACAGGTACAACAAGGATAGCTGGATGACCAATCATCAAATCCCGATATTTGAGGAAAGGAAGAGTTGCCTTACCCTTCTGCCTGTTCAGCAGGATGTTATCTTGATATCTGATATGGAAGATATTAGTAAAATATCGGATCAGCACATAAGTGACAATCCTGATACAAGTACGCATGTAATAATACTCAAGTCAAACATGGAACTCAGGCCCAGGGAGAAGAAGGTACTCAGGTTAATCAGAACCCTGGATAATACAGAGTCTCAAAATGATGATATCATTACAAAAAATCACGGCCTTCAAAATATTGATCTGCAGAACATATTGTTTGATGATGAGCATTACTTTAGTCAGATTCCCAATCTCAATGTCAGGAACAAAGATTATAAAGCCTTATATTATAATGCCTTTACCCTGATCCGTCAGTGTATGATGCCACCTGAGGGTGAATGTAATTATAATTATTACATTTTCTCAAGGGAACCGAAATGGGGCTGGGGATATGGAGGCCAGGTATTTCATGAAAGCCTGGTTATGCTTGCGTATGCTTATTTTGACCCTGTTAGTGCCATCAACTCACAGCGTGTTTTCATGGAGAGGCAGCATGATAACGGGTATATCAATTATCGGACCGGCCCTTACCTGAATGAGGACATTCCTTATGATGACCAGTTAACAAGTTCAGCACCCTGGTTTAACTATCAAAACCTGGAAATATACAGGATCACCGGAGATATGGAGTTTCTTGAAGAGGCCTATGAATCAGGGAGGAAATATTATGAGTATTATACATCAAACCGTGACACCGATGATGATGGCCTTTGTGAATGGGGTGCCCATGCAGTCCTTGAATGTGTCAGGGATGCAAGGGTTGCAACCTGGGACAGGGTTGGCTGGCCATCCAACTTCGAAGGACCGGATATCAACGCTATGCTGGTAATGGAGGCTAAAGCCCTTTCTGAAATGGCCGGTATCCTTGGAAAAACGCGGGAATCAAATATGTTCAAAAAAGACGCTGAAGCACGTACAAAGCTTGTTAATAAATACCTCTGGGATGAGAAAACCGGCTTTTATTACAATATAGATAAATCAACACAGGATTTCTCCTTTAAAACCAACAACGATCTGAAAATAAAAGAAATCATTGGATTCCTGCCAATGTGGGCAGGAATAGCTTCTGATAAACAGGCAGGGATATTAATGGAATCGCTTACCAATCCAGAAGAGTTCTGGCGCCCTTACGGCATACCAACGCTTACTGCAGCCGACGAGTATTACAATCCTATTGGCTACTGGAATGGTCCGGTGTGGATACAATGGCAATACCTTGTTTTTAGGGGATTATTGGATTATGGATATACAGCCGAAGCCAAAGTACTCGCTAACAAAGTATTCAGTAACGTTATCTATCACCTTAAAAAAGATCATACATTCTGGGAATTTTACAGCGCTGATGATCTTCAGGCAGGTTGGAATAAAACCTATATCTGGACTGGGATAGTAGCTAGGATGTTGATTGACTATGCTGAACTATAGAATCAAAATTGACATGAAGGAAAATTTATAGCTGTTGTCAGCTTCGCGTTTTCTGGTTATCGAAGTTGCCAAAGCCTACAATTAGGTTACTTTTCTGACAACTCTGATAACATAGACAACAACGACAACGCTGACAACATTAAACAACCTCCTCAAGCTCCCGGCGGTATATCGGCCTGCACTATCATCCACCAACCATATCCCTGGGCTCACCCTTAATATCAACCTGTATTTTGCAGCCGTTCTTGTTGATTGCAACTATTGTACCTTCCACAAGTTCCTTTTCAAAAATCTGACGGAGAATAACGTTGTTATAATCATCGGGGATATAACCGATCAGGGTATCCTTACAAATGACCTCTGTCAATCTTTTGTCTGCTTTCTTGACAATCTGAACTTTATCACCTGCCCGGCATAGGGCAAGAGCATTAAAGTCTGGTTTGTCAATATATAAGGAATTTCTGACAAACCCTTTAAAACGCCTGCTTACAAAATAGAACACCAGTCCAATAATAACGACGGCAATAGCAATTTCCATGGAACAAATTTAAAGTTAAAAGGCAAAAGGCAAAATTAGTTATTTCTGACAATTCTTTTGGCGCCTTCGAGGTGGTGAGCGGTTTGTTAACAAAAGGTTCAGCAATAGAACCATTAAGCGCTTCGCTAGCCTATTAATTTTAATAGGGACACGTTCCCTTCCTTCGTCAGGGAATTCGTCCCTCCGTCCATTCAACAATTAAAATCTATCTTTGCCATTCAAAGAACATTCAACAATTTCATGCAAAAAGCAAGAACATCGGTAATACTGGGAGCTGTGGCAGTGAGCATTTCGGCAATGCTCTGGGGTTTTGACGGGATAGTGCTTACACCCAGGCTATATAATCTTGATGTGCCATTTGTAGTTTTTATGCTGCACGCCATCCCTTTTATTCTGATGAACCTGTTTCTGTTTAAACAGTACCGGTACCTCTCACGTTTTACTGCATCTGATTATACAGTATTATTACTCATTGCCGTATTCGGAGGGGCTGTTGGAACAATCTCCATTGTGAAAGCTTTGTTTATTTTGAATTTCCAGAAGCTTACCATTGTTGTTCTTCTCCAGAAATTACAACCAGTTTTTGCGATCGCTCTTGCTGCTTTGTTTTTGAAAGAAAGACTTGCAAAATATTATATACTCTGGGCAACGCTGGCCATTCTGGCCGGGTACTTTTTAACCTTTGGATTTAATACCCCCAACTTTGAAACAGGGGCGAATACGGTATATGCAGCACTTTACTCCCTGCTTGCAGCATTTTCTTTTGGAAGCTCAACAGTTCTGAGTAAAAAGATCCTGCTCAGACATTCTTTCTATACCGCCACATTTTACAGGTATGGTTTTACCGCTGTGATCATGTTGGTTGTAATTTTGATATTGAATCAAACATCAAATTTCATTAACATAACCTCAACAAACTGGATTATTTTTCTTGTTATTGCTTTCACCACCGGTAGTGGAGCGATATTCCTTTATTATTTCGGATTAACAAAAGTCAGGGCCATTATCGCTACAATATGTGAACTGTTTTTCCCTTTATCAGCCATCATCTTCGATTACGTCTTCAATGACCAGAAATTATCATGGGTACAGTGGATTGCTGCATTTGTTATGATCTATGCCATTGTTAATCTAAATATATCAAACAGGAAACATCGGATAAAACAAAGCACCAAATAAATATTTGTACTTTTAATCTAAAAATAAGATCATGAGATTCATCGCTTCATTAATATCTTTATTAATAATATCCAATGTTATATTCGCACAGGAAATTCCATTTGAGACCACACCCGACTGGGAGTCTGCTGCCCAGGGACGGATATCCACAGGACTGGGATTGGCCGATATCAATCAGGATGGATATAAAGACATTATTGTGGCTGATGGGAATGACATAAACATTCAGCATCTAGTGGTTTATTATAATAACGGGGATGGTACTTTTCCGGTGTCCCCCGACTGGGAATCAGATGACATTGATTATCACGGCCATCTTGCCATGGGCGATTTCAATAACGACCTTTTAATAGATGTCGCTGTTTCTGTTTATATAGGTCATTCCGGTTTTTCGTCACCAGGTAAACTGAAGGTATATTACAACACTGGAACCGAACTGGAAAATACCCCATCTTTTGTTTCTCAGGAATTTTACAACTTTAGTTGTGCCACAGGGGATGCAGATGGTGATGGTGATATCGATATCGCTGTTGCATGTGGTGAACCATACGGAGGTATCCTCGATTATGGACGGATTTATTATAATCAGAATGGAGTATTCAGTGATGATAACATCTGGGAATCATCAATAGAAATGGGATCCCTTGATGTCGATTTTGGAGATTTTGATCTGAACGGATATCTTGACGTTGTATTCACCTGTGAGGGTACAGATAATTATATCTACATGGCCGACAGTACTGGTCAGATATCTACTATTTCCGGGTGGAATTCCACAGATCCAGGCAATTATATTAATTCGGTGGATGTTGGATACCATTTTGCCGATACCAGTACAATTGATTATAGCTATATTGTAATGACCGGCAACAGCCAACTTGGTGGAGACGGCAGAGTGAAAATGTATAAATTTGATGAAAGCCCCGCCCCTACCACCCCCTACTGGCAATCCTATCCATTCGGATATGGTTCAGGAATCACACTCTATGATGTAAACCAGAATGATACAACCGACCTTTTATACGGCGGCTGGTGGAAACCACTGAAAATCGCCCTGGGTACTCCTGATGGATTTGAATTGAATACTTCATATACATCATCAACCAATTCTGTTGTGGAAACCATTCATATAGCTGACCTTGGGAAAGAATCAATCATTGCAGATTATTACGTTAAAATAATTTCTGATACCACAAACCTGATTATTTTACCACGACAGAATATTGAAAGAGTTGATGCTGTATTGTATGGTTGCATCGGGACTCCATTTCAACATATTCCCGGTAAAAACTGGGTTGTATTTCAGGAGCAGCTTCATCCCGGGGAAGAGTTAATTGTATTCTATGATTACAGCCCACATGGTGATATCGTAATTTCCAACTGGGATGGTAGTAAAGGCAATTATATTTTTTATAATACCAATGAACCTGTTGGTATTCCGGAGCAGTCTGGAGATGATGGTTCAGGTCAAGGGGTGACACTTACTCCAAATCCGGCAAATGACCAGGTAAATATTCAAATAAATGATATTAGGAATACTACTATCAAAATAAGGATTATTGATATCAAGGGTAAAGAAATCAAATTAGTAGAAAGGTATATAACAGGCCGCACAGAGATTAACATCAACACCACTGAATTTGAACCCGGTATCTATTTTATCAGGATAGTATCTGAAAATATTATTGAAACACAAAAACTAATCGTATATCATTAAACGCTAAACCCTAAACTATAAACTCTAAACCAAATGGATCACAACGAAGATTTAAAACACGTTTTTACCGGATCATCCGTCGATTCGGGATTTATTAAAGAGATGCTGGAAGAGAGCGGCATTGGAGTACTGGTACGCGATACACTGCGGGAGAGCCTGGTGGCAGGATTCGTTTCCGGTGCCCAGGAGGACTCCAGCCTCGTTTACGTTGCCACGATACATTACGAGGAAGCAAAAAAACTCATTAAGGAATATCTTGATACCATCCAGGAAAATCCCGAATAACCGTGGAAATTAAAGTTGATGACGACATCATGCTTATTGCCCTGAACAGGGATAGCCCTCAGGTTATTTTTGAGGCCATTGATACAAACAGGAAATTTCTCCGGCAATGGCTCCCGTTTGTTGACCTTACTCACGATATAGTTGATACTGAAAAGTTCGTTAATACTGTCCTGAGTACAAATAATCCTAAACCTGATGTGGTTTTTGAGATCAGGCATCAACATGAATTCTGTGGATTGATCGCATTTAAAGAGATCGATAATTTCAATCATAAAACCGAAATGGGATACTGGATGATAGAATCAAAACAGGGTAAAGGTATTATGCTGCGCTCATGCAGGGCTTTAATTGAATATGCCTTCAACAAGCTCGACATTAACAGAATTCAGGTAAAATGTGCAGTCCAGAATGAGAAAAGTATGCAGATCCCAAAACGCCTTGGATTTGAATATGAAGGTATAGAAAAACAAGGTGAACTCCTGAACGGAAAATACACCGACCTTATAGTCTTCAGCCTACTAAAAACCAACCACAAACCATTCAACCATTCAACCAATAAACCATGACCCATTTAAGCGAAATAAACTCATTTCTTGAATCCAAAAAGCTAGCAATAGCAGGAGTATCCAGAAACCCGAAAAAGTTTGGGTTTACAGTTTATAAAGAACTTCTGAAAAAAGGATTTGATGTATATCCTATAAATCCAAACACAGATTTAATTGAAGGTAAGAAATGCTACAGGGACGTGGCTTCCTTACCGGATGAAATCAAACATCTTCATATCACAACACCCAAAGAACAAACCCTTGAGGTAGTTAAACAGGCTGTGGATAAAGGGATCAGAAACATCTGGATACAGCAAACAGCAGACACGTCTGAAGCTGTCGAGTTTGCCTTAAACAACAAAGTAAATCTCATATATAAGAAATGTATTCTTATGTTCGCAGAGCCTGTAAAAAGTATTCATAAGTTTCACGGTTTCATTGTTAAGTTATTTGGCAAGTATCCGAAATAGAATAAAGCTATGTTAAATTGTGTCGGGGATTTTTTTCTGTTGAACCACAGGATTTTACCGGCTGATGAATTCAGCCCGGATCTGTTTGAAGAAGGAACATTTATTTATGAAGTATTCACCATAATTGATAGCGTTCCGCTTTTCTATAAAGAGCATATGGACAGGCTTTATGCATCAGCAGGACTAATTAATTTTACTGGCCTGACTGATCTTAATACCATCAATGCAGATATTGATAAACTTGTGGAAATAAACAGGGTAACCAATGGAAATGTGGAGATCATCTGTAACTCTGATATAAAAAACAAGGGTTCACAAAACAGCTGCCTTGTCCTGAATATTGATATCAGGGATTTGTCAGGAAAAGAATACAGGGCAGGAGTCCCTGTTGACCTCTTTTCTGCCGAAAGAGCACTCCCTAACGTTAAGAGGGTTTCCCTTGATCTGAGGAGGTCAACAGTAAAAAAATTAGAGAAGCATAAACTTTATGAAGTTCTGCTGGTTGACAGAAATGGATATATTACCGAAGGGAGCAGGTCGAATGTATTTTTTATTAAAGACAGGATTGTATATACTCCTCCCATTCACCAGGTGTTACCCGGTATTACACGGCAGAAAATAATCGATCTGTGTACCGAAAATAATATCGATGTTACACTGAGAAAGATACATAAAAAAGATCTTGGAAACTACGATTCTTTATTCCTCACAAGCACATCATCAAAAGTATTACCGGTATCATCTATTGGTAAACTTAAGTACAACACACATGATCCATTGATGTGGAAAATTCATAAACTGTTTGATGGAATGATCAAAGATTGTATCAGAAATGGCAGAAGTTGATTGTCGATTTGTTCAATCGCAAATAATAGTCAACGGGTGATTTTGGTAAATATTGAATAATCATCATCAAAAACAACAATAAATTCAACGATCAGTAGTCACCCGGTGACTTTTCTTTCCCAGATACATCGAACATCGCCAAAACGAAAACCGAAAATCGACAATTATTCAGCGGTAATTCTACCCATAGTACCCACGATGATTTTCATTTCGAAGGTTTTAGCTGGTTCTTCATCTTTTTCCCAGATCCGCCTGTACTCAAGGATAAGTTTGGTTTCACCGGCTGCAATTGCTTTAAATTCAAAGGTGACCATACCCCCGGAACCAACTGCCTCAGGATTCTCAACTTTATGCTGGGGTTCTCCAATTTGTTGAATAACTGTGTTGTCAAACGAAGCAACTACCCAATTATAACCGGTACTTGGATTTGCGCTCAGTTCAATCTCAAAGGGTGAGTCGATCTGAAGTTCTATGGTTTGCCCGTTATTCTCCATGGTAAATGGTCCCTGACAGGAAGAAAAGGTGAATGATACCAAGGCTATTATGCTGAAAAAAGCGATGGCGTTCTTCATAATTATAATTATTTAGTTTTGATCAAAAATAGTTAAATTCGTTGATAAATAAAAAATGAAGTTATGCTACGTTCCTTCGTTTCCATGACCACCATTATCTTTCTCCTGTCTTTAAGAACCCTTGGCCAGGAATTCTCAATTTCTGATCCTTACCTTTTTTTAAATGCATCGGCCGATGATCCGCTTTATACAACTTATGCGGCTGCAATGAATCGATCAAGGCTCTATGGGGATAAAGGATACCAGATGGATTATTATTCATGCAACCAACCTTTAAATTATTTCAGCGATAATGGGGGTAAGATCTATTATGTATGGATGATTAATAAACTGGTTATTGATAAGATGAGTGAGTATTTCAGAAAACCTGTTGTTATCTCTTCATTTCCCGATATGGTGATACTTGAGTATTCTCCTTTTAAAGGGATTGATATACAGGAGTGTTTTTTTGTTTATTCCTCAAGGGTAGCCTTAATTGAAACACAGATCACCAATTCAGGTGATCTTACACAGCAGGTTGAGGTTTTCCCGATACTGGATATCAGGAATGAGATGATGAATATATTGAGCTTTGACAGAAATATCAATGCTTACGTCATCAATCATAAAGAAAGCCCTGAAAGACTTATCAGCGATTTGAATACTTCATTCGGTTACCCGGAAGAAATGACCGATATGTTTACTTCTGATATTATACCTTATTCCTATGGAGGTTTTAGAGGCGATCAGATTGATTTTTTCAATTATATAAAAACGGACTTTTATGACGAATCCAGTGAGAATGACTCACTCAATTTTAAAGAAGCCGGTAAGGTTGATTTTGTGTCACTTCACTACAAATTCAATCTTAAACCGGGAGAAACTAAAAAACTCAGGATCGTACGTGGCTTGCAGGAACGTAAAGGGTATTCATACGAATTGAAGGAAGGGATCAAAAAAGCAAAGTCATTATTGATACAACCATATATCGATCAGAATGTTACTCTATTTAAATCGGTAACGCATATTGATTTTGATACATCTTATAAAAAGTTGATTTATTTAAGTGCTTTTAACCTGGCCAGGAGTTGTATGTTGCCTCCTGCCGGAGAAACGAACTATAACTTTTATGTCTTCTCCAGGGAACCTTTGTGGGGCTGGGGTCACGGACACCAGGTTTTACATGAATCATTGAGTATGCTGGCTTATGCCTTTCTTGATCCTGAATCGGCCAGGAACTCACAACGTGTTTATATGGAACAGCAAGGTGAGGATGGATTAATTGCCTACCGGCATGGCCCAAGGGGAATGCAGGATTATCCACATTACAGTAAAGCTTATGAAAAGGATATGTCAACAACCTCGGCACCGTTTTATTCATGGATCAATTGGGAAATATACAAAATTGATAAAGATCAGCAATTTCTTGAGGAGGCTTATCAGTCAGGTGTAAAATATATGGAATGGTTAATTGAAAACAGGGATGCTGATGATGACGGCCTGTTTGAGTGGGGCCCTTACGGGATAATCGAAAATGTACGTGACTGGTATAATGCCGTATTTCAGGTCTCAGCAGAAAGATACCTGGATGTGGACAAGGAAGATATTTCAGATGAACTGGAATGTCTTGATCTGACACTCATGATCATCAATGAACTAAAACATCTTGCGAAAATGGCTGAAGAACTTGACCTGAAAAAAGAGGCAAAGGCTTGGAATGAAACTGCAGATGTTACTGCCGGCCTTGTCAATGCTCAGATGTGGGATAAGGAATCAGATTTCTTTTATTCAATAAACAAAGATGATCACAGTTTCACATACCTGACCAGGGACCTGAGAAGGCAGGAGATCATTGGTTTTCTTCCACTCTGGGCAGGAACTGTAAATCAAAAAAGGGCGGATCAACTTATCCAGTCTCTAACAGATACTACAAAATTTTGGAGGTTATACGGTGTACCTACCCTTTCGGCTGATGATGAATGGTACAACCCTTATGTTGACTATTGCTGTAAGTGGAACGGCCCTGTTTGGTTGCCCTGGGATTATATGGTATTCAGGGGATTGATCAACTACGGTTATTTTGAACTGGCTCGTGAACTTGGTGATAAAATGTTGCTGGCTGTGAGAATACAACTTTCGAAAAATCATAAGTTCTGGGAATCATACAGCCCGGATAATGAAGTACTGAATTGTCCGTCGAATTATATATGGGATGCGATTATTGCGAGGGTGTTGATTGATATGGAGGCGATTGATAGTTTTGAGTAGGTTGTGAATAGTTGAATAGTTGAGTGGTTGAGTACATATCAACTAATAAAGATACATTAATTGCTTTAAATTGATAAAAATTCACGGGGTGACTTCAAGTCACCCCGTGAATAGCAGTAAAGGATTGCTAACCCTTCATTTGTTGGATATCTTTTACGCGTAGCGGATAAATTCTTGTAGTAGCACCAGAATTGGCGAATGAAACATATTCCCCGTAGGGGATTAACAAAATAAGGTTAACATCCATTTCATATCAGAAGGCAGGTAAAAATGAACAGGATCAAAAACAAAATATTAAGAAGATTACTAAAAATCACCAGATATACCCTCTTATGTTTTGGTGGTTTTTGCGTTTTCATGATCATCTTCCCCTTTACCAGCGGCCCTTTCTGGATTTATCACTGGTTGGGAACAACCAATGTTGACAATGTAAAACAACCAGAAGCTATCATATTGCTCAGTGGTGGCGGGATGCCTGGTGAAGATGGTTTGTTCAGAACCTATTACACCGCCAGAGCAGCTAAAGAATTTCCCGGGATACCGATTATTATTGCCATGCCCGGTGATACCACTGATAGTTATAGTTCGATAATGCTCACTTACCAGGAACTACTTTTAAGGAGCATAGATACATCCAGGGTGTTTTTTGAAAACATCGGTGCAAATACCCGTGAACAGGCACTTGAGATAGCTTCAGGATATCCTTCATTACTAAATGATTCCGTGATGATCATCACCTCACCGGTTCATATGCGAAGAGCAGTGCTTGCTTTCGAAAAGGTGGGTTTTAAACATGTTGTCAGCCTGGCCACCTTCGACCGTATCATCGAATCAGACCTCTCTTTTGAGGATGAAAACCTGGGTGGCAGTCAACTTATCCCCGGACTTGGAAACAGTATCAATCTCAGATACCGTTTCTGGGGACACCTGAAACTGGAGATCGATATCCTGCGTGAGTTGATTGCTTTAGGTTATTATGGGATTAAGGGCTGGATTTGAGTGGTACAGGAAGCTGGAAGCTTGAAGATAGATACTAGATACTGGAAGATAGATATTAGAGGCTTTCGTTGTTGTTGGTGAAGTGCATGGGGCTGTATAATTACCTCGTTTTTTTATGAAACCGCTAAAGACGCAATAATGGTGCAAAAGAATAAGGTGTTGAGTAAATGCTTATTAGTATAAATACAATTTTGCGTTTCTTTGCGTTTTTTGCGGTTAAAACTAGTTGTGATATAGCCCCCAAGGGGGAGGAATAGTATGCTGGAAGGGAGATACCAGTATCAAGGAAAGTTATTTATTTATTCTATCCTATTGTAATATCACGCTGATTTCTGTACCCATCAAATCAAAATCGAAACATGCTGATTCATAAACCTAATACTCCAAAAACATCCGCTGGATATCTTTGTAATCCTTTGTTTTTGTTAAAGCTAACATTAAAAGTATCCGTGATTTCTCAGGGGTTTTAAACCAGGCAGCAGCAAAACCGTATTTATCATCATCTACTTCGTCATACTGCGTTGATGGACCAAAAGGAGTGCGGGATGACCTGACCACGGGAATACCAATTTGTACAGCATGTTCCAAAGCATGCAAATTTGTTGTATTAGGATTTCCATTTCCAACCCCTGCATAAACGATACCATCAAAACCAGACTCAATCAGGGTTGAAACAAACAATGAATCCACTCCTGCATAGCCATAAACAATACCAACACTGGGAATTGTATCTATATCCATGATATCAAACTCGCTTTGCAGGGTGTGTTTTTTAACGCTGTTTCTTGTAAAAATTGCGTCACTGTTATAAACATAACCCAGATAGCCGTATTTCGGACATTCAAATGTTTCAAGGGCCGTCGTCCTGGTTTTAAGTGCATCATCAGCACTACAGATTTTATCATCTGATACAAGCATAACTCCTTTTCCTTTTGCAAGTGGATCAATGGCAACACAAACCCCCTGGTAAATATTCATTGGTCCATCTGTACTTAATGCTGTTGAAGGGCGCATAGAACCAACCAGAACCACAGGTTTATCACTTTTAATAACAAGGTTAAAAAGTAAGCAGTTTCTTCCATTGTATCAGTTCCATGGGTAATAACAATAGCATCAACATCATTTCGTGAAAGTAACTGGTTCACTCTTTTTGCGATGACCAGCCATTCCCTTTAAGACATATCCTGACTGGGAATGTTTACAACCTGCTCCCCTTTTATTCTGGCAATCTCTCTGATCTCCGGAACTGTAGCAATGATCTGATCAATGGAAATCACTCCGGAAGTGTAACCGGAACCGGTTTTGGAAGCTCCAACACCAGCTATGGTCCCCCCTGTTGCCAGAACATATACTAGTGGTTTATGCTGGGCATTTAATGAAAATGAAATAATGAATAACAGTGTCAAACACAGGATGAATTTGGTTTTCATGATTTCTCCTTTCATCTAACAACATTGTTAGTTTGCTCTATGTAGCTGGTTTCCAGCAGAGGGACTTTTGCCTTTATAGTTATTACAACTTATGTTCATCATCCCTTCTAAACTCCACCTCCATCAAGCTGTTTCTTCCGGGAACCATGGTTTCTATAAGGAGTTTGTCATGGGTAAATTCATTGATCTCCCACCTGATAGCATGATCGAATGTTGGCCTGCCCAGCTGGGGATCTATCTGAAAAGCGAGCAAAAGGCCTTCTTTGTCCTGGCTTAATTTCCATAAACCTTTATGATAATTGTATGTGGTATCCATCACCAGTACTTTCTTCATAACTGTACCATCCCTTCTGAAAATCAGTACTTCTCTCGAATCATAGTCGTGAGCTTTACTGTCAAGTGTGTATGTTGTGGATACCCAGGATGTACGCATAAAATCCTCTTCTTCCGGTTCATGTTTACAGGCCGTAACAGCAACAATGAGTATCAGGGGCAATAAAAAAATAACCGGCGTTAATCGTATTTTCATTTTTAAAATCATGTTTGATATTAATGCTTACAAATATAAAAAATGCAGTACAGGAATCAATTATTCAATTTCTTTTTGTTCATGGGCATTGACAAAAAGGATATCCCCGATATTATCATATTCAAAGAAGAGTTCAGTCCCGTAATGTTTTATATGTTCCGGCCTGAATCCAATGATCGTCAGGCCTGCATCTTCCGATTTTTCGTTGATCAGGGATTTACTGCTGATATCTTCATCCTTCCTGATGATCTCAATATTTTTCTCCGTAATAGGGATTCTGCCCATTTTCATCAATTCCACTAATTTTTCTTTATGTTTTTCAAGTTCATTTTCTTGACAAATATCAAAAATCTTAACATTTGCTTTTTTCCAGTCGGGATGGCCCCAGATGATATAACTGAGCAAGATCATGAGATTTGAGTTTTCAAAATCAAAACTTCTGATCCACACATGAATACTATCCTGGTTTTTCCCTTTATGGCTGCTACCCAGGATACAGACATCATAATTACCTGCCCTTACAAGATTGTAATTATCAATGATCTGGTCGAGGTTTTCAGGATTGGCCTTATCAAATTCGAAAATGATCATATTGTTTTCCATTCCTGAGATTCCCGGAAGCTGTACGGTTTGTGCAATAGCTGACGTATAGGAAGGTGATATCAGCGTATCGATATAAACACTGCTGTTTTTCCTGTCGGATTTTGCGACAAGTTTTTTCAGTATTTTTTCGGCTTCAAGCTGTGTGGCATTGGAATAATATCCTTCGATCAGGTGGATATAGGTTCCGAAACCGTATTTATGGGATATCCATGAAAGCAGGTCAAAAGCTTCTTCCCTAAGGAATGAATCTCTTGAAACACATATTGCTGATGGCCTCCAGGTTTCCCCACGTCTGATTTTCTTCGAACGCTGCAGATAAACCTGCAACTTGCGGTTCAATTGAAAAATTGCCCCTTTGAAAATAGATTGCAAACCCTGTCTTCTCCTGTGATAATTATTAATGCCAATATAAATGAGGATCATCAGGCCGATTGCAAGCAGGGCATAAGGCGTATTAATCTTAAACATCAGCCAGATACACATTACAAAACCAACAAGCGAATAATACCATCTCGATCTGAATGTGGGTCTGTAGGAAGGATCTGAACCAAAGTGATTCAATACAGAGATCAGGCATATTGAACCATAGGTGACCATAAAAAACATGGAAATGATCTCCGCCACAGTATTGACATTACCCAGACCCACAAATACAAAGGCGATAAGTATGGTAACCAAAGAGGCGTTGAATGGCTCATTGCTTTTCGATTTACCTTTTGCCAGAGAGCGGTTTACCCATTTCAGCGGAAATGACCTGTCGGAGCCAAGGGCTTGCAATGTTCGGGGTGCCACCATTACTGATCCAATGGCTGATGAGAGTGTTGATGCAGCAAGGCCGAGGGGTATTACAATACTTCCCCAGATAGCGATCTTGCCCATGATCAGTTGCTCATTCAGCAGGTCTGACTGGCTTGCCGAGATAGCCAGTTTGTATAATATAAAGAAATAGATCACCATTCCGCTGAATGTTGCGATCAGTGTACCCCGGGGAATAGATTTTCCGGGATTCTTAAGATCACCTGAAAGCCCCACCCCTGCCGTCATACCAGTAAAGGCAGGGAATATTATTGCGAAGACCACAAAGAAGTTGCTCATTTTCTTCATTGTCCCATCAAATAACTGCAGGTTTTCATTTGAATTGAAATCTGTATTTCCCAGAAAAAAACAGATCAGGGAAACAAATAATATGACAACAACCACATACAGGGCTTTTACACCCAGATTGGCCCCCCTGGTTAAAATCAACAAACTTAATAATCCCATAGCCGGAAGGCTTATTGCCTGCCTTGGAAGATGGTAACCGTATTTTTCAAGCATCAGGTTAAAGAGGGGTTCAAAGGCCTCTGTAAAAGCGATAATGTAAAAAGCAACACTGATAGCCTGTGATAAATACAGGGCTATCCCGATAGTAGCACCTATGTTTAATCCGAATGAACGGGAAATGATGAAATATTCCCCTCCACCTTCCACCCGTTTATTGGTGGCAATTTCCGAAATTGCAAGGGCTGTTGGAACAGTTACCAGGTGGCCAACGATAACAATAAGTACAGCACCCCAGAATCCAAGCATGCCAACCGAAAATCCGAACCGTAAGAATAGGATTGCCCCAAGTATGGTCGATATCGCAGTAAAAAAAACCGGTGCCGTGCCAAAACCGTTGGATTGAAGTTGTGCTTTCATTTATGCGTTTGATATAAAGCAAATTTAATATAATTAACATCAGATTCATCAATAAGGCAATTAAAACCTGTATTCATACATTATATTAATAATCAATAATAAATATTCGTTTAATGTTTTAACTTTGAAATATCAAATAATACACTCCATGAAGAAGAGGATAACTATTCTAATATTACCTGCATTTGTTTTCTTAACAAATAATATGCTTTCTCAAGACCTGAATATTGACAGTTTATGTATAAAAGAAAATGAACTTCATCTTTACAATCTTGTCAATAAAGTCAGGATAGAAAATGAAGAAGATATAATACCACTTTCAAGGGATTTAACCTACATAGCAAAACTTCATGTCGGAGACCTTACCTTGAACCATCCTGATACTTCTGTATGTAATATGCACAGTTGGTCGGATAAAGGGGACTGGATCCCCTGCTGTCACAACATCTATCTTCCAAAATCTGAGTGTATGTTGATGAAAACACAGGAACTGACCGAGTATAAAGGGCCGGGCTATGAGCTTACCTTCTGGGATACTTTTGATGCTGAGGCTGATAGTGTCATCGCGCTGTGGAGATCAATAGATGTATCAATGGATATGATCAATAACCATGGTAACTATGCTGACCTGGAATGGAGAGCAATGGGCGTTGCGATTTCCGGGCAATATGCCCTGGTCTGGTTTGGAGCGGAAGAGGATAAGTCTGAACTTTTGAGTTTATGCGGTTCAGGACAGCAAATTACCGAAGAAGGTGTCGTTAAAGATATCTCTAATTTAAAGGTAACAGGGGGGGGGATCCTTTCCAAAACAGAAACCTACCATATCATCTTTGGAAGTTATAACAACCTTACAGAAGCTGAAAAAATGGTCAGGGCTTATCGAGGTGCAGACTTTCCTGAATCTGGCATTATCAGGGGAGATAACAACTTCAGGATAAGCCTGAAAAGTTATCCTGATCTTCAGAAAGCCAGAAATGCAAGGGATAAACTGGGTGATCGCTATAAGAATGCCTGGATCCTAAAATATTAAGTAGTCCTTCCAACGCAGAGCGATAAAACCAAATCTCTAACATTTAATATCTAATATTTTTAGTTGTTGATTAATAGTCTTTTAACATTCTTGTTATATAAAAGTTCCCTGCCGGCTTCAACAGCTCCATTGAGAAAATAACAAGTATTGAAAATCAGTCCTTTGGAATCTTGTTATATGATAGAAATGTAACTATTTAAAGAAAATCGATAAGATAAGGGTACAGGCTACTTTGCTACCCCTTTTAAAACTTCGGCTACCATTTCGCCAATATATGCAGGTGAATCTACCACGTATGCCCCTGCAGCGCTAAGAGCATCTTTTTTAGCCTTTGCCGTATCATCCTTGCCACTGATAATCGCGCCGGCATGTCCCATACGTTTACCTTTTGGAGCTGTAGCGCCGGCAATAAAAGAGACCACCGGTTTGGTGCCGTATTCTTTAAGCCAGACCGCCGCCTCATTTTCCATCGATCCTCCAATTTCACCGATCATTACAATAGCATCTGTATCCTGATCGGCCATAAACAATTCCAGGGCATCCTTATGTGTGGTGCCGATTATTGGATCGCCACCAATACCAATGGCAGTTGATTGCCCCATGCCAAGTTTGGATATCTGGTCCACAGCTTCGTACGTTAATGTTCCCGAACGGCTAACAATGCCTATCCTTCCGGGTTGATGAATAAATCCGGGCATAATACCTACCTTGGCCTCATCCGGGGTGATGATACCCGGGCAGTTTGGACCAATAAGTCTTGAAGTACGACATTCGATATATTGATTAACCGTAATCATATCTTTCGTCGGTATCCCTTCAGTAATACAAACAATGACCCCGATTCCTGCATCAGCAGCTTCCATGATGGCATCCGCTGCAAAATGATGTGGAACAAAGATGACGGAAACATTCGCCCCTGTATCTTTTATAGCTTCGGCAACGTTATTGAAAACAGGTCTGTCGAGATGGATCTTACCACCTTTACCCGGTGTTACACCACCAATTATATTGGTACCATATTCAATCATCTGGATAGAGTGAAAAGTGCCTTCCGAGCCGGTATAACCCTGAACAAGTACCCGGGAATCTTTATTAACTAATATGCTCATATTTAAGCCAACTTTGAATGGTGATTAATACAAAAGTAATATGTTTTAGGGGAATTGGAAAATTATGTGTTAAATTTGTATTGGAAGCTGGAAATTGGATACTGGATACTAGATATTGGAAACAGAGGTTAGATTATTGTATAATCGGTTTTTAGATGCGTTTCCCCTTCTGGAAGTGAACAAGGGGGAGGAATTAACCAGGCAAACAACACCAAACATCAAACATCAAACCAATATTCTAAATACTAACCGAAATATGTTGAATAGTAAAGCTCACAGCGACACCATCGGCGCCTTCTCCACCCCACCGGGATCGGGGGCCATTGCGGTGATCAGGATATCAGGACCTGACACACTGCCTGTTGTTGAGCAGGTATTTAAACCAAAAAATAAAGATATCAGACTTTCAGAGGCAGAAACACATCGATTGTTTTTTGGTACCATCATCAGTAAAAAACAGGTGATAGATGAAGTTGTTGTTAGTTTGTTCAGGAAACCGCACTCATATACCGGTGAGGATGTTGTCGAGATATCATGCCATGGTTCGGAGTATATCCAGCAAAAGATCCTAGAACTTCTCATCGAAAAGGGCGTTCGCTATGCAGAAGCGGGTGAATTCACCTTGCGGGCGTTTATAAATGGAAAGTTTGATCTTTCCCAGGCTGAAGCTGTTGCCGACCTGATTGCATCCAATTCTAAAACATCCCATGACCTGGCTCTGGAGCAAATGAGAGGTGGTTATTCTGATAAGATTAAAGAATTGAGGCAACAACTTCTCGATTTCACCTCATTAATTGAGCTCGAACTGGATTTTAGCGAGGAAGATGTTGAGTTCGCCGACAGAAGCCAGCTAATGCTCCTGCTGAAAACCATTGAAAAAGAATTGAATAAATTAATCGACTCTTTCTCACTGGGTAATGTCCTTAAACATGGTATACCAGTTGCGATTATAGGCAAACCCAATGTGGGCAAATCCACCCTGCTGAATGCCATCCTGAATGAAGAACGGGCCATTGTTTCCGAAATTCCAGGTACTACCAGGGATGTGATCGAAGACACCATTACCATCGACGGTATTTCATTCCGTTTTATTGATACTGCAGGTTTAAGAAAATCGGGTGATAAAATAGAAACCATCGGTATTGAGAAAACAAAGGAAAAGATCCGGCAGGCCAGGATCATTCTGTATTTATGCGATATCAGCACATGCACCATCAATGAACTGGATGAAGTGCTGGTTGATTTTAAGGACCACCTGCAGAATAAAAGTAAACGGTTTATTCTGATAGCCAATAAAATTGATCAGCTTCTTGAAACACCCGCCAAGTTCAACGACCTTGTGGAACTGGAAACCATTTTTGTCTCGGCCAAGCGGAAGGAGAATATCCACTTGATCACCGAGAGTCTTCTCGAATCGGTTAAAACCAGCAGGATAAAAGACCGTACCATCGTCTCAAATACCCGCCATTATGAAGCTTTGACAAATGCACTTGAAGCTATTCAGAATGTTGAGAAAGGTATAAAGGAAGGCATATCCAGCGACCTTTTCACCATCGATATCCGGCAGGCGCTTCATCACCTGGGAGAAATCACCGGTGAGATCACAACTGATGAAATATTAGGGAATATTTTTTCCAAGTTCTGTATCGGTAAGTGAATGAGACTGGGATTATGCGAGCCGACGAAGGAGGCGAAGCATAATCCCATAGTCGAATTCATCCCGATGAGGAACGAATCGGGATCTTCCAGCGAAAAGGATTGTCGATTGTCGATTGTCGGTTGTCAGTTTTCAATTTTCAATATTAAATTTATTAGACTAACGAAAGAGTTGAAGCAGAATCCCAAAAGTACAGTTTGTCTTTTCCAAACCTGAGTAACAGAAAATGAACTACCCCGCCGCAGAGCAACGGAGTATCTTAAAAGAACTAATTGTTAATCGCTACAAGGGGCGGGGAACTTCTCTCACGAACGAAGTGATTAATATAATCCGTGTGATCCCTCGGCTATCGCTCGGAATCAGTTTGGCTATATGATTTTGACTGTAAAATCTTAGTCTCACTGATTTAACGTTTATTGTTTTTTTACTAAAGAGAACACAAAGAATACCATGGAGATCAAGTTATTTACCTGTTTATAATTTCCATTTAAATCTTTATTATGAATCGTATATAATCAATTTTCTAAAATAATATTCATATATTCGTGAATTAGTTTTCTTAGGCAACAACAACAACCAACACCATCATCTGTGAAAACGAATAGAATTATCATTATACTGATTGTAATCGGAATTTATTATAATACCAGCGCCCAAATTGCAATAAACAGCGATGGTACCAAAGCAGATTCCTCGGCAATACTCCATGTTAAATCAACAACAAAAGGATTATTAATTCCCAGGATGACCTTTGATGAAAGGAATGCAATCATAGATCCGGCAGAAGGGCTGATGGTCATTTGTACCGATTGCGGGGATCACGGATCACTCTCCATATTCTCAAATAATGCATGGAATACCTTTACCCCATGCTCGGTAGGAACTCCTTCCCAGGCAATACATACAGCAACACAGGGGCTGATCAACTGGCATTGGGATAGCGTACCGGGAGCTTCAGGCTATAAAGCATGGTACACCCATCGTTACGATAGTGCTATTGAATTTGGAAATACATTGAATACTATTGAGGCCATCTCTACCTGCGATACTTCTTATGTACGATTCCTGTGGGCATATAATGATTGTGCTGTCTCAGAACCCTGTTCCTTAACAATTACATTACCACCAGCCCCTGATCCACCGCTTGAAGGAACACATGTTGCTGATACCACAGCGATCCTTTGGAAATGGAATATTGTTGCCAATGCAGAAGGATACAAATGGAATACCACCAATGATTCATCTACTGCAATAGACCTGGGAACAGATACCTGCTATAATGAAATATCCCTAAGCTGCGATTCAACATACAACAGGTTCGTATGGGCCTATAATGTTTGTGGGATATCCAATCCTGATACCTTAAGAGATTCTACATTGAACTGCCTGCATATCTGTGGTGATTTATTATATGTAAATCATATTGCAGGTAATGTAGTACCGGTTTCCAAGCAGGTTACGTATGGTACTGTAAGCAACATACCTGGTGAACCCTCCAAATGCTGGATTACCAGCAACCTTGGTGCAGACCACCAGGCCGATTCTGTTAGTGATACTACACAGGCTTCCGCCGGATGGTACTGGCAGTTCAATAAAAAACAGGGCTTTACGCATGATGGTATTTCCAGATTACCAAATAGTATTTGGCAAACCCCCTTGAATCAATATTATAACTGGACCCTGGCAAGTGATCCTTGTTCACTTGAATTAGGAGTTGAATGGCGAATACCTACATTGTCAGAGTGGAGCAATATTGAGGTAGCAGGAAACTGGACTGACTGGTCAGGACCGTGGAATTCCAGTTTAAAATTGCATGCTGCCGGCAAATTGGTCCATTCAACCGGTAACCTTGAAATGCGGGGTTCAAGCGGTCAGTACTGGAGCAACACCCATATTCAGGGAACTGATGCCTGGGTCATTTACCTAGACTTATCTTTATGCCACACCAGTTTTCATGAACAGGCCAATGGTTTCACAATACGATGCATTAAAGATTAGGAATTATGAAAACAGTTTTAAGTTTCACTATTTTTCTGGTTCTGGAGTTGAATCTGGTTTATTCTCAGGTCAGCATTAATTCTGACGGAACATTACCGGATTCTTCATCAATGCTGGAAGTGAAATCGTCCGTATCGGGATTCCTGATTCCCAGGATGACATTTACAAAAAGGGATTCTATCATTAATCCAGCTGAAGGACTGATGGTCTATTGCACAGATTGTGGAACCAATGGTTCAGTAAGTATTTATCTGAAGGGAAACTGGAGAAACTTCATGCCATGTTACTTAGCTACACCTCTTCCTGATAGCAATGTTTATTCACCCGGACAAATCGAATGGTCATGGAAAAGTGTAAGCGGGGCAAGTGGTTATAAGTGGAATACAACAAATAATTTAGGTACAGCAACGGATCTGGGAACATCTATCACCAAAACAGAAACCGGTATTGGCTGTGGTTCAGTTTATTCAAGATTTGTATGGGCATATAAAGACTGTGGCACTTCTGAGGCCTGTTCCCTTTCTGCCACTATTCCTTCTTCAGTTCCGGGTACACCAGGTACAGGAATTCATAACAGCACCAGCAACCAGATAACATGGAATTGGAGTTCTGTATCAGGTGCAGATGCTTATAGATGGAATACTATAAACAACGCTGCCACATCAACCGATATAGGATCAGATACTACAAAAACTGAATCAGGACTATATTGTAATCAATCACATACCAGATATCTCTGGGCTTTCAATGCTTGTGGATATTCTGATGTTGTGATACTTACTGATTCTACATCAGCCTGTGTATGTGGTGATTCTATGCAAATTGTGCATATTGCTGATACTGTTGCCCCGGTAAACAAAACAACAGTATATGGAACAGTAAACAATATTCCGGGTGAAGTAACCAAATGCTGGATCACAAGCAACCTCGGGTCAGATCATCAGGCCAGTGCAGTCAATGATGCATCCGAAGCATCGGCCGGATGGTATTGGCAATTCAACCGCAAACAGGGATTCAAGCACGACGGTGTTACAAGAACACCCAATACCACCTGGATAGGGTCAATTAGTGAAAACTCTGACTGGCAGGTAGAGAATGATCCATGTGGAATTGAACTCGGAAACGGCTGGAGAATACCAACAAACTCGGAATGGAATAATGTAGATATCGGTGGTAGCTGGGCTGATTGGTCCGGCCCATGGAATTCTGGACTAAAATTACATGCAGCAGGGAGTCTTGGTTATAACGGGAATCCTCTTGAGAGAGGTACGACAGGGAAATATCCCAGTAGTACACAACACTCGGATATTATAAATTATTACTTATATTTTACTTCATACCTTTCTTCCGGAAATGTGCAGACTGGAAAACAATATGGTAGCCCTTTAAGATGTGTAAAATAAATATCAATAATTCAGTGAAAGTAAACGTATTGTTCAGAAGAATTAAACTTATAAAGGCAAAAATTAAAATGAACCATCATATTAAAAATCCCCACCATGCTCTATACAAACTACTTTATACATTGTTGTTTATTCTTATTATACAAAATTTTCTCTCAGCACAGGTAGCCATCAATATGGATGGTGCTTTACCTGACTCTTCAGCAATGATGGATGTTCAGTCCTCTAACAAAGGATTTTTGCCACCTGTAATGACCCTTCAGCAGCGTGATTCGATTCAAAATCCGGCCAATGGCCTCATGGTTGTATGCAGTGATTGCGGTGAATATGGTTCACTCAGCATATTCCTGAATGGTCAATGGTTAACCTATTCCCAGTGCAAAATTACAGGCCCGGCAGCGGGGCAGCACATTGTTACGCCCGGGCTTATTGAATGGCATTGGGATAGCGTTCCAGGAGCCCTGGGATATAAAGCATACTATACCAATGAATATGAACTGGCACTCGACTTTGGGGATACACTTTCTGCCCAGGAATCCCTTATCACCTGCGATACTTCCTATACCCGCTATTTCTGGGCGTATAATAGCTGTTCATTTTCTACTGCAGTACCTATGAGCCTTACATTACCATCATCAGCACCTGCAGCACCTTTGGAAGGAATTCATGAATACACCCAGTCACAAATTACCTGGAAATGGAATGCTTCAGCAGGTGCCACTTCATACAAATGGAATACAGTTAATGACCTGGTTACCGCTATCAGTGTTGGTTATGATACAACACAAACTGAATCTTCACTGAACTGCGATTCCACGTATACACGTTATGTTTGGGCCTGTAATGGGTGTGGTCCTTCAACGTTTCTGACTTTGACTCAGACAACTGGCGCCTGTGGTTGCGGTGATATACTGGTCAATCACACAGCAGGAAATGTTGCACCTGTCACAAAAACAGTCAATTACAACACAGTAATCAATGTTCCGGGTGAAACTTCAAAGTGCTGGATCACTAAAAACCTGGGTGCGACATACCAGGCCGATTCAGTATCAGATACAACCGAAGCCGCTGCAGGATGGTACTGGCAGTTCAATAAAAAACAGGGTTTTACGCATGATGGTATTTCCAGATTACCAAATAGTATTTGGCAAACCCCCTTGAATCAATATTATAACTGGACCCTGGCAAGTGATCCTTGTTCACTTGAATTAGGAGTTGAATGGCGAATACCTACATTGTCAGAGTGGAGCAATATTGAGGTAGCAGGAAACTGGACTGACTGGTCAGGACCGTGGAATTCCAGTTTAAAATTGCATGCTGCCGGCAAATTGGTCCATTCAACCGGTAACCTTGAAATGCGGGGTTCAAGCGGTCAGTACTGGAGCAACACCCATATTCAGGGAACTGATGCCTGGGTCATTTACCTAGACTTATCTTTATGCCACACCAGTTTTCATGAACAGGCCAATGGTTTCACAATACGATGCATTAAAGATTAGGAATTATGAAAACAGTTTTAAGTTTCACTATTTTTCTGGTTCTGGAGTTGAATCTGGTTTATTCTCAGGTCAGCATTAATTCTGACGGAACATTACCGGATTCTTCATCAATGCTGGAAGTGAAATCGTCCGTATCGGGATTCCTGATTCCCAGGATGAAATTCACACAGAGGGACTTAATTCTGAATTCTATAGAGGGATTGATGGTTTTTTATACCAAATTGTGGTACAGATGGTTCGATTATATTTATCTAAAAGCAGCCTGGCGAAATTTTCAATGGCCGACTGGCAAACAGAAAATGATCCCTGTAATATTGAGCTGGGTAGCACCTGGAGAATTCCTACCATCACGGAATGGAATAATGTAATAGTAGCGGGTAATTGGGCAACTGGCTTGATCCATGGAATTAAAATTTAAAAACACATGCTGCCGGTTTTCTTCATTACATTAATGGGACCTTGAATTTCCGTGGGGCTACAGAGTATTTTTGGGGCACAAATCTAGGAAGCAGCTCCACAACCGGGAATGCGATTTCAACAACAAGTACATCCTGCAGTACCTGGGATGGTTTCAATCAATCGTATGGATTCCAGTTACGGTGTATAAAAGACCTTTAATATTTGGAATTCTGGTAACTATTTGCAATACCATCAAACAGTTACAGAATTCTTCTGCATCGTGAAAAACAACAACCAGATAGCAATATGACCCAGTAATACTGGTTGCCACCCATCAGTAAGCTCAGCCATCAAATCATTTGCAAATCCCCAAATAATTTCGTATAATTGATATCTGTTTGGTTTAATAAATGTTATACTCCCCAACCATGAAAACATTATTGACCATTAATATTACGTTTCTACTTGGCATTAATCTGCTCTTTGCGCAGGTTGCTATAAATACTGATGGCTCCCTCCCTGATTCATCAGCCATGCTTGATATACAGTCTGACTCAATGGGTGTTTTGATTCCCAGGATGACGACAGTGCAAAGAGATGCCATTGTTAATCCTGCAGAGTGGCTAATGGTTATCTGTTCTGATTGTGCAGAGAATGGCTCCATCAGTATTTTCTTAAATTGTATCTGGACCCTATATTCCTGGTGTATTATGGAAGCGCCTGCAATTGTCACACATGTAATATCACCAGGACAAATAGTGTGTAATATTGACAGCGTTCCGGGTGCTTTAGGATACAAAGCCTGGACAAAAAATAATTATGGATTAGCACACGATATAGGATCTTCCACAACTGCAACTGAAGCTTCAGCTGGCTGGTACTGGCAGTTCAACCGAAAGCAGGGGTATAAACATGATGGTACAAGTATAACTCTGGCTTAAAAATGCATGTTGCTGGTCAAATATATGGTATGGATGGATCCTTGAATTATCATGGTAGTCGTGGAGACTATCGGAGCATGAGCCAAAAAATATATACCTGGCAGGGTTTTGGTTTCTATTTTGAGGGCCCTGATGTATTTGAAACATTTGGATTAATGGGTACTCAGAAATCGTGGGGATTTCCATTGCGCTGTATCAGGGAATGATAAGTTAGCCTCTGATTTAATTGACTATTTATTTCATAAATTTACCAGATAAAATTATCGTTATGAATAAGCATCCAGCAGCTTTACGATTTACGATTGCTTTAAGTGTAATGCTTTTTATGGTATCACCCCTTAAACTGAATGCACAGGCCGGCGATGTTAATATAAGCATTTATATGAGGGGCGTTTACGAAACTAAAGTAAGCCTCCTCGCCCTCACACCCGCCGGAACCTTCAAATCCATCAAAGAAAGACAAGGAGTTAAAGACGGGCAGATTGTTGCCATGGAGGTTCCAGGTGAGAATCTGCCAGGTGAATTCTTTCTACGTTTCGATTATAAGGAAAATGCAACAAGCACCCCATACCCTTGCGAAAAATATATGTTTATCGGTAAACAGGACCTTGAACTCAGTGTAAACCCGAAATATTGCAACCATCCCGATAGTTCCCGTTTTCAGAAGGGTGAACTTGAAAATGCGGCTTTTTCAAAATTCTCGGCCGAGAATGCAAAGCTGAAAGAGAAACTTGGCCTGCTTCAGAATTTCCTGATGAGTTATGATGAGCAGGACTCGAAGTTTTATAAGCAGGGGGTTAAGGAATATGAAAAGCGGCGAAGTGAATTTAACCAATGGCTTAAGGAAACCATGGAACAGGATACGGCACTTTTCGTGGGCACCATGTATAACTTTCAGTATGTACCGGAGATACCCTGGGAAGGAACGGAGGAGGAAAGGATCTATAGCATGATCGGGCACTACTTCAATGGGATGGATCTGAATGATTCACATATCATAAAAGTCTCGGCTTTCAGAAAGTGGATGGACCAGTATGTGAACCTCTATGGCACCTTATCCACAAGCTATGCCCTTCGTGATTCATTGTTTCCCCTTGCGGGAAAGAGAGCCATTGAGTATGCAAAAACCGGCCATCCCCTGGTGTATGGATGGATGGTCGACTATTTCTACAGGGGTTATGAAGCCAATGCCATCGATGCGGGGATGAAGGTGCTGGAACCATACCTTGATGATCCCCATTGCCTTACCACCAAACGGCAGGAGATCATCAGGCGACTGGAAGGAATGGAAACCCTGGTTGCCGGTACCATAGCGCCTGAAATTGTGTTGAAGTATAAAGATGGTACAGCGTTTGAACTATCAAAATTTGAAACTGACAGGGAGTATATCGTGCTATTATTCTGGTCGGCAGATTGCAACCACTGTGTTGAATTAACAGATAAGTTGTATCGATGGCAGCAACAGGCAGATATTCAGCAAAAGATTATTGTAGTACCGATCAGCCTGGATGAAACAGAAACGGAAGTAATTGCCTGGGAAAAGAAAAGAGGCAAACTGGATGGCTGGAAACACCTGAGGGCAAAAGAGGGGGTCAACAGCAAGGTGGCCAGCGATTATTATGTGCTGGCAACACCGGTTATGGTATTGTTGAATGCAAAGACGAGGGAGATCATTGCAATGCCAAATACCCTCCATGAATTGAAATCGGATACTGATGATTGATCACTTTTGCCGATCACTACTTTATAATTAACAGGCCGCTCCTACGGAGCTTGTAGGTCATACCACATATATAATTAACTACAAACAGGGTACACCGATGGTGCACCCTGAAATGTGTGAGCATCCAGGTATTTCATTACATTAGGAGCAAAATCCATAGGTGTGGTTTGTTGATAATTGGCTGGAAAATAAAGTGCAGGATAATACCGGTTACCTGATTTATATATTGCTGATAGTAAAGGTAACGGTTAGTCCGGATTAAACACATGAACCACTAATGACTCAGAATCATTTTCCTGATATCAATAAAATCATTTATGTATATGGCATAATAATACATACCGGATGGCAACTGGCCTCCATTAAATATTATTTCATGTTCTCCGGATTCAAGCTCCGAATCGGTCAGGATAGCAATTTCATGTCCGCAGGCGTCATATACTTTCAGGGTGACTTGAGATGACCAGTCAATGCAGAAAGTTATCCAGGTTTTATCCTGAAACGGATTCGGGTAATTCTGAAACAGTTTGAAACCGGCATTGGCCTGATGATCATTCATGCCAACAATCTGGCCTGATGATGAATTAATATATGAAAAAACTGTTTCGCTGAACACTCCGGGTACATTAAGAACCTGTGTAACAGTATCAATAAGTGTGTCGGCTGCGGGTGGAATATTGTAACTTAGCTGCAGGGTATCGAACTGAAATGGTGCAAGTGTTTGTGTTGCCCCATTCATTGGTGTTACCCATCCCTTTGATGAGAATATCGAATAATCAAATGACTTATCTGCAGTACTTTGATTTTGGAGAAGCACCCTGAACACACCGCTACCACCTGCGGTATCGAAAACACTGGAGCCCGAAATAAAAGCCCTTGTATAATTCGTATCGGAGGGATAAACTTCAGGAAAAGTACTGCAAAGCCAGTTGAGTCCCTCAGGGGGGGAAATAATGTTATCACAATAGAATGAAATGGCACCCTTTGCCACAAATAGAATTCCCGACACATCATTGTCAGACAGGTCGGCAACAGCCCCATAAGTGCCCCTGAATTCAATCAGCTCATCGCTGTAAATCGAAGCAAAGGACAGGATATCAGAAATCTTCAGGTAATTAAAAATAAATGTGAGGGTATCGGCTTCAATCCCCGTGGAGTCACCGTGGACTTTAATACTGTCAGCAACCGTAAAAACATTATTGAAGTAGATTTCACCTGCCGATTCTTCATGATTTGATTTTTCCCGTGTCCTCCCGGCTGCTATAAATCCATAATTTGTAGTTACCCCGGTGTTGATGTTTACCTCCCCATGATGGATTGCACTGTTCAGTCCATTGCCACCCCTTATCTTCCCCGATTCCCCATTAAGAAGATTGTTGGCAGTTATTGTGATTGATCCACCATCGTTATTATGAGTCAGGGCATTACCACCATATATGTAACCGTTATTTGTAACATTTTGAGCACTAATATTAATTCCGGTACCTGTTCCGTATATCCCTGGTTCCCCTTCGATAAGGCCTTCGTTCACAAAATCACTATTGCAGGTAATTATCAGGTCAGGTTGATTACTGCAATTGTCAGAGGACAAGTTGCCAGCAATAGTGTTTTCAAAACTATTAAGGTTGGCATTGAAATGAGTGATGTGTAATGTTCCTGAATTTGAAAAGGAAGCTTCAGGGCCATTAATGCGAAGTTCACAATGTCCGCTACTTGAAAAGGTACCCTCGTTATTAAAGCTCCCTTCTGAATTTATTTTGAATTCAACCGCTGATTGGTCTGATGTCCCCTGGATAATCACATTATTTGAGTTGTTAAAATTGTTAATTACCGGGTCGCAGCCATGAAATTCCAGATTTCCATAATTATTAAGTGTTCCGGCACGGGGTTGTACCCAACCGTATCCATACGCACGGCAAACAGGTGTGCCATTAGGAATAGTTACATTGTCGTCTAAGTTAGGTAATTGACCTGTACTCCAGTTAGCAGGTGTATGCCATTGATTATCCCCCGCAGCGCCCGTCCAGACTACTTCATCTGCATAGGAATAAATAACTGCAAGAAATGTCAGGGTTGAAAAAAACAATAACTTTTTCATGATGGTATTTTGTTTCAACTGCCAGAATTGGCACTGGGATAAAAATACAACAAATCATACCCAAAAGCAACATATATTATTAAGGGGAATTTGAAATGGATATCTCAGTAAATCAGGCGTTATCAACTATACATCCATGTCCGGTTGATGACTATCGACAATTTTAAAATTAATCCCATACAGGGAATAAATTCAATACGACAATTTCGGTGCAATTAAGATACATCCGCTACACGGAAAATTGTAGTAATAGAGGTAATATTTTCCGTCTTTAATTCCAGGGATGCTATCCCACTCGTTCAAAGCGAGTCTGATGTCATCCCTTACTTATTTCAGACTAATTCAATCCATACAACCTACTGAATCATAATCAAAACTCTTCCAGGTTCCCGTACCTCGGACTCTGGAAGGTTTTGAACCGCCAACTAACCTGCTCAACGATTAAACAATTAATACACGATCATCTTCTTTGCTATCCTCTTCTCCCCCACTGTCAATATACAGAAATATATACCGGGAGTGCTTATGGAAGGCTCAGTATAATAAATATAATTTCCGGGTTTTACAGCTTGTTTGTTCAAAATACTGATGATGTTTCCGTGTATATCTGTTATAACCAGGGTGATTTGTTCAATATGTTTGCTTACCGGGCCCGCCGTTTGATATCCATAGGAAACAATGGCTTCTCCATTTGAAGGGTTTGGAGAGATGATCATTTCAGGGATTATTGTTTCTGTTTCAGTGACATTTACAGTTGAATAAACTGTGATATAATCCATTTTGGTCTCTGAAGCATTATTGTTACCATCGGAAACGGTAAGTTTAACGGTAAACTCGCCGGGTTGAGAATAGGCGTAAGCCGGATTTCTGTCGGTGGCATCAACCGTATCATTATTATCAAAATCCCACTCCCATGATGTAAGGAGGCCGATCGACTGATCGGTGAACTGCACAGGTGATCCAACCTGCACAATTAATGAGTCTGCAAAAAAATCGGCCTCAATTCCATTATCGCCCAGGATGGTAAAGGGCCCTGGCGTCATGGCCACCAGGGTGTCATTATCTTCAACAAGGGTATATTTCAGGAAACAATTGTTTGTGGATATTGTTTGTGGAATGATCCACTGGTAGCGCCCCGAGTTTGCTGTGCCATAGGTCAGGTTAGCAAATGGCCCAAACCTCCCACGAAGTGAGTATTCAATTTTCACCTGCGATGTTGAAGAAACCGGAACAGCGCTAATCCAGTCGGTGAATTGTGCGGAGCCCTGTTTGAATACTTCATTCCCCTTCGGAAAAACACTTTTAATATGATACAGGAATATCTGTGTTGTTTCCTTAAAACATTTCAAATGATTCAGGTCGTTAGGCCAGCTTCCCTCTTTTTCAACCAGGGTCATATCAGGGTATCCGTTGCGGTCAACATCCCCTCCTACCCTGAAAGCACCGCAATTGCCATTGTTGGATGTGGTTGTTGTGAATACCTGTGTCCAGGTAATTGATGAGGGGCTGTCGGTAAGTGTCCCTTTCCAGACTGTAAGGACAGCATTACCAAAGGCAGCGATATCCATGATACCATCGCTGTTCAGGTCACAAAGCTGGGCGATCTGGTAATCGCCTGTGGCAGGCAGGTTGCCCGAACCTTCAATCCATGTGGTATTGTCTTCGTCGAAAAGCCAGACCAGGATACCTCCGTAGGGATTAACATAAACCAGGTCCTGTCCGCCGTCCTTATCAATATCACCAAGGTCGGTTCCATTCATAGGGTAACCATAGTTGGGCAGGTTATAATCGGCATTATAATAAGTACCGTCACCATTGCCAAAGAAGGCTATCCCGGCATCATGGGTAACAACGAAGTCGGCATTTCCGTCATTGTTGATATCACCGAATACAAAACGTAAACTGGAATTCCCTTCAAGGATACCAAAGCTCTGGATCCATGTACCGTCACCCTGGTTAATATACACATGTAAACCGGAGCCTGAACCAAATGAGTTGGTCCCGATATCAAGGTCACCGTCATTGTCAACATCTGCGAAGTCTGTACCGAAAAGCCCCCAGCTTTCCCCGTTGGTCGCCAATCCGTCATCCCAGGCTGTCCAGTTGATTCCTGTCCCATCACCCAGGGCAACTTCGAGTAACTGGTCACCAAGGTCGGTAGTTGAATAGGCATGATGCATACCATAACCAACATCCCAGTATCCGTCGTTATTTACATCACCAATGGCAATACCACCATATCCGAAGTTACCGGTCATCTCTGCACTCCAGCTGCCTGTTCCGTCACCAAAGTAAACCATGATACCATGTTGCTGTGTATTGATATAAGGAGATCCATGATCTCCGATCGACAGGATATCAATGTAACCATCCATATTGATGTCGGCAAATTCAAGCTCTGTCGGGCCTGATTCCCAGTCAGGATAGCTCATACCAGTTGAACTTTCCACGTATTGAAAAGCCGGTTCCGGCTGGGTAAAGGCCTGGATAAAGAGCATTGTAAAAATCGAAAGGAATAAGGTGGTTTTCATGATCGTTGGATTTTAGCATAAATATAATAAAATTTGTTGGATTTTGTTCCGGAACGAATACTGAAATATTGGTATCAATTTAGAAAAACTTCATTTAATGACTATATTTGTTATCAAATTAACTAATACTAATTGCTCATGAAAACAAAAATTACATTCATTGTATTAATGATCGCTATGTCATCAGGATTAATTGCTCAGAACTATGTGAGCACTGACCCTCAAAACAAAAATGCCATCATAGAGGAATTTACAGGTGTACGTTGTGTTTATTGTCCACAGGGACATACCATAGTCCACCAGATCCTGGAGACCTATCCGGGGCAGGCCTTTGTTGTGGGTTATCACCCATCCAACTCATCATTTTGTGTGCCGAATAACAGTAGCGATCCTGATTTCCGGAGGGATTATCCGAACGCTTTCTTTAATACTTCATACTGCGGGACTAACCCTTTTATGCCGGGAGCTTTTGTTAATCGCAAAAAGTGGAGCAACAATGAGCGGTTGAGAAGCCGGGGTTCGTGGTTATCACACACCAGCCAGATCATTCAGGAGGCCTCACCACTGAATGTCGGATTGTCGTCAACGTATGATATTTTTGCAGATGTGATTACCATCACTGTTGAGTTGTATTTTACAGAAACAGTGAACAACAACCTGACACTTTATGTGGTTATGTCGGAAAATGGACTGATAGCAGCACAGACCGGTGGCACCACAAACTACGAGCATTTCCATGTTTTCAGGGAGGCCTTCACTGCCCAATGGGGAGATCCGATCAACAACACTTCACAGGGAACCTACCTGACCTATGAGTTTGATTTCGACAATGCAACAACGGGTTATAATCTTTTAAGTTGCGAATTAATGGCTTTTGTTTATAATACAGCCAATGAAACCGTCATCTCCGGTATTGGCGCTGAAGTGGGTGAAAATACCTACGTAGAACCCGAAGCCAATTTCACCGGTGAAAGTACAACAATTGCCATTGGTGAGAGTGTTCAGTTCGAAGATGAGTCAGAATTTGTTCCGACAGGCTGGGCATGGACTTTTGAAGGTGGAGATCCCGAAACAAGCAATGAGGAGAATCCTGTTGTAACTTACAACCAGGCAGGACTTTTTGATGTTACACTTATCGTAAGCAATCCTGCAGGATCTGACACCATCATAAAGGAAGAGTATATAGAGGTATATGATCCTGTAGGTATTAATGAAACCGGTGCTGATGATATAAGAATTTATCCCAATCCAACAAGCGGGATACTGAATATTTCAACAATTGCAGCAGAAATTGAATCTATTGCCTTATATACCATTACCGGCAATCTTGTTGCTGATTACTACGAGAATATTAAGAATACCATAGATCTTTCGGCATTTACTGAAGGCATTTATTTTCTGCATATAAAAACTTCGGATAGAGAAAATGTCCGGAAGGTTGTGCTGAAAAAATAAGACTCAAGGCAAAAGTATAAGGGCAAAAGGCAAAAGTGATTGTATCGCTGACACTTTTGCCTTAATACCTTCATCTAGCATAGTCCTAGTTGGATGATATTCAATGTTTTATATTTTATCCTTGTACCCAGTTTCCGATATGGGGACTTGTGCTTTTTTCCCAGGTTAACTCTTCCAGGACCTCCTTCGTCGGATTCTGGAAGGTTAACCTGTAACCTGCAACTCGCAACCTGCAACTTTTATCCATAAACAATGTTAGTTTGCTCTCTGTAGCCGGTTTCCGGCAGAGGGACTTTTGCCTTTGTCCCTGTTTAACTGATCTTATGCACCGAACAGTAAGTTTGTGTACTTCCCTTTTTAATTGGTAGTGATCCGGCAAATCCATCATTATGATATACATAGATCTGAATCGACTGTCCTGCCTGCAAATACACGACATCACTAACATTCGGGGCATTATTATTTTCACCTTCAATGCCCTGCTGCAGAAAATATGTTAAATGCAGGTTATTGCCCTGGGAATACATAACGCCAACCTTATAAATAGCAATAGAGCAAAATCCAAAACCCTCCTCTTCATAGATGAATTCTGTTCTTGCATTTACCTGGTAATAACCTTCATGAGTTGCAACAAACGATGATAAACCGGCAGGCCGGTTCATGGCCCATTCACCATGTTCATCATAATTAGCGGAATCGAAATTAATTTGTGTCCAAACTAAAGGTGGTATGATCTGCACAGAATCTTTCAAAAATACCCTCGCCCTGCTTTGATGGTTAAAATCGATGATCCCATACTGGTTATTTTCTGTATGTATCCGCATCATGGTTGTGGGCTCATTATAAACGGGAGGTGAAATATTGCCCAGGTTAGCAGCACTGCTGATCCTGAAATTATCACTATCACTATTATCTATACCTATGCTAAAACTTTGCTCACCGGTCAGGTAGAAATGTTGTGCCGCATCCCCGGAACCATCCTGTTCTATGCGACTTGCGGGATTAATCTGGGCATTATTTTCATAATTATGAAGATTTGTCAGAGGATTTATGGTATTCACACCTACATGTCCATTTTTAATATTCAACCTATCTGCACCATCTTCATGGAGTGTAAGATATCCCCCGGAAGCATTCCACATCACTGTAGCTCGTAAGGTATCATGGGTTAGCATATATAATCCACAATGTGCACTCAATGAACCGCTATTTGCAAAAAAGATTGCCTGCCCGGCAGGATTGTTCCAATCACTCTCAAGCATTAAGGTTGAAAATGTACCAGATTCATAAAGATGCAGCAGGTGAATTGGATTGGTGGTTCCAATTCCAACAGCATCACTTGTATTGCTTAAATACGTTTTACCTGCTGTTCTGGACCAGTACTGTCCATTTGAAAAGCTTGTCCAGTTGGGAGAAGCTGGCGATCCTATGTTCAGCACCATTTTGTTTAATGTTGAATCATACACCATCAAACCCTTTGCGGGATTGGTAATGCTGACTACTTGGCCTGAAAGCATTCGCGGGAATAGTACCCCCCTGTTGTTACTTGTAACATCAAGCATGGCAGATCCATCAGGGCTGGCACCTGAAGTATTTATGGCTACCTGGGTAAAAGCTGCTGTGCTGATTAGCAGCAACAATGATAGGAATAAGACTGTTGTTTTCATGATACTTTGATTTGGTTTTTGAATGTGTTTATTTTATAGCAATAAATTAAAGCCTAAGTCGCTGTAAATAAAGTCATTCAAATATAATCAAAACATCCGGTATTTCATAATACCTGGGATTGGAATGAGAAAACAGACAGATACAAGGAACAGGTATAAAGGCAAAAATCAAAATGCAAAAGGCAAAAGTGATTGAACCGCCAACACTTTTGCCTTTATACTTTGGCCTTTGTCCTTTGTTAGCTTATCTTATGTATCGAACAGTAGGTTTGTGAGGATCCTGTTTTGAGTTGTAAGAACCATCCTCCTGGTGGAGGATAAGGTCCCAGGGTATGAAAAACATAGATCTCAACAACGTCTCCCGCATTCAGATACAAAACATCACTAACATTCGGTGCATTATTGTTTGTACCAAAAGATTGTTCTGGAGGTAAATGCCACCACATTGTCAGTTTCAAATTATTACCCTGTGCATATATTGTATCGTTCACATAGATTGCAATTGAACACCATGGGGTACCCACCTCATCATTATATAAAAATTCCGTTCTGGAATTGACCTGGTAATATCCATCTTCGAGGGCTGTAAATTTTGAACTGGTACCGGGTATAATTCCCCACTCCCCATGTTCATCAAAAGATACCTGATCAAACTTAACAGGCTTCCATACCCAGCTGGGAATCCATATGGTATCAGTTTGCAGCCACACCCGGGCTCTGCTCTGGTGGTTAAAGTCGATAATGCCATCCTGGTTGTTTTCCGTATGTATCCGCATCATGGTTGAAGCTTCTCCATACGCTGAACTTGATCCCAGGTTTACTGTACTGCTGATCCTGAAATTATCATTGTCGCTGTTGTCAACGCCAATACAAAAATTTTGGCCCTGCGTTAACAAGAATCTTTGAGCTGCGTCTCCGGCACCGGCCTGCTCAACAAGGGAGGCTGGATTCAAGTGCGTATTACTCTCGTAAATAGCAAAATTGGTTCCTGGGGTTACCGTGTTGATACCCACTTCCAGGTTATTGAAATCACCATAAATCAGTGGTGTTCCTGAATAGGAGTGAATATACAATTTATGATCGATATTCCCGGAAGCCGGCCCTGCACTATGACCAAGCAACACATTGTTACTTCCGGTGGTTACAGTAACACCCGCATCATATCCTACAAATACGTTTTTATGACCGATGCCATTCATAAATCCAGCGCCGGAACCAAGAAATGTATTTTCGTATCCTGAAGTATTGTTTGCACCTGCATTAACCCCAAAAAATGAGTTGTTTGATCCGGAATTGGTTGTATTATTTGTTGCTCCCACGAATGTATTGTTTGTACTTGATGAGATAGTGAAGATGGTAGATCCCTGATTAATCAAATCTCCCGAAAACCTTATATTGCCCTGAACCTGCAATTTCTCTACAGGTGATGAGATGCCTATACCAACTTGATCACCGCTGTTGGACAGGTATGTATCGGTTCCAGATCTGGACCATAAGTGTCCTGCTGAAAAGCTTGTCCAGGATGGTGATGCAGGGCTTCCAATATTTATATAAAGCTGGTCTGATGTTGAATCGTAAACCGTCAAACCTTTGGCAGGATTCGTGATCCCGTTACGTTGTGCAGTTGTCATCCGGGGAAACAATACCCCTTTTGAGTTACTGGATACATCAAGCATCGCAGATGCATCAGGATTTGTACCAGAAGAATTAACGGCTACCTGTGTAAAAGCTGCTGAAACAATAAGCAGCAAGGAAAGAATTGTTGTAATTAATGTTTTCATGGCTATTTGATTTGGTTTTTATGAGAATGAACTTCTAATGTTATTGGGTAGTCATCGAGCAAATCAAAGAAGATGATTTTGCTTCTATTGAGGGAATAAAGATATGAAAACTAAGGAAGAAATCAAAGGATATTGAGAGTTTTTATTTCAGATCAATTGAAGATGATTACTTGTGCTGGAAACTGGATACTAGATACTAGATACTGGATACTGGATACTGGATGCTGGATACTGGATGCTGGATACTTGTTACTGGAATCTGGAATAGGTTGAATCTTTGGTATTGCTTTTATTTATATAACGAATTCAGCTTGGATATAGCCGGAAATAGATTCTCCAACACCACTTATATATTTACCATTTTTCTTCTTTTGTCATATAATATATTTGGAATGAGTGATTACGAAAAAGATCAACAATAGTAATAAATAAATCATTGAAAAAAACAAACTAAAGGAGGAAATAATCATGAAAAAGATTTCAATTTTATTATCATTTGTATTCCTGATGAGCATTACAGTATTTGGTCAGGATCCGGGTATTCATGTATCCGATGATGGCAATGTTGCCATTGGGAGTTATAACACTCCCGCCAAACTCAATGTTTGGAATGGTGGTGTCCTTACAGATTCATATTATGGTTTTCAGGGAGGGCCGGTTGTCATTCCCGATTTCGGGACGTTTATTGCTGCCGCACCTCTTCATGGTAATTTCGTTGTCTATCATGCCGGAAAACCAAGTTTAACAGTTAGCAGTTATGGTGTAGAGTCACTTCTTGGGATAGGAACAGGTATCATGCAACAGAATTATCCTTTACATGTCATGGGCAATCGTTCTGTTAATCCAATCGTAAGGCTAGAATCAACAAGTACCGGTTGTTTAATCGAATACAGAACAAATGATGTTCAGCCGGGGGATCCAGATGTCTGGATTACAGGTGCAAACGGCATATATCCGGGCAGGTTCTGGTTTGATGCCCCTGGCTATGGTGGAACAACAGTATTTTTTGATCACTCAGGATACAATGGATTCAATGTTGCAGAGCCGGAAGCCGTACTTCATTTCGTACAAAAAGGATGGGATCTGAAGGATGGGATCCGCATGGGTTATGGAAGTGCTGTATTAAATATTTATGGCCGGCCTGCCGGTGAGTTTCACATAGATGCAACACAGCCCCTTATCCTTAACCGCGATGGCCATTATGTAAGAATAGGCAACGAAACATGGCCCTCCTATCCCCTTCACATGGCAAGTGGTGCACATGTTACTGCTGGGGGTGTCTGGACAAATGCTAGCTCCAGGGATCTTAAAGAAAACATCAGGGATATCAGTGTTGAGGAAGCACTGGAAGCCCTTGCACAACTGGCTCCCAAAAAGTATAATTATAAAACTGATAAAGAGGAAGAATACCTCGGATTTATTGCAGAAGAGGTCCCCGAACTTGTGGCTACCAACGACAGGAAAAGCATGAGCCCGATGGATGTTGTTGCCCTGTTAACAATAATTGTTCAGCAGCAACAGGAAAAGATAGAAAGCCTGGAAACACGTCTGTCAGCAGAAAATGATTAACAATTAATGAAAGGGCAAAGAAATGTTAGTCATAAAACGTGTAACAGGTATCTTTCTTTTGCTTGCCGGTTTATCACTTAATCAGGTTAATGGTCAACCCGTTAACCTGGTTTTGGAGGATACAACGATTACCACTACGGTAACTTTTGTTGCCACCAACTCCATTACAGCAGGCGCGGGTTTTACAATTACCAGCACCGGAAATGTAACCTTTAATTCAGGTGGCACACTGACCTTCAATTCCGGATTTACTTTAATGACAGGTGCTTCATTTCAGGGATTCTCAGGATCACCCATTGGAATTGACGAAGAAAACGCAAGTATCCCTAACGACTTTATCCTTCAGCAGAATTACCCCAATCCATTCAGCACAAGTACTGAAATACGCTATGGATTACCCGTTAATGATCATGTAACCGTTGTAATTTACAACTTATCGGGGCAGAGGATAAAAATCCTTCTTTCTGAACAACAGCAGGCCGGTTACCATACTGTATCCTGGGATGGGAGAAATGAAACCGGCCATAAGATGAGTAGTGGAATCTTTTGCTATAGAATAGAAACGGCCAGAAATTCATCGACTGGTAAAATGATGCTGGAATAATAACAAGATATACCAGGGTAAAAACAAACATAAAATCATGAAAACATTAAGCATATTAATTACAGTGCTGTTGATTACAACAACAGCATCACAGGCACAGATGGCCGTTAACGACGATGGAGGTAATCCTGATGGCAGTGCCATGCTGGATGTAAAAAGTACCAGCAAGGGCTTTCTGCCACCCCGTATGACAGCAGAACAACGGAACCAGATAAGCACTCCTGCTGAAGGCCTGCTAATATTTAACACTACTTCACGGTGTATAGAATTTTATGCAGAAGGTTACTGGAATAAAATATATGGTAGCACAAATATAAGTACCGTTACCAACCCGACCACAGGTGCAACATGGATGGATCGTAATCTTGGGGCTTCACAGGTGGCAACAAGCAGCACTGATGCAGCGGCTTATGGTGATTTATTCCAGTGGGGCCGTGCCACAGAAGGCCATCAAATACGCACCAGTGGTACAACCGGTACCCTGGCAGATACTTCTGAGCCTAACCAGGGTAATCCATGGGATGGACTGTTTATAACCCCACCTGGTTCAACTTGGAATTGGTTGTCACCCCAGGAAGATAATCTATGGCAGGGTTTAAGCGGGGTAAACAATCCATGTCCGAGAGGATTCCGCATTCCTACTGAAGCAGAATGGAATGCTGAACGACTAAGCTGGACAAGCAATGATGCTGCCGGCGCATTTGGATCTGTATTAAAACTAACAGTTGCGGGCGACAGGGACTGGGCTTATGGTGACCTGGAACATACTGGCACAACAGGATACTACTGGAGCAGTAATACTAGTGGACTCTATGCACAATACATACTATTTTCTGTAACGAATGCCTATACAAATCTCGGTTTTCGCGCCTATGGCCACTCTATTCGCTGTATAATGGAATAAATAAATTACATGAGGAACAATACATTTTGAAAAAGAAATAATAATATTTTAAAATGAGAAAATCAGGTATTATATTCGCAGCCTTTCTTTTCATTACTTCAACGATGCTGGCTCAGGTAGCCCTTAACACAGATCGCAGCGATCCTCACGGCAGTGCAATGTTTGAAGTTAAAAGTACCAGTTATGGATTTTTACCCCCTCGCATGACAAGCACCGAGAGGGATGCCATTGTTTCACCTTCAAGCGGACTGATGATATTCAATACTACCACAAATTGTCTGGAATATTGTGTTTCGGGTTTCTGGTATACAGCATGCGGGTGTCCGGTTGTTCCAACTGTAACCAATCCTGCCACAGGAGAGATATGGATGGACAGAAACCTTGGTGCCTCCAGGGTTGCAATAAGCTATAACGATGCTGCTGCATACGGTGATATATACCAGTGGGGTCGTGCTACAGAAGGGCACGAAAGCCGAACGAGTATAACAACCACCATTAATGCAAATACTCCTGTACCTAATGCTGGTAATGCCTGGGATGGATTATATATCCTTGAAGGCTTTAGTCCGTACGATTGGCTTATACCCCAGAACACTTCCCTGTGGCAGGGTGTTGGTGGTACAAACAACCCCTGCCCTGCCGGTTTTCGGATACCTACAAAAGCGGAATGGCAAGCCGAGAGAGAAAGCTGGACTTCTAATAACCGTGCTGGCGCTTATGCTTCACCTCTTAAACTCACTGTTACCGGGTTTCGCCATCGTAGCAATGGTTTTCTCTACACCGTTGGCCAGGATGGTAACTACTGGTCCAGTACGACCGGTGGCTCAGGGGCCGAGGGTCTGGGCTTTGGCGCCAGTGTTGCACTTGAGGGAACCGCCAGCCGGGCTTACGGTTTTAGTGTTCGTTGTATTCAGGATTAGGGTGGGCAGTGATCGTTAAGTAGTTATATGAGTACACCCCCTCAACATTGACAGTTTTCTTTATACAGGAATTAATATAAAAGAAAATAAAAAATTATAACATAATGAAAAGAAACAACCTATTACATTTAGCAGTTGCAATGATAATAAATTGCACGCTTACAGCGCAGGTGGCTATAAATAATGACGGCAGTAATCCGGATAATTCAGCCATGCTGGATGTTAAGAGCACAGCAAAGGGACTCCTAATACCCCGATTAACAAATGCACAGATGCTTGCTATAGAGAACCCGGCAGACGGTTTATTGGTTTATAGCACCGATGAACATAAGTTTTATGCTTTCAATGAGGGCAATAATGCCTTTAGAGAAATAGAATTTGGGAGTGGTACGATAGCTTTTCCTGCTTCCTATACGATTGGTTCAGGTGGATCATGTAGCAATACCACAGTAAATGGGCTTTATTACAAAAACACAGCCCTGAATACCTCTAATAACGTAAATATTGATGCAACTGTTACGACAGTTGGTTCATATATGATTACAACTGATACTGTTAATGGTTATAGTTTTAGTGGGAATGGTGACTTTGTATCCACCGGAGTGGTACAGCTTACACTTTTTGGAAGAGGAACTCCACTATTATCACAGACCGATAATTTTGTTGCAACAGCCAGCGATACGATGGGTACCTGTACCTTCAGTTTAACTGTTACCGATATACCGGAAGTATACAATCCCGCAACCGGAAAAACATGGATGGACCGTAACCTTGGTGCATCACAGGTTGCCACCGCCATCAACGATGCCAATGCATATGGCTACCTTTACCAGTGGGGGCGTTTTACCGAAGGGCATGAAAGCCGGACAAGCACCCCCACAACAACCAAGGCCACTACACCTGTACCCAACCTGGGTAATTCATGGGACGGTATGTTTATAACTGAATTATACAGCCCCTGGAACTGGCTGACAACCGTAACTGATACGCTGTGGCAAGGCCTAAACGGAGCAAACAATCCATGTCCATATGGATTTCGTATCCCTACCGAGGCAGAATGGGAAGAAGAACGCCTGAGCTGGAGTAGTAATGATGCTACAGGTGCATATAATTCTCCATTAAAATTAACCTGTGGCGGCTACCATAATGGCCATGATGGATCGTTAAGCTCTACTGGCGGTTACGGCCACTACTGGAGCAGTACTGTTGATGGCTTGTTTGCGCGCCGTCTGTATTTCCATAGCACCGATGCCTATATGAATTCACCTCACCGTGTGTACGGTTTTTCGGTTCGGTGTATTAAGGATTATTAAGGTGGCCAGATGGGTAGAGCGCTTGAATGCGTAAAACGTTTCAACCATTGACGGTTTTTGTTATATTTAATATAAAATAATTAATATGAGTGCAGAAAAAATAAAATTTCAATTCAGCTTCTTTACTTCGGCCATTCTAGTATTATTTTTTATAATCATACAGCCTCCTCTATTAAATGCTCAAAGCGGCTTTAATTGTGGTGATACCATCCACTATGCCGGTATGGTTTACAACAGCGTGCAGATTGTTGATCAGTGCTGGATGAAGGAGAATCTGAATATAGGCACAATGATCCCCGGCGACAGTAATATGACCGATAACGACACTATTGAGAAATACTGTTATGATAACCTGGTGGCCAATTGCGATGAATACGGTGGCTTATATCAATGGCATGAGATGATGAAGTATGGTTCAAACAATTGTTTACAGGGTATTTGCCCTGATGGATGGCATGTGCCAACCGATGCAGACTGGAAGCTCCTGGAAGGTTGCATAGATAGTCTATATAGGGTATATGACCCCGAATGGGAGTGGCAGCGTTACAGGGGGTATAATGCAGGAAAGCATTTGAAATCAACATCAGGGTGGTGGCCCTATTATTCAAATTGTGAAGGAACGGATACCTACGGTTTTACTGCCAAACCGGGTGGACAAAGAAATTATGTGGCCGGGGAGTTTGAATATATACAAATGTATAGCTATTTCTGGACGTCAACAAATCTTTGGTATGCCCCAGCCTCGAGCATAAGTAGATATATGTCATGTGGAGGTTATGGTAGTAAGATTAACCGGGTTGGCACTTACACAACAGGCGGATATTCAGTTCGTTGTATTAAAACGGACTTCTCACTGCCAGCACATGTTACTGTGCAGGATACCACCATCAGTCATATGGAGAAAGCTTGTGCAGGTGCCACAGATAGCATAACAATTGCAGGGAATGGCACATATTTCACTGTCGACAGTACTGCATATGTTAAAATATATGCCGGTAATAAGATAAAGTTCCTGCCGGGAACAAGTATCAACCCCATTCATAATGGAAGGCTCAATACCTTCTTTCAGGATAGCTGTACTTATTGTTTACTGGACAATCTTATTCCGCTTGGCTATCAGCCACAGAGCACTCCGTCATCTGGGTATCAATACAGTGATATTCCAGAGGATGAGACAGAAACTACATCCTGCATTGTTTTTCCGAATCCTACTACAGGAAACTTTAATGTTGAACTGGCCTACATAAATAAGGATCAAAGGAGTATTATTGAAGTATATAATATGCAGGGTGAACTTGTATTTCGGCAAAAGTTAAACGGTAAACTCCAGTATGAGTTTTCATTAATGCAACAGGCAAGAGGGATTTATTTTATCAGGATAATCAATGGAAATGAAACGGAAACATTTAAACTGATCAGGCAATAGTGATCGAACTAATTATGAAAGCTTAAATTCCTTCATATTCCTTTGTATAGCATGGGACGAATTCCGTTCCGACAAAGTCGGGCGGGAACGCGTCCCTGAACTAATAAGATCCATCATTGCCTTTATCAGTAATTTGCAAATCACATTAAATCCGTTCGGATTTATTTATCGGTAGAAATAACAAAATCAATGATTTTCAAAGTCCCTTTAGGGACGATATATCATTTAATTGCATATGAATACCTGTTGGTGATTCCTCGATCTTTTTTGTACAACCTTATAACACAATATTTTATTTCGTCCCTGACGGGACTTTATTTAATCGACAATGCCATTAACTAACGATATTCAATCCCTATGGGATAATATCAAAAAACAAAAGAAAACATCATCTTTAAAGATTGTCAATATAGAATCCGTTGCATACAGGGACGCGTTCTAAATCATCTCTATTAATCTGAGAAAACTCTCTTTTTTCCTGCGTGATAGAGGTAGCATTGAATTATCTTTCATCTTTACTGAACCACCTTCTGTTTTATCGTAGTAATCAATAAATCTAATATTGATCAGATGAGACTGGTGAATTCTGAAGAAGCCAAGTCCGTTCAACATGGTTTCATACTCCTTGAGGTTCCTTGACACCAGCACCTTTTCCCCGTCGACCATAAAGAACTGGGTGTATCCCATATCCGACTCACACCTGATGATATCACCAGTATTGATTAAATAGATCTTCTCAGCCGTTTTTAGCACAAGCTTTTTACTGTCGGGATTTACGTTATCAAGGTTCGCAAAAAGGGCATTCATCTTTAAATTGATGTTTTCCTGCTCAACTGCCTGATGGGCCTTAGTGATGGCATCCAAAAGCTTTTTCGGGTCAGCAGGTTTCAGGATGTAGTCAATTGCAGAAAAATCAAAGGCCTTAACAGCAAACTCTTCATAGGCTGTTATAAATATGATCTTAAAACTGATGTAATCCAGTGCTTTTAACAGATCAAACCCTGTTCCGTCAGGCATGTCAATATCCAACAAAATAAGGTCGGGCTTATGCTTCCTGATCGCCTCAATTCCAGTTTTAACGCAATCGGCTTCTTCAGCAATATCAAGGTCATGCTGACTGAATTTCAATATATCAGCTATGCTTTTACGGGCCCTTGCCTCATCATCAATGATAATTATTTTCATGGTTCATGTTTTGTGAAAGGTATTATTAATGTAACCCTGGTCCCTTCAATACTTTCATCAGCTCCTACCCTGTCTTCGATATGCATGCCATAAGGTTTATTTCTTTTCCCTTTGTTTAATACACCTATTCTTTCCTGTGTGATAATCAAAGCAAGTGACTTATGCTCCCTGGCCTTTTCGCTATGTATCTTCCCGGAAGCTTCCATTCCTATACCGTTATCCTCGATAATCAGGATTATAGACTCTTTCGCCAGCTGAAACTTAACGGATATTGTTCCCCGGCCTTCCAGGTGTCGTATTCCATGTTCAACGGAATTTTCAATGAAAGGTTGTGCAAGCATTGGAGGAACTGCATGCAATTCAGGGTCTAACTCATGGTCAACTTCTATTTCATAATCAAATTTGTTGTTGTACCTGAGTTGCTGAATGTTCAGATAATTTTCAAGTGTATTGATCTCCTTCTCAAGTGGAATGAATTCCTCCCTTGAGTTATACAAAATTGACCTGATAAGCTCAGAGAATTTTGACAGATATGATCCTGCTTCGATAAGATTATTCTCAAAAATAAAGCTTTGAATTGAAGTTAAGGAATTAAAGATAAAGTGAGGATTCATCTGTGAACGTAAAAGCTTTTGTTCAAGCAGGAGTAATTTATTTTTCTCGTTTATCTTCTTTTCGCGGTACTTGATATAAGAAATGATGATCAATACTATTAACAGTCCTTCCAGGGAATAAAACCACCAGGTTTTCCAGAACGGCGGTTTCACAATCAGGCTTACACTGGCTCCTGCTTCATTCCAGGTTCCATCGTTATTGGCCGCTTTAACCCTGAAAATATATTCACCGGGGGGAACATTTGTATACTTTGCTCTTCTGTCATTTGCATCCGTATAAAACCATTCAGGATCGAAATTCTCAAGTACGTAAGCATATTTGTTCTCAGCAGGATATGAATAATCAAGGGCAGCAAATTCAAAGGAGAAATAGTTCTGTTTGTGTTTTAATTCAATTGATTTTGTTTGTGGGAATTCATAATCAGAATCTTCATCAAATATCATAAACCTGGAAATGGAAACTTCAGGCCGATGATGGTTCTTCCTGATGTTTTCAGGATTAAATATATTGAGTCCATTCTTACCACCAAACATAAGATAATCATTACTGAGCTTGCAACAGGCATAGGTAAACTCACCATCCTGCAGGCCGTCTTTCGTGTAATAATTCTCGAATATACCAGATGAGTAATCAAATTTTGACAGCCCGTTCTTGGTGCTGATCCATAGATTTCCGGAATTGTCGTCAAGCATCCCCATTACATCATTATTGGCCAGTCCTTCCGTTTCGGTATAATGAATAAAGGTATTATTTTCCGGAATGTATTTGTTCAAACCGTATCCTCCTGCCCAGATGGATCCATCAGCAGTTTGCATGATACAGCTGACATCCTTACCCCAGAAAGCGGTTGAATCATTCAGATCGGAAATAAATTGTTTTACCACGCCGGTAACAGGATTTAGTTTATTCAATCCCAGCTCTGTAGTTCCTACCCAGATACTTCCTTCCCTGTCTTCATAAAGGCAACTTGTAAGACGGGATGAAATATATTTATCCTCAAGAACACCAAACCTGGTTATATTTCCACCTGCCTTATCCAATCGACATAATCCTTTTTCTGTTCCTATCCAGAGATCACCATTGGATTGTGCAGCCAGGCTGTAAACAGTATCACCAGCCAGCGTATTTTGATTGGTATCTGAATAATGATGAGATTCAATAATGTTATTGTCCCTGATATTATGAAGCCCTTTATCTGATCCTATCCAGAAATCTCCAAATAAGTCAGAAACCATGGAATAGACTTCATAGCCATTCATAACATTGTTTTTGCTGAACAATTTATTTTGATGGCTCCAGTAATATAAGCCAGAGGCAGCTCCCAGCCAGAAATCTCCTGACGGTTCAGCCAGATAACAATATACAGCGGTTTCTGCAGGCTCGATTCCGGGTAACTCAGGATCACTGTATTTGTATATTCTTTTTTCTTCTGAAGGTTTAAAATACAGTCCAGATTGGCTGCCTATCCATAGCCGGCCATCAATATCATGGTAAAGAAAATTAACCAGCACACCTGTATCTGGATAATCACACACCTCTTTGTATTTTTTTGTTTCCTTGTTAAATAGTTCAATTCCATTATCACCGGCTACCCACAATAAATGTTTATTGAAGGAATTTGATATTGCCTGTATGTTCTGAGATCTGGAATCTCCAGCTGTGATATCATGTTCATATAGCCTGAATAAGATATAGGGGTTGTTAATCTTCTCATACAAACCATTGCTGCTTGCAAACCACAGCCGGTTTTCACTATCTAAAAAAACCTGGTTAATCCACTGGGGCTCATGCCACAAACTATTTTCCAGGAAATACATATTGATTTTCCCTTTTAGGGTATTATAAGCCGGGAATAATTCTCGTACGGGGCCAAACCAGACAAGCTCGTTTTCAATAACGATATCCAACACTGGAGCTGAAAGGCCGATATTGGATATTGTAAATGTTTCATCTTTAAAAACACCATGCTGTTTATCAAACTGATAAAGCCCTGTATTACCCCATATCCCTATCCAGAAATTTCCACGACTATCCTGCATCAGGTCATTATACCAGTCAGCACTCAGGGAATTGGTCAATCTGGAATATGATCCAATTTTATGCGTAACAGGATCAATTATATTGAACCCTCTCCCCGACCATTGTCCTGCCCATATATCCCCTTCATGATCTTCAATCAGAACCGATATCTTATCGGTAATGATCTTATACCCCCGTGGCTCATGCGATCCGTAATGGGCTATCTTATTAAAGTTTTTATCAAAACAATCAATGCCATCATTGGCTGTTCCCATCCAGATATTGCCATGCTTATCCTGTATCAAGGCAGTAATATTATTAGACACAGGTGTGCCCTCATTACCGGGTATATGATACATTAGTGCGAATTTATTCTTTGTCGGGCTGAATATGCTTATACCTTCGTTGGTACCGATCCATATATTTCCTGAATGATCTGATATTATCTTATTAACATGATTGTCAATTAAGGACGTTGGATTGTTATCACTGTGTATATAATGGATTAGAGAATTATTGCTTTTTTCATATAAATAGATACCTGATCCTGTACCGAACCATAATTTCCCGTTTCTATCTTCCTGAATGCTGTATGTTGACACAGGCAATAGCTTCTCAAAATTTTCTTGCGCTTCTGTAAAAGTATATAAGCCATCCAATCCACCAATCCAGAAATTACCGGATGAGTCAATATGGTATGTTGCAACATCATTATTCCTCTTTTTCAAAGGATCCTCAGGATCAGGAAGTACTTCATGAAAAGTATCAGTATCAGGATCGAATTTTAAAATACCCATTTCCCTTCCACCCAGCCATAAATATCCACGCTTGTCCTTAAATATTGTATGGTAAAAATAGGTGTTGAGCATTTTAGGTTTACGGTGTTTATATTTTGAAAGGCTGTCCATAGCAACATCATACTTGTGCAAGGCACCATCTGCAGTTTCAATCCATAACACACCATTCCTATCAGCAAAAAGTGCCCTCACAAACTCATCTGACAAATTGCCTGTTTTTTCATCATAGTTAAATCTCAGGAATCCGTTTTTCTCAAGATCATATTTATTAAGGCCTGTTTTTGTGCCGATCCATAAATTGCCATAAATGTCTTCGGTTATAGAGGTAATAAGATTTCCGGAAATACTCGATGAATCAGCAGGATCATGACGAAATGATTCAATATCATATCCATTATATTTATTTAATCCATCGATGGTCCCAATCCAGATAAATCCATATTTATCCTGAAAGATATCAAGGACTTTATTATTACTCAAGCCATCCTTAACTGTAATGTGGTCAAATTTAAAATAGGGGTCCTGATTTACCATAGGCTGTGTTGTTCCCTGGATTACCAGTAGTATCAATATTATTAACTGGATATATCTCATATACCGGAGTGACCTTCACAATATAGTCAATGCACTTATACGAAGTTATGGAAAATTTTCATACAGGTGAAGAATATTGGAATATGCCGGGATTTAACCTTCAAGGCAAAAGAAACTTCAATACTTCACTTGATAACTTCTACTTTCATCTAACAACATTGTTAGTTTGCTCTATGTAGCTGGTTTCCAGCAGAGGGACTTTTGCCTTTGTCCTTTTGCCTTTGCCCTTGTAGCGCTAATCGGAAGTCCATTCCACCAATTTCTCATTAGCTTCACTGGCGGGCTTATAATCTTCATCGGCATCCTTCCAAATCAAAATGGCAAGTTCGAGTTGTTCAAGGGCTTTATCGGATTCTCCCATTTCATAATAGAGAAGTGCTGCTTCAAGATTGTGTTCCGGATTATACGGATTGTGTACCATACCTATTTCAATATGATTCTCGGCTTTCCTGAACTTTTTAAGTTTTCGATAGTTACGGGCAATCATGTGATGTATATCGTAATTTGTAGGGTTCAGCTCGAGATATTTTGTATAATATTCAATTGCGGGTTCGTACTGTTCTCTGATTTCAGCAATCTTCCCCTGTGCATAATAAAGGTTCGAAACCATGATCTCCTCACCGAATGCTTTTATTAATTCTTCAACACCCGGTATATATTCCTCAGCTTTTTCAGCATCTCCCTGTTCAGCATATGCAAGCAGATAACCAAGTGGGATAATCTTATCGAGTGGTGGCTCAAGCTGATCTTCCATTTTTTTTATAAGTATCAATCCTTCCTGATCTTCTCCTGCTCTCATATATGCATCGATTGTAAATGTTTGCATAACATACAGGTCTTTTGGTGAACGATGGCTTTTCATCGCCTCGATCCTTTTCTTCTGATATTCAAGTGCCAGATCATTCTGCCCTTTGAGTAGATAATATGTCTTGAGAGAAGCAAAGACCCTGACACTATCCCTTCCATTTTTACAATATGAGAGCGCATTCTCGTATTCGGAGAGGGCTTTTTTATATTCTCCGGAGTTTAGCTCAATATTGGCTATGTCGATGATAATAGGGACTTTTTCATTAACCGAAGCCAGCAGGAAGGCTTTTTCATAATTCTCCCGGGCTTTCTCCATATCGCCTGTTGTAGCGTGAAAATCGCCCAGATTTGTATATGAATTCCTCTGCTCCGGAAAGAGATCAGCATATTTCTGAAAATAAGTTAGAGAAGAATCAAAAACACCCAGTCTCAGATATAATACGCCAATGGTATTTAAAGTTTCATAGCGTTCAGGGTCAATTCTTAAAATCTCTTTGTATTCGGCTATCGCTTCATCGTTCATGTTCTTGATCATGTAACGCTCAGCAAGGGTTGACCTGCCCTGTATATCATCCGGATAAAATTCAACCCACATTTTAACAACTGCCAGTGCTTTTTCCGGTTCCTGGTTCAGTATATAATACAGGTACTTTACAAAGAACTGCTGTCGTTCAGGAAGCTTGTATAAATAATCCATCGTTGTTTGCAGGCCTGCACTGGCTTTGTCAAACTGGCTGGCATTCACGTAATAAATAGAAAGTGTCATGTGGGCAATTGCGAAACCAGGATCTTCTTCTATTGCCTTCTTCATATAGTTTATTGCTTCCTCGTAATTATTAAAAAGCATTTCTTCCGCTGCAGATGAGAAATACTGAATAGCTTCCATGGATCCAGTAAAGATTTCCGATATAGGCAGGTCATTGGTTTCTTTAATGTGTGATGCCGGCATATTCATCGATTCCTTAACCTTGATAGTAAGCTCATCGACAAGAGCAAATACATTATCATTTTCAAGTTTGAATTCTGAAATCAGGTTAGTATAGGCCGTTTCATATAGCTTGTATTTCAGGATATATTTATCATTGCTGTAATCAAGCTCCCCGGTAAGGAAATAATTCAAATGAAACTGTTCCGAAAGTTTTTGCATCAGGGTTAAGGGAAGACCTACTCCATCCGGAAAGCCAGCTTCAACAAGCCTCCTGAAAAACTGTACCGCGGATTCAGCAGTTATAAAAAGATCCTGCGACAGATCGTATTCTGTCATAGTAGGTATTGTGTATTGAAGGTAATTCAGTGACTCATCACCCGAGATATTCTTCAGATTGAAAAGGGCGATCTTTTTCCTGAATTCATTCTTAACGATCACATGTTCAATAATCTCGCCATCTTCATTTTCCATTTTAAGTGATGTTGTAGCTGCTCCCAGGTCCTTGCCCTTGAAAACAAAAACCATAACCAGTATAGCCAGGATGATATTCAGGGGCATACCAATTAATTCCACCCTGGTCCATTTTGTTACCCCCTTCTTCCCATGAAAATATGAAACAAGTATAACGCTTGGGATCAATGCCAATAGTATAAACCAGGCCAGGTCGATAAGATAAGGTGATAGTAAATACTGATCTACGATGGCTGACATTGCCATTCTGATGAGCCAGGCCAGGATCAAGTAAATTGCTGTGATCTGAAACACTCTCCTGCTCCATAGGTCTTTAAAAAATGGAACCGGTTTTGTTGACTCAGGAATTTCATTATCCATCACTATTCTGAAGATCTCAATCTGTTCATTGACCCCTTTCAAAGCTTTGTTACCAATTGAAGTGGTGTTGATATCTTCCTTATTTCTGATCTGAGAGTTAACATCTTCAGAAATACAAATACCACCCGAAGGGGCAAGTGGTTCGATACGGGCAGCGATATTAACAGCTGAGCCATAAACATCACCTTCCTCGAAAATAACATCCCCTATATGGATACCTGCACGTATGGTTAGCTCTTCATCATCAAGACGGTTTTGAACAGCTATGGCAAACCTGACAGCTTTCACAGCGCTTGTGAACATCATCAGCAATCCATCTCCAATTTCCTTGATCACTTCACCGCCATATTCTTTTACCAGTGGAAAAATGATATCACGCTGTTTTTTGAGCAGTTCCATGGTATGTTGCTCATCTTTCTCCATACGGCTGGTATAGCCCACGATATCTGTAAAGACAATGGCTGCTAACTTATGTTCTTTCATTGATTGGAAGGGTTTTGATGTGACAAAGCTACTTATTTAAGTTTAATTAATGGAGTTGGGGGAATATTTGGTGGGTTAAAAGTACTAATAGAAGATTGCCACGGATGCACAAATGAATATGATAATAATTTAATGCAAGTACAGTGAAAATAATATTGGGCATTCGTGGCATTCTCTTAAGGGTGAATTGTTGAGTTATAGAATTATTGAATTATGCAGTTGTTGAATTATCCCAAATAATGCATTAGAAATAATTAAATGCGTGAATTTGACACAAACACTAATCCTCCTTTTGCCTTTCATATAACTAAAACCTCAACAGACTGATTATTAGAATTATTTGCAATTTT
>CAYXUU010000015.1:0-87629 GCA_964468645.1 uncultured Bacteroidales bacterium
ACTTTACAAGGAGCGTGAAAGCGAGTTCAACGAAAAAGCCTCGTTCCCGGTTGGGTAGAGGCTTTTTTCTTTTCTTAATCTCAAAGTTTCTTTTCTACAAGTCTGCAATTATCTCATTTGCTTTATCCAGGACATCATCTTCAAATGAATCCAGGTAGATCTGGGTTGTTTGTTCTGAATCATGGCCTAATCCCTCACTGATCACTGCAGTGGCAATACCACTTCGTTTTGCAATTGTTGCCCAGGAGTGCCTGGCGACATATGATGTAAGTGTTATCGGGCAATCTACCATCTCCCCTATTGTATGTAAGTATCTGCTTATATTTCTAATAGTAAATTTATAGCTTTCAAATTCCTTTTCTTCCTTTACAATCGGGAAAATATATTCGTCATCCCTTTTATCATTTTTATACTTATTAATGATTTCCTGTGCTTGTGGTAATAACTTAATTGTAAAAGTTTGTTTTGTCTTCCTTCTTCTATAGCTTATTCTACCATCCACAATATCTTTCAACCTTAAGTGAGCTATATCAACGAAGTTCATACCTCTGTTAAAAAAACTAAACATAAATAAATCTCTAGCTAAATCCAGGTGCGGTTTATCATACAGATCCAGCTTGTAAATTTCACTCATAGTTTCTCTTTTGACAGCTCTTTTTATTGTTTTCTCCCTTTTAATCTTATAATTATCAAATGGATAGTATTTCTTTGGTACTATTTTATCTTGGATCGCCTTATTGTAAATGGCCCGTAAAGTTCTAAGGTAAACTGCAACTGTATTGATTTTCCTGCCTTTACCCATCAGATTCTCCTCAAATTTTTGCAGGAAACGAGGTGTTATATTCTTAAATTCAATATCCTTTTGATTATTAAACTTCAAAATAGCGTTCAATACATCCTTATGGGAACTTGCATATCCATCTCTATTTACTTCTTTTAATTTTCTAATCAATTCTTCAGTATATTCTTTAAATGAACTGGAATCTCCATTCGATTTAATTCTTTCCACAATATCATCAACCATATATGGATTTCCAGTATCATTTAACTTTATAATTACACGTTCAACTTGAAGTTTCTGCTTCTTTATACTGTCCTTAATTTCATCTGATAAGGGATGATTTTTTCGAACAGTATTGCCTTCAAAATTCCACTGATTTTCTTTAGCTGAATATCCTAAGGATATCAACCTTCTTTTTCTGTCCTTAATGACTGATAGAACAATTGGGTGAGTATCATCACTCAGTGTTTTATATTTGTATAAAATAGCTTTTACTGATGCCATAATCTATCCGGTTGAAACATGGTTGAAACATTTTGTTCTCAAAGTTACTACATCTTTCGCGCAAATGCAACACATAAAACACTAATTAATTGATTATTATAGAACTTAAGAAAATCACGAGTAAAATAGATGTATAAAAAAACCTACTACGGATCAGGAGGTTGGGGGTTCGAATCCCTCCGGGTTCACCTGATTAAAACCCTTGAAAGATAAGACTTTCAGGGGTTTTTTATTTCTATAGAATATTTGAAATAATGCTTTGTTAAAACATAGTGGAAACATTTCTCCCCAGAATCACCTTTTTCTCATCCCTTCTCAACATTTCTTCATTCTTCAAATAAGATTTTTCCAGAAGACTTATCAGCATCGAATTTATTTATCAATTCAACGATAATCTTGTTTTGTCTTTCAATAGTCTTTTGCTGTTCATCCAATCTCTGAGCAAATCTTTCGTTTTGTTCAGAAAGTTCCTGTATTGACTTCACAAGAGGGACTACAAACTCGGCATATCGTAATCCATAAAGGCTTTCACTGTTTTCAGGCGCGTCAACACCACTGAAATTATATCCTAATTCCCTGGCTGCTTCTTCAACTTCCTGGGCAATAAAACCTGTTTGGACAATCTGTGATTTCTTAATTATTGAGTTTTGGGAATGTCTTTCACTATAAAGGTGTTCAGGGACATCCAGGAATTCATTGATGGCCATAACATCAAGGTTGTAGGTGACAGGCTTTAATTTCAGGATAAAATCCAGACCGGGTACGTTTTCCCTTAAATTGGTTTTGAATCGCTCATCGGAAACATTTGTCCAATTTGCATAGCCACCAATGCTGGATACACTTGAATTTCCAAAACGGTACTGATCAGAGGCAGTTATTATTGTATAATAACCAAAAGCGCCGGTATTGTTTTTAATAGGACCAGATTGCATGGCAGTATAATAGCCACAAGCAGTATTGTTATCTCCCTGATTATTTCCTGAAAGGGACCAATAGCCAATAGCTGTGTTCTTGTTGCCAGTGCTGTTTACTGAGGCAGCAATACCTCCAACTGCTGTGTTTTCGTCTCCAGTCTGGTTTCCATCAAGAGCATCATCACCAACAGCAATATTGTTATATCCGGATGTATTTTGATGCAGCGCTCCTGTCCCAATGGCTATATTAGAATATCCTGTTGAGTTATTCTGCAGCGTACCCTCACCACCAATTGCAACATTAGTGCCACCTGATATGTTTTCTTTAAGCGCTTCAAATCCAATTGCTATATTGTATGATCCTATTGTATTATTCAGCATTGCTTTTGATCCTATGGCGTAGTTATGACGTCCATTGTAGGTATGTGTTGTCCCATAACCATTCTTATAAAGCGCTGAATCGCCAATAGCTACCAGGTTGGATTGAATTGTGTTTTTATTGAGTGCAGCTGTTCCAAGAGCAATATTGGAATATGCAGTAGTATTCTGCTCAAGGGCATCGTTTCCAATTGCTATATTATTACTTTTTGTAGTATTAAAAAGTGCCGAATCTCCCATGGCAATATTATTATGCCCCTGGGAATTGGTGTACAGCGGCCTGTATCCTATCGCAATATTTCGGCTGCCATCAGTCACCGAATACATTGCATCCGCCCCAAGCGAAACATTCTGTACTCCGGTAGAGTTTGTAAACATAGAGCGGTAACCAACAGCAGTATTGTTGTTCCCGCTTGTATTAAAAAACAATGCCTTATAACCAAAGGCAGCATTGTTAAAACCAATGTTATTCAGTAAATGGACCTTATATCCGACCGCAGTATTCTGATATCCTGATGTGTTGTTCCATGCGGCACGATATCCTACAAATACATTGTCATTGTTAGTGAAATCATCTGAAAAACCTGCTTCCTCTCCAATAAAAACAGATCTTCCATTTGATAGCTGTTCAATTGCTTTTTCTGCTATTCTTACCTTTTCAGTTCCCTGGATATAAAATCTTATTGTATCATCATCAGGATTTTCTTCAACAGTCACATAAGTATCACTATCGCCATCAACGATTTTTTCGGAAACTGCCGGCCCGCCGATCTCCTGCCATATTCCGGCAGTACTGCTGAAAAACCAGATGGTTTCGGTGTTGTTATCGAACACCATTAATCCGTTTGCTGGTGAGCTAATTGAGGTTCTTTGAGAAGTGGACATGCGGGGTATCAACAGACCTCCTGTGGTGCTTTTTACATCAAGCATAGCGGACTGATCTGCTAAACTGCCATCGGTATTTATTGCTACCTGTGCAAAGGAAGCATATCCTGATAAACAGATTACTAAAAGAATTAATCTAAGGGCATTCATGGTATACATTTTTATTCAATTTTTAATTGATCACTATTTTCTTTGAGAAACCTAATAAAAGTCGTAATTTGTTTTATGAAGTAAAACTATATTTATACTGGATGGAAGTCAATCAATAGCAGGCTTCAATTGGTATGCAACCTGGTTTAAACAGGTATTAAGATGGTATGCAAAGTGCATTTCAGTCCGCATGGTAAAACCACTTTAAAAAGGAATACTTGCTTCTTGAGGATGTAATCATCCAACTAAGATAACAACATCACCCTCTTCCTACCAAGATGTATTGCCCTTCGTATGTTTTTAAACCCAAAGATGCTGTGGTCCTCAATGATTTGCTTTCTGCTTCATCTGTTTTAAAATCATAAAAACACCTGGGGTGTACCGAAAAATATTGGATGAAGAATCAATTCTGAAAATATGACCATCGTCTCATTTTTTCACATGACGTCAGGTATTTTTTTTTCAACCAGCAGGTCAGGAAATGGAGATATTTACTGGCTAGATGCAAAAACAATCGAAAAATTAAATCCTTTTAATTGACGACATGTTTTTTAATGTGGTTGTCAGTTCAAATTCGATTCAATGCTTTATTATTCTTTTTAATCCAGCCCATAGACTCAATGATCTGAAGGATTCGAATTTTATTATCAGGTAAACTTAATATTGCTCTGCTATTCTCAGGAAATTGGCAAGGTAGATATTCCCCTGGTTGTATTCGTTGATTACCGCACCGTGAAATTGTTCACTGTAAGCCGGCCTTTCAGAACTTTTCAACGTTTGAACATATGATGATTCAGATGTGACATGAAACTCTGTGTATCGCTCATCTTGAATAAACAGTGCACTGATAGGGCTGATTGCCCAGCTATGGATCTCTACTGCCCTGTAGGGATTTGGAACATCCTTGAATATCGGGTCATTGACATATTCCGGGGAGATCTGAATCTCTTCAGGGATCTCTCCTTCAGTCAAGCGGAACATCGTATCATCAAACCATCCCATCCAATGTGCAAAGCTTATACCATATGCCATGGCGTAAAACTCATTCCCGGCGCAAATTCCCATCATAGGGATATCATTAACTTCACGGTATATTTCAAATTCCCCGTAGTATTCAAACATGGGCAGGTACTGCCAGTCAGCATTGTTTCCACTGAAAATAATCGCCATCGGCTTGTTTTTTAGATTTCGTAATACCTCCAGCGATAGTTCATAATGAGGGATAGTCACTGATTGATAACCTCTTTCTTTAACAAATTTGGCCAGATCCGTATAGGTATATCCATTCATTTGGTTTCCAATTAGAAGCACATATTTACCATTCGGAACATTGGGAATAGGAGGTTCTCCATGGGTGTAAGGGATGATGGTGTTTAATTGAACCTGTAAGGCATTCTGCGAATAGATCACCAGGCGATAGTATCGTGTATTGACAGGTTTGAAATCGATTATATTTCTGTATGTATCATTATTCGTTATTTCTGTGCCTTCGATATCTGCCCATGTATAACCATCATTACTACCCTGCCATACAAAATGCGTAAGCCATCCTGCAGCAAGTGTTGTACTTCTCGTCGATAGCATCCAGAAACGGGTTACGGGAGTTGGCTCTCCCATGTCGAGCATAACCCAGGAGAAGGGTTCGCCGGATGAAGGAGTATTGTTCCAGTAAGTGATCTGCCCCTGATCATTCCAGTCAATGATGTTCTTCTGATCCTGTCCGCTTGATACCGTAATGTCTTTTACAGCACTTCTCAGAAATCCGGAGAAAGTCCTTGAATTCTTCACATCAACATAAAAACGGGTTTTAACCCACTCGCTTGTTTTGTTATCAGAGGTCACGGTTCTCACCCTCCAATAGTACGTACCATCATCCAATTCATCTCCCTGTTCTACAAGCTTCTCTGAGATAAATTTATTTTCATGCCCGATTCCTGAGTAAGTGATAGTGTTGTCATCAGGAAATCCAGGATCGGTTGACAACTCATAATCTATCGTATAAGGAACTTGCATGCCCTGAGGATTTCCAACAGATAAAATGGGCCTGTGGTTGGTTAGTATCATATCCAATTGTGGATTGTTGTTTAATGTAGGTGGTGTAATAATACTGCTGTTACCGGTTGCCTTGGAATGATCGCATCCATATGCAATGGATAATATGATCAGCGCTGTTAACATAAAAGGTACTTTTGTCATACTTAATCCTCCTGATTTGATTTTTATTGTTTTGCCCTTGTTGATCTATTTGTTAAAGGTACAATTTTCAACTATCTCTTCGATCCTATTCATGGCAGTTTATTTGTTGCTCAAACCCGGGTTCAAAATGCTGATATTCAATCAGGGCAATTTCCAATTCCTACATTTGAACACTTTAAATGAATTAACCTGGAAATTCAGCGATTTCACTTTTAAAACATAAATCCCATCTGGCCAGGAGTGGGTCAGGATACTTACATGATTTGAATAAACCATTCTTGATATCATCAAGCTCCCCTGCATATTATAAACCTGGATTTCTGCATCCCTGTTTTCATCAAATAATATGTTCAATTCATTACTGAAAGGATTGAGGACTTTAATTTCGCCGAACTCAGACAAGATATTAATTGATGATGTGGAGGTATCTTCGTAAATAACGCAATCATATACCCAGGGATCCAGCTCAACAGGATCACCTGGAATTAGATCCTTACCTTCAAATCCTGAAAAATCAGGAGCATAACGTAAGATTTTAAAAACCATGATGTCCTCTGGTGGATCACCCTGTGAAAGGGGGCCAAACATGCCAACCGGACTACGGTATCTCCACACCAGGTTTTTATCTTCATAAGTTACTTCAGTAAAATTTCCTCCCTGCCCTTCACAGATCAAGGTATTACCATCTGGTAAACGCTGAGCACCGCATACAGTTCTACTAAACAGATTCTGAGCTGCATAAATCCAATCGTAAGTTACAGGACTATATGCTTCATCGCCCGGGTCAGTATAAAATCCTGGCTCATCCTCCGGAGGATCAAATATTAGGACCGCAGATTGATGCACTTCATGTTCGTTATTAAAAACCATGATCTTCCCCCCATCCTGATAGGTATCCGGTATCCAGTTCGCATCATGCATATATCTTAAAACCTGATCATTGCCCCCGCCTCTGTCATATGCCTCAGGATTCCCCCAACGGTATAAAAGGTCGCCCCCATTTCCGTAAATACCCCCTGTACTGCCCGAAGCTTCCTGGGTGGTCGTGCTGTGGTCAATGATCCAGATCTCGCTATATTGCCTCACTGAAATAATTATCTGATCAAGTTCAGCATGATAATCAACACTATTGACATGCATCCAGTCGATGTTCCCTCCCGGCCCTGGATCATCTGTGTAATTGATATTAATTCTTTCGGGGTGATCAGCTACAACACCATAATTATACTTGCCTGCATCAAAATCCTGAATTAAATGGTCCCAGGCTTTCCATTCCCATACTATCTCACCGGTATAGGGCTCAACTTCAAGAATGTGATCCATCCAGAGTTCGTTGTCCAGCATCTCGGGATCTTTGCCATTTGCTATTGCTTCCCCACTGGTGTATTTATACCATGCAATGATCAGGAAATTACCATCAGGCAAAGGTTCTATATCATGATGCTGATGATAGTTTTCCGTATGGTAATGATAATCCCATAATAAGTCACCATCCCAGGTATAACAGTCAACAACGCCACAAAGTCCACCACCTTTAAAATGGCCGGTGAAAACAACCCCAGTGCGGATCATGCTTCCATCTTCCAGCAAATAGGCCATATTACTGTTGAAATTGCCGCATTCCCATTGGTTTACCTGGTAACCGCAATTGTCGATCAGGTAAACATAATTGTAATTCATCGGGGCAAAAAGGGTATAACCGTTGAAGGCCAGACTGTCGTTCTGGTAAATACCTACTGTCTGTGACTGGGAGAAAATCATAGTTGGAACAGAAACAAACAATATCAGAACTTGCAAATATTTCTTCATCGAATTGGCTAGTTCCATTATATTCATCGGATGAATATTTTGAAAAGATCTCATTAATTATCAAACTTATTATTCCATGGCTGAGAATTCATCCGATGAATTTCTTTTGGGTTAATGACTTATAATAATTTTCCTGGTCTGCTGATCCGATGCAGTTTGAATTTGCATCATGTATATTCCATCCGTAAAGTCTTTTATGTTAAATTCATGACGATTCTCACCCATGTGTCTGTTCCCAAGAAACAGATTATTTATCCTGGTTCCATGAATATCAAGTAAACTGATATTTACATTTGAATTTTCATGAAGGTTGTATTCAAGGATAATGATACCTGATGCGGGAACCGGAAAAACCGTAACTTCATTCAGTGTAAAACTTTCATTAACGCTCTCATAGCAACCATCAAATCCAGTAGTATCTGTTATAGAGAAATAATAAGGACTAATTGCCGAAACAGATGGCATGGATACATTAATCATCTGGATACGATATCTGCAACCGATTTGCATATCGACAGGAATTGACCATTTATAGGCACCATCACTTTCAGTAGTATCAATGATGCTATACGATGTATCGGTTAAGAACAATATCAATACATCATCTGCAAAGTTGTCCTCCCATTCAATGAAATAATCGAGGCCATATTGCCATTTTGCTTCTGCTGCAGGTTCCAGGATACTAATCTGTGCAATGGTTGAATGGAAAACGAAAACCTCAGACCAATCGCTCTCAACAATGCCATCATAATCCTCAACGAATGTTTTAATCCTCCAGTAATAGGATGTATTGTTTTCACCAAGGAAATCATAATAGGTATTCCTCAGGCTATCATTTGAATAGACAATACTTCCAAAACCTTCATCCGTTGCAATTTCGAGTACAAAATATGTACAGAACCCTTTTGGAGACCATTCCAGATGCTGTATTTCGATGGAATTCACTCTTGCCCCATTCTTTGGGTTTGTAAGAAGAGGAGCATATGCCACAGATTCAAAATCATCAAATCCAAATACGAACTCACATTCCTGGGCACTGCTCAGGTCGAATTCTGCAATGATCTTACCTGTAACAAAGTTGTATATTGTATTTAATGCGATAAATTCACCATCACCAGCTTTCGCCCTGAACCATATCGTTATATCTTCTGGATTATCAAGCCCAAAGATATCCACATCGAAATAGATGCTTCCACCCAAATAGAAATACTCCGGATTCATGGTTATTCTCTGTGCGGTTAACATCGGATCTTTGCCATCGAAATAGGGGAATTCAGGTGCCTGGTCAAAAGTTGCGATCGAAAGTTCATTATAACCACTTCCATACATGGAAGTTACTTCCACTTCAATTCCTGTATCCAGTGTATCCCCCTGAATGAATCCATAGGTATTGCCCAGGGCCAGTTCAGTTACAATTGCTCCTGCAACTTTCCAGTCACCCGTTGGAAATCTAAATGCTCTGTAGCTTTCTATTTCAGGATTATCGAAATATACCTCAAATAGAATATTTCCTTCAGCATCCACTTCAGTACATGTAGGAATTGTATCGCCGCTTGCACCTCCCCATCCGATGATGGTATTACCGTTGGGCATACGATATGCATTGCCCCTATGCCAGCCCTTAATATCTGTTGGATAGGCATAGGTCCATACTAATTCGGCTGTTTTATTCTCTTCATCAAGCTTGTATTCATGTACTTCAGAATTGGTGTTCGATCCGCTTCTGGCAGCATTATCATAATTAAGGAAGTTGCCATTCCCCAAACGGTAAAATGCATGGCCTGTTACCTGACCTGCACCAGTGGTACTATCTACACCAATAAAATTAAATTCATTTTCGTTACCACCGAGGTGCCATATAATCTCACCGGTCTGACGGTTAAGTTTCTTCGTGAAGGAGGGAGTTGCAAAAATGATATGACCATCAATATCCATGTTGATGGTATTCAAATGAAATGCGCTTACCGTTTGCCTGTTTGCCCGTCTCCAGGCATATTCTTCCGGTGTATAGTGATCCCAACTTTTCCATTGAAAGATAACATTTCCTTCATCATCAAGTTCCTGGATTATTCCCCCTGAAACCTTTGCATCGGGATAACCCCCTTCAACGATATCACTTAAATCCATCTGGGTCATATAATACCCGAACATTAAGGTATGCCCGTTAGGGAGAATCTGAAAGTCATGTGCTTCGGCAATAAATCCATTCTTCATCTGGAAAGAACCCAGTTCATACATTTCCTGGTCAAGAAGCATATGAACACAATTTCCACCCCCGGTATAGGTATGGTGTGATAAAAACTGTGCATAAGTCAATAACCCATTGGATTGCATTTTAAAATCATAGGAATAATCTTCCTCCAGTTCCTTATGAGCCTGGACCTCTCCATTATTATCAAGCATAAATACATAGTAACCAATACCTTCAACATCAGTTGATACCGTTAAGAATATACTGCCTTCTGCTGTTTCACCATAAGACTCTATGCTTATTTCAGGGAAACTGTCAGGTAATTGTGCATAATTTGCCTGGCTAATAACCAGTAAACAAGCAATAAGAAATGAAATTATCCTTTTCATCTTGAAATCGATTGGTTAATAAAACATTAAAGTTATAAAGATTAAGTATTATATCAAAATCCAGGGTGAGGACAATTAATCAGTAATATATATAAAATCCCCGAAGTAAATATTGCTGTAGGATCCATCATTATCAAGCTCCGGCCAGGTTTTAGCGACCGGGAGGTTATCGAAGAATTCAAAGAAAACATTTACCTCCACACAACCACCTCAGATGAGTAAATCCGTTTGCCCTTCTGCAGAATCCTAAGTACATAGATTCCATCATCATATTGTCCAAGGTCAATAGTGAATTGGCATTTACCAATACTGCTATAGGTTTTAACAGTTTGCCCCAGAACATTCAACACATGAATTGTGAATTTGTCATTTTCATAAATATTGCCGAAATCAATCGTAATCTTATCACTGGCCGGATTTGGATATATTTTAAATCCTGTCGAAACGCTTTGTTTTATACCTGATGTCAGGTAAGTAATTTCCAATACAGGGTGAATATCAGGATTCTCATTGTTTGACGAAGCAAACACCATCCTGCTATATGGTTGCTCATTTTCAAGTTTAATTTGAAACCCGAAATTACTATCCGGATTATCAATCATGTCCTGAACCAGATTGGTGACATTGATCTGGTAATCCTGGAAATTTGAATGGCTTGGAGCAACATGCATTTCATCATGGTAGGTAACAGAGGGTTTGATTGTCCAGTTAATTTCATCTTCAATCCATGGCTGAACAATCCGATTGATTTCACACTCATTCGGATTGTAATCATATAGATACTGATGACCATCAGGATATAAAGTTGATGATCTGTCACTATATAATTTGAGTATAGCATTTAGTATTTCAGATCCGGGACCTATTATTGATAAATCAAAATCTATCAAAGAACGATGAACAACATAATACCCTCCATTGGTCCAGGCATGCATATTTATATATGGATAACTTCCGTAGTTCTGAGTATCTCCATCACTTCCGAAATATCTTATCATGACATCCTTTGATGCCTCCAATGTGATTGTTGTCTGCGATAATGCATTATAGCATAAGGCAATACCTATGACAATAATTAGTACATGTAGTTTTCTCATAACTTAATAAATTTCATGATCGACAGAATGTTTATGATTATCTCCTGATGCCGGAACTATTAATCAAATTTCTGTGTATGTTCCATAACAAAACTTTAAATATACAATATTTTTTTATATAGGATGCGCCTAAAGGTAGTCGCTATGTTACACCAGGACTTTTGAGACATTCTCAATTAGTTAATCATCACCTCTCATGGATTAATTACGGACAATCAAAGTGATACAGGTTTGCTGTCATCTGGGAAGTTTTACAAAACCTTTAGCTATCTTTGGATTTTTTACAACCATAGTATCAGGTAAGGTAATTATTAAATTTCTTTTATACCACAAACACATGAGTGAGCCAAATAATAAAAAAGAGAAACTGACAGAAAAGGAATTTCTAACACTGGTGCGTTTGGCTAAACGGGTATTGTGGGTTGATCCTGAAGTAAGAAGAAAAATACAGGAACATCGTGTCAACATTGTCCCTGCAAATTTCTACTCAGAAATACCGCTGATCAATGAAGTATATTCATCCTTCGAATATAGAAATAGTAGCACAGAAGTCTATGATCATGACCTCTTTCATAAATCCAGGATGCTTGATTTTATTGAGAAGATAACAGTTTATGCTGACGAATTTTCTCCGGAAACGTTTGGTGATATAGAAAATCCTAAATATTTCTTCTGGGAAAATCCAGCCTTTTCCTCAGCTGATGCCCTGGCCTATTATTGTATCTTAAGGTATTTTAAACCTTCAACTGTATTGGAGACAGGATCCGGTTTTTCTACAATGGTTGCCAATGAAGCATTAAATAGAAACGGTAAGGGAAAACTTATTTTAATCGAACCATATCCCAAACCTTTCTTAAAAGAGCTAAATAATGTTGATTTAATAATTGAATCATTGGTTCAGGAAATACCGGTACACGATATAGTAAACCTGGTTGAAGATGCTGAAATCTGGTTTATTGATTCAACACACACTGTTAAAGTAGGCAGTGATTGTTTATATCTTTACCTGTTGATTATGCCTAAAATTTCAACAAAAACACTGGTTCATTCCCATGATGTCTACCTGCCATTTGGGCTACCGGTTAACAATGTTGTTGAGAAACATCAATACTGGACTGAACAATACCTGTTGTACGCTTACATGCTGGAAAACAAAAAAACCGAGGTTCTTTACGGAACGGCCTATGCCATGAAATCATTCCCTGATCAGATGCATAAAATGATGAATGATAAATATCGTATTGAGGGTAGTTCTTTTTGGTATCAACTGAACGGTGCATTATAAAAAGAGTCAATTTATGAGTAATGAAAAAGTGTCGATCTGCGCAGTAATTACAGTGAGGAATGAGTTTCAATATTTAAGGATCCTGCTTCCTGTCCTGGCTCAACAGGGTATTGAGGTTATAATAATTGATAACGGTTCAACAGACAATAGTACAGAGCTATACGCTCAATTTATGAATTATCCGATAATAAAGATTAAAAGCCTGCCCTATAAAGGATATTTTTCTGTTACCGATCACCTAGCAGCGAAAGATAAGGTAATAAGAAGACTCTCTCATGATTGGATCATTCATCATGATGCAGATGAGATTTTTGAGCATTACAAACCTGGCCTGTCAGTACGGGATGCAATACAGGAGGCAGATGATATGGGGTTTACGGTATTGAATTTTGAGGAGTTTGTGTTTTTACCCGAACCTGGATCTGATTATACCAATAAAGATTACTACCAGGATATTTTACGATATTATTATTTTGAACCCTTGAAAAACCGCCTCAATCGTGCATGGAAACGTAGCGCAAAGTGCAAATACAAAGGTTCCGGTGGACACAGTTTAACAGAAGGCATAATCAGGATATCACCTGAAAATCATATTTTGCGTCATTATGTTGCGTTGAGTGAAGATCATGTGAAAACAAAATATTTAAATCGTCAATTTGATAAAAAAGACCTGAAAAAGAGATGGCATGGAAACCGGCGTAATATTTCGGAGGAAGATTTGAAGTTGCCGGATAACAATGAGTTTATCTTCAATTTGAAGACATATGATTCAAAAGATTTTTGCAAGAAGAAACCATTAGCAAAACACTTCTGGCAATGGAATACTGAGCAAAACTAAAGCGTCGGGTAATCTTGCGAACTACCTGTCATCCTCTAAATTCCTTCCTGTTCTGCTTTTCGATTACAAAGTTTGATCAAACCTCACATTCCGGGTAGAGCGGTTCGTTACCTCCCTGCTCCCCCACAGGTCCGAACGAGCGGATTTCCCCGCCAGCTGGCGGGTTCCTCCAATTACGGTTTCGCTAAAACATAGCTGTGATAAATCTTTGGTTTTACCAGAGGAATCCATTCCTTGATTAGCAGGTTTAACCTGTGGGATTTCTTATTCCATCAGGTTTACCTGTTGGGTTCCTATGAAAAGTTTCAAAGGACATTTATTCTATTCCATTCTCCGGAACTTGCTTGGCGCAACGAAAATCCCCAAATCGACAATCGAAAATCTAATACCCTACCCCCCCATTCCTATAAACCTCTTCCCCGTCAATATAAGTACGAACAACCCTTACCCCGGGGATCTCAGCTTCATCAATCTCCATAATATCTTTCTCCAGGATCACAAAATCGGCATCCTTCCCTATTTCAATGCTACCTTTACGATTTTCTTCAAAACTACCTTTTGCTGCCCAGATGGTCATAGATTTTAAGGTCTCCTCACGGCTTAATGCATTTTCTTTTTGAAATCCGTTCTCAGGATTTCCGTCAAGATCTTTTCTGGCAACAGAAGCGTAGAAAGTATGTAATGGGTGGATTTTCTCCACCGGGAAATCTGTCCCATTGATTATCCAACCATTCTGTGCAAGTAGGTCCTTAAAAGTATATGCCCATTTTATCCTTTCATCTCCAATCCTTTCATCAGCCCAGTACATATCCGAGGTAGCATGTGTTGCCTGAATGGAGGGTATGATTGAATATTTTCTGAATAATCCCAGGTCATCAGGATCAACGATCTGGGCATGTTCAATCCTCCATCTTCTGTCGTTTGTATTTTTCAGTTCTTGACCATAAACATCAAGCATCAATTTCACCCCGGAATCACCAATTGCGTGTGTATTAACCTGGTAACCATACTCATATGCCTGTTTGCAAATATCTTTATAGTAAGCCGCTGGTTTGATCTGTAAACCCACGTTATGTGGATCATCCTCATAGGGATCCTTCAGCAGGGCGCCTCTTGATCCCAGGGCACCATCTGCATATAATTTAATGGAATTGACGGTCAGTTTATCAGTTACATAGGGGCCTTGTTCCAGATATTCCTCTATGTTTTCAGGTTCGGGGCTGAGCATCGCATTTATCTTGATTCGCAGAGTCCCATTTTTATGAAGACTATCAATGAGTTTCACAGTATTTGAATAAAGGCCCGCATCGACAACAGAAGTCAGGCCAAGGGCAATGCAATCTTTTTCAGCAATTAACAGAGCTTCCCTCATTTCCTTATCGGTGAGGGCCGGGATATGGTCCTCGAGGAAATCACCTGCTTTATCAATGAGTATTCCAGTCATGTTTCCGTGCTGATCAAGAAAAATATCACCACCTTCAATCAGGGTATCGGGTTTAATACCGGCACGTTTTAAAGCTTCAGAATTTGCCAGGTCAGCATGGCCATCAATTCTTTTCAATACTACAGGAACATCAGGAAACATTACATCGAGTTCTTCTTTATCGGGCCAGGATTTATCTTCCCAATCGTTCTGGTCCCACCCCCTGCCAATTAACCAGTCAGGTTTATACTTGTTGTAGTGTTTTTCAATGATCTCCAGGATCTCCTCGAAAGATCCGGTACCGGCAAGATCAGCACTCCTAACAGCATTGGTGCCATAACCATAGAAATGACAATGGCCATCGATAAAACCGGGATATACTGCTTTTCCTATACCATTATAAACTTCGGGAGCACTGTATTTATCAAACATCTCAGCTGTCGTTCCAACATCAATTATTTTGCCACCTTTAACAACGATACTTTCTTCAACAGAAAATCCGGGATTTACAGTATAGACCTTTGTACTGTAAATAATTAAATCTGCTTTCTTTTTCATCTGGGAACAGGATAATAAAATGAAACTGAAAATAATAAGTGGGATAAAATACTTTTTCATAATAGTAATGTTAACAACTTGACAAAAGTATGAAATTCATAATCTTCAAAAAATATATCTTTGTCGAAGCTGTTAAAAGTATTTTATTAAATTTGCTTCAACATAAAATTGAAAAATCATGAAAGATAAACTACTGTCACCAAGATTCATATTCATTTTAACCGTCGTTCTTTTCGGTGCCTTCATGAGACTTATTCCCCACTGGCCAAACTTTACCCCGATCGCTGCAATGGCTCTTTTTGGCGGAACTTATTTTTCGCGTAAATATTTGGCATTCCTGATTCCTCTCATGGCAATGTTTGTAAGTGATCTAATCATCGGATTTCATAATAATATGATTGCGGTTTATATTGCTTTCGCTGTAACAGTAATGATAGGCTTCTTGTTAAGCAGGAGAATTAATAGCGGAACAGTAATTGGAGCTGCACTCACTTCATCAGTGATCTTTTTCCTGGTCACCAATTTTGGTGCATGGTTAACCATGAGCTTTTACCCTAAGAATTTTGCAGGATTATTGGAAGCGTATGTTGCCGGGCTGGCTTTCTTTAATGATGGCTCCATGGGTATTTCCTTTTTCCTGAACAGTGTCCTTGGAACATTCTTTTACTGCTTTGTTTTCTTTGGGATCTTTTCCCTCGCTCAGAAGCGGTTCCCGGTATTTGCAAAGACCTGAGCGGATAAATGCCAAATAACAAATCCCAAATAACAAATTAATTCCAAATCCCAAAAATCAATTAACCAAACCTTGGTTAAGAAAGGTTTGGAATTTTGGTAATCGAATATTGGTGCTTATTTGTAAATTGGGATTTGTTATTTGGAATTTCGTCTAATCGATCATTCAGCTGCAATACTACTCAAACAGCTCTTCATCCCTCTCCAGTAATAATATCGAATGCTGTGGTACAATAAAATACTTCTCCCCATGAAATACAATTTCAATGGCACTCTTCTGCATAAAAATTGCAAGATCACCTTCCCTGGCCTGCAGTGGTACATATTTGATTTTATCATCCACATTTTTCCAGGGTTGATCTTCATCATCACCGGGTAAGGGAATCGGGTATCCCGGCCCAGCTTTCACTACATATCCAGTCCTGACCTCTTCCTTTTCTTTATAACCTGGTGGAAGATATAAACCACTTTTTGTTTTTGATTCAACTGTTTTTGGTTTGATCAGGACCCTGTCGCCCACAACAATTAACTTGCTCAGTTTATTTGAATCGCTATTGCTCATATTAATTGGTCGAATAAAATTTTCTCAAAAATAGGAAAGATGAACATAGAAGCCTAAGGAAACATAAAAATTATCGATACCTTTGCAATAAGAAACACATGTGTAATGAAGATTGTATTTTTCAGCAGACCTAAGCCTAAACAATTCGACTATAAGCCCCTTTACTACGATAAGAAGAAAGATGAGCAGGAAGAACGCAAAAAGGAACTTGGAGTTACTGATTCTGATGACCACATGGACCAGTTCAAGGCACAGTTAACCCGACGGTGGAGGTATGAAAGGGAGAAAGATAAAAGAAAATATTCTGAGTTAAGGACTATCATTTATATACTGATAGTGGTTCTCGCTACATATCTCATTTTCTTCACAGATTTCATTAGCAACTTCGTATCCTTCTTCGCTCGCTGATGCCGGATTTAATAAAACTACTACCGGATTCTGTTGCCAACCAGATCGCTGCTGGTGAAGTTATTCAGCGACCTGCCTCTGCTGTAAAGGAAATCCTTGAAAATGCAATCGATGCCGGTGCCACCGACATTAAGCTCAACATCAGGGATGCCGGTAAAACGCTGATACAAATCGTTGACAATGGTTGTGGAATGTCTGAAACAGATGCAAGGATGAGTTTTGAAAGACATGCAACCTCCAAGATCCGGAATGCCGATGACCTGTTTGCCATAAAAACCATGGGTTTTCGAGGGGAAGCTCTAGCATCCATTGCTGCAATTGCACAGGTTGAGATTAAAACCAGACGTATTGAAGATGAACTGGGAACATTGATACAGATTGAGGGTTCAAGGCTGATTGATCAGAAACCTGCAAGCTGCCCTGCCGGTACAAGTATCTCTATCAAGAATCTATTTTACAATGTACCGGCCCGCCGGAAATTTCTAAAATCCAACACAGCTGAATTCCGCCATGTCATTGAGGAATTCCAGAGGGTGGCCCTTGTTAACCCTGAGATATCATGCTCATTGATCCATAATGACAAAATTGTTTTTCAGCTTCCGAAAACCAACCTTAAGCAACGAATTATAAACCTGTTCGGTGCGATGTATAGTGAAAAGATCATACCCGTTGAGCAAAAAACTGAAAAGTTCAATATTAGTGGTTTTATTGGCAAGCCTGAATTTGCAAAAAAAACACGGGGGGAACAATATTTTTTTGCAAATAGCAGGTTTATCAAACATCCATATCTACATCACGCTGTTGACGGAGCGTTCAGAGAGTTGCTACCCAATGACAGTTTTCCGGCATACTTTATTTATATCGATGTTTCTCCGGCCAATATCGATATCAATATACATCCAACCAAAACCGAGGTCAATTTTCAGGACAGTCAGTTATTATATGCTATGCTCAGGTCAGCAATTAAACAATCGCTCGGAAGATATAACATCATCCCGGCCATTGATTTTGATATTGAACAAAGTTTTGAGCATATCCCGGAAAACAGCGGCCGGGCAATCAGGAATCCTTTTGAACCAAAGGAATCGACCTACAATCCTTTTGAAACAGACAGTTTCTCCCCTGCACAGCGAACAGAAAAGAAAAATTCAGACTGGGAAAAACTTTATGAAGTCATAAAGAGCGATAGGATCAGTCCGGAAACCAGGCCTGCAGGGCAAGGTGACCCGCCTACTCCGGAGGAAAGTGGAATCAGCGATTCCGGTAAACGATTTGCCCAGATACATTCACGTTATATTGTTACTACCATCAAATCGGGCCTTTTGATCGTAGATATTCATAATGCCCATCTGAGAATACTTTATGAGCGGTTTCTGAACCAGCTCGAGGAAAACAGGATGGCTACCCAAAAAGAACTTTTTCCCCATCAAATGAGTTTTTCTGCAGAAGATGCTGAAATTCTTAAAGATATCAGAAAAGACCTTGTACTTATTGGGTTCAGTATCAAAGACCTTGGCAAAAACACCTTTGTTATTGACGGAACACCTGCAGATTGCACCGATCAGGATATTAACCAGTTGCTGGAAGGTATCATTGAAAACTACAAAAATAACCTGCAGGATCTGAACATTGAGCGAAAGATAAAGATTGCCAGGGCCCTGGCTTCCAATCTCGCCCTCAAGCAACAGAAACCAATGCAGGTTGAGGAGATGGAATTATTGATTGAAAAGCTTTTCAGCTGCAGCATACCAGAGAAAACACCGGATGGCAGGGCAACGATATTTATATTACCATTCAACGAGCTTGAAAAAAAATTTAATTAGGCTGATACAACAATATTTAAGTCAGCTTGTTATTTTTGTAACTAAAACAAAAATTGATGTCTCAACAATTCAGACCAACAGGATTCAGGATATTGCCACCGGTAGTTAAAAACCTATTGATCATCAATGGTTTATTTTTTCTTGCGACGATTGTTGTACAGAATGTTTATAAACTTGACCTGGCAGATTACCTTGGTTTACATTATTTCGCATCAGAAAAATTCGCTCCTTACCAAATAGTTACCTATATGTTCATGCATGGAGGTTTCGCGCACCTATTCTTCAATATGTTCGCACTGTGGATGTTTGGTAATGCGCTTGAGAATGTCTGGGGAGGGAAACGATTCCTGATTTATTATCTCATCACCGGTATTGGGGCGGCATTGTTGCATTACCTGGTATATTATTTCGAGATCAGACCCGAAATACATGCGATTAATACATTTATGGATAATCCGAGCTTTGAGTCACTGAATGCATTTTTCAGTGAATATAAAATTATTCTGAAACAGGAATCAGGCCCTTTTTACAAGCTATACCTGGAATTTGTCAATAACTACAGGCAATTGGAATGGGATCCCGAAAACAGGCTGGCACTTCAGAATGTTGTCACATTCATGTCAGCTTACAAAGAACATTTTCTTAATCTTCCCAATGTTGTCGGTGCATCAGGAGCTGTATTCGGCATACTGCTTGCCTTTGGAATGCTTTTTCCAAACTCCGTTATATATTTATATTTTGCAATCCCGATAAAGGCAAAATGGTTTGTGATTATTTATGGTGCAATTGAACTTTATATGGGAATATCAAACAGTCCTGGCGATAACGTTGCACACTTCGCTCATCTGGGTGGTATGATATTTGGATTCTTCCTTATCAAATACTGGCAAAAACGTTAAGGAAAGTACATCAATGAACTATCAATATAGCAATCCGCTTGAAGAAGCCAAGATCTTCTTCAAAAGAAATAAGGTCTTTGCACGAATACTTATCATAAACGTAGCTGTCTTTCTGGCAGTTAATCTGATTAACCTATTTCTTCGCCTGAGTAAAGCCTATTCACCCATGGAACTTTCGCCAGTGATTGAATGGCTATCGGTGCCAGCAAGCCTGGGAGCCTTGATCCAGAGACCATGGACTATCATCTCCTACATGTTTCTTCAATCAAACTTTTTCCATCTCTTTTTCAATATGATTGTGTTTTATTTTGGTGGCAGGATTTTCCTGGAATATATGAGCCAGAAGAAATTGCTGAATGTATATTTATGGGGTGGTATCGCAGGAGCAGTACTGTATATTGCTTTTTTTAATATCTTTCCATTGTTAAGGGAATCGGTAGGCAACAGCATTGCCCTGGGATCTTCAGCCTCCGTACTTGCCATACTCATTGCCATTGCAACCTATGTACCCAACTACACAGTGAATCTTATGTTTTTCGGACGAGTGAAACTGAAATATATTGCAATTGTAATTGTACTTATTGACGTACTGAGCATTTTCACCATTACTACAAGAGATCCGGGTGAAATTAACTTTGGTGGCCACATTGCACATCTTGGAGGCGCGTTATGGGGATATCTCAATATAAAAATATTTATGAAAGGATATGCTAATAATCAATTTTTTCATATATTTGATTTTTCAAAAATCTTTAGTTCGTTTTTAAAACCAAAAAAAACGAAAACACGCTCCAAAGCCAATAGTCAGGGAAGGCCAATGACGGATGATGAGTACAATCTCAGAAAAGCCGACAAACAAAAAAAAATTGATGCTATACTTGAAAAAATCTCAAGGTCGGGATATGAGAGCCTTTCAAAGGAGGAGAAAGAATTTCTGTTCCGGATGAGTAATAAAAACTAAAGTGAGCAAACCCCGAAAGCGTTTAAATCTGTTTAACAGGATCTTATTATTGTTAAACTGGCTGGCAATATTCAGCCTGCTCTTTTCGTATGCAGGAAACTATATCGATCCTTTAAACTGGGTAATCCCTGCATTCTTTGCACTGGCATATCCTGCCTTTGTATTGATAAACCTGGTGTTTATCGTTTACTGGATGTTTTCAAGAAAAGCCTGGTTTCTGCTATCATTGGTTGTCATTCTGGCAGGATGGAATTATTTATCCAGATACTACCAGCTCTTTAACGAATCTGAAATTGATATTCATGATACTGATTCATTTGTCGTACTTTCCTATAATGTCCATAATTTAACAGAAAATAACTTCCAGAAACTGGATGAAAAACAAAATGAAATATTCCGGTATGTTGTAGATAAGTCACCTGATGTAAGCTGTTTACAGGAGTTCTTTTCTATTGGTGACAATTATTATTTTCCGCTGGCTTACCTTAAAGAGGAACTCAGGGCCGATAATTACTATTTCCAGAGTTATTATAATCCATACAGGGAGAAGATAGTGGGTATGGCCATTTTCAGCAAGTTACCCCGGATAGATAAGGGAATTATTAAACACGACTCTACCAGGAATTTTGGTATTTATGCCGATCTGGTTTTTAAACAAGATACCTTCAGGGTTTATAATATTCACCTCGCCTCCCTTTACCTAGGATTGGATGATTACGAAATGGTTACCGGCAATGATCTATCGGGTATAAATAACAATAAATTAAAAAAACGTCCTTCAATGCTGATTATGAAGTTAAAGAGTGCATTTAAGAACAGGGCATTTCAGGTGAATTTACTGCGCGATCACATTGAAGCCTGCCCATATCCTGTTATCATTTGTGGCGATTTTAATGATTTCCCAACCTCCTATGCCTATCAGGAACTTTCAAACGGTTTGCATGATGCCTTTCTTACAAATGGTTATGGAATGGGTAAAACATTCGGGGGTAAACTACCATTCTTCCGTATCGATTATATTCTTTATGATAGTGTTTTTACATCTGTTACTTATCAAACCGAAAAACTGGAAATATCCGACCATTTCCCTGTTTCTTCAACATTCATCAAAAGATAAGCCCCTCTTTTTTATATTTTTGTACTTTAAGAATTGCATGATCACATGAAATTTAAGATAACTTCTGATTTTATACCAACAGGTGACCAGCCCGAAGCCATTGAACAACTTGTTGATGGTATTAATCGTGGGGATGCCGCTCAGACCCTACTTGGCGTTACCGGTTCCGGTAAAACTTTCACGGTGGCAAATGTCATACAACAAATACAACGACCTACATTAATATTAAGCCACAACAAAACATTGGCAGCCCAGTTATATGGAGAGCTCAAAGCTTTTTTTCCTGAGAATGCCGTAGAGTACTTCGTATCATATTATGATTATTACCAGCCTGAAGCTTTTATTCCGGTTACCAATACCTACATCGAAAAAGATCTTTCAATTAATGATGAAATTGAAAAACTGCGGCTAAGCACCACATCATCGTTACTTTCAGGGAGACGGGATGTTATTGTTGTGTCATCGGTTTCCTGCATTTATGGCATCGGCAATCCTGAAGATTTTACGAATAGTGTGGTTTATATTAAGCGTGGTGATGAATTCAACAGGGGTAAATTCCTGCATGCTCTTGTGGAGAGTCTTTATTCGAGAAATGAAACAGATTTCTTCAGGGGCAATTTCCGTGTAAGGGGTGATACTGTGGATGTATTTCCTGCCTATACTGACCTGGCCTATAAGTTTTGTTTCTGGGGTGATGAAATCGAGACCATTGAATCCTTTAATCCTGTAAGTGGTCACAGGATAGAGGAGCTTGACAGCGCCATAATTTATCCTGCCAATATTTTTATTACTTCCCAGGATAAAATGAAACAGGCGTTGACTATTATTCACGATGACCTCATCAGGCAGGTTGAATATTTCAGGGAAAACGGAAGTCAGTTAGAAGCCAAAAGGCTGGAAGACAGGGTAACTTATGACATTGAGATGATGCGTGAGCTGGGGTATTGTTCGGGAATTGAAAACTACTCGAGGTATTTCGATGGACGTAAACCAGGTTCAAGACCATTCTGTCTTCTGGATTATTTTCCAGATGATTATTTGATAGTCATTGATGAAAGCCATGTAACAATTCCCCAGGTAAGGGCCATGTATGGTGGTGACCGTTCAAGAAAACAAACCCTTGTTGAACATGGTTTTCGACTGCCTTCGGCCATGGACAACAGGCCTTTGAAGTTTGATGAATTCGAAGCCATGATCAACCAGGTTATCTTCGTTAGTGCTACTCCATCGGATTATGAACTTCAAAAATCGGAGGGGATACTGGTTGAGCAATTGATCAGGCCAACAGGACTGCTGGATCCGGTAATCGAGATCAGGCCGAGTTTAAATCAAATCGATGACCTGCTTGAGGAAATCGACATCGTAATTAATAATGGAAACCGCGCACTGGTTACTACCCTGACCAAAAGAATGGCAGAAGAGCTTACCAAATACCTGACAAAACTTAATATTAAATGCCGTTATATTCACAGTGAAGTAGATACTATCGACAGGGTGGAGATCATGCGTAACCTCCGGCTGGGAGAGTTTGATGTCCTAATTGGGGTGAACCTGTTACGCGAGGGCCTTGATCTGCCGGAAGTTTCCCTTGTAGCAATTCTTGATGCTGATAAGGAAGGTTTCCTAAGATCTGAGAAATCACTGATCCAGACCGCAGGAAGGGCAGCCCGTAACATCAACAGTAAAGTAATTATGTATGCTGATAAGATGACTCGCTCTATGCAAAGAACCCTGGACGAAACAGGCAGAAAAAGGGAAAAGCAGCTCAAATATAACACAGAGCATAATATTACCCCAAAGCAAATCGAAAAATCTGTAGATGCCATTCTCAACCAGACCAGTGTAGCCGATTCCAAACAAAAAGAAAGCAAGGCATATCATGAAAATGAAAGAGTTGACGTAGCAGCAGATCCTGTGATACAATATATGAGTGCAAAACAAATAGACAAACTTATCAGGGATAACAGAAAACAGATAGAGAAAGTGGTAAAGGAACTGGACTTTATTGAAGCGGCCAGGCTGAGGGACGAAATTATCGCTCTTGAAAAGATACTATCTGAAAGGTACCAGGAATAACATTTCATTATCCTTCCAGGAATAATTAATAACCGGTTTTATCAATATCTAAGCCAGCATTTCATAAAGAAGTCAAATTATTAACCAATGATTGTAGATAACTTTAATCTTTATTGGGATTTTACCTTTAAATTTCATTATTTTTGCATATAATTGAAATAAAAGGCACAGGCCAAACAATCAAAAGTTTACAGAACATTTTTATTTTCATAACACATAACGCATGAAAAATAAAGTATTGATCATCGATGACGAGTTAAGCATACGGATGCTTCTGGAGAATTTTCTCAGTAAAGAGTATGACGTAGTAACAAAAAGTGATGGATTGGACGGATTAAAATGGATGGAAGAAGGTAATATTCCTGATCTGATAGTTGCAGACATTCAGATGCCAAATCTCGATGGTTATGAATTTATTAAAAACGTAAGGGCAAGTGGCTATTTCAAGGATATTCCTTTGATTATGCTATCAGGGATTGAAAGCAGCACCGAAAAGGTTAAATGTTTAAAACTTGGTGCTAATGATTATATTGTTAAACCTTTTAACCCTGAAGAATTATCAATCAGAATTGAGCTTCTTCTGGCCAGGAAATAGAAAGCGTGATCATAACTCAACAGTAACACTAAATGGAAGATTCTTCACTGGAACGTTTCAGGGTATTATATATTGGGGGAGATATAAGCATCATCAGTGAATTTGAATCCCATGAAGATTTATTTGATATTGTTATTGCCGAACACGGACTTGGAGCGGTTAACCTGATAAAAGAATACCATGATTTTGATACCATAATAAGCGAGGATAACCTTCCCGGGATGAATGGTATTGGTATTTTCAGAATGATCAGTGCCAAATATAACCTGCCAGAGACCAGTTACATTATTATCTCACATGAAAAAAATCCGGAACTTGTAAAGGAAGCAATCAAGGAAAAAATCGATGATGTATATATTATTCCTGTAAAGATTGAGGATGTTTATATAAGAATCAAGTTCTTGAAAAGTTTCAAGAAACAATTTGCAGGCCAAAAGGATAGTGTAAAGAAATTAAGGGAATACCGTGTGCCACTGGTCAAAAGAGTATTTGACATTCTGGTTTCAGGATTTGCTTTATTGCTGCTATCACCTTTATTTCTATTAATTGCAATCGCCGTTAAATTGGAATCATCAGGTGCAGTTTTTTACACTTCAAAACGTGTTGGTACAGGATATAAGATATTTGATTTTTATAAATTCCGCTCAATGTACACTGGTGCTGACGCAAAACTTAAAGAACTGGAACATCTTAATAAATATGCAGCACAGGAAGTGAAAGAAGTTGAAGGTAAATCTGTCGTTGAAAAATGCCCCAGATGCCTGGAACTACCTGATGATCAATATTGTTCCCCTACGCTATACTCCGGTGGTGAAAAGTTATGTGAATACTGGTACCAGGAAAAAAGGAAAGAATCACTGCAATCCACTTTTAAAAAATTAACTGACGATCCCCGGATCACCCGGATTGGAAAAGTTATCAGAAATTCCAGCATCGATGAACTCCCTCAATTATTTAATGTCCTCAAAGGTGATATGTCCATTGTTGGCAACAGACCTCTTCCCCTTTATGAAGCTGAAATGCTTACATCTGACGACTGGAGCCAGAGATTCTTAGGACCGGCAGGCATTACAGGATTATGGCAGGTAGAATTACGTGGTAAAAAAGGGAATATGTCGGAGGAAGAAAGAAAGGCACTGGATAATGAATACGCCAAGTCTTATTCTTTTATTGGCGATATCAAACTAATTCTCAGAACCATCCCTGCCCTGCTGCAGAAAGATAGTGTTTAAGTGTATGATTATTAACAAGATCGTATTGAGACTATCCTTAAACAATTAATTAGCAACAGCTTTCAAACATTAAATTGTTAAAAACTATTGGAAAATTTTTTCCTGATGGTTGGTATTATTATCTAATATTGATGTAGCTTGCTGAATCAATTATACAGGTATAAAATATAAATTATTAATGCAATATCATATTGGTAGAACACTGAGAATTAACTTGTTGATTCTTCTGGCTTTTCTCTATGTTAATTCTTTTTCTCAGGCATTTGACAGTACCAGGTACTTCAATCCCATTACGGATGATATTGCTAAAAAGCTACCACCACTTCAGGCTTTGATAGATTCAGCCATCGTAAACTCCCCTTTCGTAAAAATTGAAGAATTAAATGCTGATTACTATACCTATGAAATGATCTCTGCCAAGAAAAAATGGTTAAACCATTTTTATGTTGATGCTGAATTTAATACCGGTAACTGGTTATTTACAGACAGAAATGAACAATTGCCAGCTATTGGCTGGTATAATTATGAATCCCGGAGAACGAATTATTTGATTGGGGCCTCTATTAGATTTCCATTGATGGATATTTTCGACAGGAGGAACCAGATCAACACCAAGAAAAAGCAGGTTGAGATTCAGCTCACCATGCGCGAACACAGGATACGTGAAGTCAGAGAAGCGGTGGTTACAACTTATAATACATTGATTCAGCAGCAGAATTTGCTGCGGATAAGTAATGAATATCAACAGTATGCTAATATTTATATGCCTATCGCCGAGCTGGAATTTAAAAATGGTGAGATCCCGGCATCGGAGTTGCAACGTCTGAAGGATTATCAAACAAGGGGAGAGCTGGCATTTGCAGGTATTATTAAAGAGTTTAATGATGCATACTGGAGACTTGAAGAAATTGTGGGTATGAAGTTTAATTTGATTAATGTGTTGCCATAATGGATTTTAATCAATTTTATCAACTTTTTAGACGACATCTGCTAATACTTATACTTGTGCCGTTTGTGCTGGCACTTACAGTTTACCTCTTTACCCGTAATCAACCTAAAACATATACTTCAGAAGCAAAGATTTTTACAGGAATTGCTACAGGTTATTCCATTGAATCAACTGAAGCCCGTTTTCTGGATTATTATGGCACCAATGTTCAGTTTGATAACCTGATCAACCTTTTCTTTTCAAGACAGACCATAGAGCAGACCGCCATTCGATTACTGGCCCAGGATCTTTGTCTAGAAGAGTATAATATCCAGTATATCTCTCAACAGAATTTTAATGACCTGCAACGCATGGTACCCAAATACGTTAAAGACCTAGTGGTTAAAAATGGAAAAATGGGCCTTGAAAGAGAAAAAGAGGAGCAGATCAAAGCGCTTGAAACTGAGATCAAATCGCTTGAACAGCAAATTGAACGTAAGAAAACCCGCGCAGAACAAGCACAGACCGGCGAAGCCTTTATTATTGAAGAAGAGGATCAGGGTGCTGGTTTGGATAAAACAGGGAAAGAAGTATTGGATAGCCAATCAGCCAGATTTCATACCGTGCAACCAGGGGAGTCAATCAATACAATATCCAGCATGTATGGAATTTCTATTGGGGAACTAATCGAAATCAATAGCTTAAGCAGCAACCAGGTGGACCCTGGCCAGATCCTTATCGTAGAGAAACCATATGCAACAAACAATCAATATCATATTGTTCAACCAGGTGAAACACTATATTCATTATCCAGAAGATATAGTATTAGCATTAATGACCTGAAACAATACAATAACCTCAGATCCAATGAGCTGGTAGTTGGCAGCAGACTCATTATATCTACTTCATCTGTTGATGACCCATATGATCCGGGTAATTCCTATAAGGAGGTCTATACATCCTATTCAGAAACAGATCCTGTAGCAACTGTCATTCAGAAAAATATAGAGACGGAAACACCCAGAATGGATCAATCCGGAATTGAAAAGGATCCAACCGTCCCACCTGGTGTCAGACCATCTGATTATTGGGCAACCGTAAATAATTTCACTACTTTCTACCGGTCAAGTGATGATAATTTCATTTATGAGCTTCTCAACTATGCTCATAAAAACTATAGTATAAGAGCCATCAGGCAAAATACCAGGGTAAACCGGATACAAAATTCAGATATGGTTCTGGTTACATTTTCATCTGATGATCCTGGTATCTGCCAGCAAACCCTGAAGATACTTGCAGAAGTATTTATTAAAAACTACAGACAATTAAGAATTAATCAGACCGACGCAGTTGTCGCCTATTTTCAGGAGCAGGTTGATACTGCCAATGCAAGATTACAACGCGCTGAAGACAGGCTTTTACAGTTCAACAAAAAAAATAATATTATAAATTATTACGAGCAAAGTAAAGCTATTGCTGACCGCAAAGAAGACCTGGATGTTTATCATCAGAATGAGCAAATACGCTATGCCTCTGCAAATGCTGCGCTTAATGAATTGGAAACCAAACTTCAATCCAAAGACAGTATATTTCTGGCCTCAGATCAAATGCAAAGGGTCAGGCAGAAACTCCAAAAAGTTGAGGAGAAAATATTCATAAATAATCTTGATGTAGAAAATGATCCGCGGATAGGTAATGCCCTTAATCAGTTAAAGATGGAAGCGAAACAGTTAAGGGATCAGATGAAATATCTTGTGGATAAATATTATATGTATTCCCACTCTCCGGAAGGAATACCTATTAATGATCTGCTAACAGAGTGGCTTACCAATGCCCTTGCATTTGAACAATCAAAAGCAGCACTGAATGTACTCAGAAGAAGAAAAGCTGATTTTGAAACAGTTTATCGTATTATGGCCCCCCTTGGTGCGATGTTGAAAAGGATTGAAAGGGAGATTAATGTTGCCGAGCAATCATACCTGGAACTTCTGCGTAGCCTTAACCTGGCAAGGATGAAACAGCAAAATCTGGAAATGTCCACCAATATCAAAATTGTTGATGAACCTTTCTTTCCAATTGCACCAAATCCTTCCAGAGCCAAATTGCTGGTCCTTATTGCGGCTGTTATTGGTTTTGTGCTCGTCGCCTTCCTGATACTTATGCTCGAATACTTTGATTCATCAATAAAATCACCTGAACGAATACAGAAACTTACCAGGCTTAAACTTGCCGGTGCTTACCCAAGGTATGGACCAGGTAACCAATCACCCGAATTTAAAGCAGCTGCGGAAAGATTGCTTGAGATTATCATACAAAACATTAAACTTGCTATCGGGCATCAATCTTTATACCCTGCTGAAAAACCTTATCTTATTGTAATCTTCAGTACCAAACCTGACGTTGGGAAAACTACACTGGCAACCAATCTTATCAGGAAACTCAGATCATACGGCGAAAAAGTACTCTACCTGAATTATACAAAAGAAAATGAAAAGGAAAACGGAGACGACTTTAACTATGCCATACATTATAATATCGACAATAAATTTGTTGATATAAAACATATTAAAGATTTACTTAAAACACAATATCTACGACAAGAAAATTATAAATACGATTACATTTTCCTCGAAATACCGGCCATCATTTATAATTCTTATCCACTTGACCTGATGGAAACAGTTGACCTTTCACTTCTTGTTGTTAAGGCCAAGGATTACTGGCAGAAAGCAGATACTGCTGCACTGGATACTATGATGGAACTGTCGCGTGAAAAACCTATGATCATTCTGAATCAGGCAGAGGTTTATGCCCTGGAGGATATCATGCGGGGAATACCTCAGCAAAGAAGTTCATCAATACGGAAACGATTAAGAACTATCATTACCTACCCATCCAAATTAAAAATTCGAGTGAAGGTTGATTAATGAAAACAGGTGAAACAAAAACTACTAAACTTATTAAAAAACAGTAATTTCCTTTCTTTAGCCAGCAATCTTGCCGTTGCTGTTTTTGGTTTCTTGAGTTTTCTTATCCTTGTTCGTTCCCTTAATCCGGATCTTTTCGGTGAATGGGTTCTGTTTATCACTGCGGGTAATTTTATCGAGATGCTCCGTTTTGGTATTACCCGAACTGCAATCATTCGTTTTCTTTCTGGTGCAAAAGAAGAAGACCGTGAGAAACTTATCGGCTCTAACTGGGTAATAGGCCTGATCGCAACTACGATCATTGCCATCATTTTATTAGCTGTATATTTTATTTTTACCGATAGTATTGCATCATCCGGTTTCTCTTTGTTCTTTATATGGTATCCTGTGCTGGGATTCCTTAATTTACCTTTTAATAATGCAATCTCTGTATTGCATGCCGATCAGAGATTTGATAAGATTCTATGGATCAGGTTGTTTAATGTTGTGAGCTTTGTTGCCTTCCTGCTGGTCAACTTTATATTCTTAAAATGGGGATTAATGGAGATACTGTATGTTTACCTGCTGATCAACCTGCTGACTTCTTTGTTATCCATGGTAAACAGATGGGATGGTATTCAATTTATTTTCAAGGCGTCAACGGCAGCCAACAAAACCATACTTAACTTTGGTAAATACACCACAGGTACATTGATCGGAAGTAATTTGCTTAAAAGTTCCGATGCTTTTATTATCGGACTGAGCCCATTCCTGGGTACAACAGGTGTTGCTTTCTATAGTGTTCCATTGAAACTGACCGAGATTCTTGAAATACCGCTCCGTAGTTTCGTTGCCACAGCCTTTCCCCGCATGTCCAAAGCTAGTATTGAAAACAATCTCAAGGAGGTTAAAAGAATATATTATTCTTATTCCGGTGGCCTGACCCTGATCCTTATTCCAATTGTTATCATTGGTTTTATTTTCGCTGAAGAATTTGTGATCATCCTTGGTGGCCGTGAATATCTTGAAACAGCTACTGTTTTCAGGATATTCTGTATTTATGGATTATTTTTACCTATTGATAAATTTACCGGTGTTGCTCTGGATAGTATTAACAGGCCCAAACGTAATTTTTATAAAGTGCTGTATATGGCCGGAGCGAATATCCTGGGTGATTCTGTTGTGATATTTCTGATCTCAAAATTTTTACTGGGTTTTTCAATTGTCACCCTGATTTTCTATTCCGATACAAACGTTGTGCTCATTCCATTTATCAGTCAGGGATATTCTTTTATAATTACCCTGAATATGGTTGCTGTTGTAACTATTATATTTACACTGATCGGCATTGCCGTTGGCTGGTATTACCTGAACCAGGAAATAAAAATCCAATTTAAATATGTTGTCTCGGAAGGATGGAGGTTTTTCTGGGATATTATCTCAAATGCTTTTTCATTTTTCAGAGTCCTTAAAAATTCGTAGTTTTATTCCTGTTTTCAAATTATAATTAATGGGAGATACCGGGCATAAGTCAGGATCGGAAATATTACAAAATCCATGGGTAATAGCCCTGCTTGTCGGAGCGGTTGTTCTTATTGGTTACCTGATATCAATCGGGGGAATGATGGCAGCTATCGGATTATTGGCCTTACCTCCTGTCCTGTTGTATCTTAACCGCTTATTTGTTAATCCACGAATTGGTATTTTCACTGTCCTGATCCTGGCATTTACCGCAATCGGGTTGACCAGATATCTTGCCGGGGTTCCTATGGGACTCAGCCTTGATATAATGCTTGTGCTCACTTATATAGCTCTTTTCTTCAAGCTTTTCTATAAAAAAATTGATTATACACCATTTAAAACCGATCTAACCCTGCTATGCCTGATATGGTTTCTTTATGCTGTTCTTCAAATCTTTAACCCTGAGGCTCAATCCAAGCAAGCATGGTTTTATGCTATGAGAGGGATGTCCATGTACCCTATCCTGGTTGTACCGCTCACCTACATTCTTTTTGATAAGGTAAAATATCTGAATTATTTTCTTTACATATGGGCAGGCTTCACCATTCTTGCAACAATTAAGGGCTGGATGCAGTTGAATATCGGCCCTGACTTTGCAGAGCAAAGGTGGCTCGATGAAGGCGGTGCAGTGACGCATATTTTATTTGGCGAACTTCGTGTTTTCTCATTTTATTCTGATGCCGGGCAGTTTGGAGCAGCCCAGGCTTCGGCAGGGATAGCAGGTACTATACTGGCCATGAATGCAAAAAACAGAGCAGAAAGAATTTTATTTATCCTGATGGCAATCACCGGTTATTATGGGATGATGGTTTCCGGAACCCGTGGTGCCATGATTGTCCCTTTAATTGGAGGATTCGTTTATGTACTGCTCAGGAAAAATGTGAGGGTAATTATATTCGGAACATTATTGCTAATCGGTATTTATTCATTCTTTAAATACACTTATCTCGGACAGGGTATTACACAGATCCGGCGAATGAGAACGGCATTTGAACCGGAAGATGATGCCTCTCTGCAGGTCAGGCTTGATAATAGAAGAATTCTTGGTGGATACCTGAAGACAAGACCCTTTGGAGGGGGAATAGGAAGTGCAGGTAACTGGGGTAAAAGGTTCTCCCCGGCCGGATTCCTCGCCCAGATTGCAACCGATAGCTGGTATGTTCAAATCTGGGCTGAACAGGGTGTTGTCGGACTTGGTCTTCACCTGTTGATCATAACTTATGTCGTTGTAAAGTCATCATACTTGGTCATGTTCAAGGTAAGAGACCCGGTACTCCGTGGCAAGTTGAGCGCCCTGATCGTGTCATTTGCCGGGATCATGGGCGCAAGCTACGGAAATGGTGTACTTGGCCAGATGCCTACAGGAATAATTACTTATATGAGCTGGGTATTCCTGTTTATATCGCCCCAACTGGATGAAGAATTAAGATTATTAAAAGCTGGAAAGGATTAACTACCCTATTATGAACTATAACAATATTGATATACTAAATGTAATAAATGCTGCCATTGAAGCCGGCAAGGCAACTTTAGCAATCTATTCCACAAATTTCGAAATAGAATCCAAAAAGGATGAAAGCCCGATTACACTGGCCGATAAAGAATCTCACAGAATAATATCAGAATATCTTATCCCGACTAAGATACCCCTGATGAGTGAAGAAGGAATTAATATTCCATATCCCGAAAGGATAAAATGGGAATATTACTGGCTGATAGATCCACTTGACGGGACAAAAGAATTCATTAAAAGAAATGACGAATATACCATCAATATCGCTTTGATACAACAGCAATCCCCGGTAATCGGAGTAATTTATGTTCCTGTCCTGGATATACTTTACTGGGCCATCAAAGGTGTAGGTGCTTATAAACTTGAATCTACCGACAAGCATTGGAAACATATAAAAACTAAACAGGAATTAATACAAAGATGCCGGAAACTTCCGCTTGAAGACAGTAAAAATGGATTTGTTGTGGTTGCAAGCAGGTCGCATATGTCGACCGAAACTGAGAAGTATATCAGGAAGTTAAAACAAGAACATAATAAAATTGAGTTGATATCACGTGGTAGCTCGCTCAAACTATGTATGATCGCAGAACACAGGGCGGATATCTACCCGAGGTTTGCGCCAACTTCTGAATGGGACACAGCAGCGGGGCAGGCAATTATCGAATGCTCCGGTGGGCAGGTTCTTCAAATAAATGAAAAAGATCCGATAATATATAATAAGATGGATATACTTAATCCATGGTTTATTGCAAAACGATAATGTATGCAACAAACACTTTACAAAAAAAAAGTTAGAAAAGAATATCCACTGGTATCTATCATCATCGTTAACTATGAACACGCCGAGGTTACCTGTGCGTGTATTGAATCCCTTCACAAAATAACGTATCCGAACTTTGAGATCCTGGTTGTGGATAACGATTCCCCAACAGATGATCCGGCTATAATTAAAAGCAGATACCCCAACCTTGTTCTCATTGAGAATCCAATCAACTATGGATTTGCCGCTGGTAACAACTTTGGTATCATGAGAGCACGCGGTAAATATGTATTATTATTGAATTTCGATACAGAGGTACCGAAAGACTTTCTGGAACCACTTGTAGAAAAAATGGAAAAGAATCCAGGTATTGGAGCTGTAAGCCCAAAGATCCGGTTCTTTCATACGCCGGATACTATTCAATATGCCGGATATACACCAATGAATTATACAACCATGAGAAATTTCTCCATTGGTTTTGGGAAGGTGGATAAGGGGCAGTATAACGAAGACAGGGAAACTTACTACGCCCATGGTGCTGCCATGCTTGTCCCTATGGAACTCATTAAGAAAATCGGGATGATGTCATATACATTCTTTCTCTATTATGAAGAAGCCGACTGGTGTGAAAGAATTAAACGGGCCGGATATAAAATCTGGTTTGTATCCAATTCTATGGTTCTGCATAAGGAATCAATTGCCACCGGTAAATTAAGCACGATGAAGATCTACTATTTGAACCGAAACAGAATTCTATTCCTGAGAAGGAATATTAAGGGTAAAATGTTTTATATCAGCGTCCTATACCAGCTTATAGTTGCTATTCCAAAAAATGCAACCAAATTCTTTTTAAAACGTAAGTTTAAACTCTGGCATGCCTATAATAAAGCGATAGGATGGCATATTAAACATTTATTTGATAAAGAGATCCATGAGAATCCGATGCTATAAGGTTTATACCTCGTGATTTTCATATATTTGGAATTACTTTAATCGAATTTATTTTCTTAATGAGTGTTATTATTAAGATCATATTAATTATTCAGATCATTGTTCTGATCTATCTTTCAATATCAGCCTTATATTATTTTGTTTTTGCGGTGGCTGGTTTGTTTCGCAGAGCATACCGTCCGCCTGATAGTGAAATCAGGCGAAGCTTTTGTATTCTTGTCCCCGGTTATAAAGAAGACTGGGTTATTGTACAGGTGGCTAAAGATGCTGTGAAACAAGCTTATCCACACGATCTTTATGATGTGTATATCATTGCAGATTCTTTTAAAAAAGAAACGCTCGACGAGTTAAAAAAATTACCGGTAAAAGTTCTTGAAGTAGAATTTGATGTAAGCACCAAAGCAAAGTCGCTGAATAAAGCCATGGAACTCATTGACAAAGATTACGATGGTATAATCATTCTTGATGCTGATAATCTTATGGATCTTAATTTCATCAAGAAAATGAATAATGCACTGGGAACAGGAGTCAAAGCAGTTCAGGGACACAGAATGGCGAAAAATTTAAACACCTCCTTTGCTGTTCTCGATGCCATAAGTGAAGAGATCAATAACCATATCTTCAGAAAGGGTCACAGGGCCCTCGGGCTATCCTCAGCATTAATAGGTTCCGGAATGGGTTTTGATTACCAGCTTTTCAAAGAATACATGGCTACTATCGACTCTCATGCAGAAGATAAAGAGCTTGAAATTAAACTTTTTAAGGATAGACACAAAATCGAATATGTAGATACCGCCTATGTCCTTGATGAAAAAGTCAGCCGTTCAGATGTTTTTCTTAAACAAAGAAGCCGATGGATTGCCAATCAGCTATTGTACGCCAGGAGACATTTTTTCGAAGCATTTCTGGAATTGTTCAAAGGGAATATTGATTACTTTGATAAGATATTCCAGTATCTGCTTCCACCACGGGTAATCCTGCTAGGTATCCTGTATATTGTCTTTGCATTATCTCTGGTGTTCAATCCTTACGATTATAAAATAGCATGGTCTGTAGTATTTGTCGTTGTAAACGTCGGGATTATTATTTCAGTTCCAAAACGATATTATAATAAATCCATTTTTAAACATCTCTTTAAGTTGCCCCTGGGATTCTTGCTGATGTCACTTTCCATCATAAATATTAAAGAGGCACGAAAAAGTTTTAATCCAACTCCGCATATTGCAGACATTGAGGATGAGAATAATGAAAAACAAAAAAAAGAGTAACTATGATTGTATTAAAGATTTTGCAAATCATCCTAATGACTTATCTGGGCTTCGCCACCCTTTATATATTTGTTTTTGGATTTGCCGGCCTGTTCTCAATCAGGTATAGAAAAACAGACGTTACAGACCGCAGAAAATTTGCTGTTTTAATACCCGGATACAAAGAGGATGATGTAATTGTTGAAGTTGCCGAAGAAGCAACAAGACAGAATTACCCAAAAGAATTTTTTGATGTTGTTATTATTGCCGATTCATTTCAACCTGAAACTATTAATAAACTCAAAAAATTACCTATCAGGTTAATCGAAGTTTCGTTTGAGAAAAGTACTAAATCAAAAGCGCTGAATAAGGCCATGGCTCAGCTTCCTGAAGATTATGACTTTGCAGTTGTCCTGGATGCGGACAATATAATGGAGCCGGACTTCCTGGAAAAAATGAACACTGCATTTCACCAGCAGTACATTGCCGTTCAGGGTCACAGGGTTGCGAAAAATACTGACACTTCCTTTGCCGTTCTTGATGCAGTTAGCGAAGAAATTAATAATAATATATTCAGGAAGGGGCATCGTGTACTTGGACTGTCAGCAGCCATTATCGGTTCTGGAATGGCCCTCCGGTATAAATACTTTAAGGAACTGATGAAGACTATTCATGCCATAGGTGGCTTTGATAAGGAAATTGAACTGCGAATGCTGAAAGAACATAAAGTTATTGGCTACCTTAATGAAGCATATGTTTACGATGAAAAAGTTCAGAAAGCAGATGTTTTCACAAATCAGCGAAGAAGATGGATTTCCGCCCAGATCCATTACTTCAGTAAAGATTTCATGTCAGCGCTCAAAGCATTATTAACAAAAGGAAATATCGATTATTTCGATAAAGCTATTCAGTTCATCCTGCCACCCAGGATTATGCTTCTGGGTATATTGTTTATTCTAACTGTTGTATCAATAATATTCAACCCATTACCTTATATGTTTACCTGGATTGCCATCTTTGCCGCCTGTATCCTGGCTTTTCTTTTCTCCATCCCTTTGAGGTATTATAATAAACAAACACTTGCTGCAATATGGACCCTGCCAAAAGGATTTATATTAATGTTCATTTCATTAATACGGATACGGGGTGCAAACAAACGATTTATACATACCAAGCATACAAGTAGTAAAAACAATATAACCAACTAAAACCACAATAAGATGAAAATTGGAATAGAGGGACAAAGGCTTTTCCGTGAAAAAAAGCATGGAATGGATATGGTAGCCCTGGAGCTTATCAAGAATCTTCAGGTGATAGATCAGAAAAACGAATATGTGATATTCGTAAGTCCTGATACGGATAAATGCCTTGAAAATACGGATAATTTCAAAATCGTTGAACTTGACGGTGGCTCCTACCCTATATGGGAGCAATTCGCCCTTCCAAAAGCAGCGAGAAAAGAAAAATGCGACATTCTGCATTGTACAAGTAACACAGCTCCGGTAAAAACTAAAATTCCGCTTATCATCACATTGCATGACATCATATATCTGGAGAGTATTGCTATCTTTAAAAAAGGCGGTACTTGGTACCAGAAATTTGGTAATATGTACAGAAGGTTTGTTGTTCCCAGGGATGTTAAGATCAGCAAAAAGATTATTACAGTATCTCACTTTGAGAAAAACAGGATACGCGAATTCTTTGGCTGGCAGGATACCGATACGCGGCTTGTGGCAGTATATAACGGAGTTAGTGAACACTTCGTAAAGATCGATGATAAAGCAGAATTAGACAGGGTAAGAGAAAAATATAAGTTACCTGACAGGTTTTTCTTTCACCTGGGTAATACTGATCCAAAAAAGAATACGATCGGTGTGTTAAAGGCATATTCTGATTTTTTAAAGCAAACAGGGAATTCCATCCCTCTGGTAATGCTTGATTTCGACAAGCAGGAATTGCTTAAAATGCTTAATGAAATCGGAGATAAGGAATTAATTGAGAAAATACTTTTAACCGGTTATGTGATAAATACTGACCTTCCGGCAATCTATAATCTCTGCGAGATATTTATCTATCCCTCTCTCCGTGAAAGTTTCGGTATTCCTATGCTTGAAGCAATGCGTTGTGGTACCCCGGTGATAACATCAAACACCTCATCAATGCCCGAAGTCTCAGGAGAAGCTGCCATGATTGTTGATCCTTTTAAACCTGAAGAAATTACCAAAGCAATGAGGGAATTGCTTGAAGATGATAAGTTAAAGAAAGAGTTAATCTCGCGGGGCTTCAAACAGGCCGAAAAATTCTCGTGGAGATCGATGTCTGAAGATGTTCTGAAATTATATGAAGAAGTTTACTCAATGAAATAAATAAACAGATGATAGAAAACAGAGATTTCATAGTTTTTGGATTACAACCCTGGGATCTGAATATTGCAAGCACCTGCAAATACACGGCCCTTGAAATGTCGGCCAATAACAGGGTATTGTTTGTTAATCCTCCTTTACAGAGAAGCCTTTTGTTACGTCACCGGAACTCTCCGTCGGTACAAAAAAGAATCAGGATCATGAAAGGTGAGGAGCCGGACCTCGTTCAGATTTCCGACACCATGTGGGTACTTTACCCACGTACGGTGGTAGAATCAATTAACTGGATAAAGAGTAATTGCATTTTTGATTTCTTTAACAGGGTCAATAATAAACGATATGCAAAGAATATTAAAGAGGCCTCCGATAAACTAAATTTTAGTGATGTTATCATGTTTGATGATAATTCAATGATAATGGGCTATTACCTGAAAGAGTTCCTGAAACCTGACCTGTTTATTTATTTGCTCAGGGATGCTGTTACACTCGTATCATATCATGCACGCCATGGCAGCAGGCTTCAACCAAAAATTATTGCAAAGGCTGATTTTGCCGTTACCAACTCAAATTTCTTCATGGAGTATGCGAAGAAAACAAATCCCCGTTCGTATATGATCGGACAGGGATGCGACCTGACCATGTACAACGATAAGGACGGAAAGCTCCAGGGACCTGATGACCTCGTCCATATTAAAAAACCAGTTATTGGTTATGTTGGATTCTTAACGGAGATAAGGCTGGATATCAAAGTACTTGAGTATATCGCTGAACAAAAACCTGAATGGAGCCTGGTTCTGGTGGGCCCGGAAGATGATGCATTTAAAAACAGCAAACTGCATCAAATGGACAATGTTTACTTCCTGGGGAGAAAAGACCCTACGGAACTTGCTGCCTATATTAAAGGTTTTGATGTTGCCCTGAATCCACAAATTGTAAATGAGATCACCGATGTTAATTATCCGCTAAAGATTGATGAATACCTTGCAATGGGTAAACCTACAGTAGCTACCAAAACTACTTTTATGGAGTACTTCAAAGATCATACTTATCTTCCTTCAAACCAGGAAGAATATGTGGAAGCCATCGACAGGGCTTTAAAGGAAGACAGTCCGGAACTCCGGAAAGAAAGAATTGATGTTGCTACAGAACATACTTGGGAGAACTTTGTAAAGAAGATTTACAAGTATATTGAAGCAACTCAATAAATAAAGACCATGCCGGAAGAAACACTTGAAAATAAAGATATGATTGTTGTTGGGCTTCAAAGTCTCGACAGCAGGATTGGTAGCAATTGTGTTAACATTGCATATGAGTTTGCCAGGAATAACCGTGTACTTTATATAAATTATGCCCCTGACAGGATAACCCTGTTGCGGCATAAGAGGGATCCATTAGTTGCCAAAAGAATTAATATTCTTAAAGGTAAAGAAGCAGATCTTGTTCAGATCGATAAGGATTTTTATAATCTGTATCCGCGTACAACCCTTGAATCGATTAACCAGATAGGCCCGCGCTTTATTTTCGACAGCCTGAACAAGATCAATAGCAAACGATTTGTAAAGAAGATCAAAGCAGCTATCGATCATCTCGGATTTAATGATTATATTATATTCAACGACAGCGACTTTTACCGTAGCTTCTTTCTGAAGGAAGAATTAAAACCTGCTGCCTATATCTACTACACCAGGGACAATATGGTAGCAACCAGCTATTATCGTAAACATGGTCAGCGTTATGAGAGCCGGTTAATGAGCAAGGTGGATGCGGTTGTGGCCAATTCGGTTTATCTCCAGCGTAAGGCCCTAAAATACAATAAGAATTCTCATTATGTAGGGCAGGGAGTTGATTTAGCTTTGTTTGCAAAGGATAAGATAAAAACACCACCCGACGACATCAGCGATCTTAAAAAACCAATAATTGGTTACATAGGCGCTCTCAAGAGTTCAAGACTTGATATTGATCTAATTCATAGTATTGCAAAGGCAAGGCCTGAATACAGTATTGTCCTGGTTGGACCGGAAGATGAAATTTTTGCCGCAAGTAAACTGCACCAGCAAAGTAATGTATATTTTCTTGGTTCAAAACCCCTGGACGAACTACCCACCTACCTTGATGTTTTCGATATCGCGATGAATCCACAGGCTGTTAACATGTTGACTATCGGTAATTATCCCAGAAAAATTGATGAATATCTTGCACTGGGAAAACCAACCCTTGCCACAAAAACAGAAGCCATGCAGGTTTTTGCCAATCATGTTTATCTTGCCGAAACAGCTGATGATTATATTCAGATGATTGAGCGGGGCCTTACAGAAAATTCAAAGAAAAAGATCGAAGGAAGAAAGAAATTTGCTCATTCACACACCTGGGAAAACAGTGTTAAAGAGATTTACAAAGTTATGAATGATGTGATACAAAGTTAATTGAAGATGAGCTGTAAGCTGCTGCAATGAATCAAAAATTCATCAACTCAATTATTCAAAAATTCAAACTCATGTCCATAAAAGAAAAAATAAAATCAAGTGAACGCCTTAAAAGACTGACAATAAGGCTAACCACACCAAAAAACCAGGCAAGACCAAGGCGATGGGTCAGATGCTTTATAAACCCTTTTGTGCACAAAAAGGGCAAAGGGGCCACAATACGCAGAATGACACGTATGGATGTGATGCCCTGGAATAAATTTGAGATCGGACGTGATTCCACAATTGAAGATTTTACAACAATTAATAATGGTGTTGGTGACATTATTATTGGTGAAAGGACCCGGATAGGACTTGGCAATACACTCATCGGTCCGATAACTATTGGAAATGATATTATGTTTGCACAGAACATTGTGCTTTCAGGTCTTAACCATAGCTATCAGGATATTAATCTTTCCATTCATGACCAGAAGGTGTCAACAGCAGTCATTACCATTGAAGATGAAGCCTGGATAGCGGCTAATTCGGTTATAGTAGCAGGTGTTACTGTTGGAAAGCATTCAGTTGTTGCTGCAGGAAGTGTTGTTACGAAAGATGTTCCACCCTACTCTATTGTTGCAGGCAATCCGGCTAAATTGATTAAAAGTTATAACTTCGAAACGGAAAAGTGGGAAAGTGTGAGAAAATGAGATAACATTGTTGAACTAATAAAAAGAAGATGAACAGACTCAGAGTATATTACAAATATTTCTATGATTATATAAAACACAGGGAATTTGGTTTTGTGATATCGGCAATTAATTACATTGTTTTTAAGAAACCATGCCGAAAGACAAGTCTCTTGCGCAGCCAGACCGGGTATTTCCTGTCGAGGAAAGGAACCATCGACTTCCAGTTTGCAAATTATGCCTATGAATGGAGTGTTAAAAGTTTTATTCTTAATAATTATAAAAACTATGATATTTTTTTTGATGTAGGTTCCAATGTCGGCACTTATGCCGTGCTAATGGCAAAAGCAGGCATGAAGGTTTTTGCGTTTGAGCCCATCGTTGAAAACTACAGGGCTATCATAATTAATATCCACCTGAACAGCCTTGAAAATAAGGTAAAGGCATTTAACTTTGGACTTGGGGATAAGGAAAACAATATCGACTTTATTTATGATCCCGTAAATACAGGGGCCTCCCACTACTCACACCCCGGCGAAAATAAAGGGATCCATGAAACGGTGAAAATAAAAACCCTCGATTCGGTGTACAGGGAATTCGGACTAAAAAAGACAGATAGGATATTAATGAAAGTTGATGTGGAAGGCATGGAGGTAGAAGCCTTTGATGGAGCGAAAGAATTTCTTGAGCTATTCTCGGACCTATTGATTGTTTTCGAAAGTAAACATACCGGGCTTGACAACATCAGAAAGGTCCTGGATAATATCGCAGATTTTGAATACATGACCATCGATCATTACAATACAGCTACTAAAAAAATGAATAAATAACCTTTTATTTATGCTAACATTAAAAATACTTTTCTGGGTCTTCCTGTTCGTCATCTTTTATGCTTACATAGGGTACGGGATACTGCTTTTCATACTGGTCAGGTTAAAGCGTAAGTTCTGTAAAATGAAATCGCATGATGAAGTTGATTATGAGCCTGAGGTGACTTTATTTGTTGCAGCTTATAATGAAAAGGATTATGTTGACAGGAAAGTGCAAAACTCACTTGAGCTTGAATACCCTGACAGCAAAGTAAAGCAGGTCTGGGTTACCGACGGCTCTGATGATGGAACCCCTGAATTACTCAGGAAATACAAAGATCAGGGTGTTGAGGTTTACCACATACCCGAACGGGGTGGAAAAATCGGGGCCATGAACAGGGGTATGCAGTTTGTTAAAACACCTGTAGTAATATTCTCAGATGGGAATACCATGCTCGGAAAAGAATCCATACGCCGCATTGTTAATCTCTTTAAAGATCCCAAAGTTGGCTGTGTTTCAGGTGAAAAGAGAATATATCAGAAGGATAAGGATACAGCTGCAGGGACGGAAGGCCTTTACTGGAAATACGAATCGACACTGAAGAAATGGGATGCTGAATTGTATTCTGTTGTTGGTGCTGCCGGTGAGCTGTTTGCTGTTAGAACAGATCTTTTCCAGGATGTTGAAAAAGACACACTGCTTGATGATTTTATCATCTCATTAAGAATCGCCATGCAGGGTTATACAATACAATATGACCCGGAAGCCTACGCAATCGAAACATCATCAGCCAATGTAAAGGAGGAATTAAAGCGAAAAGTCAGAATCTCAGCTGGTGGAATACAATCTATTGTCAGATTAAAAAAATTACTCAACTTTTTTAAATATGGAACCCTGTCTTTTCAATACATTTCACACAGGGTTTTGAGATGGACACTTGCACCATTGTTTTTGCTGGCTATATTTATTATCAACCTTGTTGTATCATTGGATCAGGGAATCATTAATTTTTCGTATATTTATACATGGCTTTTCTGGGGCCAGCTTGTATTTTATGTGGCAGCTCTTCTGGGCTGGTATTTCGAACACCGTAAAGTCAAAATTAAAGTACTGTTTGTACCTTATTATTTCTTCATTATGAACCTTTCGGTTTTTCTTGGTTTCTTCAGGTATCTGAAAGGAAAGCAATCAGTGAAATGGGAAAGAGCAAAGAGAGGTACTTAAAAATTCTATCATGAAGCGGATTTACAGAAGAATATTTTTTATTTGCAGCCTGTGTATGATCTTTCCGGTCATCTTAGCTCAAAACCCGGATTGTTCCATTGAAATTCCGATAACCCAGAATCTGGTTACTGAAACCAGTGGCATTCAACCGGGGGATGTTGTGTGTCTCCTTCCTGGTTTTCGTGATTTTATACAATTCAAGAATCTTCACGGAACTTCTGAAAACCCGATAATTATAACTCACAAAGACGGCGTTGTTTTATTCAACTCAACAGGCTCATATGGGATTAAGTTCAATAATTGTTCACATGTCAGATTAACCGGAACCGGCGTGGAAGCTGTACCCTATGGATTAATAATCAGCCAGGTTGCCAACGGTGCCGGGATATCGGTTGATAACCTGAGTACCAACGTTGAAATTGATCATATAGAAATTGCCAATACCCCGATAGGCGGTATCTATGCTAAAACCGAACCTGATCCTACCGGTGATTGCACCTTCCCGGCAACACGGGAGAAATTTACCTTGTATAATTTAATAGTCCATGATTGCTATTTGCATGATATTGGCGACGAAGGAATGTACATTGGAAGTTCCAAATTCCTCGGACAAACCATCTATCACTGTAACGATACAGTTGTTCTGCCTCATGTGCTGGAGGGTGTAAAAGTTTATAACAATATTCTTGAAAGAACAGGCTGGGATGCGATTCAGGTCAGTTCAACTGTCCTCAATTGTGAAATATACAACAATATCATAAGGGAGGATAGCTATAAGGAAGAGCCTTTTCAGATGAGTGGAATCCTGATCGGGGGTGGAAGCAACTGCGATTGCTACAATAACATTATCCTTAATGGTAAAGGAGATGGTATTGATTATGTTGGCATGGGTGGTAATAAGATTTTTAATAATGTTATTGCAAGGGCCGGCCTTTCCTACCATCCATTCGACTCTTCAAATACATACCAGAAACATGGAATCTGGATGGGCGATGTTTATACAGAGCCTGATAAGGATATGTATATCTATAATAATACCATCGTGGAGCCCAGAAACTATGGTTTAAAAATACACAACGCCAGCCTGGTTGAAACATATTTTCAGAACAACATTGTGTGCTCACCTATGGCCTATCAATCCAGCGGTTATAATCCCTATTACACGCTCGATTGGGCAACAATGAGTATTGTTGACAACAACAATTATTTTACCAAGTCGTGCAATGACATGCTTTTCGTTAATGCCAGCTCCAATAATTTCGACCTGAAAGAATATTCACCGGCCATCAATGGAGGAATGGACATGTTGTTTTTAGGATTGGATTTTGATATAGAATACCGCCCCCGGCCTGTTGGAGGCTTTTTTGATATCGGCGCTTATGAGTTTCAACTGGTAGGCATTGAAGAGTATTTTAATGAATCCGGCAACATTGTCAATATTAAAGTCTTTCCGAATCCCAGTGAACATTCATGCAATATTCATTATGAGTTGAAATCGGTATCACACGTAAAGATCAGTCTAATCAATGCTATCGGTGAACCAGTTAAAGTTTTACTGAATAAATCACAGGAACGTGGTAAGCATTACCATACATTGAAGATTCAAGAAGTTGAAGCAGGAGTTTATTTTTTCCGTATCAATTCTGGCAATGACACCTTTCTACAAAGGATAATCAAATTATAATTAACAATCCATAAAATGAGAACCCCACTTAAAAAATTAATCCCTTATTCAATGGGAAGAAGGATGAGGGGATTATGGCAAAAATCACAGTCACTTTATTACAGGGGGAATAATTATCACTGTCCTTTCTGTGATAATAACTTCAGAAAGCTTTTGCCCGGGGGATTTGACCTTCCTGTTATTAAGGAGAAACAAATAATTGGTGGAGGGAGAAGAAATAACAATATTTGCCCACGATGTTACTCCACCGACCGTGATAGATTAATATACCTGTATTTGAAGAATTATACCAGTATTTTTGAAAAAGATATCAAACTCTTTCATGTGGCACCCTCAGGAGCGCTAAAAGCGCTTCTCACATCTCAGCCCAATATAGATTATACAATGGGTACCAAACACCATGAGGGTTTCTATTATGCAAGAAATATTGATTTGCTCGATATTACGAAGCTGAATATTCAGGATAATACATTTGATGTTATTCTTTGTAACCATGTTCTTGAACACATCCATAATGACATCAAAGCAATGAGTGAACTTCGACGTGTTTTAAAACCAGGTGGATGGGCCATCCTTCAGGTACCCATGTCAAAATTGCTGAAACAAACCTATGAAGATCCCTCGATCACAAGCGAAAAAGAAAGGGAGAAACACTTCGGTCAGTTCGATCATCTACGGATCTACGGATCCGATTATAATCAACGTCTTGAACAAGTCGGATTTAGGGTCGAGGTTCAAAATCCATATAATGATCATTGGAATATTGAAAATCTGGATAAATTTGCATTAAATAAGGAGGAAAGTATCTATGTTGTCTATAAATAAATTCATATCAGTAAATTGTGGAAAGATTTTACTCATAAGTTTTATTTTCCTTTTCTCGTTTACAACATTTTCATCAGGAAATGATACTACAAGCTTTGAAATTGACAGTCTCACATTATTGGTTGAGCAGAGTGAGGATAATGACAAAATTGATAACCTGATAAGTCTTGCCAGGGCATATTTTACAATCTCTCCCAGAAAAAGCCTTCATCATGCATTCGAAGCATTTGATTTTGCAGAACAAATAGACTATAACCAGGGAATGGCATCGGCATTGAACCGTATTGGTACAGGGTATATCCTGTTAAACAGCTTTGATTCAGCGCTTATTTATCTGAACCGGTCACTGGAACTCAGCATGGAGATTGAATACAAAAAGGGTATGGCGATGGCTTATGGAAATATTGGATTGATTTTCGATTATCTTGGTGAATATAATCAGGCCATTGAAAATCATCTCAACTCCCTTAAGGTTGAAGAAGAACTTGAAAATCAGAAAGGGATTGCTGCATCACTCAATAACATTGGTAACATATATTATCAGCTGGATGACTTTGACTTAGCCCTGGAGTATTTTCAACGTAGCCTGCGTATCAACCAGGAACTGGGTGATGATGTTGGTGTGGCACAATTATTCAATAATATCGGGGCGATATACCATAAAAAAAGAAAGCTGGATAAAGCATTACTTTATTTTCAGTCATCCCTTGTAATTAATAAGGAACTCGACAATCCGGCAGATGTGGCCTCATGTTATAACAACCTGGGCAACATCTACTTTGAGATGGAAGAGGATGATAATGCTTTGGAAAATTATACCCGTTCATATGAGATCAGTTCCGCATCAAATGATCTCTGGTCAATGGCAAATACTACAAGAAACCTGGGCGGCTTATACCTTAAACTAGGTAATTTCACTAAGAGTCAGGAATATCTTGAACAAACCCTCGAAATAGCAAGTCAGTTAAAATCAAGAGACCTCATGGCTCAAACCTATCAATCCCTTTCTGAACTATATGCCAGTAAAGGAGATTACAGATCAGCTTTTGACCTTCATATGAAGTATTCTGAACTGAGTGATTCCATTTACAATACCGAGACCAATGTAAGGATTGCAGAGCTTGAGATGGGTTACCAGGTTCAGAAGGAAATCCAGAAGCAGGAGAAGGAAAACGAGATCCAGCAATTGAAAATTGAACGGTCAACAAGAACTATCTACTTCATTATCGCCTTCCTTGTACTTACTGTTATGCTGATTGTTTTCGTCTACAGCCGGTATAGAATAAAAGTAAGGCTCAGTAAACTGCTTGAAGATAAGAATAAGGAAACCGCAAAACTTAATGCTGAGCTAAAGGATTTCAACGATAGATTAGAAGTTAAGGTTAAAAATCGAACTACTGATCTGGAAGACGAAATCAAGGAACGTAAAAAGATGGATGTAGAACTGAAAAAGGCACTTAAAAAAACTGAAGATGCCAATTATCTTAAAAACGCCTTCCTTGCCAATATGAGTCATGAAATAAGAACGCCCCTTAATGGTATCATCGGGTTTTCAAGTTTACTTGAAACTGAGCTATCCCTTATGGAGAATGAAGAACTGTATGAATATGCCAATGGTATTCAGCAAAGTGGTGATAGACTTATGCACCTGCTTAATAATGTTATTGATATCAGCAAAATAGAAGCCAATGATATGGATGTGGATATCAAATCCTGTTTTGTAAATGAAATTGTTAAAAATGTCTCGGAGTTATATAGCTTCAAGGTTAATGATAAAGGGATTAAATTCAATACAAAACTTAATGAGATCCCTAAAGCATTGGCTGATGAACCCAAGTTAACCAAGATCTTAAGTGATATCATCGACAATGCCCTTAAATATACTGAGAAAGGTTTTATTAATGTACTCACTGATTTTAATGAAGATGACGAAAAGGTCATGATCATTGTTAAAGATACGGGTATTGGTATCGATGAATCGTACCTTGATCATATCTTCGAGGCATTCAGACAGGAGAGTCTTGGTTATTCCAGATCTTATCAGGGAGCTGGCCTCGGACTTCCCCTTGCAAAAAGACTGGTTGAACTCATGGAAGGAGAAATCCGTGTTGAATCAACCAAAGGGATTGGTACAACAGTTTCTATTTTGATAAAGGCTGAAGTAGAAAGGATTGTCATTGAAGAACCTGTTGAGAAGGTCATTGAAAAGGTAACACCCGAAATCACAAAAGGTGATCTCAGAATCTTCATCGTTGAAGATGACAGAATGAACCGCCTGGTATTGAAGAAAATGCTTGCAAAAACCGGGGAGGTTGTTGCAACAGTTGATGGCGAAGAGACGATGCAGGTTATTGAGGAAAATCATAAAAAAGGTATTATCTTTGATATTATGCTCTTCGATATCAACCTTCCTGCCCCATGGGATGGTATAAAACTCATGAATGCAGTGAAAGAAAAGTTTAAAGAGTATAAAACCATACCATTTATTGCACAAACCGCTTATGCAATGACTGGTGACAAGGAACGGTTGCTGGACTCAGGATTTGACAATTATATTGCAAAACCGATAAACAAAAATGAGATGATCAATATGATAAAATCCCAGCTGTCGATTGGAAAAATCAAATAATTTTAATTTATGAAAGATTATAAGAACCTATCAAAAGACCGATTAATACAGGAGCTTGACAAACAGGGTAAATATATAAAAGAGCTTGAGATTCAGTTACAAAGGGCAATAGAAAAAGCAGAGGCTTCCAACCATCTAAAAGCCCTGTTTCTGGCAAATATAAGCCATGAGATCAGAACACCAATGAATGGAATAATTGGGATGTATAACGTTCTTAAACAAACAGAATTGACAGATGAACAAAGGGAGTTTCTCGATATTATAAATATATCCGGTCAGAATCTGCTCTCCATCATTGATGATATCATCGACCTGTCGAAGATAGAATCGGGTCAACTTAAACTGGAAACGATAAAATTCAGCCTGAGAAAAGAGTTACAGAAGATCCTTGATCTGTTGTCAATAAAAGCCAGAGGTAAAGGAATATCACTGCAAACTAAAGTTAATGAATCGATTTATGATCTACTTATCGGTGATCCTTCACGTCTCAAGCAAATCATTACAAATCTCAGCAATAATGCCATTAAATATACCAAGGAAGGTAGTGTTACTATTAAAGTTGATCCGGTGAGTCAGGATGAGAAATCCGCCAAGCTTAAATTCAGTATTGTTGATACGGGTATTGGAATTTCCAAAGAAGGAAGGGAAAAATTGTTTAAGGCATTTTCGCAGATTGATTCTTCATCAACCAGAAAATATGGAGGGACAGGATTAGGATTGGCTATTGCCAAGAATCTTTCTAATCTGATGAAAGGAGACATTGGTGTTGAAAGTGATATAGGAAAAGGATCTACCTTCTGGTTTACAGCTTCACTTGAAGTAGCCTCGGACAAAAGATCTGAGGTTGAAAAAATTGAATCTGAAGAAGCTAAAGAGGTCAAAAAACTAAGGATACTGCTTGTTGAGGATAATTTGTTGAATCAGAAATTTGCTGATGCAACACTACACCGTGAGGGGCATTTGGTGGATATTGCAGAAAATGGTAAAATCGCCCTTGACAAATATCTTGAGAACAATTATGACCTGATCCTGATGGATATACAAATGCCAGTGATGGATGGACTGGAAGCTACCAAAGAGATCCGAAAAATTGAAAAAGAGAAAAAGATTATTGAACCCATTAAAATTATCGCCATCACTGCATATGTGATGGAGAGGGACCGTAACATGTGCCTGAATGCTGGTATGGATGAATACCTGGCAAAACCATTTAAACCACAGGAGCTAATTAAGCTCATCGAAGATGTTTACTTTATAAAATAGTAAGGATTGACTGATCACTGGCAGGGATTGACTGATCACTGCCATTTCTCCAAGGAATTACTTTCCTGATGTTTTGCCTGCCGTCCGCTTTTGAACTTCAAGCAGTTCTATATCATATATCAGCGGTGTAAATGGAGGTATCGGTTTACCAGCTCCCCTTTCACCATATGCAAGTCGCGAAGGTAACAGTATCCGTGCTTTCCCTCCTTCTTTCATTAAACGTATAGCCTGTTCCCAGCCCAGAATAACCTCACTTCGACCAAGGGTAAACTCGAAGGGGTGATTGGCCACATGCGTTGATTGAAGCAACTCCCCATCCAGGGTATAATTAGCATAATGAATTTTTACCTTATCACCGGGTTGTGGAAAATCACCTTCACCTTCATGCTCTTCTATATAATACATGCCAAGGTCGTTCGGCTCCACAGTAATCTGGTTGTCCTGAATATATTTTTGAATGATACCAGGCTCCTGGCTACGTTTTGCCTCAAGTTCCTTTTGAACCTCAATTTGTTTCTGCCTTATCTTTTCCTGGTGCTGTGTTTTCTTCTTATAATCTTCCTCCGATATTACATCCAGAACCTCAACTTCATAAACCAGTGTTGAGTATGGCGGGATAAACTGTGCCCTGCCCTGTTCTCCATAACCGATGTTTGAAGGCACTATTAGTTTTGTCCTATCACCAACCCGCATCATCGACAATGCTTCATTCATACCGGGAGTATCGAACTTGCTCCCGAACCTGAACTCCAGCGGCTTTTTAGCATCCCATGTAGAATAAAGCTTGGTGCCATCAATTAAGAAATATTCATAATCAAGGATAAGCATCTTACCGGTTTCCACTTTTGGCCCGCTTCCCTTTTCAACAGGCATATAGTATAATCCTGAAGCCAGAGGTTCTGCATTGATGTCGTTTTCATCCAGATATTCCTTAAGATAAATCTGTTCATCCTCCCTCATTTTGTTAAGCCTGTCCCTCATTTCAGCATTATATTCCTGCTCCGATTTTATCTCCAGCAATCTGATATCAAAGTAAAGGTCTGATCCGGGTGTAATGAATTGTGGTACAGGATTGGGACTGAAGTACTTATCTGCATTAATGATGAAGGTGGCGCTATCACCGATATCCATCATTCTTAAACCATCAAAGATATTTCCTTTTGCAGGGACATCACGGATCTGGAACTCAACGGGCCCATTGGTCATTTTCTTCGTAACGATCAACGAATCTCTCAAACCCCACTCAAGGATAACTTTTACAACCTGCATATTAACAGGTTTAAGATCACCATCACCCTCTTCGTGAAAATAATACAGTATCCCCGAAGCATCACTCAGGAACTGAGCTTTCTCCGGCCTGACAATTTCTTTCTCCTTCGACTTGCATGCACCAATCAATGCAATAACTAACAGAATTATTAAATATTTTAAATCGCTGCTTTTCATATTGTTTCTATTTTACTTCAAGTACTTCTATATCATAAATTAAAGTTGTTTTCGGAGGTATTTGCCCGGGTTTTCCTGTCAGGCCATACGCCAGGTGTGAAGGAAGGATCAATTTTGCCTTATCACCTACCCGAAGATACAGAATACCTTCCTGCAAACCTGATACAACATTTCCTTTACTTACAAGGAATTCGAGCTTGCCATTCTCTGCAGATGATTCAAGTACATCACCTGTTAAAAAACTGACCTTATAATCCAGAACGACAATATCATTCTTCATGATCTTCTTACCTTCTCCCTGCCTGTATATCATGTATCGTAAACCGGTCCCAGTTTCAACCATTTCCCAGCTATAACGGTCAAGAAAGTCGATAATATCCTGTTCTTCAGACTTAACCAACTGCTTGTTAGCCTCAATAAGAGTTTCCTGTATGTTGTCTGGATTGATATTCTTGTCCTGCTCAGCATTATTTCTACAGGCACCAAAAGCCAATAATACCCCGATAAAGTATAAACCCGAACGCTTTACAGCTAATATTGATACTATTCCTCTCAAGGTTTTTTGATAAGTTTTACAGGGTTATTCATAATTACGCTCCAGCTGGTCTTTATATTGTGGTAACAATGACTCAAATTTCCCCAGGGTCTCTTTCAATCCAACGAGCGAATCACCACCAGCAGCATTTGTATGACCACCCCCTGAAAAATGCTCCCTGGCAAACTCATTCACAGAGAAATTACCTTTTGATCTCAGTGACATCCTGACCTTGTTATCCTGTTCCCGAAAAAGTGCGGAGAACCTTATCCCTTTAATTGATAGTGGATAATTTACGAGGCCTTCAGTATCACCAACCTGGAATTTAAATCTCTTAAAATCAGCCTTAGAAAGGTAAATGTAGGCAGTATGGTATTCAGAAATAACCACAAGCCTCTCACTTAGTGAATACCCAAGTAAACGCAATCTTTCTTCCGAAAAGGTATCATACACATAACCATGTATCTTTTCTCCATCAATACCTGTCCGGATAAGGTGTGCAACCACTAGATAGGTTTTTTCATAATTGCACAGATAACTGAACGATCCGGTATCAGTAATAATACCGGTGTAAAGACACTCTGCCAGTTCCCTGGTAATTTTATCTTTCCCTCCCATGCTAACAATAAAGTCGTAAACAAGCTCTGCCGTTGAGGAGGTCAGGGTATTGGAAAAGATATAATCGAAATATGTCTCAGGAAACGGATGATGATCTATCATTATTTTTACAGCACCTGAGGCTGCAAGGTCATCGGAAAAACTCCCGACCCTATTAAAAGAATTAAAATCAAGACAGAAAACAACTTCTGCCTCGTTTAACAGCTTTTTACCGGATTCCCTGTTACGCTCAAATATTGTTATCGCTTCATTTCCAGACATCCACGCAAGAAACTGCGGATGATCATTAGGAACCAGCACGTTAATTTTACAGTCGGGTATTTGTTTAAGATAATGATATAGTCCAAGGGAGGAACCGATTGCATCCCCATCAGGGTTATGGTGGGTTACTATAAGAATCTTCCTGTTGCTGGCAAGTAGTTCTTTAATGGACTGAATTTTAGTAGCTTCCAAACTCCAAATAAATTAATGATATTTTCATAGTCGCAAAGTTACCATAAATTAAGAAAATTTTAAGGAAGCAGTATGATTAAAGTCGTATTTTTGGCTCCTTAAATCAAAAAGTAAAACTTTTATGAGAGGAAGCATTACATTTACAATGATCAAGCCTCTGGCAGTGACAGAAGGCTTTACAGGCGCTATACTGAACAAAATCACAGACGGGGGATTTAAAATTATTGCCCTTAAAATGACCAGGCTAAGCAAAGAAAATGCGATGAAATTTTATGATATTCACAGGGAAAGACCTTTTTATGGCAGCCTGTGTGACTTTATGTCTTCGGGCCCGATAGTTGCTGCCATACTGGAAAAGGATAATGCAGTTGAGGCTTATAGAAACTTCATTGGAGCTACTAACCCGGAAAGCGCCCATGAGGGTTCAATCAGGAAGTTATACGGAACAGATCTGCAGCAAAATGCCGTACACGGCTCAGATAGTGATGACAATGCCGCTATTGAGTGTAACTTCTTCTTTCCTGACATGGAAAGGTATCACTAATTATCCTTAATCTTCAGGGTAATATGTTTTAAATGCCTTATTCCTGAAGAAAATCACGATTTTTTCAATTTCTTCTTCAATCCGATCTGTTGAGGTTGCATTTCTGTTTCTTTGCATCCCAATGTATTTATCATGCTTAGGCTTGTTTTCAGGCCTCTCAGTCGATTTTTTTGGAAAAACAGGCTCTTCCTTTAATAATTGTTTTGGTTCATTAAACAGGCCCTGTTGATGTATATCCTTATTGTCGTCCCTGAGCATATTACCTGTTCCGGTTAAGAGCCAGTCAGGATTTATTTCCTGGTATTTTTTCAGGATCTTTAGGATAAAATCAAGGCTTGGTTTGTTCCTGCCTGATAACACATGTGAAACACTTGAACGCTGAACACCAATGCTATCGGCGAATCTTGCAGAAGACAATCCTTTTGCTTTTAATAGGTTAGATATTCTATCCAGCATTTACAATAGTGAATTATATTGATTACAAATATAAACTATATTTAATTAACATGTGTAATTTTATTAATATACATTTGTAAACTTTATTGGGTTTGTTAATAAATATTATTTAGCGTTGTATAGCCTATATAGCAAGCAATACAACAATATCACTTAACATTGATCCATTTTAACAAACTTATACCATAACTTGAATTAATTAATATAACAAACTGATAAACATACCTGTATAATCAACTATATTACTAAAATAATTTTATCTTGGTGTGTGTTTACATTTGTATATACATTTGTAAACCCGGGGTGTTTTTCTGTAAGTATTGTACACCAGGCATTCCGGGATATGGTTGGCTTCAATTTTAGATGTAGGTGCATTAACTGCCTGTGGGCATATCACAATTGTATATATATTTTCTGGTTTTTTTTGAAATAATAAATGTCCGTGCAGGGCTGAAATGAATGATAAAAAAAACCCTGGAATTACTCCCAGGGCAACGAGAAATTTTTATCAGGGCTAATGCCTTATTTTATAAATTTAGAGGCCACTACCCTATCAGCCTGTAGTATTGACAGGAAATAAATCCCCTTTGAAATCCCGGATAAATTATCAATAATAATTAAATTCTGACCGGCCTTTTCCAGGGTTAAATTATATATTTTTACCAGGCGTCCTATTTCATCAAAAACTTTTATTACCACATCGCCTGAGTCTTTGGCATTGAAATTTACATTGACTCTATCTCCTTCTAATGGATTTGGAAAAACAACAAGTTCATCTGAAACAGGATTCTCTGAAAGGTTCATTATCGAATTGGCAAGTTCATAATCAGGGATTCCATAACCATAATCATTATCCGGATCAGTTGCTTTTGAAGCACTCTGCTGCAGGGTTGCCATCAATTCAGTATTTGAACACATCGGATGTGCCTGCCACAAACAGGCGCTCATGCCTGCTATTATTGGGGATGAGAAAGAGGTACCTGAACCCCAGGTAAAGCCTCCCGAGCCGGATGCAACATATGCTGGGCCTCCCTGTGCAACAATATTGGGCTTTATTCTCCCATCATAGGTGGGGCCATGTGAACTGAAACTGGCAAGGTTTCCTGATGGGTCAACGGCACCTATGGTGAATACTTCAAAACCGTCAGCAGGGGCGCCGATATAATACCAAGGGTTGCTGCCACTGTTGCCGGCACTGTTAACTACCAGCAAACCTTTGCTGGATGCAATGTCTGCCCCTCGTGTTATGACGGTAGTCATGCCATCCATATCTTCATAAGTATGGTCCCATGCAGGATCATCAAAGGTTGTATAGCCAAGCGAAGAATTGATTATATCAGCTCCAACACTATCAGCAAACTCAGCTGCCGATACCCAGTTGTATTCTTCAATGATATTCTCAGGGTAGCCTCCATAGGATTCTTCCGAACGTAATAACCAGAAATCGGCTTTTGGGGCTGTACCAACCATTTCACCAGGAACATTTGCTCCCATTGTTGATAGAACGCTGGTTCCATGGGTATGATAATCGTAAACCGTGTTGCTGTGATCCACAAAATCCCTGGTTCCTAAAATCTGGTCGTTCGCAAATAAACTGTCAAATGCATAATTCACATCCGTTCCAAGCCACCCGGCATCAAGAATTGCAATTATAATTCCCTGGCCCTGGTATCCATCGTTATGAAGAGAAATACCGCTGATCATGTTGATCTGATTATAAGCTTCACCGTAATCGAATTCTGATACTGATTTATAAATCTGATCCCCCTTTTCCTGGTCGCTGTATGTTTCTGCTTCAAAATATGGCTTGGGCTTGGTAGTGCCTTGGTTATACCGCCCGGCTTTTAATACATGCTCTACATATGGTAATTCATTGATATCATCAAGTGCTCCGGGTATGGTTGTGTATATAGTAACCCCATTCAACCATTTCGAAGGATTCAGCATGGTAACACCGGTGGCTGCCACTCCCTGTAAATATTGCGGATTAACCGGAAAATCCTGTTCCGTAACACTGATATCGAACCTGATACGCCTGTCGATAGCCCGCTGCGAAAGGAAATCCTCAGGCTGGTCTATTGAATAAGGTGAATTATTCTTATCTGTAAACTGAACATAATACTTGTCAGGGGCAACCTGTGTGAACACTGCCGATGAGAGTAGTATTAGAGTAATAAATAGTATAATTTTTTTCATCTTACATATTTTTGTTTTGACTTCAGCGAAATTAATAAAAAAGACTGTCATTAGCTAAACTGGATTTACTGCCTGTTTATTTCAATGAATACATTAATTTTATTCCCTTATAAAATTAATAACTGACATGAGAAGTATTAATCCATATAACAATAAAACCATAAAGGAATACACAAGGCATTCCCATAGTGATCTTCACCTGATTATTGACAATACCTATAAGGCATGGCTTAACTGGAAACAAGCCAGCTATAAATACAGAGCAGGAATAATGCACAATGCAGTGAGGGTATTGCTAGACAATAAAGAAAAATATGCAGAACTGATCACCTTTGAAATGGGTAAGGTAATCGGTGAATCGATAACTGAAGTTGAGAAATGTGCCTGGGTTTGCGACTATTATGCAGAATACTCAGAAAATTTCCTGAGGGATGAGATCATAGAAACAGATGCAAAACAAAGTTTTGTCAGTTATGAACCTCTTGGCATCGTTCTGGCTGTGATGCCGTGGAACTTCCCATTCTGGCAGGTATTTCGTTTTGCTGCCCCTGCTCTGATGGCTGGTAATGCTGGATTACTTAAGCATGCTTCAAATGTTCCGGGATGCGCCATGGCCATTGAAGAGATATTCAGGGAAGCCGGACTACCGGAGAATATTTTCCGTACACTTCTTATAGGGAGCAATATGGTGGCCTCAGTTATTGAGGATAAGTACGTTAATGCCATCACACTGACAGGAAGCGAAGGAGCTGGTTCATCTGTTGCAGCCATATCCGGCAAGAATCTTAAAAAAACCGTACTTGAACTTGGTGGTTCAGATCCTTTTGTGGTATTTGAAGATGCTGATCTTGAAGAAACCCTTGACACCGCTTTAACTGCACGAATGATCAATACAGGACAGAGTTGTATTGCTGCCAAACGCTTTATTGTTGTTCAGGATATACTGGCCGAATTTGAAGATGGTATTAAGAAAAGAATGGAAAAACTCCAGACCGGAAATCCAATGGATAAGAGTACGCAGTTTGGCCCCCTGGCAAGAATGGACCTGGTGGATGAACTTGAGGATCAGGTTAACAGGTCTGTTAAGATGGGTGCGAAAATTTTACTGGGAGGTAAGCGCATCAAAGGTAAGGGCTGTTTCTTTGAACCAACCATATTAACAAATATTTCAGCAGACATGCCAGTGTTTAGTGAGGAGACTTTCGGGCCGGTACTGGCTATCATCATGGCCAGGGATGAAGAAGAGGCCATCAGGCTTGCCAATCAAAGTGATTACGGCCTGGGTAGTAGCTTATGGACCAAAGACAGGATTAAAGGGGAACGACTGGCCAGGAAAATAGAATCCGGAGCTGTTTTTGTAAACGGCCTGGTAAAATCTGATCCCAGGCTTCCATTTGGTGGGATTAAGAAATCAGGGTATGGACGTGAATTGTCTCACTACGGTATCAAGGAGTTTGTGAATATTAAAACGATATGGATAGGATAAGATAACAAATCACAAATACCAAATCACAAAACTCAAATAAACCCCAAATAACAATATTCAAAATTCAAAACTTGCAGGTTTTTTTCAATGAAATTTAATATTTGGGATTTATTTGGGATTTGGTGCCTGTATTTTGGAATTTCCGATTTTATATCTTTGCATTTATAACACTGGATTATGCATATAGATATCATCACAATCTTCCCTGAAATGTTTGACGGCCCCTTTAGTCATTCAATCATTAAAAGAGCGATAAATAAGGGACTGGTTAGCATTAACCTTCATAATCTCAGAGATTTTGCGATGAACAAACATAAGCGTGTTGATGATTATGCATTTGGTGGTGGGGCTGGTATGGTGATGATGATCGAACCTGTTGATAATTGCATTGAACACCTGAAAACGCTCAGGCAATATGATGAGATCATATATCTTAGTCCTGATGGTAAACTCTTTAACCAACATATAGCCAACCAGTTATCTTTAGTGCAAAATGTAGTTTTACTATGCGGGCACTATAAAGGTATCGATGAACGGATCAGGGAACATCTTATTACAAGGGAAATCTCAATAGGTAATTATGTATTGTCGGGCGGTGAGCTTGCGGCAGCAGTTTTAACTGACGGAATTGTACGCTTATTACCTGGTGTATTAAGCGATGAAACATCTGCACTCAGCGATTCCTTTCAGGACAATTTGCTATCGCCACCAGTTTACACACGCCCCAGGGAATATAAAGGATGGAAAGTTCCTGAAATATTATTATCCGGGAATGATATGAAGATCAGCGAATGGAAACATGAACAATCCATCAGCAGAACCAACGAAAGAAGACCAGGATTAATGGATGACAACAAGGACCATTGAATATTGATTATTGATTATTGATTATTGACGAATGACCAATGCCAAATGAAAAATGTCAAATGACAAATGACCAAAACTCTCAACCTTAAACTATAAACTGTAAACCATAAACCAAATATCATGATCGTAACAACAGTAAGTGTCTGGGTTAAAACCGAATACATCGATCAATTCATTGATGCGAGCATTGATAACCATCGTGGATCGGTGGAGGAGCCGGGAAATCTCCGCTTTGATATTTTGCAATCAAAAGACGATCCATCAAGATTTTTACTTTATGAAGCCTATGAATCTGAAGAAGCTTCACGGGCACACAAGGAAAAGCCACATTACAGGAAATGGAAGGAAACCGTTGCTGATTGGATGGCAAAACCCCGTGAGGGTAAACCACATATGGTTATTGCCCCTGATAATGTTCAATGCTGGTAATATGGATTTTAACTTTGCAAGTATTCCCGCTATTTATTTTGGTACCGGAAAACTTAAACTTCTTCCCGATTTATTAAGAAAATATGGATCAAGGGTGCTTTTGCTTACCGGCGGCAGTTCATTGGCTGATTCAGGATTTCTGCACAAACTGACGAACGATTTTCATGGTGCTGATTTAAAAACTTATCATATATCTTGCAGTTGTGAACCATCAACTTCTTTTGTTGATGATATAACATCCAGGGCCAGGGAAGATAAAATTGATGTTGTAGTTTCCGTAGGTGGGGGAAGTGTTGTTGATACGGGCAAAGCCATTTCGGCGATGATAACACAGCATAAGCCTGTAAAGGATTTTCTTGAAGGAGTGGGTACCGGTGAAATACATAATGGCCGGAAGATCCCATTTGTTGCTGTTCCGACAACTTCCGGCACAGGGAGTGAAGCGACAAAAAATGCTGTGATCAGTAAGGTTGGGAAGCATGGATTTAAAAAATCGCTTCGACATGAGAACTTCATACCGGATATTGCCATTATCGATCCTCGGTTAAGCCTCTCCTGCCCTCCTGCTATCACTGCTTATACAGGCCTTGATGCTGTTACCCAATTACTCGAATCATATGTATCAACCATTGCAAATCCGGTAACAGATGCCCTGGCCTGGTCAGGATTAGAAAAAGCAGCTGCAGCGCTACCTGTTGTTTATAAAAACGGAACGGACCTGAATGCAAGATCAAATATGTCGTATGCAGCCTTTATTTCCGGAATTACACTGGCTAATGCTGGCCTCGGTATTGTGCATGGATTTGCAGGGAGTATCGGGGGCTTTTATAATATACCACATGGGGTAGTATGCGGCACCCTGTTTGCCGAAGCCATAAAAAATAACATCCTTCAACTTGAGGAATCCGCACAACAATCTGCTGCATTGCTAAAATATGCTAGAACGGGTTATTTGTTCGCTAAAAGACCATTTAAAGATGTGAAAGAAGGAACAGGGTTATTATCAGCTATTGCTGAAGAATGGGTTGATAAAATGAATATCCCAAAACTTGGAGAATTTGGAATTAATGAGGACGATCTGGATAGAATCGTTATTGCATCAGGGCAAAAGAACAATCCTGTCAAACTCAACACAGAAACACTGTTAAGCATACTAAAAAACAGACTTTAGGAAAATGAATGATATATTTATAATACAGATAATCGTTTCATTTATAGCCGGTGGGATTACCATTGCATTTTTAACATTTCTTGCTGAACGAGTAAGCGACAAGATATCAGGTATCGTTCTTGCTTTTCCTTCAACAGCTGTCATGGGATATTTTTTCCTGAGCTGGGCAACAACACCGGAAGAAGTTGCCGGTATTGTACCTGCAACATTTATTCCGCTTGGGGCAACCGCACTCTATCCCCTGTTTTATGTATATACGGCTTTAATTTTATCAAGGACAAAAACCCCGAAATTATTTCAAATTCTGCTGACTGCCTTTCTTGGATTTATTTTCTGGTTATCGATTTCATTTCCAGCTGCATTTTTTAAAATTACCAATTTTTATATTGGCACCTTAATATACCTCATCATTGTTTTCGGAGCCCATATTCTCCTGAACAAAAACAAAATAGACAAACCTGAAATGCCGAAATATACAACAACTCAGAAAATAAGCAGGCCGGTATTTGTTGGTTTAATCATTGCCATCATTGTTTTTCTGGGAAAAATATTCAATCCATTCTGGGGAGGGATGTTTGCCATGGCACCGGCGGCTTTTTCATCTTCCCTCATGGTATTGCACTGGTATTACGGGCCAGACCAACTTTTCCCTATGGTAAGTAAAATTGCCATCGGCACACTGTCAATTTATATATATTCAATTTCAGTGGCGATATTCTTTCCGATAACCGGATTCATATACGGCACCTTGATTGCCCTGGTGATCAGCCTGATAACCTCATTTTTAATCTCCAAACTTCAGTTTATTAGATTTCACCTGCCAAATAACAATCAAAAATGACAGTGATAACCAAGGAAGCCTGTGTAGAAAATCTTCAAGAAGCTATTAACGCGGAAAAAAATGGCGCAGACAGGCTTGAACTATGTTCTAGCTTAGATCTTGACGGCCTGACACCCGACCAGGGCCTTGTAGAGGAAGTACTTGAAAATGTTGAAATTCCAGTAAAAGTAATGATACGGCCAAGAGGTGGGGATTTCATCTATAACAGGGATGAGATCAATAAATTGAGGGAAGAAATAAAAAACTTCAGACAAATGGGTGTTTTTGGAGTTGTTTTTGGGATCCTTAATGCAAATGCAGAACTTGACATAGAAAAGATCGAATATCTTTCGGATCTGGCAAAACCACTTAATGTTTGCATTCACAAAGCAATCGACGTCACATCTGATCCAGTAACTGAAATAAAGAACTTAAAGGCCCTGAATTGTGTGGATAGTATATTAACCTCCGGAAAGGCCAGAACAGCTCTTGAAGGGGCTGATTTAATCAAAAGGATGATGGTTGCAGCTGGAGAGGATATTAATATTATTGTAGCCGGTAAAGTAACCGAAGTTAGCCTGGGCCAGTTACATACGATAATTGGCGCAAAAGAATACCATGGAAGAAGGATTGTCGGAAAATTGGGAAGTGGAGGATAGAAACTGGATGTTGGATGTTGGATGCTGGATACTGGACATTGACAATTGTTGAGGCTGAAAACCAAAATCCCGATAAACAATGTGAATCGGGAACGACTGACGCCTGCCTGCCAAGCAGGATTGACGAGACTTTGGACTTATCAAAACACTTCGAGGAACTCCTGCCTTGTATTATAGAATGTTTTGAGCAGCAAACTCAAAACTCAGAACTCAAAACTAATTAAAAACCAATATTAAAGACTCAATAAACGGTATCTCAACAATGGAAAATTATTTTTATTCGCGTCCCTTGGCAATTAAAAATAAACTCGTATATTTGCACCTCTTTTTGAAATTACTTTAAATGATATTGCGAGATGGGCAAAAATGAATTGATACAATACGTTGAGAATCAGGCTGAGATAAAGGATCTTCCACAATTTAAAGCCGGAGATACCATTACTGTTACTTATAAGATCCGTGAAGGTAACAAGGAACGTTTACAGAATTATCAGGGGGTAGTTTTACAGAGAAAAGGCGGTGGTCCATCTGAAACATTCACAGTTAGAAAGATATCAGGCGGTATTGGTGTTGAAAGGATTTTCCCCATCTCATCACCGTTTATTGAAGAAATTAAGATCAACAAGCATGGCAAAGTCCGCCGCGCCAGAATATTTTACCTCCGGAAACTACGTGGTAAAAAAGCAAGGATCAAGGAAGCCAGGTATAAAGCATAGAAAAAAAACCCGCAATCGCGGGTTTTTTTTTTGATTTCATTTATTTTTGAAAAAAACAAATAAAATGGAATATGAACTTCTTAAGGATGTAATTATCATATTTGCCCTCTCTATTGTTGTTATTTTCATTTTCCACCGTATCAAAGTACCGGCAGTGATTGGATTCCTGCTTACAGGTATTCTGGCAGGCCCCCATGGCTTTGGATTAATAACAAACTTTCATGATATAGAGGTACTTGCAGAGATCGGTGTTATCCTGCTTTTGTTTACTATCGGTATTGAGTTTTCACTCAAGAAACTCCTCGAAATTAAAAAAATAGTATTACTTGGCGGCTCCTTACAAGTGTTCCTTACGGGATTACTGGCAATGTTTATCGTCTGGAAGTTTGACCTTTCGCTTAATGAATCCATTTTTATCGGGTTTCTTGTATCTCTCAGTTCAACAGCCATCGTATTAAAGATATTACAGGATAAGGGTGAGGTAGTTACCCTGCATGGTAAAATTGCTGTCGGAATCCTGATATTCCAGGATATCATTGTTGTGCCTATGATACTTGTAACCCCATTGCTGGCAGGGACCGGCGGTAAAATATCAACAGAGATCCTGTATTTGATGATCAAAATGCTGGGCCTGGGGATATTCCTGGTTGTTTTTTCAAAATGGGTCGTCCCCAGAATCCTTTTTCAGGTAGCAAAAACCCAGAGCCGTGAGTTGTTTATGCTAACCATCATTGTTTTTGGATTTGCTGTTGCTTGGCTGACATCTTCTATTGGGCTTTCGCTGGCTCTTGGCGCTTTTATTGGCGGGCTGATCATATCAGAATCAGATTATAGTGAACAGGCCTTTGGAAACATAATTCCATTCCGGGATGTTTTTACAAGTTTTTTCTTCGTATCAATTGGTTTGCTTCTTGATCTGAATTATATAGTCGATAATCCTTTACTTGTATTATTTGTAACCCTTGGTGTTTTATTTGCAAAAACATTAATTTCAGGACTGGCAGCCTTTCTGATGGGATATCCTTTCAAGACAACAGTACTGGTTGGTTTAACCCTCAGTCAGATTGGTGAGTTTTCCTTTATTCTGTCGAGGATTGGTCTTGACAATGGTATTTTCTCACCCGAGAGTTATCAGCTGTTCCTTTCGGTAACTGTACTAACAATTGGCATAACCCCTTTTATTATCAATGCATCCCCGGGTTTTGCCAATATCCTGTTGAAACTTCCGCTACCGGAAAAATTGAAGTGTGGACTTCAAAACATTCCTGAAACGGATGAAGTTAGAGGCATGAAAGATCATGTTGTCATTATTGGTTATGGTATTAACGGAAAGAATGTGGCCAGGGCAGCAAAGTTTGCCAGTATTCCGCATGTAATCATTGAGTTGAACCCAGAGACTGTAAAAACAGAGTTGGATAAAGGTGAGCTTATATATTACGGAGATGCCACCCAGCGTGAAATACTTGAACATGCCGGTATCAGGGAGGCACTAATCATCGTAATAACCATACCCGGGCCCGGTGATGCAAGACGAATCACGGCTCTTACCAGGCAGCTGAATCCCAATGTTCATATCATCATCAGAACCAGGTTTATTGAAGATATGAAAACCCTGTTTGACATTGGAGCTGATGAAGTTATCCCTGAAGAATTCGAAACTTCAATTGAGATCTTTACCAGGGTACTCGCCAAATATCTTATTCCCCGCGAGGATATCGAGAAACTCGTTGCAAATGTCCGGTCGGATGGATACGAAATGTTCAGGGGTTTATCACTCCCACCTGATAGCTATTCTAATGAGAAGGTAAACATACCCAATGTAGATATTCATAGTCTGCATGTTTGTACCAACGCACCCATTATCGGTCATCCAATCAGTGAACTTGATCTTAACGGGAACAACCTGACACTCCTTGCTGTCAGCCGGGAGGGAAAGGTGATTTCAACACCAAATAAAGATTTTATTATAAATGGAAATGATATCTATTTCATATTAGGATCAGGTGCTGATATCAATCCAATTCTGCGTCATTTCACCGACAGTAATCTAACTGCAAGAGCTGATTGTGAAAGCAATGTATAGAACCGGTTTCCTTATCCGGAGAAATTTCTATCCGGGAAGTATATAATAAATACCTGCATCCGGTCCCAGAGGAATTCCCAGCAGCAACCATACAACCAGAAGCAATACCCAGACTATAAAGAACACAATTGAATAAGGTACCATAGTGGCTATAATAGTACCAATACCAGATTTTGGCTCGTATTTCTGGACAAATGCAATGATCAGGGCAAAGAAGCTCATCATGGGTGAAATCACATTGGTAACACTATCCCCGATACGATACACCACCTGTGATAATTCAGGTGAGTAGCCCATGATCATGAACATAGGAATAAAGATTGGTGCCAGAATAGCCCATTTGGCCGAAGCACTTCCCATCAGCATATTAATGGTGGCCGCCAGGATAATAAACAGGATCATCAATGGAATAAGTCCGATATCTGCCGACATCAAAAGGTTTGCGCCTTTCACAGCCATAATGATCCCCAGGTTACTCCATTTAAAATAAGCCACGAATTGAGCAGCAAAAAAGACAAGCACCACATAGGTTGCCAATGTTTTCATTGAAGCTGCCATACCTTTTACAACGTCTGAATCATTTTTGAAAGCTCCTGTTGTAAAACCATATGCAAGCCCCATCGATCCTGCAGTAATGAACAACATCGCAACAACACCTTTGATTAGCGGAGAGCCCAGTAGCGTTCCGTCGCTACCCCTGAAAAATCCATCCTCCGGCACAATGCCTATCAGTGTGATAATTAAAATGGCAAACAGGGCCAACAAAGCCATGAGCAAACCCTTTTTTTCTTTTTTTGCAAGTTTATCAAAGGATTTCTCGGTTTCATCAACTTCACCGGTGTATTTTCCCAGTCTTGGTTCAACAATTTTCTCAGTAACAAAAGTTCCGGCAAATGCGATGACAAATGTTGATGCAACCATAAAGAAGTAATTTGCTGTGGGATTGACCTCATAAACAGGATCGATGATCCTGGCAGCTTCCTGTGATAATCCTGCCAGAAGAGGGTCAACGGTACCCAGTACCAGGTTGGCACTGAATCCACCGGAAACACCGGCAAAAGCTGCTGCCATCCCTGCTATAGGATGCCTGCCAACAGCAAGAAAGATCACACCAGCCAGGGGAATGAGTAATACATATCCAACATCTGAGGCAACGTTTGATAAAATACCGGCCAGGACAACAACAAAGGTCAACAGGTGCTTTGGGGAATTAAGCACAAGCATGCGGATAACAGCATTGATCAGTCCGCTCTGTTCTGCTATCCCAATACCGAGCATGGCAACCAGAACAATTCCAAGTGGTGCAAAACCGGTGAAATTATCAACCATTTCCAGAAGGATACGATGAATGCCATCATGGGATAAAAGATTTACCGGCTTAATAATCTCAAAGGTTCCCGGGTGAACAACTTCCCATCCCATATAATGGCCTATTGCTGAAAATACAAGCGCTGCCAGTGCAAACAATGCGAATAGTGTTGCCGGATGTGGAAGGGCGTTCCCTGCACGTTCGGTCCAATTCAACATCTGTTGAAAAATCCCTGTCCTTTTCTTTTTTATATTCATATATACATTAATCTAGTTGAATATTCCGACAAGAATACTAAAACTTTTTGAACTTAAAAGAATAAGGATTTAAAAAGTTAGTCAACCAGGAACTGAGGTAGTTTCAATTCTCAGATTAATAGAAATATCTGAGAACCAATTAAAATCAGTTATATATGCATGATTATTTATTATTCTTTCTGCCTCAAATATTGCTTCGTTTCTTTCCTTTCTACAATATACAGTCCAGTAGTATCTTCCCAAATCAGTATATTTTACTGGTATCCCAGCCATTCACGGGGTGACCTCCAAGTCACCCCGTAAATATCCTACACAACCAACCCACTCACTCACTTACCCACTTACCTACTCACCAGCTACCACCCTCTGCCTCCTAACTTCATACAAACAAACTCCAGCCGCCACAGATACGTTCAGCGAACTGACCTTCCCGGTAATAGGTATTTTATATTTTTCATCTGCAAGTTCAAGTAAAGCGGGGTGGATACCCTTTTCTTCAGAACCCATAATAATTGCGATGGGCCCCTTTAGTTTTCCTTCGGTCAGTAGTTTATCGGTTTTCTCAGTTGCAGCAATTAGTTTAATCCCACTCTGCTTTATGAATTTTGAAGCATTTACTAAACTGGTACTCCTGCATACAGGAATTGTATTTAAGGCACCAGCAGAGGTTTTCAAGGCATCTTCATTGATCTGGGCAGCGCCTTTTGCTGGTATGATAATACCATCCACACCGAAACACTCGGCAGACCGGGCAATGGCACCAAAATTCCTAACATCGGTTATTTCATCAAGTATTAATAGAAATGGTTCCTTCCCCTGCTCATATAAGAATGGTACCAGGTTTTCAATTTCATAATATTCAACGATCGATAGAAAAGCTATTAGCCCCTGGTGGTTCTTCCCTGTAATTCGATTTAATTTTTCCACAGGTACAAACTGGTAGGGAATGGAAGTTGCAGATGCCAATTGCCTGATCTCACCGAACAATTCTTTCTTCATGCCCTTCTGGATCAGTATCTTATCAATGTTTTTGGCTGACCTCAGGGCTTCCATAACAGGATGTATCCCGAATATTAAATGATCTTTCTTAACCATAGGTTTTCTATTAATTATCTCCTGAGGTTCTCAACAGCATAATACCATTTGTCTTTATAACCCTGAGATCTGATTAAACGGTAATCATCATCTGTAAATGGATTAATCACCTTTATGAAATTGAATTCTGTTGATTTACCTGATTTTCCATCACCGTAAATCCATGTGATCACGCCCAGGTCGCGGTAAACAAAATTGGGAGGGCCAAAGACAATATAGATCAGGCCCCGGTCGGTTTTCCAACCCTCCAGGTATGACGTGAATAGCTCGTTAGCCCGTTCAACCTGTTTATAATAATGTTGAAGTGTTTCCATAGCTCTCTCTATGCTTCCAGTTTTTTCAATCCAGAACTGTTCAACAGACAGTTTTTTGTTGCCCGTTATCATCATTTCAGAAAACTCCTTCTTGCTTGTAATATATCTTAAAGGAAAAAACATCTGGTAAGGTGTCGTGATTTCCGGAAATCCGTCATAATACCTGTAAAGGGTTAAACCTTCACGTGAGCTGGTATCTGCAAGGAAATGGTAAAATCCCTGATGAGGCAGGCTGAAAATTGGCGTGGTTCCATCCCTCATGGATATTAAATAAACACTGTCAGGAACATAATTAAATGGTTTCTGGTTTTTAGAAACAAAAGGTGGCAGGGCTATTGGAAAATCCCGTTTGTAATAAAACACGATAAGTTCACCATGCATGTCCTGATTACTGATGATCCTGATATCTTCAGAAGCTGACATAATATCCCCAATTAAAACCTCACCATCACCATCCAGCACAAGGAAATTCTGACGGTTAAGCTTATCGGTATTATCAATAAATAACTCATCCCTTACCCCTCTTTTGATTCCCGAAGGCCTTATAAGAATATCGAGCCAGTATTTTCCCGTATCCTGTACCACAAGATTAAAATCGCCTGTAATGTATCCTGAAGTAGCATCAATAATCCCGGTGCATGACTTACCTGAAGAGTCGATCCTGAAATCTGAACTGTATGTTGAGAGTTCATATTGCACCATAAGTTCAGGTGTTTCCGAATGACGCTCGGGCAAATCAAGATGTTCCTCTTTCACCTGGAAAAACACCTTTATTGTGGTGTCGTTGTCATGATATACTCTCGTATCGATTACAGCAACATTATCTTTCTGGTACAGATAGGCTATATTCTGATCACCCAGCCTGTATGGTGATGAACAGCCTGCAAGGCATAATAAGAGTATTCCTGTAATACATTTTCTTTTCATTACCCTTCTCTTTGTTCTTCAATGAAAGATCCGGGTAGTTGCTTGCTTACCCTGGCCCCGAGGTCTTTTAGTTTCTCAGCCCGTCCGATAAGGTTACCTTTTCCGGAAGAGATCTTTTTATGTGCATCATCATAGGTTTTCTGAAGGGTATGTAACTGAGACCCTACCCGCTCAAGATCTTTAAGGAATGAAACAAATTTATCGTATAAAGCTCCACCCTGCCTTGCAATTTCGATGGCATTCTGTGTTTGTTTCTCATGTTTCCAGATAGAAGCCACAGTCCTGAGTGTTGCCAGCAACGTGGTAGGGCTAACTACGACGATCTTCTTTGCCCAGGCATAATTGAAAAGGTCGAGGTCGGTTTGTATAGCCAGGCTAAAAGCAGATTCAATTGGTAGAAACAGCAGAACAAAATCAGGGGTATCGATACTGAGGGCATGCTGATAATTTTTCTCACTGAGGTTTTTAATGTGGGTTTTTATCGAATCAATATGTTGCTTCAGGTATTGGTTCTTTTTTTCCTCATCATCTGAGGTGGTATAAGCCTCATAGGCAAGCAGTGATACTTTCGAATCGATTACAATATGTTTATTATCAGGTAAATTAACAATAACATCAGGCCTGACAAGCTCACCATCCTCATTGCGAACAGAAGGTTGTGTGCTGTACTCCTGATCCTTTACGAGTCCTGATCTCTCCAGAATACGCTCCAGAACAACTTCCCCCCAGTTACCCTGTTTTTTGGTATCAGCCCGTAAGGCATTTGTAAGGTTTTTTGCATCCTCGTCAAGTTTCAGGCTTAGTTCATGAAGCCTTTTTAATTCTGCTTTAAGGTCGGTCTGATCTTTCAATCCTTTTTCATAGGTTTCATGAACCTTCTTTTCAAAATCACGGATCTTATCTCCAAGTGGATTTAAGATCTGGCCAAGATTTTCTTTATTCTGTTCTGTAAATTTGCGGGTCTTTTCTTCAAGTATCTCACTGGCCAGAATTCTGAATTCATTTTTGAACTTCCCCTGAAGGTCTTCCATCTCTTTTTTCTGTTCCTGAAGCTTTTTTTCGAGATTCTGATAATCTGCATTCCGGGAAGCCATCTGTGTTGATAACCGAAGTATTTCCCCGTCCCTGTCGAGCAAAACTGCATTCAGTTTTTCAACATCTTTCTGGCTTTCTGAAAGACGTTCCTCCCCTATCCTGTTTCCTGTGTTTAATTCATTGATTTTTTTTGACGAATAATATTTCGAGATAAACCACAGGAGTAATCCACCAAAAACAAGCCCCGCAAAAAGATACAGTAGTTCTATCATTTTTATGAAATTAGAAGTAAAACAGTGTTAACAGAGAATACACATTAAATTGCTATCTTTACAAAAATAGCTTTATTTTAATAAAACCCCATATTTAAAATGAGAACACAAACATTTAAGATCCTAATGATTATCGTACTGTCGGTATTGATTTTTATCGATATCAGCAAAGCCCAGGACTTCAAGGAACGAGCACAATTTGACGGATCCAAAGCAGACCTTAAGGATCTGTTATTCTATGAAATGCAGTATCCTGAAGTTGCACTTGAAGGTGATATCCAGGGTACCGTTGAACTGGGTTTTACTGTTATGCCCGATGCAAGCCTCGCTGAAATAAATGTAAAAGAATCTGTTTCTGAAGATATTGATAATGAAGCCATAAGATTGTTAAAACTTCTTAAATGGAAACCGGCGGTTATCGGTGGAACCAGGATAGCCTGCCACGAAACGCTGAAGATAAAATTCAATATCAACAAATACAGAAAAAATTGCAAGGAACGGGGATATGATCAAATTGTTTACCCCTATCAAACGATTGATACCTGTTTCATAATCTATGGAACAGCCTGTATAGATCAGTCCCCTACACCAGTCTTCAGCAATAACATAACACTTGCCCGCTTTATAACAGAAGAAATGCAGTATCCTGAAGAGGCATTCAACAGGAATCTTTCAGGAAAAGTAAAACTGTCGTTTGTAGTTGAAAAAAGCGGTAAGGTTTCTCATATTCGGGTTGCGAGCTCTGTGGGTGGCGGATGCGACCAGGAAGCCATCAGAATACTCCGGCTTCTTAACTGGATGCCTGGTATCAAGAATAAGAATGCGGTCAGGACAGAATCAAACCTGGAAATTACATTTAGCCTTGAAAACGGATCAGATCATATATATCTGCCAAATAATCAGAACAACACACTCTAATCCTAAAACAGATTTATTTTAGCACCAATTAGCAATTCCCACATTACAAATAAGCACCTATATTCAATTACCAAAATTCAAAAAATCATTAATTGCTGGCTTGCTTTGGTCATTGAAAATTGGATTTTCGGATTTATTTGGAATTTGGAATTTGATGTTTGAAATTCCCCATGTATTTGTCTGTAATGCATTATATATCTATTTTTGCATATTAATCTGAAAACAATATAATATGGAAACAATAGCTGATCAGGCCAGCAGCTTGAAAGATCATGCCTTCACCTTAATGGATTATGTTTATAAATATGGCCCTACACTAATTCTTGCCATTGTCACATTAATAGTCGGTTTGTGGATAATCAGGATGATAACGCGGATTTTATCCCGCACCCTTGATAAAAGGGATATGGATCCATCCATCAAACCATTTATTAGAAGTTTTGTTTCCATTCTCCTTAAGGTATTGCTTGTCATCAGCATAATGAGCATGATAGGTATTCAAATGACTTCTTTCATTGCAATTTTGGGTGCTGCAACACTGGCCGTTGGCATGGCCTTTTCAGGCACGCTTTCGAATTTCGCCGGTGGAATTATGATCCTTGTGTTCAGGCCGTTTAAGGTTGGTGATTATATAGAAGCTCAGAATTATGCCGGCACTGTGAAGGAGATCCAGATCTTCAACACCATACTTACTACTCCGGATAAAAAAACCATAATCATTCCTAATGGAGGCCTGTCAACAGGATCCATGATCAATTATTCTACTGAACCCCGACGACGTGTAGATTTTACGTTCGGGATAGGTTACGGCGATGATATCGATAAAACCAAAGATGTACTTAAAAAAATTATTTCTGCTGACCAGAGAGTATTGAAGGATCCTGAACCATTTGTGGCAGTATCAGCCCTGGCCGACAGCTCCGTTAATTTCACAGTAAGAATATGGGTTGAATCGGGTAATTACTGGCCTGTTTTTTTCGATATGAACGAAAATGTAAAGAAAGAATTCGATAAGGCAAATATCAGCATACCATATCCACAAATGGATGCACATGTTTATAATAAAACAGAAAGATAAAAATTCCAGATTATGATAAGAAGAAATCTCATATTACTTATTGTTCTTTTTATATCCTGTGGTTTAGTAGCCCAGGAAACCGCTGATACCACAAAACCATGGAAAATAACCGGTGAAGCCGGGCTTAGCTTTTCACAGGTCTCCCTGACTAACTGGTCAGCAGGTGGTGAAAGTTCAATATCCGGTAATTCTTTGCTTAACATTAATGCTACTTATTCAAAAGATAAATCAATCTGGACCAATGTTGCTGAACTCGGATTTGGGCTATTGAAGCAGGGGGATGAAGATTTGAAAAAGACAGATGATAAACTTTATCTAGCTTCTTCTTACAGTTACCAGGCCGCAAAGAAATGGTACTATAATGCCACCTTAAGTTTCAGGTCCCAATTTGCCAGTGGTTATAATTATCCGAACGATTCTGTGATCATTTCGAAATTTCTTGCTCCTGCATACATCATAGCTGCTCTTGGAATGGAATTTCGTCCCGATGAAAATTTTAACTGGATTATGTCACCTTTCTCTGGCCGCTTGATTATTGTAAACGATGATACATTATCAGCTCAGGGGGCATTTGGTGTGGATCCCGGTAATAAAACAAGGTTAGAGTTTGGCGCTTCTACCCAGGTATTTCTAAAAGTCAATATTATGAAGAATGTTGATTTTCAAACAACGCTTGGCTTATTCTCGAATTACCTGGAAGACCCTCAGAATATTGATATTAACTGGGAAATGGCCCTAAATATGAAAATCAACGATTACCTTGCTGCCAGTATCAATACAACCCTTATTTATGACCATGATATAAAAATAGAGGATAAGGACGGTAATATCGGCCCCAGAACCCAGTTCAAGGAAGTTCTGGGCATTGGATTCTCTTATAAATTCTGATGTTTCAGGGTAAAGTCTGACCCATATGAAAAAAATTGGATTGTTATCCGACACCCATGGATACATGCATCCGCGTATTCCTGATTTATTTAAGGAATGTGATGAGATCTGGCATGCCGGGGATATTGGGGATATAAAAACAATTTCCGCACTGGAAAAAGTTAACACAGTAAGGGCTGTTTATGGTAATATTGATGGTGTTGACCTGCGAAAAAAACTGCCTGAGATCCTGTTCTTTACGATCGAGAAACTAAAGGTCCTGATGATCCATACTGGTGGATATCCGGGTAAATACACCAGTCAGACAGTTCAGAAAATAGAACAGTTTAAACCAGGGCTTTTTATAAGCGGGCATTCACATATCCTCAAGGTAATGCCTGATAAAAAGTATAATTTACTTCATATCAATCCAGGTGCAGCAGGAAAGTTCGGATTGCACAGGGTGATCACTCTTGTTACTTTCAAAATCAGGGAAAGTACAATATCAGACCTGAAGGTAATTGAATTGCCGGGGAAATAGATCAGCGTAGGCGATCGGTCGATCTTATAAGTTTTTCGTCATGACTGATCCTTCTGAAAGCAAGGATAAGAAAAACAAGGGATATCAGTGGAAAAAATGCCCCAATATCGAAAACCCCTTCAAATCCTATCCTGTTTTCAATCAGGCGGGTATAGCCAAAATAAATTCCAACTATCAAAAGAATGTTGAGAAAGACTGATATTTTAACGAGCATCATTTGCCTCATTCTCTTCTTAAAATTAAATATCGTTACAACAGACAAAATAAAGATGGTGGCCATGACCCCTGCCATAGGGATGGCAATTAAATAATCGAAATCGGGCTTTACCCCTGGTTTAAATACCTTAAGAACGTATAAATAAAGCTCATAAAAGTTAGAGGCTCCTTCCTGTGTGAGGTTGCCTGATATTGGAAATAAGAAAGCCACTATACAACTGGCAGCAGCCACAAAAAGAAATAGGGATTGAATACGCTGTATCATGCTGAATTATGTATTATAATTAAAATTCTGGCTACAAAATTAGTAATCTTTTTAAAAATTATTTGAAATTCATTTTGTTATCACAGTTTTTTGTATATTTGCATCACTTATTCAATACCCCATAAGCATTTACATAATTAAATCTGGAAAAAATTAGACTTCATTTATAAATGTTCCATTGAATTACCGAACTACAACGGTTAGCAATGGGCAACAATTAACAAAAACTTTTTAAGATGTACGATATTATAGAACTGAATGGCAAACTGGTCTCAGAATTAAGGGAAATAGCCAAGGATCTAAACATTCCTAAATACGACAAATTATTAAAACAGGATCTGATATACAAGATTCTTGACCATCAGGCCCTCAATCCCTCCCCGGATGTATTATTAAAAGAGAAAAAAGACGTAAATAAGGGTTCACGAAGAAAGAGAAAAAAAATCGCTTCTTCTACCGAAGAAGTTAATAAGAATACCGCAAAGGGGGAAGACGAAAAAGAATCAACTGACAAACCCAAGGTTAAACCGGAAGTTAAAAAAGAATTCACAGCAGATAAAAAGGAAAAGGAAATCATACCTGAAAAGCCTGTTGAGGTAGCTGATGTTGAAGTAAAAAGAGAAACCCACGAAGAGTACGATCAGAAAAAGAGAAGGATTCCTAAGGATAAAATAAAAATTGAAAAACGTAAAGACGAGTTTCCTTTTGAATTTGAAGGAATTGTAAGTAGCGAGGGTGTTCTTGAAATTATGCCTGATGGATATGGATTCCTCAGATCATCAGATTACAATTATCTTAATTCTCCTGATGATATTTACGTTTCACAGTCACAGATCAAGCTTTTCGGGCTAAAAACCGGTGATACGGTAAGAGGTAGTATACGTCCACCCAAGGATGGTGAAAAGTATTTTCCACTGATCAAGGTTGAGCTTATCAATGGTCGTATTCCTGAGGAGGTAAGGGACAGAATTCCTTTCGACTTTCTAACCCCGCTCTTTCCCGAAGAAAAATTCACCCTTACCGGACACCCTGCCGATAATCAGACAACACGGGTTATTGACATGTTTACCCCGGTCGGCAAAGGACAAAGGGGCCTGATTGTTGCCCAACCCAAAACCGGTAAAACGGTAATTTTGAAGGATATTGCCAATGCAATTGCAGCAAATCACCCCGAGGCTTACCTGATCATCCTCCTGATTGATGAACGCCCTGAAGAGGTAACCGATATGGAGCGTAGTGTGAAAGCTGAAGTGATCTCATCTACTTTTGATGAACCTGCTGAAAGGCACGTTAAAATATCAAATATTGTTCTTGAAAAAGCCAAAAGATTAACCGAGTGCGGACATGATGTTGTTATCTTACTCGATTCCATTACCAGGCTTGCAAGGGCATACAATACAGTATCTCCGGCCTCAGGTAAAGTACTATCAGGTGGTGTTGAAGCCAATGCATTGCAGAAACCCAAACGCTTTTTTGGTGCTGCCCGTAAAATCGAAAATGGTGGTTCTTTAACCATTATTGCCACAGCCCTTATCGATACAGGTTCGAAAATGGATGAGGTGATCTTTGAAGAGTTTAAAGGTACCGGTAATATGGAACTTCAACTCGACAGGAAACTCTCAAATAAACGTATTTATCCGGCCATCGATATGGTAGCCTCAAGTACTAGAAGGGAAGACCTGTTGCTTGATAAAGAATCACTGCAAAGGATATGGATTCTCCGTAACCACCTGGCAGACATGAATCCGCTTGAAGCCATGGAATTCCTGAGAGATAAAATGAAATTTACCGATTCGAATGAAGAGTTTCTGATTTCGATGAATGGATAGACCGTTTGGAGTTACCAGTTTGGAGTTACCAGTTCGAAGTTCAGGAACTTGTTAACTTAACTTCGGACTTCAAACTTCGAACTGCCAACTATTTTTCAACTACTTTCTCTGCTAACGCAACCAGATCCATCACGCCAAAATCCCCCGAACTCATCATGAGCAGGTTTGTGCCTGCCCAATTTTTATGGAGCAGGTAAGCTGTTAGTTTCTCACTGTCATCAAATATGAGCAGGTCTTTTCGATTGAATCCTTTTTTGATATCTTCTGTTGTGATCAGTTGTAGTTTCTTTATTTTAAAGGCGTGAGGATTGAAGAAAATAATTGCTTCATCCGCATCATCCATAGAACCTGAATATTGGGGAAGGAAATCCTTATTCAGGCTGCTGTATGTATGTAATTCCATGCAGGCAATTAACATTCTATCCGGATATTGATCTTTTACCGCATTTACAGTTGCTTTCAATTTGGATGGTGCATGGGCGAAATCCTTATAAACCGAAGTGTTGCTGCTTTCCCCTAGTAATTCAAGTCGTTTTGCTGCACCCTTGAATCCTGTCATGAATTTGAAAAAATCACCATCACCTATCCCAAGGACATTACAAACCTTTTTTGCCCCAATCAGGTTTAGCATATTATGCCGGCCAAAAATATTTAGGGGGTATCTTATACCCTTGTTGATAACTACCGTTTGATTATCGACAACCTCATATTCGGGCAAATCATAGGGTATCATATTTATGTCAGGCCTTGCATCCTGAACAAGTCTGTTAACATCCTCATCATCCTGGCAATAAATCAATGTGCCATTCTTTTCAATCAATTCAATAAACTTTACAAATTGTTCATTATAGAATTCCTTTGTTGGAAAAACATTCATATGATCCCAGTCAATGCCACTTAAGAGGGCTATTTCCGGTTTGTACAGGTGAAACTTGGGGCGTTGATCCAGGGCTGAAGTGAGATATTCATCACCTTCAAAAATCATTACAGGGGCAGGCTCAGATAATCTCACCATGATATCAAATCCTTCAAGCTTAGCCCCTACCATATAATCAAAATCTATCCTGTTCATTTTCAGCACATGCATGATCATGGCTGTGATGGTTGTTTTACCATGACTTCCCCCGATTACAATACGTTGCTTATCAATTGCATGATTGTAAAGAAATTCCGGGAACGAATAAATCGTCAATCCCAGTTCCTTGGCTTTTATCAATTCCGGATTATCAGATTTTGCATGCATTCCCAGAATAACAGCATCCAGTTCAGCATTAATTTTCTCAGGATACCAGCCTTCCTTTTCCGGCAATATTCCATATGCCTTAAGGTTACTTCTTGCCGGCTCAAAAATTTCATCATCCGAACCACTTATTATATCACCTTTTAATCTCAGTGCCATGGCAAGGTTGTGCATCACACTTCCACCGATGGCTATAAAATGAATTTTCATATTCAATTATATAACTATTTAATTCCTTTCTAAATAAAAAATTAAAATCATTATCTTTGCACCAAAATTAGTCAATTATGTTCAAGGAAGATTTGCTTTTACTGACCAGGCAGAACATTCAGCAATGGAATGACAAATTAACGGAAACCTCCGCACCGGAAGTTATCAAATTTTTCATCGATAAGTTCATGGATAAGATCTGCTTTGCCAGCAGTATGGGCGCTGAGGACCAGGTGATCACGGAGATGATTACTGCAATTAATCCTTCCACAAATATCTTCACCCTCGATACTGGAAGATTATTCCAGGAAACTTACAACCTTATTCAGAAAACCAACAGCAGGTATGGTATCAGGATCGACATCAAATTTCCTCATGCAAAGCAGGTAGAGAACATGGTGAAAGAGAAAGGGATCAACCTGTTTTATGATAGTATTGCAAACAGAAAGCTATGCTGCCACACACGCAAAATAGAACCCCTGAATCGTGCGCTGGAAGGCATGACCGCATGGATATCCGGAATCCGCAGAGAACAATCCACATCGCGTCAGAATGATCAACTGGTGGTATGGGACAACGTGAACAAGCTTATTAAAGTAAATCCCCTGATCAACTGGACAGAGGATCAGGTATGGACATATATTAAGGAAAAGAATATCCCTTACAACAAGCTTCACGACAAAGGCTACAAAAGCATCGGTTGTCTTCCATGCACCAGGGCTGTAAAAGCCGATGAAGATCCCCGTTCTGGTCGCTGGTGGTGGGAAGCCGGTGGGCATAAGGAGTGCGGGCTGCATAAGAGGTAGAACATTGTCAATTGTCGATCTTTCAATGTGTGGTTTGACGTACGATGGATACATGGGCTTCCAGAATCTGAAAATACTTTTCTTCCTAACAATTACCAATTCATTGGACATTGAACATTGGATATTCATTTAAAAAATAACTTCACATACAAATCATTTCTGCGCTCTCTTCGAATATCGCCTATTCGTGTAATCGTGAAATCAATACCATGATATAAAGCGACATCCTCCCCTTCGCCTGGGCGATTATTAATACGTTCTTTTTTCAGCATATTGCAATAATGATTTATTTCATATATTTATACCATAAATAACCCAAAACCCCATCAGATGAAACCAATTAAGTTTATTTCCTACGTTGCGCTTGCTACTATTCTTCTGTTTTCCACATCAGTCAATTGCCCTGAATCTGTATTGAATGACTACAGTTTAGAAATTCAAATTGAACCGGTATCAGGTACACTGGCTACGGAATTTAATTTTACTATATCAAAGAAAGGGGCAGATTGCTACAGTAGCCCCTATTATTGGTCAGTATTTGATGAAAATTATAATCAAATTAACTTAGGTGAAGATGCATATAAAAACCAATTCTCAAGAAAATTTGAGAAGGCAGGCAAATATGATGTGTCTCTTAACATCGGACAGACTGGCCGGACTTGTTCCGGCTCAAAGACTTTTACTGTTATGGACAATGGTTGTTATGCCTATCTTGAAGATAATATAACCTGGAACATAACTGAAATAGACCTCTCACCACACAGGGGTTACAGCTATACAAATGATACAGTAAGTTATGGATTTATACTTCCAACTGTTCAGAATGTATGTGCAAAAGAACATATACTGGTACAAATAGGATACTATCTTCGTGAGACAAGGGTAAACGAAGTTAAAATAACAGCAGATGTTACTTATGCAATCCTGTATGAGATACCTTTTGGAAATTTTCAACTGGTGGACGATGATATTTTTCAACAAACTGAATCCATAGGCCTCTCACATATATATGGAAACGACCCAGGATGGTTTTTCATATGGTTTGAAATACGCTTTAAAAACCAGGGTTCTGATGCAGCAAATGACGAGTGGCTTAAAAACAACTTCCGGTGGCTGACATTTTTTTACGACTACTGGATATATGATTCTAAGGATTCGTGACAACAAGAAACAAAAAATAAGGAACCAGGAATTAGAAAATACGGATTCTGACAGCAGTTCCTTGATTCTCATTTCTTGTTCCATTTTGGTATAAAAGTCACCAGGTGACTATTGTCAAATAACATACCAACTTTAATAATACTGAAGTTCTATCATATAGAGTCACCCGGTGACTTTTAACAAAACATCGGATGACTTTCCAGAATAAATTCTTTTTGAACAAGGAACAAGGAATCAGGAAGTGGGGTACTGTTATTATTCCCTTGTTTCTTGTTACAAATCACAAAAACCTTCAATCTAACCACAGTGCTTGATCAGGGCATAAGTCGAGGCCGTTTCAAAAGGCGTAAAAACAAGAAAATGCCACAAAGACAGCAGGGCTCCAAAAAAAACACTAAGCGCTATTTGTCAGGTTTTTACAACTTGTTGAATTCTTACTGTCTTTGTGGTTGGATGTTACTTTTGAGACAGTTTCGATTCAGGAGGGTAGTAAAGTCCCTTTCATCGCAAATTGACAATCCAATCGACTCTTCCAGTCCGCCTGAGGTGGATCTGGAAGGTCTATCTATCGTCAATCGTCAACCTAAGGTTTTTGCTGTTTCAGGCGCTCCATAAAATAATTCACATAACTTGAGGCATTTTCTCCAAATCTGGCGATTACGTCTTCCTTCTTTACCTTAAAGGTAGAATGCTCTCCGGACACCCTTGAAAAGTAAATATCATATTCTTTTTCGTCTTCATCGATCATTATCACCCTTACAAGTTTGTCATTCATATCCTTTGCAGCCAGGTCGGCATGACAAACCGGGCAATAGAAGTCAACGATTTCATCGTCATAAAAATCAATTCCATGACACATAAAAGAATAATCGCCGAGGTTGGGATTTAACAATAATAATCCCTGTGTCAGCCCATCTTCTTTTCTAATAGAGAAGACCACATTGTTCCAGACACGTAAATGTGAACGGCATACAGGGCATAAATAATGATGTTTGAGTTCGGTCTTCATAATTTTAATTTTAATATGTAAATATAAAAATACAATTTTCCTGTAGGGATTCCAAATTTTTTCCAGATAAAGTTTAAGTACAGAATCTTGAGTCGAGAAGATAATAACCAGAGCCTTGAAGAATAAAGATAATGATTAACCGTAACTTCCAGTAAACTTTACACTTTGAAGATGATATAACTATTTCGGGCCGCAAGTCAGTTGGATAATGACCTCCGGAAGGTTCTAACAGCAGAACACCCCATTTAATTTAGAAACCTTCCTAATTGCCTCTCCACTTTTGCTGTTTTTTCTTTTTGAAGTATGTTTGTAGCTGGAAGCTAGAAGTTAGAGGCTGGAGGTTGGAAGTAGGGTATTGACGGTTGACGGTTGACGAATGGATAGTAGATACTTGACAGTGAACGGTGAACAGTGAATAGTAAATAGTAAACACTCAACCCTCAACCCTAAACTCTCAACCATCAACTTTAAACCTTAAACAACAAAATATGCCAAGTTTCGTAATAACCGATAAATGTGACGGATGCAAGGCGCTGGATAGAACCGCCTGTCAATATATCTGTCCCAATGATTTAATGGTACTGAATAAGGAAACCAGCAAAGCATACAACCGTTCGCCGGAAATGTGTTGGGAATGTTACAATTGCGTAAAGATCTGTCCGACGCAGGCCATTGAAGTCCGCGGCTATGCCGACTTCATGCCGTTAGGTGGATATGTACAACCTCTCCGCAGTTCCGATGCAATCATGTGGTCGGTGAGGTTCAGAAACAACCAGATAAAAAGATTTAAGTTTCCAACAAGAACTACACCCGAAGGTAGTGCTGAACCCGATGCAGGTTTTATAACAGGCACTGATGATATTAAATCACCCCTTCTAAGAACTGAACCAGAATCACTGGGGACAGAAGAATTGAAAACAATTGAAGTACTTACATATGAGCGAACAGTTTGAGCGAATAGAGATCAATACCGACCTGCTGATCCTGGGTGGGGGCATGTCGGCCTGTGGTGCTGCATTTGAGGCCGCTCACTGGGCAAAAAAGAATAATTTGAAGGTTACCCTTGTCGATAAAGCATCGATGGACAGAAGCGGAGCGGTGGCCATGGGGCTTTCAGCTATCAATATGTATATTGGTCTTAAGGACAATGATAATACTGTTGAAGACTATGTTAAGTATGTCAAAAATGATTTGATGGGCATCACCCGTGATGACCTGGTTGCTAACATTGCCCGTCATGTAGATTCTTCTGTACATCTTTTCGAGAAATGGGGATTACCTATCTGGAAAGATGAAAATGGCAAATATGTGCATGAAGGCCGCTGGCAGGTGATGATCCATGGTGAGTCTTACAAGACCATCGTTGCTGAAGCTGCGAAAAATGCCCTTGCCGAACTTGGTGAGAACGGGCAATATTTTGAAAGGATATTTATTACAGAGCCATTAATAGAAGATAATCGTTGTGTTGGCGCCATCGGTTTCAGCGTCCGTGAAAACAAGCTTTATACTTTCAGGGCCAAAGCAGTCCTTGACACCATGGGTGGTGCAGTTCATGTATTCAAACCCCGTTCGGTTGGTGAAGGCCTCGGACGGTCATGGTATCCCCCCTTCAATTCCGGAGCTAGTGCTTACTTTACCATTAAGGCAGGGGCAGAAATGACCTGCCAGGAGGTTCGTTTTGTACCTGTCAGGTTTAAAGATGCTTATGGCCCTGTTGGCGCATGGTTCCTTCTTTTCCAGGCTCAGGCCACCAATGCCCTGGGTGAAGATTATATGACAAAACATGCAGATGAGCTGCAAAACTGGTCCCCTTACGGCCTGAGCAAACCCACCCCCACCAACCTCAGGAATCACCTGATGATGTTGGAGGTGAAAGAAGGAAGGCATCCGATATACATGCAAACGGCAAATGCAATAAAAAACATAGCCGGTAAAATCCAGGATGAGAAAGAAGCTAAAAGAAAGCTGAAGAAACTGGAAAATGAAGCCTGGGAAGATTTTCTTGATATGACAGTCAGCCAGGCCTTATTATGGGCATCTACCAATATCAATCCTGAAGAGCATCCCTCTGAGATTGCTGCCTGCGAACCTTATTTTATCAGCTCACATTCAGGCGCCTCGGGAGCATGGGTAAGCGGCTCTGAAGATATGGCACCGGAACCATACAGGTGGGGTTACCCAAATATGACCACCGTAAAAGGATTATTCGCAGCAGGGGATGCCTCCGGGGCATCAAGCCATAAATTCTCAAGCGGATCATTTACTGAGGGTAGAATCGCAGCCAAAGGGGCGTTATCCTTCTGTATGGATCATAATGATATTCCTGAAATCCCGGAAGACAAACTCAATACCTTATTTGACATATTGCTTCAGCCACTAACAAACTTTGATAAACATAATAACTACTCAAGTGATACTGATATCAATCCTAACTACATAAAACCCAAAATGTTCATGTTCAGGCTGCAAAAGCTTATGGACGAATATGCTGGGGGCGTTTCTACCCATTTTATTACCACAAAGCCCCTGATGGAAAAAGGACTGGGGTTTTTGCAGTTCATGAAGGAAGACTCTGAAAAGCTGGCCGCAGAAAACCTGAATGAACTGATGCGGTGCTGGGAAAACATCCACAGGATGTGGCAGGCAGAATCTCACCTGAGATCTATGTTGTTCAGGGAAGAAACCCGGTGGCCGGGGTATTATTTCAGGGGTGACTTTCCGAAAATGAACCAGGAAGAATGGCATTGTTTTGCCAACTGCCGATGGAACCCCGAAACCAATGAATGGGAAATGATGAAGAAGGATGTGATAGATCTGGTGAAGCTTAATGAGGATTGACGAATTGATGTTCTGAGTTCTGTCCTTCGACTTCGCTCAGGATGACATTCGTTTTGAGTTCTGGGTATAGTGTCCAATATCCAATGACCACCAATGACTAATGACCAATGACCAATAACTAATGACCAATAACTAATGACCCAGAAACCAATAATAGTAATCGGTGGGGGAATCAGCGGTATAACGACAGCCATAGAAGCAGCTGAAGTTGGTTATGAAGTTGTCCTGGTTGAGAAGCTTCCCTATCTTGGTGGGAGGGTCATCAGATTCCACGAATACTTCCCAAAACTCTGCCCTCCTTATTGCGGACTCGAAATCAATTTTAAAAGAATCAGGGAAAATCCCCGCATAAAAGTTAATACTTCATCAGTAGTTAAAGAAATTACAGGAAATACAGGAAACTATAGTGTTAAACTTGTTAAGGAACCTGAATATATTAACCGGAATTGTACTGCCTGCGGTGAATGTGAAAAAGTATGCCCGGTTGATCGGCCAAATGAGTACAACTACAATATGGATCAAACCAGAGCCGTATATCTTCCGCATGAACTGGCTTTTCCATTCAGGGTTCATATCGATGCTGAATATTGTAAGCAAGAGTCCTGCGGCAGGTGCCTTGCGGCCTGTAAGTATGACGCCATCGATTTTAATGTTGAGGCCTCAGAGATTGAAATTAATGCTGGCGCAATTGTATATACGACCGGCTGGGAACCTTATCCTGCTTCAAAGATCAAGGAGTTGCAGTATAAAAATCATCCGGATATTATCACCAATGTGGAGTTTGAAAGACTAACTGCCCCAAACGGCCCAACCGGAGGGAAACTCCAAAAACCATCAAATAGCAAGATACCAGACAATGTAATATTCATACAATGTGCCGGTAGCCGTGATGTGAATCATCTCCCCTACTGTTCGGCGGTTTGTTGCTCGGCTTCCCTGAAGCATGCTCTTAAGGTCAGGGAAATAATACCGCATTCAAGGGTCAATATATTTTATATTGATTTAAGGGTTACCGGACGAAATGAAGATTTTCTCAACAGGGTTAAAAACGATGATCAGATTTATCTTGTCAGGGGAAAAGCCGGGAAAATTGAAATCAAGGATAACAAAATCATTGTAATTGCTGAAGACATAAAATCCGGAAAAAAGACAACAACAGAAGCTGATCTTGTTGTACTTGCAACCGGTATCATGCCATCAGAAATTGAAGGAGACCTGGTGTTACAAGGTGAAGATGGATTTTTAATCAGTGACAATGGCATACTTTCGGCAGGCTGTGCAAAAAAACCTATGGATGTTTCAGCATCACTGAAACAAGCTACCGGAACAGCACTAAAAGCAATTCAAAACACATTGAAATCAGATGGCAACTAAAACGGGCACATATATTTGTTCAGGTTGTGATATTGGCCGGTGTATTAACATATCAGCACTTGAATCAATTGCAGGCAATGATTTCAATATTACTGTTTGTAAACAACATGAGGCACTATGTTCTGATGAGGGCTTAAAATTAATTCGCGGGGATATTAAAGGCCATGAGCTTGATGCTGTAGTAATTGCAGCATGTTCGGGCAGAATAAAATCTGAAGATTTCAGGTTTGGAAGTGAAATACTATCGGAAAGGATCAATTTGCGTGAACTGGTTGCCTGGACACATCCATCACAGGATGAAGACACTCAGATGCTTGCAGAGGACACCCTGCGTATGGGCCTGGCAAAGGTTAAGGCAATTATCAATCCTACACCTTTTATGCTGGATGATTGTCATAATACTGTTCTGGTTATTGGCGGAGGTGTAACAGGACTTACAGCAGCCATTGAAGGAGCCAGGGCCGGTTATAAAATTATTTTAATTGAAAAGGAAGAAAAGCCAGGTGGATGGGCTTTAAATTTATATAAACAGATACCCTTAAATCCCCCATACCAGGAACCGGAAAAACCACACATACACAAGCTCATTGAAACTGCCGGATCAATGGATAATATTGAAATCCTTACTTCAGCTATTATCAAAAAGATCAGCGGACATCCGGGGAATTTTATCATTTCACTGGAACAGGAAGGTAAGGATCTCAACCTTACCGCAGGTTCCATAGTTCTGGCCACAGGCTGGAAACCTTATGATGCTAACAAACTCACAGAATATCAATATGGTTCAATTCCTGATGTTGTGACCAATGTTGAATTCGAAGAGATGGTGAAGTGGGGCAACCTCCGGAAAAGATCTGATAAAGGCCCTATCAAGAATATCCTTTTTATTCAATGTGCCGGATCACGCGATGAAAAGCACCTTCCCTATTGCTCTAATTTCTGCTGTGGTACAGGCTTGAAACAGGCTGGTTATGTGAGGGAAACATATCCTGATGCCAATGTATTTATAATTTATAGGGATATGCGAACCCCCGGTCATTATGAGGAGTTTTATAAACATATGCAGGATGATGACAGACTGTTCCTTACAAAGGGGCAAGTACTTGAGATAAAGGCAAAAGGAGAAAGGCAAAAGGCAAAAGTTAATGAGACTGATAATTTACAAGCCGACGAAGGAGGCGAGGTAAATTATCTTAGTCGAATTAATCCCGGTAACAACGGAGGAGCATATCGGGATCAAAAGCATAATGATAACGGTATTAGTGTCACTGCCTTCAGTGAACTATTCAATGAAGATATTGAACTTGATGTTGATATGGTGGTTCTGGCTACCGGGATGACACCAAATAATACCGAAGAACTCAATTTGAATTACAGAATGGGAAAAGGATTGCCTGAGCTTAAATATGAATTTCCTGATAGTCACTTCATCTGTTTCCCCTACGAAACAAGAAGAACTGGTATTTATGCCGCCGGATCAGTCAGGGCACCAATGGATATTGCATCCAGTATTGACGATGCCGGCGGTGCTATGTTGAAAGCAATACAATGTATTGAAGCAACAAAGCGTGGTGAATCTGTCCATCCCAGATCTGGTGATCAATCCTGGCCCGATCTTCACATGCAACGATGTACAGACTGTAAACGATGTACAGAGGAATGTCCCTTTGGTTCATATGATGAAACGCCTTCAGGTACTCCATTGCCCAATCCGACCAGGTGCAGAAGATGTGGTATTTGCCTTGGGGCCTGTCCTGAAAGGATCATCAACTTCAGTAATTTCTCTATTAACAGTATTTCAGAGATGATCAGGGCTGTGCATATCCCCGATGAATTTGAGGGGAAACCAAGAATACTGGCTTTTGTATGTGAAAATGACGCATACCCTGCTTTTGATATGGCGGGGTTAAAAAGACTGGAATACAGTCCTTATCTCAGGATCATTCCCGTAAGATGTATTGGCTCTGTGAATAAAATATGGATATCTGATGCCCTCTCACAGGGTTTTGATGGTATCATGCTTTTCGGATGCAAACCGGGTGACGACTACCAGTGTCACTACATCCACGGAAGTGAATTAACACAAACAAGAGGGGAAAACATCCAGGAAACCCTCGATAAGATGATGCTGGAACCGGAACGGATAAAATCAATAACCCTGGAGATAGATGAATATAATAAAATTCCCGGTATTATTGAAGACTATATGGAAACGATAGAGGGGATAGGTCCTAATCCGTTTAAAGGAATGTGATGATTCAGGATTGACTATTGACGATGTACGATTGACGATTTAAAAAAGATACTGGATGCTAGATGTTGGATGCTGGAAATTATATATTTAAGAAAAAATATTCGAAGCTTAAGGCCCCCTTTAGGGGGGATTCAGGGCGGTAACAATGAAACAATAAGACCATAGAAAGAAGGCCACGAATGCACGAATATTACAGGATTACATACAGGGACGCTTTCCCTTCCTTCGTCAGGGAATATATCCCTTCAACAATAGTGCATAGAAACAATTGAACAATGAAACAATGACATTGATCCCAGACATAAAATTCATCAAATCACTTAAAAAGCAGAGCAAAGCCCCATTAAAGCAATGCATGCAATGCGGCAACTGTACAGTGGTTTGTGAATTATCTCCGGATGATAATCCGTTTCCACGCAAGGAGATGATCTGGGCAAGCTGGGGGCAAAAAGAGAAACTTGTTGGTGATCCAGATATCTGGCTGTGTCATCAATGTGGTGATTGTTCAACCTATTGCCCCAGAGGAGTAAAACCAGGTGATGTACTGGCTGCAGTCAGAACAGAGAGCATCATTCATTATGCACGCCCCCGTTTCCTGGCAAGGTGTATCTCAAAGCCGTGGTTCCTCATCATTGCACTGGCTTTCCCAATGACTGTTATTCTCCTCATTCAATATTTTATCGGAACACTGAAAGCTCCTGAAGGACCTGTGAATTATTCAAAGTTCTTTCCCCATGAATACCTGAATTCAACTTTTGGATTGCTATTTCTTTTTGTATTCATTGCAGGGTGTATCGGGGTATTCAACTTCCTCAGAGATGTGAAATTAATATATCCTGACCGCAGGAAAAGTAAGAAAAGCATATTCACATCCCTGATACAGGCAAAGATGGAGATACTCTCACATAAGAAATTCAGAACCTGCAATACTCATAAATACAGGTATTATGCCCACTTCCTTGTATTCTGGGGTTTCGTGATGTTATTGTTTGTCACTCTGTTTGCCATACTATCGGTAATCTTTTTTGAATACCCCATCCCACTTTGGAATCCTATCAAAATAACCGGGAATATTGCTTCGCTGATGTTACTTACAGGTGGGGGTATCATGATCTGGCAAAGATTGTTTAATAAGGAGCTGACCGGGCATACTTCATACTTTGACTGGATCTTTCTGATTGGATTTTATCTGCTGGTTATTACCGGTGTTCTGGTTGAGATCTTCAGGTTTGCCGACTGGCATATCGGATATTATTTTTACTCCATTCACCTTACCCTGGTCTGGTTTATCATCCTTTATGCGCCATACACCAAGTTTGCGCATATGATTTACCGGACGATAGCGCTTGCATATTCAAGATAAGTTTGATAGAACGTTGAACTTTATGATTGTTATGATAAGTCATGATCATAATTATCATAATTTATCATAAGAATCTATGTTCATCATTAATTGATTGCCATGTCAATAATGATTTCTTTTTGCAGTTGAAGAACTGCTTACTGCATACTATTTACCGTTTACTACCCTTGCAGCCACTCAAACCGCTTCATCAATGCTTCGATCAGCGTCTTTTGATGATCGATCTGCTTCTGCAGACAAACAATCCCCTCCTACTGTTCCTGCATCGCTTTCATGACTGAGGATTTTAGGGATTGGTACATATAAAGATAATAAAAACCAGGTTAGATATGAAGCAGATGTTAGAAGGTGGATACCCGATGCTGGAAATTCGAAGTCCGAAGTTATACTTACACCAACTTCAAACTGGTAACTTCAAACTGGTAACTTCAAACTGGTAACTTCAAACTGG
>CAYXUU010000015.1:87729-99490 GCA_964468645.1 uncultured Bacteroidales bacterium
AACTGGTAACTTCAAACTGGTAACTTCAAACTGGTAACTTCAAACTGGTAACTTCAAACTGGTAACTTCGAACTGGTAACTTCTCACAAAGCATAATAAATCATGATAATCATGATAATCTGCGTTCTATTTCTTAATTTAGAACTATTAACTTATCATATAACTCCTTCGAATGAAGATTATATTTAGTTTCATATTAATATTCTCTTTCATCTTCAATCTAAAATGCCAGAAACTTGAACCGGGTAAAATAATCGATACAGTAGTTTGCATTGAAAGTCCCGATCAATCCTATGCTGTGTATATCCCATCATATTATTCCACAGATACAAGCTGGCCAATCATATATCTTTTCGATCCGGCAGCCAGAGGCAAGCTTGCTGTTGACCTATTCAGCAGTGCTGCGGAACAATATGGATACATTGTGCTATGTTCCAACAACAGCAGAAACGGGCCCTGGGATCCCATAAACGCTGCAGCTGAAGCTATGTTCATGGATGCAGAAGAACGATTTTCCATAGATGAACAAAATATATTTATTGGTGGTTTTTCAGGAGGAGCAAGAAGTGCTGTGAGGCTTGCCATGTTGAATCGATCTGTAGATGGTGTTATTGGTTGTGGTGCTGGTTTTCCGGTGAATTATGCCCCACAATCGGGATTAAAGTTCTTATATCTTGGAATAGTAGGTAATCAGGATTATAACTACAATGAAATGTTTGCCCTGCATCATGATCTCGATTCCCTTAATGTCCCAAACCTGTTTATTGTATTTAATGGAAGGCATGATTGGCCACCTGAAGATATCGTCACAGAAGCATTTTTTCGTCTAAGACCTCCAGATCAATCCATCACTGACAACCAGACAGGGATCTTTTTTAATTTCCCGGAAACCGATCCGGAACTTATTTCAATAGAATTCGATGAACAGGATGAGGTGATCACTGTCCTCAACGAGATCAAATGGAATTTTATCAGGAAAGAAACTCCGATAACGAATAAATCCTGGTGGAACAGGAAAATTAAAGATTACACAAAATTGACCGAAAATGAGGACGCTCCCCTAAAGTTAATGGGGCATCGATTACTGGAATATGTTTGGGCACAGGCCTGGTATAACTTCGAATTATATTATGAAACAGAACAATATGAGCTCTCTTTGGAGTATGCAAAACTCGGGGTGAATGCCAATCCCGGCTCCTGGTACCCGCATTTCCTGCTGGCTCTAAATTATATTAAACTCAATGATAACCAGGCAGCCATAAAGGAAATTGAACAGGCCTTGTTATGTGAGGATGCTGATATCGAATATATCATCAATAATGATGCAATCCAGAAGTTGAAAGATATCAGGCAGTTTAACAAACTACTTAATAAATATGTACAATGATATCCGAACACCGATTAATGATATGCGATATGGGATCTATATTTGATTGGTTTATCAGACAGCTAATTACCCGCCCAGATTCTTTTAGGCAGTTTTGTCTCCCTATTAAATCAAAATTATTTCAATTAATAAATACCTCAAAAATCGAATATCGTTAATCGGTGTTCAATATTGAAGAATTGTTATTTAGTTGGTTTAATTTCTCTGCGATTAAGGGACTGCTTACTCCCTTGACTTTGGTTTTGTCGCCACACGATTGAAGGACTACTTACTGCGTACTGCATATCGCTTCCTGCATCAAAGTATCCGCTCCAACATCACTGCTCCAGAGCCTCGATCCGTGCTTTTAAAGCTTCATTTTCGGCCTTAAGTTCTTTAACAGCATTAATAAGCATATAGGTAATTTCATTGGGATCGATTTCCCTGAAGTCGGAGATATCGTTCACCTCTATATCATGAACCATGGAAGGCACCACCTGCTCAACTTCCTGGGCGATAAGCCCGACATAGGATGCTGTACCCCAACCGAATTCCTTTTTGTAGTTGAAATGTACCGGTCGGAGCTGCAGCAATTCTGCAAGCCCTCTGTTGTAGTCCAGTATATTTTCTTTGGAGCGAATATCGCTGAATATGGTCCAGAGGCCACCACCCGGTTTATTGGCTGTGCCGATTACAGAAAATTTTGCAGTAGGGCTCGTGGTTCCTATCCCAAACTTTTCATCATCATCAATTGTGGCATTAATAGTACTCCTGTTCCCAGGTGAAAGGACGAAGAGTACTCATTCACCAGGTACATGGCATTCATACCGGAACCGGTATAAATGGATCCTGCTGCACCAGTAAAACCCAGAGCTCCGCTTACACTCCCACCATCCTGGCTGAGCTCCAGGCGTGGATTACCATCTTCTCCGATGTCCTCAGCATCGGCATCAATAATGATTTTTGCATCTCCGATATCCTCGATATGTATGTGTGCTAAGGGATTATTTGTTCCTATACCGGCCCCTACAGTACTTATGACTGATAGGCATGAGAAATCGTGATCCCCGGTGAATTTGTTTCCAAAAACAGTACCCAGACTTTGCCAGCCGGCTGAACCGCCGCTATCAGAGGCCAGGAGCTTCCCTGCTCCCTGGTTGCCATCTATCATTTTTATGTTTCCTGCCACATGCAGTTTTGAATCAGGGCTATCGGTGCCAATGCCTATATACCCGTTAGACGATTTGATGAACATGGCTTCAACAGGAGAACCACCGTTATCACCTTTTATATGCAGGATTGCTCCGCTACCCGGGTCGCTGCCGTCTTTGTTGATGGCTACCTGGGCGGTGGTATTTAAACTTACTATTAATAATGGAATGGTGAGTAAAGAAATGATCATCTTTTTCATGGTCGTGGTTTTGGGGATTTGGTAACCGTAAATATAATAAATAATGTAATTAGATATATAATTAATGTTACAGGTTACAGGTTGCAAGTAGTTCTGGAAACAAGAAGTTAGAAGCTGAATATTCTATAAATTCATAATACTAAACACGTAGTAGCAAGAAGTTTTGATCATTGAATATTGGGTTTTGGGATTTATTTGTTTTTTGTTTTTGGGATTTGGAATTTACACACTCACAAGACATTACTAATAGTTGTCATTGGTAGTGGAAGCGAAGGGCAGAACTAACTGAACCTGATCGCTTTCACCGGTGTGATGCGTGCGATGATATAGGAAGGAAGGATGAGTATCAGCATACATGCCAATAATGTTCCGATATTTATAAGGACAAGATGCCATACTTTCAGTATCACAGGAACAACGCTAACGTAATACGATTCCTGGGGAAGCCCGACAAGCCCTGTATAGTATTGTATTAGGCCCAGGCCTATTCCAATAATATTTCCCCACAATAATCCTGTTCCGATAATGTAGGCTGCCTGATAAATAAACACTCTCCTGATTACAACATTTCTTGCACCAAGTGCCTTGAGTATCCCTATCATATTGGTTCTTTCAAGGATAAGGATCAACAATGTTGAAATCATGGTTATCCCGGCAACCAGTACCATCAGTATGAGGATGATGATGACATTCATATCCTGTAACTCCAGCCAGTCGAACATCTGCGGATAAACATCTTTAATGGAACGTGCATCAAGATCATAACCGATGTTATTGAAGACATAATCGGTCATCTCTTCAAGCTCATTAAAATCCCTGATCAATACTTCAAAGCCGCTTACCTGCTCATTTTCCCATCTGTTTAAACGCTGTATGTGTTTTATGTCACCAATGATGAACAACTTATCAAATTCCTCAAGGCCTGTTTCATATATACCTCCGATACTAAATCTCCGGCCTCTTGCCTGCGACTGATCCCCTGAAATAAAGTACATCTTTAAAGGATCACCTGTTTTCAGTTTCATCATAGAAGCCAGTGACCTGGAAATTAATACATCATTATTAATCAATGTGTCATTGATCCTGACCGGTGCACCCTCAATAATTTTATTTTTGAAAAAATCCCAGTTAAAATCACCTGATATGCCTTTTAACACAACTCCCTGTATCTGGTCTTCTGCCTTGATGATCCCTGCTTTATTTGCAAACACCTGGACATGGTCTATTCCTTCAATTGTATCAATCCATGGATAAAACGATTGCCTGCTGCTTACGGGGGAACTTTCATACGAAACATTATTATCATAATTACTGATCTGGATATGAGATCCAAAACCTATGACCTTATTTCGTATCTCCGTTTGAAAACCTGTTACAATTGCAACTGCGAGTATCATCACCGCAAGGCCAAGCGCAATACTGATAACGGAAATCCTGATGATAGGCCTTGAGATACCATCCCCTTTTCCCTGAATTAAATGACGGGCTATGAATAATTCGGTGTTCAAAACTACGTTTTTTACAAAAGTAGGAAAAGATAGGATACCCTTAATTCTACCTTTGTTTACCTTTGTATGAACGATCAAATATTTCTTAACCGCAAAGCCGCAGTGGGCGCAAAGAAAAAATTCCTATGAGCAGAATAATAATCATATTAATAGCAACCATTGGTGTCATTATAACAGCGCAGGGGCAGAAAATCATTTATCCGGAGGATATTAAAACAGGGGCAGAAAAAACAGAACTATATTATCCACTCATAAAGGATAAACGGACAGCTGTTGTGAGTAATCATACCTCAATGGTTGGAGAAATGCACCTGGTTGACACACTGGTATCTATGGAATTTAAGGTAGTGAAAGTCTTCAGCCCCGAACACGGCTTCCGGGGAACTGCTGGCGCAGGTGACACCATTGATAGTGAAACCGACATTAAAACCGGGCTTCAGGTCATATCCCTGTATGGCACTCATAAAAAACCGACTGCAGAAGATCTTGCAGGAGTAGATGTTGTACTTTTCGATATTCAGGATGTTGGAATACGGGTTTATACATACATTTCCACCATGACTTACATTATGGAAGCATGCGCGGAAAATGATATCCCTGTTATTATCCTCGACAGGCCAAATCCGAACGGACATTATATTGATGGCCCCCTCCTTGATACCTCATTCAGATCTTTTGTCGGGCTACATCCTGTACCACTGGTACATGGTATGACGATTGGTGAATATGCTCGAATGGTGAATGGCGAGGGCTGGCTTGGAGATGCTATTAAATGCGACCTTGAAGTGATACCGGTTGAGAACTATGCGCATAAAATGCTTTATCAACTACCGGTAAAACCCTCGCCGAACCTGCCAAATATGAACGCTGTTTACCTGTATCCTTCCCTGGTATTGTTTGAAGGAACCATGGTAAGCATTGGACGTGGCACAGATCATCCATTTGAAGTTATCGGCCATCCCGATTTTCTGATAGGTAGCTTTGTTTTTACTCCGGAAAGTAAACCCAGTGCTCAAAGCCCAAAACATGAAGGCAAACATTGTTATGGCACAGGACTGATCAACCTGACCGGCCATGCAGGTATTCCTGATTCTATCTGCCTGCACTGGCTGCTTGGCTATTATGATTTTTTTAAAGACCGTGATGATTTCTTCATTTCTTATTTTAATACACTCGCTGGTAGCAATCAACTTAAAACCTTGATAATAAATGGCAAATCGGAGGCTGAAATAAAAGCTTCCTGGCAGGAAGGCCTAGGGAAGTTTGAGAAGATCAGGGAGAAATATCTGTTGTATGAGGATTTTTAGTTCTGAGTTCTGAGTTCTGAGTTCTGAGTTTTGAGTTTTGAGTTCTGAGTTCTGAGTTTTGAGTTTTGAGTTGGTGGTTCAAAACCTTCCGGAGTGCGACGAAGGAGAACCTGGAAGAGTTTTGATGATAAATAGTTTGAAGTTACCAGTCCGAAGTTTGAAGTTGTATAACTGGCAAACTAATTTCAAACTGGTAACTTCAAACTGGTAATTCCGATACACTCGTCACTCGCTATCGGGATTTCGTTTCGCTACGCTTTACTCAACTTTGAACTCTTCATACTTCCAATGTCCTATTCACCACTTATCTATTTGTATCTATGGCATAGGCCATAACAGCAGTTTTCCCGACACAACAAATTCCCAGTATGGGAATCCAGTAACAAACATATTGATTGTATAATACTATATATCAATAATTTATATTGAAAAAATATATTTGGTACATAAATTGACTATATAATAATGTATCAATCGATCAAATTATGAAAAGATTAGTTTTACTATTAATCGCCACGGGTTTTATCCTTGTTTCCTGCCAGAAGGAGTTTGACCGGAAGGATGACAATACCCCCATTGCTGAGGTCAATTTCGACGATCTCAGTATCGATCCCGGTTTCGACTGGAAACTATCCCACGATATTGAATTCACTATTGATGCAATTGATGGCCTTGTTAAAATAACCTCCCTGGATGGGAATATCGTTTATCACAAAGGGATGAATCAGGATCCTTCCAAAGCTTATAATATCGCCATTAACATTCCTGACATGGTGGATAATGTCCTTGTAAATAACACAGTTTATGCAATTGATGGTCACACTGCACAGATGCTAAAATCAACAGTGTCCCTCCGACCTGAAGAATTGGTACAACTTATAAACTCGGAGAAAAAGCTTCTCAACAGCGGAACCTTAAGTTTTGGCCCTGACTATACCTTCAATACCAACTTATACAGATTTCTTGATGCAGCTACCCTTGATGCAAACAGGGTGGTGGTTGCTTATACCGATGCCTCTAAAAAGAGATACGGAACTGCAAGGATTGGAACAATTTCAGGTAATACCATAACCTGGGGTCCGGAAAAGATATTTAATAAAGCCGATACCCGGGAGATCCAGGTAACTTCACTAGGTACGGGAAAATTCTTTATCGCTTATTCTGATAGGGGAAATTCCAGTTATGGTACAGTGATCATCGGAAAGTCCGGAACAGATGTAATTTCTTTTGGCACTGAACAGGTTTTCAATAATGCATCAACAGGATATATTGCGTGTGATATGCTTGATAACAGCAACATTGTTGTTGCTTACAGGGATAATGGTGACGGTGGTCGTGGAGATGTCACTTATGGTCAGATATCAGGCGCCGCCATCAGTTGGAAAAACAATCGGATTTTTGAATCGCAGAAAGCGCAATATATTGCTATAGCTTCGCTGGATGCTACAACTTTTGTAATTGCCTATATGCAATACGGAACATCGATAAGGGGATTAGCCCGTATAGGATATCTTTCCGGAAGTAAAATAATGCTCGGTAAAAGCAAGGAATTCAATGCAGGAACAACCGGAAGTACTACTGTTGCCCGAATTTCTGCTAATAAGTTTGCAATTGCTTACAATGACGTTGGAAATTCTAATTACGGCACCAGCATCGTTGGAACCAGGGCGGGCAGCAACATAACACTGGGATCTGAAATTGTTATTAATAGCGCATCGACTTCCTATATTGAAATCAAATTGTTTGATACGGATAAAATGCTGGTAGTTTTTACTGACCAAGGCAGTTCAAGCAATGGGACTGCTAAAGTAGGTGATATCTCAGGTAGTTCAATCACATGGGGCACAAATAAGTTCGTCTATAATAATGGCGACTCCAGATTAAATGCCCTGACTGTACTGAATACTGTGAAATTCTTTGCAGGATTCCAGGACATGAGCAATAACTACGGTGAGGGCTTAATAGGCACATACGCAGTAGCAATACCGGATGCTGATGGTGATGGGGTTCCCGATTCAGAGGATGACTATCCGAATGATCCCGACAGGGCATTTGATAATTACTTTCCTGCAGCAGGATTTGGAAGTCTTGCATATGAAGACCTTTGGCCCGGTAAAGGGGATTATGATTTTAATGATGTGGTTGTGGACTATCAGTTTCAAACAGTTACCAATGCCTCAAATAAAGTAGTTGAAATATTCGGCGCTTTCGTAAGCAAGGCAAGCGGTGCTTTCCTGCATAATGGTTTTGGATTTAATTTACCGGATGCAGCCACTGCATTTGAAGGGAATCCACAAAAACTTAGCGTAAGCGGGTATGACATCCAGGAAGGACACATAAGCTTAAACAATTATGGACATGAGAGTGGCCAATCCAAACCAACCATCATTGTATTCGATGATATCTTTAACCTGCTGACTCATCCGGGATCAGGAACAGGTGCCAACACCGAACAGGATAAACCTTTTGTCCAGTTCGACACCCTGGTAATTACCATGTTACCAGATGATAATTTCACACAGAGTGATTTCTCTCTGTCAACATGGAATCCATTTATTATAATCGATCAGACAAGAGGACATGAAGTTCATCTGCCTGATTATGAACCAACTAACCTTGCAGACCAATCTATTTTTGGCACCTGGGAAGATGATTCCGATCCTGCCATTTTCAGGTATTATAAGTCAATAAATAACCTTCCATGGGCAATTGATATTCCCTCGGCATTTGAATGGCCGGCCGAAAAGAAAGAGATCACCTCTGCCTATCTTCATTTTGCCGAATGGGCAGAAAGTTCAGGACAGCAATACACAGATTGGTATGAGGATATTGCAGGATACAGGGATGAGTCTAAAATTTACAATGTTCCTTAAGCTCAGTTTATTTTCAATCGTTTATATATACTGAATGGGAAAGCATGAGTGGCGTTGGATTCAACCAGGTTGAAAATGCACCATATAATGGCCCCGGCCACTGGAACGATCCCGATATGCTTGTTCTGGGATGGGTTGGATGGGGGCCTAACCTCCACCCTACCAAACTTACCCCTGATGAGCAATATACACATATCAGTTTGTGGTGCCTGCTATCTGTTCCATTGCTTCTTGGTAACGATCTCGACAGACTGGATGCCTTTACACTGAACCTGTTAACCAACGATGAAGTGTTGGCCATTAACCAGGATCCGCTGGGCAAACAGGCCACACCGGTTATCATTGATGGTGATATACAGGTCTGGGCCAAAGAGCTTTCAAACGGTGATAAGGCTGTAGGTATATTTAATCTAGGTGATAAGACAATAGATTATAATTTAAATCTCAGCAGATATGCCCTGAATGATATCATCATAATCCGTGATCTCTGGAGGCAGGTAATGATTGAGCCCTATGAAAACTTTTTCGGTGTATCAATACCCTCTCATGGGGTGATCCTGATCAGGGTTCTCAATGGGTGTTAAAAAAGTCATCGGATTAGTGTCTATTCAACCTCAGTAAAAATTTAATACTTTGTTGCCTTTATTGGCAGTAGTCATCCGATAACTTGAATCATGAATTAGGAATAATGTACCAATATTAATCCTTCCAGGTCTTCGTTCCTCAGACTCTGGAAAGTCAAATCGTATATCGCACCGCGAATAAAGGACTATTTACTGACTTCTCGTGACCCCTTCCAGTTTCTCGATCCGTTCAACCAATGTCGAATTTTGCTCCTGCAGCATTTCTATCAATGCATGCTGGTTCTCAATCATACCCTGCTGCTCCTGCATGGCTTTTACCATATATGGAATCATTTCTGTCGTATAGATTCCTTTCATCCCCTCCAGGTTGGCAGCAACCAATTCAGGGATAACCTTTTCAACTTCCTGGGCAATAAAACCAATGCCTGGTAATCCGGTAGATATCCAGTTAAAGGTAACCGGCCGAAGTTTCATGACTTTGTCGAGGCTGCCCGAGAACGCATTAATTGTGCTTTTTAATCTTTTATCAGATGGATTGATATTGGTAAGAATACCTGAATTGGAATAAACCGTCCCGGTGCCCAGTGCATAGATTTTAATATCGCCGTCATTCTCAATACTCATCACTTTATCACTCAGGTCGGGATTACCGGAATTTGCATCGGTATTCTGAAGGAAATGAAAATCCCCTCTGTTCCATCCAAGTCCGTTGTATTCATATACCAGGGCTCCTTTGCCTCTCTCATTTGAGGGCCCTCCGGCTGAAAACATGATACCAGTTGCTCCAGAAGTAGTACTCTCTCTGTTTTCAATTTTAAGCGGATAGGCAAGGCCTGTTGAGCTTTTTTCAAGGTGTAGTCTGCATACCGGATCTGAAATTCCTAAACCCATAAAAGCATCCAGAATATTTACTTCATCTGTAGTTTCATCCTCGAATTCGATCCTGCCGGCCGTTGATCCCAGGCCCAGCCACTGGTTATCTGCAGAGGGGCCGGCGAAAACAGCTCCGGAGGCCATGGAACCCACATTGCTGATGGTTCCGGATTCGTCTATCCAACTTAATATACCACTACCATTGGTTTTGAGTACCTGACCATTTGTCCCATCAGTTGTTGGAAAAATATATTCATTGTTTATATCCAGGGTGCCATTGATCCGTAACAGGTCATTATCAAACTCACCATAGATCAACGGGGTGGTGCTGTTTGAATTTTCTATATACAATTTATTGCTGCCGGTTTCGTAATATCCTGCCTCATAGCCGATTGCTACATTGCTGTCACCGGTGACATTTAAACACGATGCATCAGATCCAATTGCTGTGTTGCAATTTCCTGTGGTATTTAAATATAACGCATTGTGTCCGATTGCTGAGTTATCCCATCCTGTTGTATTTGAATACAATGCACCATATCCTGTTGCTGTGTTAAATGATCCAGAGGCATTGTTAAATAAAGCACTATCACCGATTGCTGAATTCTGGTTATCCGATCCATCATCATGCGATCCGGCTCCATCACCCAGGAAAACACTACCGCCCCCGGTTTTACCATCCGAAAGGCCATTGATCTCATCAGCTCCTACATCGGTGGACCAGCTCAGGTTACCACTCCCATCAGATTGCAATATTTGTCCATCAGCACCGGCAATAGTTGGAAACCTGTATGCATTATTGATATCCAGGGTGCCAAAGATCTTAATATCCCCGTCATTCTCAATAGTCATCACCTTATCATTCAGATCGGGGTTGCTGATATTTCCTTCGGTATTCTGGAGGAAATGAAAATCCCCTCTGTTCCATCCAAGTCCGTTGTATTCATATACCAGGGCTCCTTTGCCTCTCTCATTTGTGGGCCCTCCGGTTGAAAATAAGATACCCGTTGATACATATGAACTCTTCCTGTTTTCAATTTTAAGCGGATAGGCAAGGCCTGTTGAGCTTGTTTCAAGGTGTAACCTGCATACCGGATCTGAAATTCCTATCCCTACATTGCCGGCATTGGCTGAATAAATATCATTTCCAGTGTTCTTCCAATTAAAAGAGCCTTCTAAAAAATTACCATCTATTGGATTGAACATCAGACCATTGAAACAACTTAGCTGAATCACTTTCAGATCATCACTGGTCAAATCTACCACACAGGCATAATTGCCCGAAACGGCAACAGAAAAAGGATAGTCTCCAATAGCCAGGCTTCCGCTCAGTGTTGGACTTGACGGGTTGCTCACATCGATCACTTTCAGATCATCATTGGTCACATCTACCACATAGGCATAATTGCCCGAAACGGCAACAGATCGTGGGTCGTATCCAATCGCCAGGCTTCCGTTCAGTGTTGGGCTTGACGGGTTGCTCACATCGATCACCTTCAGATCATTACTGCCCGAATCTACCACATAGGCATAATTGCCCGAAACGGCAACAGATTCTGGGTAGTCTCCAATCGCCAGGCTTCCGCTCAGTGTTGGGCTTGACGGGTTGCTCACATCGATCACTTTCAGATCATCACTACCAATATCTACCACATAGGCATAATTGCCCGAAACGGCAACAGATCGTGGGTCGCTTCCAATCGCCAGGCTTCCACTCAGTGTTGGGCTTGACGGGTTGCTCACATCGATCACCTTCAGATCATCACTGCCCGAATCTACCACACAGGCATAATTGCCCGAAACGGCAACAGATCGTGGGTTGCTTCCAATCGCCAGGCT
>CAYXUU010000016.1:0-98673 GCA_964468645.1 uncultured Bacteroidales bacterium
GGTTTGCAGCTCCCAGCAGGGCATCAATAATGGCATGGATCAATACATCAGCATCAGAATGGCCAATGGTGCCTTTTTCATGAGGTATCTTAATACCGCCTAACCAGAAATCGTGATCTTTTTCAAGCCGGTGGACATCGTAACCGAATCCGACACGAAAGTGGTTCATTTAATTTTGCTTTTTAAATGCTTCGAAGTCGAAGTGTAAGGTAAAGCGAAGTGTATCATCCAGCGGGCTGGTTTGTAACTGTCCGACAGGAACTAAATAAGCAAAGTCAAGTCCGAACACATTATACCTGATCCCGGCACCCAGGGTAAAAAACTTACGGTTACCTTTTGTTTTATCTTCATAGAAATATCCTGCACGTACAGAGAACTGTTTGTTATACCAGTATTCAAGACCAAAAGAGAAGGTAAATTCCCGCATCTCTTCATTAAATCCGCCCGGGGCATCATAAAAAGACTGGACAAGGCCACCGATAGGGGAAACATCATCTTTTCTTCCTTTATAAATAACCGGTTCTCCGGTAGGCCCTAAAGAGTCGGGATAATACAATGGAGGCGTTGGAACAAGTAATTTATTAATATCTAGTGTGATCGCGATGGAGTTATATTCATCGATGTTAAAGTCGAGGGTTGGCCCGAAACGAAGGTTGGCGGGCAGAAAATCCTTGTCGATATTAGAACTGCTATAAGAGATCTTGTTACCGATATTTGAAATAGAAAGACCCCATGACACGCGGCTGTCAACAGCAAACAATTTAACATCCTTCTGCCAGTAAATACCGATATCAGCAGCAATGGCCTGTCCGGGATTTGTTTCAACACCCTGTGCATATTGTCCCTGTGTGAGGTCGGAGCGTATATACCTGGCAGTAACCGCTCCTGAAAGTGTATTTGAAAGCTTCCTGGAGTATGTGGCTCCAACGGAAAATTCATTGGGTTTAACCGGGAATCCGGGATCGCTGGCATCCTGCCTGAAGATCACCTCTCCCAGTGAAAAATACCTTAACTCAAAACCGATGGCCTGGTTATTATCGAATTTAAAATATCCGGCCAGGTAGGCGAGGTTGATATCATCAACCAGTTCCCTTAACCATGGGGTATAGGAAACAGCAAAACCCATTTTCTTTTCAGCAAAAGCATATTTGGCTGCATTCCAGAAAATTGAGTTCGCGTCGGGTGAGGTAGAAACTCCGGCATCCCCCAGGGAACCTCCCCTGGCATCAGGGGCAATCGTAAGGAAGGGAACTGCTGTGGTAATCGTATTTAATTCTTTTCCACTTAGTTCGTTGTATTCAGGATCGTCCTGTGCGTTCAGCTGAAATGCAACTATCAATATACCAAAGATAAAAACTAATTTTTTCATTATATATCTCTAAATTTTTAAAGGGTACAAAAGTAATGAATTTATTAACGACTGTTATTTCTTATTATTGTTAGTTGATTATGACTAATTTGCCTGATGCATCATTTTTATAGCCAAGCTCATTGGTAACTGTGATATTATAGAGGTAAGTCCCTGATTTCAACCTGCTTCCGTTGTTGTTTGTCCCATTCCATGTGATGGTTTCCGGGTTCAGTGCCGAAGAGGTCATCGACTTCGACATTTTCTGGACCAGGCTTCCTTCCAGGGTATATATCCTGATATCCACATCAATCATCTCATTTTCCTGTCCGAATGAAAACATAAAGCTTGTGTGGGTGGTAAATGGATTGGGGTAGTTCATGACTTCCGTAATATTGAGATCGTAGGATCCTGAAACATAAAATTCGACCGTTTTCCGGGAAGAGTTATTGAATACATCCCATACCAGCAATTCCAGGCTATGCTTACCTTCTGAAAGTTCATTGATCGGGTACATTATTGAACCACCTTTGTAGTTATCCATATCGGGTTCATAATAACTGTTAAGAACAATCGAATTACTATGATCACCATCAATGGTGGCAATGATATCGTGTCCTATACCATTGCCCAGGAAATTTATCCCGCTTGCGTCTTCAACAAAAGCAATAAGCAGGGGATCCCTGTTTACATAATCACCCGATCGGAAACCTGTGTTATTAAGATATAATTGTATTTCGGGGCCGGTATCATCAATTTCCGCATATTCATCAACACCGCCGATGATCAGTTCATGGTATCCGTTGGCATCCTGCATGGTTAACGTATCGATGGCATAGTAAACAACCTTACCGATGCCATAATTATAATCAATATCCCTGGGGACAACGAAGGAGAAACTGAATTCACCATCCTTTACACTGATCAACCCTTCAAAAATGACTTTGTTCTGTATTTCAAAAGCCTCTTCATGGCTTCCATTATCATTGGCCAGGGTATGAACCACAACAGGTTTATCATAGATTTTCGGATATAATATTCCATTAAAACCTGAGATTATTAGGTCGTTAGTATTCCTGATCTCTCCGCTGATAGTAACCCTGGAAAGGGATGAAATGGTATCAACTTCCGAAGGGTTGTCATTGATTTGCACGGTGGTTGTCTGCACGATATACTCCGGATAACTCAAACGCAGTGCAGGATCCCCCAGCAGTGTAAAATTCTTCTGAAAGGTACCATTTGACTCTGCTTTGGTAATCCTTATAATATCCCCCATGCGTGGAGGAAGGCCATTTACCGGCTTAAATGCATTTTTATAGAAAATCCTGTTCAGCATGAAATTTGCTGTTGAATAAGCGATACGTGTGGTTGTGAATAATGCGATGCCGCCGCCATGGGGATTGAGAAAAACGAGTTCACCTGCTGAAACCAGTTCAGGATTGTCGAAGCGGCTGAATTCACAGGTAGCCGTAAGGAAAAGCGGTAATTTGTCAAAATTCGTCCAGCTATTGATGGTTGGGATATCAAGCACCTTTTCTTCCGACCATCCCAGCTCACCACCATGTCCGGTATAATTGATGATCAATGCCCCATCAGCTATAGCTTCATTAATAGCAGTATTCACATCGGGATAACGGTATCCCCCCGAAAGGGTGTATTGTTTATAAGCATCAAGATAGATCTTATTGAGATGATATTCCTTATATGCCGTATCGAGGATAGTAACAAGTTGTTCAGCCTGGATCATATGGAGATTGTCATTCTCATCATCGGCAATAAAACAGATCTCATTTCTCCAATCGCCCAGGTTATCGGGTTGTCCGTTTACATAATGTCTTATCTTGTCAACGGCCTGCCGGGCCTGTTCCTGATTGCTGACCGGTAAACGTCCAACGCCAACATCAACTTTTCCTGTTGCGGCATTATAACCTTCCGTGGAATCGAGCAGTGCATAAAAGTCATCGGTAACATAAGAAGAGGTCATCAACAGTGATTCATCTGACTGATAAGCAGGGATGAAGTTGTTGGTAATCCCATCACGGTCTTTCGGATCATAGTTCCCATCTCCAAACAATAAAAGGTATTTCGGTATTTGAAGGTTCTTTCCCCTTTCATACAACATCCTGACAAAATCACGAATAGCACCGGGATCAAGCGCACCCGAAGAGAATTCATTATAAATTTCTTCGGTGGTTACCACCAGGGAGTTCAGCCCGTCAACCTCAAGATGCAATGCACCAAGTTCATCAGCATAATCCAGAAAATCAGGATGAGATACAATGATTAAATCCTCAGGTTGGAGATGATGAAGATTTTGATTCGGGACCTTTCCGAGAAACTCCGGCTCAAGGAATGTTGTTCCGTCCCAGGCAATAAACTCCCTGAGTATTTCTGTTGGTATAATAAAATAAACGGTGTCGTTTTCGTAAGTGCTGATTAGCTCGCGGATGTTATGCCTGTCAGTCACCTCCCAGATCTTTATATTTTCATTTGATCCGCTTAACTTAAACTGCGCAATATTATTAGGTCTGGTTACCTTGACATTTCTGAAAAATAACTGGTCATGATTGAAACGCAGGTCACGTTTAAAATTCATTTCGATAAAATCAAGCCACGCAAAAGACATGGTATTGTAAGGCACAAACCTGAACATCAATTCAAGCTGTTCGTTGGCAGCAGAAACGGAATAATTCTTCGATGTGGACATAGCAAACCTGGGACTGGACAAATTTACATGTGGTAGCTCCAGGTTTGCAATTTCTTCGTTGTATGCATAAATCTCAAGGAAACTATCTCCGTCTGTCCTTGCAGTATAGGCCACTGTCATCTCAAACTCTGAATCATTGATCAATCCTGGAAAATCAAAAATAAAATCACGCTCTAGGATTTCATTAAACTCTTCACCAACCCAGAGTTTACCTGATTTGGTAAGACTTCTCATATCATATTCATGAAGGAAGAAATCATTATATTGATCAGTTGTAACATTTGGCTCAATTGTACCACCATCGAAATTCTCTATCCTTTTTCCTACATCCGCACCAATATTCAGAAAATAGTATGTGAAATCATCATAAATATTTGTTTCATGCTCAAACACCTGTTTAAAAGGATTATATATCCATTTCAGGGATGCTTCTGCAAAAAAAAGGATGTAATCATCTTCATCAAAAGAACCATCCTCCGCACCTTCGATATATATTGCATACTGACTGAGATCATCAGGCCGTGGAAGTGAATTTAATTCAGGAACCATGCCATTTCCGTTGCCGAATAACCTGATTCCGTCCGGATCAATACTGGCAACATCAACGCCAAGTTCCTGTATATTTTCAAAAGTAATTTTATGTATCCCGGTATGTTCAACACGCAATTTGTACCATTCACCTTTTGAAAGAACGGATGTAGCTGCAAAACCTCCCGGTTCCCCTGATGGGTAATAGAATAATCCGGCAGCAGCATAAGCCTGTGCCTTCATCCTGTAATTCCAATCAAGATAATGGTTCACATTATCCTGGGCAAAACCGGTTGTTGCAAGAATTAATAAAAATATTGTATAACTGATACCCCTTCTCATATTATCTGCTTATGTGTCGCTAATTTCGCTGTTAGTTCGAAGTTGCCAGTTTGACGTTTGAAGTTGTTCAACTTGCTAACTTAACTTCAAACTGGCAACTTCGAACTGGTAACTGATTACCCTATTCTTTTACAAGACATTAATACAAAACTAATAGTTGCATCCCAAAAATCAATTTCTAAGGATAACTAATTTCCCATCTCCCCTGGCACTTACACCTGATGATGATTTAGCCATCATTCTGTAAATATACATTCCTCTTCCCAGTTTTTTGCCGTTATTATTGCATCCATCCCATTGTATAGGTTCTGACATATATCCTCCTGACGTTATTTCTTTTTTGATCTCTGCCTGCAGTTGTCCGGAAAGCGAAAAGATCTGGATCACTACTTCAAGATCGGTGTCGGGGTTGTTATGTTCAAATACAAAGTTAGTATAATCGAAAAACGGATTGGGATAATTCACAAGCCTGTCCACTGTAAACTCGGCTGAGCCGACCACTACAAAATTCACTGTTGCATCCGCAGAATTATTATACACATCCCAAACCTTGAGGTACAGGGTATGATGACCTTCGCTGAGGTTAAAGAACGGATATAAAACCGTCCCGCTTGTAAAATCGCCAAGATCTGCTTCGTAATAGTCATTCAGTATATGGGGATTGTCTTTTTCGTCATCCAGAATGGCAATGATGTCGTGCCCGATACCATTACCTACTGTATTAATACCACTCTCATCCTGCAGGTAGGCATACAATGCCGGATTTTCATCTGTAATACCTCCGTCAATAAAATTTGCATCATTCATATAAAGATCCACAAGCGGGCCGTTATAATCCTGCTGGGCCTGGTTGTTATAACCTCCTACAACAATATTTTCATTATATCCAACTGCATCTGAGCTATCTTTATGTGCATAATAACTTATTCTTCCGGGGCCAAGGTTATAAGCAATATCTTTGGGCACAATAAAGCTGAGAACAAAATCACCATTGAGGATTTCGGCTTTACCCTTATATACGATATTCCTTCTGAGGTAAAAGTTTACAGGGCTGCTGTTATCATCCTGTCCATAAGTTGTTACTTTGGAAGGTTTATCAAACACTGTTGTGATAAGCACCCCGTTGTAATCTTCAAGTTTATTCCCTTCGCAATCATAAATACTACCCTCGATACTGACTTCAGCAAGTGCATTCAACGTATCGGGTATTTCATTGATTACCTTACCATTTATTTTGATGGTAGCCACAGAATCTTTAGGGTAAGCTATCCGTAAGGCCGGATCACCCAGGAGGACATATTTCTTTGTATTTACGCTGTTGGACGCCATATCATTTTTGGAATACATCAGGATATCACCCATCCGGTAATAGGATCCGTTCTCTTTCCTGAAGGCATATTTATAAAATTTCTTATTAAGTTCCAGATTTGCCCCTGCATATGTAGCCCGTGAGGTTGTGTACATAGAAATAGCTCCTCCTTCAGGATTGAGAAAAACATACTCACCGGCAGCTGTTCTGGTGGGATCATCATAACGGCTGAATTCACAGGTAGCTGTGATGAATACCGGAAGGTTATCGAAATTCTTCCAGCTCTGGATATCGGCATTATCAACAACCTGTTCATGAGCCAATCCCAGTTCCCCACCATGGCCTGTGTAGTTAATCACCAGCGCCCCTTTTTCGATCCTGTTGTTAATGGCTTCCACAGCCAGGGGATAACGCTGACCACTCGGTGTAGATTCCTGGGGATAGGCATCCAGGTAAATTTTATCCACATTAAAATCTTTGAGGTGGGTCTCTACATAATTGGCGAGTTGCTCAGCCTGGGTAACATGCAAGTTCCCATCCTCATCGTCAGCAACAAAACAGATATAAGTTCGCCAGTTACCCATTACCTCCTCACTGTCGCTGGTATAATGCAAAATCTTGTTGACAACACCCTGGGCCTGTGATTTTGTGTAAACTGGTAAACGCCCAACGCCCATATCAAGTTTTCCATTAGCATTATAGCCCTCATCAGGATCAAGCAATACAAAATAATCATCTGTAACATAGGAGCTGATCATACTTAATGATTGGCTTGATTCCCAGCTTGGAACATAGTTGGTATTTTCAGCGATCCTGTCTTTATAATCATAGGAGGCATCACCAAATAGTAGCAGGTATCTTGGTTCACTTCCTCTTTCGGCACTTTGATACAACATACGCATATAATTCCTGATGGCTGTCACATCCTGCCTGCCAGACGAGAATTCGTTATAAACCTGCTGTGTGGTTGCAACAACGGTACTCAGGTCATCATAATTACGGTGGTGATCGGCTAACTGGTTGGCCTCGCTCAGGAATTCCGGATGTGTAATTATAATAAGATCAACATCGGTATTCCCATGAAGATCCTGGTTCTCAACCTGGCTAACGTATTCAGCCTGATAGAAGGAAGATCCATTACCAGCCACAAACTCAAGCAGGGAATCAGTGGGTAATTTATAAGAATAGGTGCTTCCCACCAGGTTTCCATCAACCAGTTCAACATTCAGCGGATCGGTTACATTCCATACGAAGACATTACTGTTTGCCCCGCTGATCCTGAACTCCGAGATATTGCCAATTCCCGCTGAGTTGCAATTCCTGAATCCAATTTGATCAGCATGCATATTCAGGCTTCTTACGTAGTTAAGCTCTATATAATCGAGCCATGCCATAGCACTGATGCTGGTTTTTATGTATTCAACTTCTATTGTGATCTGATTACCAACCGAGTTAAAAACATCCGTGAATGTCCTTTCCCTGGCATAGGCTTCATCAGATCCTTCATAAACCAGTGGTATGGTTTCCTGCCCCAGATAAACACCATTGGCAGTTACGCTGAACGTGCTATTTACAAATGATCGTGCTGCCATAAGAACACTCACTTCAATATCTTCATCTGCCAGCAAACCTGGAACTTGATTTTCAACAGTCATTGTTGAGGTGTATTCAAAAGCTTCTTCATACCATTTTTTTCCGGTACCAAGCAGGTTAACCTCATCAATTTCATGATAGGTATAATCATTAAAGGATGTCACAATAATATCTGGATTCTCCTGTGATGTTTCCTGAACCCCAATACGTTTTCCAGGGCCAAGATCGGTGGTTATAAAATAATAGGAGTAATCATCATAAATATTAAACTTATGTGTGAAACAGCTTGTTCCAATCTGATGGGTCCATTTTGTGGGGCTTTTACCATAAAAAAGAATATAGTCACCCTGGTTAAATACACCATCTTCTTCTCCTGCTACCTGTATGGCATTCTCTTGCAGGTCATCATATACAAAAACCGAGTTGGATTCAGGGAGCATCCCCTCACCATTTCCATAAATTCTGATATTCTTCGGATCTATAGAGGAAACAGGAATACCCATTTCTTCCAGTTCATCATAAGTTATTTTATAAATACCAGTTGTTGATAACCGTATCCTGTACCAGTTCCCGTTTGCCAGAACTGATTGTGTTGCAAAAATGGTTTTGTTTTCAGGAATATTGATTTTTTCCCCAAAGTCCACAGATAAATTAAATGACAGGAGTTTTTGAAGTTCCCCACTTACCGGATCACGCCGGAATGGAATAATACTGATACTTCCGGCAGGTATATTTCTCTCAATTTCTTCATTATGGGATATGATCGGTGTCTCAGCGATATTCACACCCGAAGCGCTGACAAGTTCAGTTTCCTTTGCTGTTAATGTTTCAAACACGGCATCGGTGATATTAACGGTTTCTATTTCCCTTGATCCGGGAAGATTGACTTTTAGGTGATATTCCGGTAAAGATTTTGATCGTAAAGTATATGCTGCATCATCAAAGAATAAAAACTTCGATGGATTATCTTTCCAGGTTATTGACTGCTTCAAGATAAGTGTATTCTGCGATATGACAGTCAGGCACCACCCCATAAAAAAAAATAAAATTACCAAGCTGTATAACCTCATGGGCAACGTGTGAATTTTAGATGTTCGAAATAAACTAACTCTTAATACGTTAAGATACCAGAATCAATTTATAAACGTTATGAATAACTGAATATTGCAAAGGTGTAATTAATTCTGAAAATTATTAGTCATTTAAAAAATTGTTTGTATAATTGTACCCTTAATTTCACTACTACATAACTCATGATTAACAAACTCTTAAAAGCTTTTTTAATTAGTAGCCTGTTCGTAGTTGTTCATACAGGGTTCGCACAGGACCCACATTTTTCGCAGTATTATGCCAACCCCATGTTTTTGAATCCCGGCATGACAGGTTCAGTTGAATGTGCACGAATCAACCTTAATTACAGGAACCAGTGGCCATCCCTGGGCGATGCTTTTGTAACATACAGTGCATCTTACGACCAGATTCTCAATAAATTGCGTAGCGGAATCGGTATTTCTTTTGTTGGGGATAAAAGTGGTGAGGGGGGCGCATTAAAAAGAACCCATATAAGCGCATCTTATTCGTATAAGTTAATTGTCAACCAGAAGATTTTGATCAGTTTCGGTATCCAGGGTACCTATTCTCAGCAGAAACTCGACTGGAACAAACTCATCTTCGGAGATCAGATTGATCCTACAACCGGAACAATTAACCCATCAACCTCTGAAACCCCTCCCTCCTCTTTCGATAAATCCTATATTGATTTTGCTGCCGGTGCGGTACTTGATTTTAATGGTGCTGTATTTGCAGGTTTAGCAGTTCATCACCTTACACAGCCTGATATCGGCTTTTACGATAATACCGACAGCAAGCTCCCAATGAAAATCACTATTCATGGAGGCGCTTCCTATAACCTCTCACGCGGTGGTTTTGGTTATTATGAAGAAGGTGACTGGTTACTGATGCCAAATATTCTTTATCAGCAACAGAACAAATCCCAGGAATTGAATTTTGGAGCTTATGTAAATAAATATCCCTTTGTTGCAGGAGTCTGGTTACGGAATAGTTTCGATAATATTGATGCTGCCATCGTGCTTATCGGTATCAATTATGCGAATTACAGGATAGGATACAGCTATGATTTTACCCTGTCGAAACTCAGTAATGTAAGCGGTGGAGCACATGAAATTTCATTTGCTTACCGTTTCTGTGTTTACAAGGGAGAAAAAAGACGTAAAATAAGGGCAATAAAAGCGCCCACTTTTTAGTTATTAACCAAAATTGATAAAAATCAATAAACTATAACAGTAAAAAGAATGAAAAGGATTTTCACTTCACTCACAATTCTAGCTACAGTTGCGTTGATGGTTTCCTGTGGTACGAAAGAACGCTCTCATTCAACCGGTTGGACTTTTAATGATCCGGAAAATGGTGGATTTGAAGTATCTGCCTCCCGCCTTCAGATTACGGGACCCGGATTAATTTTTGTTGAAGGTGGTACCTTTGTAATGGGTGCTACACAGGAAGATTTACTTTTCGACTGGGATAATTTCCCAAGAAGAGTTACCATTCCATCATTTTATATGGATGAAACCGAGGTAAGCAATCTCGATTACCTGGAATACCTTTACTGGTTACACAGGGTATATGGGGAAGATTATCCGGAAGTTTACCGGGATGCTTTGCCTGATACGCTGGTATGGCGCGACAGGCTTGCATACAATGAGCCCCTTGTTGAGATGTACCTGCGTCATCCCTCCTATCACGATTATCCTGTAGTTGGAGTTACCTGGGTACAGGCAAACAACTATTGTAACTGGAGGACCAACCGGGTTAATGAGCTGTTGCTTATTGAAGAAGGTATTCTTGACTGGGATCCTGACCAGAAGAACGAAAACAATTTTAACACAGAATCATATCTTGCAGGACAATATGAAGGCCTGGTACAAGAAGGCAAACAGAATCTCGATCCGACAGGTTCCGATATCAGAAGGGTAAAGATAGAAGATGGTATACTTCTTCCGAGATACAGGCTACCAACTGAAGCCGAATGGGAATATGCCGCTCTGGGCCTTATAGGAAACACCCTCTACGAAAGAGTGGTTGAAAGAAAAACCTACCCCTGGAATGGTAGTGTTGTCAGAACTGATGAAAGAAAATATTATGGAAGCTTTGTTTCAAACTTCAAAAGAGGACGAGGTGACTATATGGGTGTTGCAGGCAACCTGAATGACGGTGCTGACATACCTGCTCCCGTTGGCTCATACTGGCCTAACGATTATGGTCTTTATAATATGGGTGGTAATGTTAGTGAATGGGTTCTTGATGTTTATCGCCCGATGTCCTATTATGATTTCTCAGATTACAGCCCTTACAGAGGAAACATCTTTACAAAGAAAATGGTTGACTTTGAAGGATTCCTCGTTGAAAAAGACAGCCTCGGAAGAATTCAGTATGAAGAAATTACAACTGAAGAGAGCCTTTCTAGAAGGAATTACAGAAAAGCCAACAATATTAATTATCGTGATGGTGACCATCAATCACAGGTTGATGCCGATTGGCTCAGGGAACCTGATCAATCAAATACCTCCGATAAAATGTATGAATACGGAGTGACTTCACTCATCAGCGACCAGGCCAGGGTATATAAAGGTGGTAACTGGAAGGACAGAGCATATTGGTTGAGTCCTGGTGCCAGGAGGTTCCTCGATCAGAATGAAGCTTCATCAACAATCGGTTTCAGATGCTCCATGTCACGTGTAGGTAGTCCGCTGCCTGGACATTAAGAATTTGAATTATTAGTCCCAAGTATTATATTCACCCCATCTGTTGATTCAGGTGGGGTTTTATTTTAATGAAATTTTATGGTGATTCCTGAACTATATAAATATTATCAACAAAACAGGAAGGTTTGTACTGATACCAGGAAAGAAATCGAAGGATCAGTTTTTTTCTGTTTGAAAGGAGAAAACTTCAACGGAAATAAGTTTGCCCGGGAAGCTGTTGAAAAAGGTGCTGTCCTGGTTGTTGTTGATGAGGAGGAATATGGCATAGATGAAAGAACTTTCCTTGTCGATGACGTACTTAAAACCCTTCAGGATCTTGCAAACCATCACAGGAATCAAATCAAGATCCCTGTCATAGGTTTAACCGGCTCAAACGGAAAAACTACCACCAAAGAACTCATTGCTGCCATACTGGGTACGAAATACAAAACATTATACAGCAAAGGAAATCTGAATAACCATATCGGTGTACCACTCACATTGCTGTCACTTTCCGAAGATGATGAAATTGCCGTTATTGAGATGGGTGCCAATCATCCGGGGGAGATCAATGAATTGTGCCATATTGCTGAACCTGAGTATGGGCTGATTACCAATATAGGCCGGGCTCACCTTGAAGGTTTTGGTGGTTTTGAAGGTGTTGTTGAAGCGAAATCGGAACTTTATAAGTATATCCGTTCCAGAAACGGAACCCTTTTCGTAAACAGTGATAATCCCCTGCTGGTTAAGCTTTCGGCAAAGATCCCGAGGATAAACTATGGTAGCACCACACCAGGTAACTGTCGTGGATCGATTCTGGAAACCGATCCCTTTCTGAAGCTCAGCTGGGAATCTATATCGGGAAAAATAATTATTGCCACCAGATTATTTGGCGCCTATAATTTTGAGAATATTCTGGCAGCTGCCTGCATCGGTAACTTTTTTAAGGTCGAGCCTGAAGACATCGTAAAGGCCATTGAAAACTATGAACCGGATAACAGCAGGTCGCAGATGATCAGGACAGGGAAGAATGTAATTCTGATGGATGCCTATAATGCCAATCCTACAAGTGTGATGTTTGGAATAATTGGATTTAACGAAAGAAATGCCAGGCATAAAACCCTGATACTTGGCGACATGCTGGAACTTGGCAAATACAGTAAGGATGAACATGAAACGATATTACGCCGTATTGATGAATTGAATATTGATCAGGTACTTCTTGTTGGTGAAGAATATGCAACTGTCAATAATAATCCCTTGTATAAAAATTTCGAAAATGTTCTTCAGGTAATGGATTATTTCAGGGACCACCCCGTTAAAAATTCCACTATCTATATCAAGGGTTCCAGGGGAATTCAACTTGAAAAACTGCTCGAAGTATTATAAAACTTGAATAATCAAAAAGAATACCGGGTAATTGGTATAATGTCAGGAACCTCCCTGGATGGTATTGATATTGCCCATTGTACATTCCTGAAAGAGGGAGCAGTGTGGGCATATCATATTGATCGGGCAGTAACTATTTCTTATAGTAAAGACTGGACAGATATGCTTACCGGAGCATATAAGCAGGATCCTTCTCATCTGAATAAATTACACACTGAATATGGATCTTTTCTGGGTAAGCATGTGAATCAATTTATCACCAGGAATAACCTGAATCCGGAGTTGATTGCGTCACATGGACATACCATCTTTCACCAGCCCGACATTGGGATTACGTTCCAGCTGGGTGATGGTCATGCCATAGCAGCAATGACACAATTACCGGTGATATATGATTTCAGGTCACTCGATGTAAGCCTGGGTGGGCAGGGTGCACCACTGGTACCTGTTGGTGATAAGCTTTTATTTAATGAGTATGAGTACTGCCTGAACCTGGGTGGATTCGGGAATATTTCCTATGATGAACATGACAATAGAATTGCTTTTGATATTTGTCCTGTCAATATTGTCCTAAACCATATTATCCAGAAAAATGGTGTTGAGTACGATAGCGAAGGCTTACTGGCCAGGAATGGGATATTACGTAATGATCTACTTGCAAACCTGAACGATCTTCATTATTATTCTCTTCCACCTCCAAAAAGCCTGGGAAGGGAATGGGTGGAGGACAAATTTCTATCCATCATCACTCAATATAAATATCCTGAAGAAGATCTGCTACGAACCATTACGGAGCATATTGCCATCCAGGTAGCCCGAATTACCAACAGAACACGAAACCAGCATATTCTTTTAAGCGGTGGTGGTAGTTATAATACCTTCCTGGTGGAAAGGATCAAAGAACTGAATTCCGATCAGGTCATATTACCCGATCCTGACATTATTGATTACAAGGAAGCATTGATATTTGCTTTTCTTGGGATTCTGCGCTGGCGGAATGAAATAAATTGCCTTTCATCAGTAACAGGTGCCGGAAAGGATAGCAGTTCAGGATTGGTGGTCGTTCCATAAAATATTTCCATTTCAACCAGTTTTTAATAACTTGTATCCGATCATTGAAATAGTTATTTAAAACACTCATACATTGACTTCTTAGTTATGTTTATCTATGATAGGCTATTTTTTGAATGACGAACACCGATTAACGATTGAAGATATCAGATCTATTTTAGATTATAAATAATTCGTAAATCCCATATCGGTAATCGGTGCTAGGATATCGAAGAAACTAACAGTAACAGTGATCTAGGATAATGTGGTTATAATCCTGGTTACCGCAAGGATATGAATACTATTCATCATCACCATCCATACCATACGGGCAGGGTGGTTGTTGCGAACCATGTCCTCTTTTCCCGCACATACCTTTGGCATACCTGCCTTTGCTATGCATCCCCTTACCATGATGCGCTGCTTGTGCATCAAAATAAATACGCTGCTTATCATTCAGGAGTTTCCTTACCTCCTGCTTATGAGCTACCCGCTTTTTCATCATCTCAACATGCAATACCGAGATCTCATCAATCTTGTTGTTAACATCTTTCATATTAACATCATCACCAGATGACAGGGATTTAAGCTCCGCCTGTTTCACATCCATCTCGTTTTTCAACGGCATGGTCTCTTTCATATGCATTGTTCGCAGTTCTTCAATTTGTTGCATTTGCTCTTCAGTCAGATCAGGTATACCATGACAGGAGCCAGGCTTGACATCTTTTTTGTGCACCCCCCTGTGGGAACTGTGTTGATTACTTCTCTGTGCATTAACTGTTGCCATTGAAATTCCCATCATGAATATCGCAACAAGCATTATCATGCTTCCTTTTTTAACAATTCTTGTTTTCATAACATTTAAAATATTTATTAATAAAAAAGTAAATTTCCGAATGGTGACATGACCCTGCTTTCTTTACCACACCTGAATTCTTTTCCACGTTTGTGAGATCCACGGGGATCATGTTCAAACAAACCGCGCATAAACATATCAAGTTGCTGCTGCTGCTCCGGAGTACACTTTTCCCTGAGCGATAAAAAGTGTTCAATAGTAAACATCTTAAGCTGTTTATGCAATTCACCATATTGATTCGCGTAATTTTCAAGTATTTTACGGTCTGGATTCTCTTTTGATAACTCATCAGCCATTTCAGTCCTGATCAGGTTGAATTTATCGAAAAACCGGCTTGCAGTATCCCTGAATGCTATATGCTGTTCATGGAACCATTGTGCCTGTTTTTCATTCAGTCCAAGCTTTTTCTGGATATAAGCCGGGGGATCCTCAAAAGAATGTTGTAATCCCCCTACCCTTTTGAACCGTTGAATCTGATAAAAAATGGTTGCGATGGCTGTAACATTGATGATAAACAAAACAACCAATATCCAGATAATTATATTTTTTCTATTAAAATAATTCATGACTTACTCCTTATTATTATATAAATAGTTTTCGATGGATTCATAACTGTATTCATCTAAAAAGTATTCCTGGGAATAGTACTGATCCTCCGTTAATTCTGTTTGCTGGAAATCTTCATGAATGTATTTGTTCCCTAAAAGTATCCCGGAGTAAACCGCAACTGCAAGTAAAATGCCTGCCATGGCAGCCTGTAAAGATCTTACAAAGATTGGCCGCCTGTTGAAGTTTTCCTGTGGATTCTCGATGCGGGCCTCCAGTCTTGTAAAAAAGAATGGATTTGTTTCGGGGATCTTTTCTTCTTCAATGATTCCCAGGGTTTGCTGAATCTCATTATAGAGATGACTGCATTGACGGCAGGAATCCAGATGTTTTTCAACTTCTGAACACTCCTTTTTACCGAGATCGTTCCCGATAAAAAAGATGATACTTTCTTTTACCGTTTTGCAATTCATGTTATTCATTTTTATTTTGACACATTAGTTTTCAAAAACTTGCGATTTAGGCTCATTTCTTTTCGAAATAAGATAACAATTGTTTTTGTAGATTTAGTTTTGCACGGTGTATCAATGATTCAACAGAAGAGACTGAAACATTCATTATTTCTGCAATTTCTTTGTTAGCCAGATCATCATATTTACTCAATGTGAATGCTATTTTCTGGTTTCCGGATAATGAATTAATTGCCTTATGCAATACCTGAGTACGCTCATTCTTTTCCAGTTCTGTTTCCTGTCCTGAAACAAAACCACCGGGAAGATCCTTATTATACTTTTCTTTCCTTCCAAAAACATATGATTCCATATTTTCAATTAAACTGTTTCTCTTATTTTTCCGGATAAAGTTCAGCGATTTATTCACCGTGATCCTGTATATCCAGGTGGACAATTTTGATTCCTTTCTGAATTTTTTAATTGATTGATAAACTTCAATAAATACGTCCTGACAAATATCCTCGGCATCAGCGGCATTATGCAAAAATCCCATTGCAGTTTGCAGAACAACAGGATAATATTTATCTGCCAGTCTCCTGAATGCTTTAGGGTCATCATTAAGTAATTCTTCGATGAGCTGTGAATCTGTCATTAAAAATGCTTTCAGTTTCTCCTTATCACTAAATCTTCATAACTTAGACACTATGAAGTTATAAAACTTGTGAATTGATAATTTAAAATTACTAAAATTCGATTCAGCAAGAATGGAAAAGCGTTTAGGGCCTGATGTTTAATGATTTGTTAAAAATTGTTAACAGGCATATTTACCCCGGTGGAGTAATTCTTGGATCTGGGAAAAGAAATTTCTACAGTATCGCTGTAGATAATAAATTGTTAAAGGTTGGAAGTTGAACAAAAGTTGATTGTCCAACTTCCAACCTCCAGCTTCTAACCTCTAATTTATCCGGCCAACAGTGTCATCTGAAAATAATATGCCGCAGCCCCTGCTATATAACCGATGAGTGCAAGCAGACTGATCCTCTTCAGATACCAGATAAAGTCTATCCTTTCCATACCCATGGCAGCCACACCTGCAGCAGAACCGATGATCAGAATACTACCACCGGTACCAGCACAATATGCCAGGAACTGCCAGAATGGCCCATCAACCACGAAATTCGCTGCATAACCAACTGCACCCGGATCTGCAATCTCATACATACCCATGGCACCTGCGACAAGCGGAACATTATCGACTATAGCAGATAGTACCCCAATAATAAGGTTGATCACATAAATATCACCTATATTTTCATCAAGGTATTTTGCAAGAACACCAAGGTGGCCGGCTGATTGCAAAGCAGCAACAGCGGTTAATATTCCCATGAAGAAGAATACGGTAGGAACGTCCACTTTCTGAAGGATACCTATAATGGTAAGCTTTCTACGGTCTTTAAGCGGTTTTTTCCTGTGCATCACTTCTGTGGTTACCCAGATCACACCTAAACTGAATAACATACCCATGTATGGTGGAAGATGGGTAAAGGTTTTAAAAATTGGTACAAAGAGCAGTCCACTCACACCCATGATCAATAAAAGCTTTTGTTCGAAAGAGGTAGTGAAATTTCCATTTTCAATTGCATCCCGGGGTGGCCTGGCCACAGTTCCTTTCATCGTAAATGTAAGTATTATCAATGGAACAACCATAGTAACAAGGCTTGGAAGGATTACATAGGTAATGATATTAACTGTTGTAACCTGTCCGCCGATCCACAACATGATGGTAGTAACATCACCAATAGGTGACCATGCTCCCCCTGCATTGGCTGCCAGAACAACCATACTGGCAAAGAACCACCTTGTTTTCTTATCGTCGATCAGCTTTCTTAAAAGGGCTACAAGTACAATAGTTGTAGTTAGGTTGTCAAGAGTTGCTGACATAAAGAAAGTCAGGAAACTCAGTATCCATAACAATTTAACCTTGCTGGTTGTTTTTATCCTGTCGGTAATGATCTTAAATCCCTGGTGCTGGTCAACTGTTTCAACTATCGTCATTGCTCCAAGCAAAAAGAACAATATTGTTGAAATCTCTGCCAGGTGATGCATTAGTTCATGATGGGTAATAAATGACAGCATATCTTTTGAGGTAGGATCATGTATCCCTTGCTCATGTACATACTCAGCCCACCAGTGACTCAGGTAATGCCCGGTATTGTTCATCAGGGAGAGGATATCCACTCTCCAGAAAACATAAATTACCCAGAGCACCATACCTAAAAGTAGTGCTGTTGCGGCTTTGTCTATTTTAATCGGGTGTTCCAGTGCTATCAATGTGTAGCCAAGTATGAACACTACAACCATTGCTATAAATACTTCCATTTCTTAATTAAGTTTTTTGTTCATAAAAAGGAAGGTGCAAAGGTAAAAAAGTTTTCTACAGCAAGATACAATCATATCTTATATTTTAAATGTGTTGTTCTATTTCAGTTTAAAAACTGATATTGATCAGTAATGGTTGAAGGTTGAGCGTTGAGGGTTGAGCGTTGAATGGTTGGAGCGTAAACCGCTATGCACTTGTATGAATTAAATGGTAAGTATTGGTTCAGCAGTGATAAGCACTAAGCTGTTTGAATTATCAATCATCACTTTGCAAACCGAATATCGACAATCGACAATCGACAATTTTGACTCTTCCAGGCACCACCCTAAACACTTCGGTTCCCTTATAATAAAACTGCAAATTTTCAGTTACTATTAACATCAATGTGTTGACAATAAAAAACCAGATTAACGATTGCCAGAAGATTTACCACTAAATTTGATTTTCTTAAATTTTAAAGTTTATGTTAAATTTCATTCTATTACAATCAAACAACGTTGCCACAGGTGAAGAGGGGGAACTTACCTTATCGATTCTAGACCTTGCCATGAAGGGTGGGTGGATAATCGCTGTACTGGCATTATTTTCAATTATTGCAGTTTACATTTTTATTGAGCGGTATCTGGTTATCGCACATGCTTCGAAGGAGGATCGGAATTTTATGAACAACATCCGTGATTTTATCCTGAACGGGCAGATTGACTCAGCACTTGGATTATGCAAAAGCAACACATCGCCCATTGCCAGGATGATAGAAAAGGGCATCTCACGCATTGGGAAACCTTTAAACGATATCAACGCTGCTATTGAGAATGTTGGCAAGTTACAGATATCAAGACTGGAGAAAAACATTGCAGGACTTGCCACCATTGCCGGAGCCGCACCGATGCTCGGATTTTTAGGCACGGTTATTGGAATGATTAAAGCATTCTATGATATGTCAATGGCCGGTAACAATATTGATATTGCGTTGCTGTCAGGAGGAATATACCAGGCGATGATCACAACAGTCGCAGGACTGATTGTAGGTATCCTGGCTTACATCTGCTATAATATCCTGGTAGCAAGGGTTGAAAAGCTTGTTTATAAACTGGAAGCCAGGGCAACAGAGTTTATGGATCTCTTGCATGAACCTGCAAAATAGAATAACCCATGGGAATACAAACAAGAAATAAAAGAAGTGTTCAGTTTAGCACAGCTTCCATGTCGGACCTGGTTTTCCTGTTGCTTATCTTTTTCATGCTGACCTCCACCCTGGTTGCACCAAATGCCATTAAACTATTACTTCCGTCGAGTAATAGCCGGACCATGGCCAAGCAAACAGTTTCTGTTTATATTAACGACAGGTTCAGGTATTATGTAAATGACGATGCGGTTTCACTGACCGGGTTAGAAGGGAAAATTGACCAGAAACTGAAAGGCCAGATCAATGCGTCCATTGTATTACGCTCTGATCAAACTGTTCCGGTTCAATATGTTGTTAATGTTATCGACGCAGTGAATAACATTAACGAAAAGTACAGAACGAAACACAAAGTAATTCTGGCTACAAGGCCTAAACATTAAAATGAACGAGAAAAAAGAAAAAACAAGGGGTATCATTGGAACCATTCTTTTTCACCTGGTGGTTTTGATTGGCCTTATTTTTCTTGGTCTGTCCACCCCACTTCCCTTACCGGGTGAAGAAGGTGTTGAGGTAAACCTTGGTTATGATGATTATGGTCAGGATTTTAATCCTTCAGATCAGCCTGCTTCAATTACCCCTCCCGAACCCAAACAGGAAGAGATTGTTGAAGAAGAGGTTGTTAAAGAGATGGTTCCTGATAACACCCAGCAGGATCAGATAATAGAAGAGATTGAAGAAGAAGAGATCCTGACAGATGATACCGAAGAGACACCTGCTATTACTAATCCTGAAGAGAAAGATGAATTGGAAGAAGTTCCGGATGAACAACAGGATGAGCCTGAGGAGAACAAACCTGAAGACAAACCTGAAATAACTGAAGATAAGACGGTTACCGAAGAACAAACAGAAACACAACAGGAGCAGGTTGTTGAAGAACAGGTCGAGGAACCTAAAGTCAATCCCAAAGCGCTTTATCCCGGCAAGCAGGCCTCTGAAGGCACAGACCAGCCTGAAGGACAAACCGGAGAACCCGGGAACCAGGGAAAACCACATGGTGATGTTGAATCGGAAAATTATGAAGGACATGGTGGTATTGGTGAAGGTGTTTCCTATGATCTTGGTGGGCGAGGTGCCAAGCATCTGCCCAAACCGACATATTCTTCAGAAGACCAGGGGAAGGTTGTAGTAACTATCTGGGTTGACAAACGTGGAGTGGTTGTGAGGGCCGAGGCAGGAGCTAAAGGAACTACAGTCTCCGATCCGGAATTGAGAAGAGTTGCCAAAGAAGCTGCAGAAAGGGCTAAATTCAATCCCGATCCCAATGCCCCGGAAATCCAGAAAGGTACAATTACCTATAATTTCATTATAATGCAGTAGGTATTAGCGCCTTCTATTTCAAATTATTTCTATTTATTTTCCTATATATCCAAATTGTTTCATGGCTTCATTGATTGCTCAATTGTTGCAAATCAGAAAGCTCATTATTTCTTTGTGAGTGTTTCCTTGTATCCTCTAAGTTTTTCATAAATTTGTTATAAAATTCAGTAAATCAACTATCCTGATTAATGGAAAACAACCAACCAAGCTTATGGGACCAGGTAGATGACAAATGGCTCCTTTTCAAAGAAGCGAGGAATCAGGTCTGGACAATTGGGCTTGAATACCGTGAGGAATGGAAACTTCATATAAAAAATAATTACCCTGATAAATCCCCTCTAGGTTATAATATCCCTTCCAATCCAGACGAAATATACAAGTATTCCGGTTGGAAAGGTTGGCAAGACTGGCTTGTACCACCTGAATCCAGAAAGTTGTATTCTCCCTTTAAAACAGCAAGGGAATTTGCAAGGTGCTTGCGATTAAAGAAGAAAATTGATTGGGATAAGTATATTAACAATAATATTCAGTTTACCAAGGAGTATAATTTATGTTTACCTGTAAAACCTCATTATGAATACAAAGACAAAGGATGGATCGGATGGGATGACTGGTTGGGTAAAAGTATTGATTATAAAACTTATGTATTGACACAAAAATTTGTTGAAAGCTTAAATCTTAAGTCAATTTCAGCATGGAGAAAATATTGTGTTACTAATAAACCTGAATGCATCTATGCATATCCTGAAATCGCATATAAAGGCAGTGAATGGAAAGGATGGGATGAATGGTTAGGGATAAATCTTTTCGAAAAACAAAACAAGGGATCCTTTAGTGATTTACTGGCTGGGGCTATTAAATGCAGATGTCAGGGCAGGGATAAAGATTGTATTGATTGTGACGGCAAAGGATACTATTTTGAGAATTAAGTCCGTAATCTTGAATTTGCAATCTGGAATTTCACAAAATAAAGTATTATGAACTATACACAAACTCTTGAATACTTATTCAGTCAACTACCAATGTACCAGAGGGTGGGAGCTGCAGCCTATAAAGCAAACCTGGATAACACTTACGCCATGCTTGACATCCTTGACAATCCACATAATAATCTCAGGTCGGTTCATGTTGCCGGCACCAATGGCAAAGGTTCAGTTGCCCACATGGTCGCTTCCATCCTACAGGAGGCCGGATACAAAACCGGATTATATACATCCCCACATTTGAAAGATTTCAGGGAAAGGATTAAGATTAATGGAAGAATGGTACCTGAACAATATGTAGTTGGCTTTGTTGAAAAATATAAAGCCGGTTTTGAAAGTATCAATCCCTCCTTTTTCGAAATGACTGTTGGAATGGCGTTCAAGTATTTTGAAGATGAAAAAGTGGATATTGCGGTTATTGAAACTGGTATGGGCGGAAGACTTGACTCTACAAATGTCATTACACCGGAGATCGCTGTAATCACAAATATCAGTTTTGATCATATGCAGTATTTAGGCGATACCATTGAAAAAATTGCTGCTGAAAAATCCGAGATCATCAAACCGGGAATTCCTGTAATCATCGGAGAAACACAGCCAGGTTCTGATGAAGTTTTTCTTGACAAAGCAAAAGCTCATCATGCCAGTATAACATTTGCTGACAAAAATTTTGCTGTTGAGAGTATAGAAGAAATTGTTCATGGTAAAATCAAATACAGGATCACCGTAAACTATTTATCGTCACCATATCTTCAGGATATTATTCTGCCCATTACCGGTTATTATCAATTCAAAAACCTGATCACTGCACTTCAGGCAATAGAAACCATGAACAGCACAGCATTCAAAATATTTAAAGGGCATATCAAATCAGGAATAGAAAATGTTATAGAAAATACCGGAATCCTGGGACGGTGGCAGGTTTTGTCAGAGAAACCGCTTACAATTTGCGATATTGGCCATAACCTTGATGGAATTAAAATGATACTCCAACAGCTCAAATCGGTTCAATATGAACACCTTCATTTTGTGCTGGGGATGGTTAATGATAAAGATTCAGGAAAAATTCTCAGGCTGTTGCCAACCAATGCCACCTATTATTTTTGCAAGGCTGATATTCCACGGGGATTAGACCAGGATATCCTTGCAGACAAAGCCTCAGGTTCAGGGTTGACAGGGAAGGCATATCGCTCTGTCGCTGATGCATTTAATAATGCCAGATCACATGCGCAAACCAATGATTTGATTTTTATTGGAGGAAGTACTTTCGTTGTGGCAGAAATGCTGTAGAATTGACTTTTGACGACTGACGATTGATGAATTGTTACTGATTGTTATTCGTCAATAGTCCGTCGTCAATCATCTGTCGTCAATCGTAAATATTCAATCCCGATTATCCGCCACTTACCAGATGCAGAACCATTACATTATCTCCATCCCTGACAATAGCCTTATCCCGTTCATCCTTCCGAACGAGTTTTCCATTGACTTTGGTAACGATAAGTTTGAAGGTAAAGTTTTTGTATTTTATAAGATCAGCAACAGTTAGTTGCTCCCTATTTATTTGCTCAGGTCTGTTATTCAGAATTATATTCATTTTACTATTCTTCTTGCAGTTGTATGCTGTTATATTTATCAGGATTTAGTTTAATTTCAAGAAGCTGGAAGTTGAATGCCTGCTATAATTAATGGATGATTTATAAAGTACAACCTACTCAACTACTCAACAAAATTTCCAAAACGGTATTTGCCTGCATATTTGCCACTATTCCCACTCTTGGTGCAAGGGGTGGATTATCCTCCCCGATCTCACTGCTTTCATCGCCGCAAATATACAAATTCCCATCCCTGCGGGTTTTGATGGTGTTATTATTTCCCCAACCTGCCATGCCAACTCCAACAACAAGAGGTATATCATGTAGTTTGCGTAGGACGGTTTCTATAATCATCTGCTTCATCTCTGCATGATCAAAAGCCTCCACAATTACATCACAATCTTTGTAAACCTGTATAAGATTTCTGGGTCCAAGTTTTTTTCTGTAAGCTTCTACCTCTACATCCGGATTAATATAATACATATTATCCTGAAGTGTATAAACTTTAACTTGTCCAACCTGATCAATATAATAATTCTGCCGGTTCAGGTTGCTTTCTTCTATCCTGTCAAAATCAACAAGGATCAGTTTTCCGATTCCTACCCTTGCCAGTGCAACTGCACAGTTGGATCCAAGTCCGCCACATCCGGCAATCCCCACAGTTTTCGAGGAAAGTATTTCTTTAATTCGCTCAAGAGTCATATTTATATCTTTAAATATTTAGATTTAAACAAAGTTAAGGTATTTATTCCCCGATACAATTTATACTTCTTCTAAATTATCCATGTAATTGTATATAATTAAGGGATTTATATCAAATCAACCGATATGCAAAGACCTGCATATCAAACCCGTAAAGCATTGACTATTTAACAAAAATATAACTTTGTATCGCAATAAATTTTGCACAAAACTTCTGGTGCTTTCATTCACAGAAAATGAGTAGCATTAGTAACAACTCAACGGTCCAACAATTTAACGTTTAAACTAAAAATCAAACAAATATGACAGCTGAAGAAATGAAAAAATCCCATACGCTCCTTAAGAAATGGGATTATACATGGGTACCACTGGAAAAAGGATACACCGATAAGATCCTTTATATTAATGTGGGCAATTCAGAGATTACGGAAAAAAATGTCCCGGCCATTATGAAGGAAAAATTTATCGGTGGAAAAGGTTATGGTCTCAAATTGTTATGGGATGCAACAAAACCCGATACCCAATGGAATGATCCTGAGAATGAGATCAACATCTCTTCCGGTCCGATTGGTGGTATTACCCAGTATTCGGGAACCGGAAAATCGATCTGTGTTTCTATTTCACCACAAACGGATATTCCTATCGATAGTAATGTCGGTGGTTTTTTTGGACCTTTCCTGAAATTTGCCGGATTTGATGCTATTGAAATCCAGGGAAAATCAAATAAAGATATCATTGTATTTATTGATGGTGTGAATCATACCGTAGAAATCGATGAGGTGGACTATGATGGTATTGTTGATAGTCATGAACTGGCTGAGCGGCTTACCGGGATGTATGCTGATAATGATAAGGATAAAAAGAACATCAGTGTAGTATCGACAGGTGCTGCCGCGGAGCACTCCTTGATCGGCATGCTTAATTTCAGTTTTTATGATCCCAAACGTAAACTTGTCAGGCTTAAGCAGGCCGGACGTGGTGGAATAGGTACCGTATTCAGGGATAAAAAGATCAGGGCACTTGTTGCCAAAGTTCCCGGCGTAAAAGGGAACCTGAATAATGTAGTTGATCTCCAGGCCATTATGGAAAGAGGCAAACGTTTCAATAAGGAGATGCGTGAGCTTGATGATTCACAGGCAGAAATGAGGACAAAGGGTACAGCTCACCTTGTGAACATCATGAATGATTATGATCTTTTACCGGTTCATAATTATAAATTCGGTAGCCATCCTGAAGCCGATGAGATTCATGGGGATGTATGGAAATCCCGTTTCACACAAGGTATTCCTGATGGATGCTGGATAGGTTGTAATATGGCATGCGCCAAAGGTGTCGATAATTATAAAGTCAGAACCGGTCCATACGCAGGCCAGACAGTGATTGTTGATGGTCCGGAATATGAAAATGCAGGCGGACTTGGCTCCAACTGTGGTATCTTTAATCCTGACTATATCATCGAAGCCAACTTCTATTGTGATACCTACGGTATATGCACCATTTCATGGGGAACCATTCTTGCTTTTGTAATGGAATGTTATGAAAACGGTATTTTAAATGAAGAAAGAAGCGGTGGGCTGAAACTGAATTTCGGCAATGCCGATTCTGCCATGGAGCTGCTGCATCAACTTGCCAGAGGCGAAGGATTTGGAGTAATTGCCGGTATGGGTACCCGCAAAATGAAAGAGATGTTCATTGAAAAAGGATGGGGTGATGCAAAATTTCTGCAGGACATCGCTATGGAAAACAAAGGGCTTGAGTATTCCGAATATGTATCGAAAGAATCACTTGCTCAGCAGGGTGGTTTTGCACTTACCAACAAAGGCCCCCAACACGACGAAGCATGGCTGATCTTTATGGATATGGTAAATAACCAGATCCCAACATTTGAAGATAAAGCCGAAGCACTTCATTATTTCCCGATGTTCAGGACATGGTTCGGATTGCAGGGATTGTGTAAACTACCCTGGAATGACGTAGAACCGGAAACCAATGCCGAGACAGATGAACCAGCAAAAGTCCCGGAACATGTGGACAATTATGTTACCATTTATAAAGCAGTAACTGGCAAACCCTTTGATAAAAAAGAAATGATCCGTCAGTCGGAGCGTGTATATAACTTTCAGCGTATCTTCAATATCAGAAGGGGATATGGACTGAGAGTAAATGATAACCAGCCTTTCCGCGCTGCAGGTCCTGTTACCATCGAAGAATATGAATCAAGGGCAGAACGCTACGATAACCAGCTAAAAGAACTGATTGGCTTCGATCCTGAAGGTAAATCCACAGAAGAAAAACTGAAAGTTATCAGAAAATTCCGTGAAGACCAGTATGAGAAACTGAAAGATGCTGTTTATAAAAGAAGGGGCTGGACAAAGAATGGTGTTCCAACCATCGAGCACCTAAAAGAACTGGGCATGGACCTTCCGGAAGTGATTGAAGTAGTTGGTCCGATGCAGGATAATAAGTTCGAATAGAAACCAATCAACCGCCAGGGTAAAATGGGCGCTATGAAAACAGAACACACTTAAAACAGATCTTCGAACGCGGATTATTACAGTCAATATCTGTGATAGTCAGTGTTCGAAGATTTGTGTATTCCGTGTTCTACAGCAATTTTAGTATTAGTCTCAATGTTGATGCTCTTTATCTGAAAAGTAAGATTCCTCAAAATCTTCAAGTGTGCTATTGAGACCTTCTATTAATTCCAGGTTTAGAGATTGTTTGGCCTTCATCGAATAAACCAGCATCTCATGAAGTAAAGTGAGTTCTTTTATATACTTTACATACCTCTCCCCTTCCGCCTGATCAACGGATTTTATGCGCTGGTTCATAAAATACTGTGTTACGATCTCCTGGATCTTATCTGCATGTTGCTCTTTATTATCTATCCATCTCACCAGTTGATTATAATCGATGTTATCCGCACTCTGTAATTCAGAAATCATATTCATCGATTTTTCAATTGTCTGAATATGTTCCTTCAATAATTCTATCCTTAACTGATCGTGATATATCCCGCATGGGATTTCACAATGCGCCATGGTGCTTGTTTGAGAAGCAAAAACAATCGTTATTACTGTAATTATCTTTATTATTGATTTCATTATTACCTCCTTTATTTAGATTTTTTCTAAATTAAATTTGGGCAAAAGTAAATATTATCCCTCTAAAACCTGTACATCGCTGGCAAATATTAAAGTCACCAGTGCACAGATAAATATTATATTTGCTCCCGATATGCATAATAATTCATAACGTATAATGCGCAAGAAAGACGGATCGAGATACAGGAATTATTTGTTTAATTACAAAATTTGGTTATCCACTGTTACCGGGCAGGGCATACTTGATGAAACTATATACAGTTTATTGAAACACATCAGGGAAAAAGGATCATTGAAAGCTGCTGTTGAGGCAACAGGTGTGAGTTACCGTAAGGCCTGGGGCGATTTAAAAGCTTCTGAAAAATCACTGGGATATCAGATTATCGAGAAACAGCGGGGAGGCAAAGATGGAGGCACAACTGTTTTAACCGAGAAAGGAAGTAAATTACTGGAGGCCTATGAGGTATTACAGCAAAAATTCGATGATTCGGTTGAAGATGCTTTCAGGGAGTTTCAGGACAATATCGATGAATCAAAAAAAAAGGATAATAATTAAGCTTTCAGGGGATGCAGTACTTTATTGGTCTGGACGATACGGATAACGAAGAAAGCAGGGGTACCGGTTTCAATGCCCGCCAGCTGGCAAAGATACTGGAAGAGAAAAACCTGGGGATAATTGATGGTATCACACGTCACCAGTTATTTATCCATGATTCAATTCCCTATACAAGTCAGAATAGTTCTGCTACCATAAGCCTTACAACGAACAACATTGAAATAATTAAGAAACAGGCCAGGGAATATCTACTTGAAATCGCACCTGAAGGATGCGATATCGGTCTGTGTATTTCCGGGTCAGATATTATACACCAGGAGATAATCGAATGGGGATACAGGGCCAAGAAGGAAGTATTAACCCGGCAGGAAGCTATAACAAAGGCGAAAGATTCGGGTATTTATCTTGAGGGTTTGACCGGTACCCATGATGGTATTATCGGAGCTCTTGCTGCCATTGGATTGAGAAGAAGTAATAATGATGGCCGTTATATCTGGCTTCGTAAAAAGAAAGAATTACGGGATATTGAGCCTGGAGTTTTAATTATCCGGGATCTTAAAATAGATACCGGGATCGACCTTATTCAGACCATGGAAGGTTTGAATGTTAAAATGGAAGAAAAAATTTTAATTGAGGACTGGGTGAGGCCGATCTTAAGAAATAATCAAGTAATTTTGCTCGTCGAAAAAGTTAAAAATGAGAATGCTTATGAATGGAAATGTGCTTCAAAGGAGTTGGTCAGGTCTGTCTCATAGATCATGGACAAGAATCCTGCTGGAATCCTTGTTGTTGATGGGTTTGGGTGCAATTGCAATTGCTTTGCACACAAAGTTAAGAATCCCCCTGAACATTCCTGGAAAACATGGGATCATATTCATGGCTATCTTTGTTGCTGCCAGGTTATCTTCAAATCTCAGGTATGCCTCATCCATTACCTCATTAGGTATAGGTGTTTTATTGCTCTTCCCCATGGGATTCAGTGATCCCTTTGCCGGATTTAACTATATGCTTCCAGGAATTGCACTTGATGTTTTTTATCTGAATCTTCCGGGATGGAGGCGAAAAGTACTTTTTCTTGCTTTAATTGCAGGTATCGGATACATGCTGATCCCACTAAGCCGGATAATACTCATGACCTTTACAGGGGCTATATACCCTGGTTTCGTCAAACATGGTGTTCTGACACCTTTACTTTTCTTCCTGTTTGGTTCAGTGGGTGGTTTCTTGGGAACCGGAGTTTCACGCCTGATATTCAAACCAAAGAATTAATATCCAGATACAAATCATAGCAAAGAATAGTTATATGAAGCGATATGTTAGAAGATACATAACGAGTTACAAACCACACCGGCTGCTTAGGATTTTAATATTGTCTGTCTTAATCCTAAATTTCTTTTCCTGTGATAAAAATTTAATTGATTCGTACCCGTCTATCACACTGTTAAATAACGATGGTGCAATTACCAGCGATACCTGTGTCGCGTTGGGGGCAAAATTGAAGTTTAACATTAATGCCATTGCCGATGAGTATCCCCTTACGAATTTCCTTATCAGGGTATCGGGTGATACAATACAAAACTATTTTGATACCGGCATGTATGTAAATCAATTGATATGGGAAAGTTCATTTATAAAAGGATTTTCACCATCGGAATACTGGGAGTTTATTGTCAGGGACAGGCAGGGATACCAGGGTGTAACACAAATATGGGTTACGACCGATACAGTATCTGATTTCAAGCCCGTTGTTGAATATCCGGGGATAATGCTTGGTGCCCAGGAGAACAATTTAACGGGTAGCCTTTACAGCCTTTCAGATAATAAAGTTTATTTTTATAATGAGGCCAGTTTAGATTCTAACTTGCAAAAACTTATTGATCTTGTGTATTATTACTATGGAGAGGATGAGCATACACTGGCTTCTCCCGGCGCAAATATTGAACCGGAAGTTTTCCCTGCTAATATTAACACCTGGGAAATCCGCAATACAACATATTTCATTAAAACCTCACTGAATCTTGATGATTATTATAATACAACCAACGACAGTATTTTGATTGCAAATTATATTGAAGGGGAAGGAAAGCGAAAATCAAAGATCCTTTCATCCGATGACATCTATGTTTTTAAGACTGCCAAAGATAAACTGGGAATTTTACTGGTAATGGAAGTTTCAGGTGATGTTGCGGGTTACTTAAAAATTAAGCTAAAGATCCAGGAATAGATATGAGAAAGACATTATTATTGGCTATCGCTATATTGGTTTTGATAAATGGAGTTCATTCACAAACCCACGTTTATGGATTGGTAATTGATCAGCTTACCGGAATAGCTGTTGAGAATGTAAATGTCAGGATCAAGAATTCCGACCAGGGATCTACAACCGATACTTCCGGCTCATTCGATTTTTTAATTGACAAAAATGGCAAATACAAACTGGTACTATCCCATATTGGATATTTAGTTGAAAGCAGGGATTTGATTATCGACGGACAGGCAGAAGTTTCAATTAAGGTTTTCCTAAAACCAACAGCGATAGAATTAAAACAAACTGTAATAACTGCCACACGAACAGCAAGGTCAATTTCCGAGCTTCCGGTTCGCACCAATAAGGTCACCCGGGCGGAGATCTCAGGGTACCCGGCCAATTCAACGGATGATCTTTTACGTTCGGTTGCTGGATTAGTAATAAACAGAAGCTGGGGGATTTTCAGTAAAAACACCAGTGTAACTATGAGAGGACTGGAAGGTAGTTCAAGAACTCTTATTCTGCTCGACGGTGTTCCGATTAATAAAACCGCAGGTGGTTCGGTAACCTGGGAAATGATCAGGCCGGAACAGATAGAGGAAATAGAGGTCGTTAAAGGCCCCAATTCTGCGCTTTATGGTAATAATGCCATGGCAGGGGTTATCAACATCAAAACAAAAAAACCTGTAAACAAAATATCAGGCTATGTGAGTGGCCAGGCTGGCGGATATAATGTATTTGGTGGCTCGGCGGGATTCTCAGGCAACTTAAGGAAAGATAAGAAAGGTTTATATTATATGTTTGACGGTTCATACAGACAGGGTGACGGTTATATCCTGGAACCTCCAGAAATCCGTGACACCAATAGTTCTGAAGCCTATCTCAAAGATTATAACACCCGTGCATTCGCCGGTTATCAGTTTAACAAAAACCACAAAATTGAACTTGAACAACTCCATTATTACGGGAAACACGGTTCAGGTAAGAAAATTTTTGAGGAGGATGGGTCATTCGACCTCTACAGGGTCAATCTTACCAATTTGAGATATCAGGGGGTGTCAGGGAATATTATGATCTCCTCCAAAATTTTCTTTCAGTTAGAGAATTACGATAACCAGAAGGAAAGCATAAATAACACCGGTGTTTACAAGTTAAGTGAAACCTTTTCCGAAAAACAGGATTATGGAATCTGGACAGGCTTCACCTATCCTATATTTAAAAATCATGATCTGACCACCGGATTTGATTTCAAACATGGTCAGATGAATTCTGAGCTTGTTTACAGGACATCACCCGATGTTTTAAAAAACTATGGCCAGCTTAATTTCTTTGGGATTTTTATCCAGGATGAGTTCAGCATACTAAAGAATAAACTTAATGTTATTGCCGGTCTAAGATTTGATTGGGCACGTTTTTATGATGGTGGGCTGACCGCTCAGGATCCAACTTCGGCCACTGGTTTTATCAAATCCATCGAAGATGATTTCAGTGATCATAGCTGGAATAACATCAGTCCGAAACTGGCTGTAATGTATAACTTTTCAGATAATCTGAACACTTTTGTTTCTGTTTCTTCGGGCTTTATGCCACCAAAACTCGATGATCTTACTCGTTCAGGAAAGATCACCAAGGGTTTTAAACTTGCCAATCCAAACCTGAAACCTGAAACCATCACATCCTACGAGTGGGGATGGAATTATGAGCCAGTCAATAAGCTTAGGCTGGAATCATCGTTTTATCTTTCATATGGCCATGATTTTCAATACTTTCTTAGCACTGGTGATTCTGTAAACACCGGAGGCAATAACTTAAAGCCAGTTTTGCAAAGACAAAACATCTCCGAAATTGAGGTTCTTGGTGTTGAATTAACAGGGGTCTGGCAGCTATTGACACAATTAAAAGTTATTGCTACCTATGCATACAATCATTCAACGATTAAAGCATTCAGGGCAGATAAAGAATTCAATACAGACCTGGCCGGCAAATACTTAATTGAGGTTCCCAGAAACCAGGCTTCCATTTCAATTTTCTGGAAGAACAAAATCATGAATACCACACTGGTATATACCTATATGGGCAGCCAGTGGTACAATGATGAAAACACTAAGAAAATTGATAGTTACTCGCTGATCGACCTGGAAATCTCCAAAACGTTATTTAACATGTTCACAATAAGTATCATCATACAGGATCTGCTGGATGAGCAATTTGTTGACAGAAAAGGGCAGCTCTCACCGGGAAGATTTGTTTTGGGAGAATTGAAGTTTAAGATTTGATCTTCAATTCGTGAATTCGAAGCATTCCCATCCTTAACACTTTGATAACAAATAATTAAAGATTTATTCTGATATTTGTTGATTAAGAACTTATCACAAACCAAATTATTAATTAAATTTTTCAATTATGAATGAATGCATTATCAATTTCGGATTATTTAACTGGTGGTCAGTTATTGTTGCAACCCTGGCAGGATACCTGCTTGGAGCAATCTGGTTTAATAATGGAGTATTCGGTAAAACATGGGCCAATATCCTGGGACTAAAAGAAGAGGAGTTGAAAAAGGGCTGGTTATCAGCCATGCTGATTACCTTTATTACAACTTTTTTCACAGCAGTGGTCCTTGAGATTATTATCATAGGCATTGGTGCCCAGAGTTTGCACGCTGCCATAATGGTGGGTATTCTGATCGGATTTTTTGTTGTTGCCGGCACCATGCTCTCTGAAAATCTTTATTCACGCCGCCCGCTGAAATTCTGGTTTATCGCTGCAGGGTACCGATTCGTAATGATCCTTATAATGGCTATTATTCTGGGATTGTGGTAAAAAGTTTTTCACTTCAAAGACTAAAACGCTAAAATATCTAACAACCAATACCCGAGACAAAAAATTTCAACCGCAGAGCACGTTTACTGTTTAATTTTTACGTTTCTAAGCGTGCTTAGCGGTTATTTTTCCTACCTTTGGATTAGCCAATCTGACTATTTAAAAATTACAATGGATTCTACCCTGGTGTATCACAGTCAATTAACTTTTACAGGAATCGTTTATATTCCCTTTACAGTTATTCTTTTATATATCGCTTACCGGTATCATCGCTTATACCGCTCTACGAGCAACAATTTTTATACAGCACTTCATATTGCATTCGGGATTTTTGTCTTGGTGAGTCTTAGCGGTGCACTGGCAGGTTCTGTCTTTTCAAAGTCAGCATCAGGGATCAGGTTAATGTTAATCATCAGTTCCTATCTTTTAAGCTTTGGCAATGCTGTTCTTGGATATATCTTTATAAAAGAATCCAGCCTGAAACTATCACCATGGATCGGATTCCTGGCAATCCTCATCCCGGGTTTTATCATTTCGGTGATAACAATGTACGTCACAGTTAATCCCTTTATTGAACCAAGTGGGGGAGTTAACTGGGGAATGCCATTGTATATAAATTTTCTCAGGGTAATGATCTATCTCCTGGGTATTACGCCACTGACGATTTTAATGTATCATAAATTCATTTTCACGGGTAATAGCCAGGAAAAGAAACACTATCTTTTTCTCGCCATACTGTTCAGTTTCTTTTTGTTGATTGTAATCACAGATTTCATATTCGAACCCTTATTTAAGGTTAAGGCACTGTACAGCGAGGTTGCAATTTTTGCCGGATCGTTCATCGCAGCAATTGCTTATTTTACAACATATGAATTAATAATTTCAAAAGTCGAAAGCCAGTTCAGGATGATGATTGAAAACATGAAAGAGCTAATTGTCATCATTGATCAACAGGGTATTGTAAAGTATGCTAATCCGGCTATTATACAATTGCTTAACTATGAACACAAGAAGGTTGAAGGTAATCCCATTACCAGTTTTATTCATGAGGATGACCAGGAATTAATAAAATTCAACCTTAGCCAGGCATTAAAAAAAGATGCAAATGGTAACATTGAATTCCGTTATCTAGATTCGGAATACACTCCTGTTTGGGTTGAAACAACCGGGCATTTTATACCGGTTACTCAATTTGCTAAAACTCAAAATGCCCTCTTACTGGCGTGTCATGATATTACGGAAAGAAAAGAAAATGAGCTTAAACTCCTTGAGGCTACCATAAAAGCCGAAGAAAGTGACAGGCTTAAAACAAGCTTCATCTCTAATATCTATCATGAGATTAGAACTCCACTAAATGCATTACTGGGACTTTCTGATGTAATTTCATCAGAACCGGTTTCCGACATCGAACGAAAAGAATACAAGGTTTTACTTGATCAAAACAGTGACAGATTATTGAAAGTGATTGATGACCTCATTGAGATTGCAGAACTTGAAAGTGGCAAACAACTCACTGAAACAAGGGCCTGCAACTATAAAAATGAAATAAGTATTGCAGTTGAAAACCTGGAGAATGAAGGCAAAATCCTGAACAAAAGAATTAAGCTGGCCACACGATTTCCGGAAACAAAGCAAGCAGAAACAATCATCACAATACCACAGCGGGTGCAGCAGGTATTTAAAAATCTGCTAAGCAATGCGATTAAATTCACTGATAATGGTGTTATTGAAATTGGTTATTTACCTGAATCGAACATCCCTGATACCATTACTTTCTTTGTGAAAGATACCGGGATAGGTATAGCCCCTGAGAATCAATCCCTGATTTTTAAGCCTTTCAGGCAGATTGATCAAAGCCATACCCGGATTTATGAAGGTACAGGATTAGGGCTTTCAATTACACGAAAACTTATAGAATTACTTGGAGGTGAGATCTGGGTGGAATCGGAGATAGATAAAGGCAGTACCTTCTTTGTTCGATTACCAATTGAACTCAAAAATTAATAATTACAATCTGTGGCATCTGTGGCTATCTTTCATTTATTTTTTGCCACAGAGATCTGACAGAAAATAGAGATTTTTTTATTTATACCAATGAGTAATTCTATTTTTACACTACAATTTAATGAATAAGATGGAAGAGCTCAATCCGGAAATCGAAATCCACCATAGAATAATATCTGAAAATCCACAACGCAGGATAATTTCCGAGCTGGGCGATTCAACCTGGGGACAGTATATTATTCCCGGTCGTGATGAGACAACAGAAAAATCAAATAACGGTTTCAGAATTGTACTTTTTGGAAGTTATCTTCTGGGATATCTTTTACTCGAAACATTAAAGAAGCTTGAGGAACATAATCCGGGCAGGCTAAATATCTGTGGCTTGGTTACCGATGATCCTGCCGATCCAAATGCCAGGATCTCAGTTAAACGACGGATATGGAGATTGTACGGTGACGGGGAAACTGTAAGGCTTGAGACAGCCATGATGGAATCGGCTCTGAGAGGAGGTATTCCTGTATATTCCGGAGCAGTGAAAACAAATTATTTCAGAACATTACTTCAAAAATGGAATCCGGATGCAATACTGGTTTGTGTTTTCGGGCAGATCATCGATTCCCCAATAATTGATTTTCCTGCCTATGGAATATATAATTTTCATCCGGCAGATCTTAAATCCGGATTTGGTGCCGGCCCTCAACCCTTTATGGATTTAATCAACAGAGATGCAAAAACATCCAAGTTTACAATACATCAGTTAACGGAGGTCCTTGACTCCGGGCCGGTGGTGGGCCAATCGTCACCGATTAATGTCAGGTTTAAAGATGGAAGTATAACAGATAATATCCTCGTATTGGATGATAAAATGTTAATGCCAATAGATGTTATGGGGACCGAATTTGCAAAAACCCTTGTCCTCAAAAAGGAAGAAGGCCTGACTGGTAAGATCAATCATCTTGATTTCTCAAAACATTTCACCCCTGAATACAGAAAAAAATTGATGGAACCGGTAAAATCGCATGTGCCATCGAATAAACTGCCCCGACCTTCGCGGTATGTAGATTATACGATTTAATTAGTTCACGGATTCTCAATTGGTGAAGGGGTGGTAATTGCTCAGTTAATTTTGAATATCGATTAATCGGAAAATCACAAAATTGTGAATTCCCTTCGCATATGGTGGGAAATATCTGAATTCATCCTTTTAATTTCACATGTAAGTAGAGCTTAAATACCTGTTACTGTCAGGATCATACTATAGGCCAATACGAATAATATTATTCGGCTTTAATTCGTGCATTTGTGGCATCTTCTGAATTTTTGCCACGAATTCACGAATATCAATTCAATATTTTATTAGTGGAATCTGTGGCTATCCTCTTTGCCTGAATTCCGAAGGAGCTTTCCCGGAAATCCTGTTAAAGGTTTTATTCAGCTTCTTATTTACCACCTGTGAAATATGATGGGTGAGCACAAGTATATTTTTTGAAATATACGGGAGCGATATAAAAAAACATAAATATTGTGATCAGGTAGCTTCATACCTATTGATTGTAAAACGAAAATTTGATTATTGGATTAAACAACTATTTTTGCATTTTAATTAATTAAATATTCAGACCAATGAAAAAATTAATCACAGTATTTATTGCACTATTCTTGATTTCATTTTTAACACCTGTTGCTTCAGCACAGGAAAAAGAAGAAAAAGAGAAGAAAGGATACGAATTTAAGATTACAAAAAAGATACCTCACACTTCGGTGAAGAACCAGTACCGTTCGGGCACCTGCTGGAGCTTTTCAAGTATAGGATTGCTGGAGGCTGAGTTACTCCGAACGGGTAAGGGAGAATATGATCTGTCGGATATGTTTGTAGTAAGAAATGCTTATCCCGCAAAGGCAAAAAAATATGTCCGTTTCCACGGACATCTGAACATGGCTGGTGGCGGTGGCAACAGTGATGTTCTCTGGTGCCTTAAAGAAAAAGGGATGGTACCCGAAGAAGTTTACAGTGGCAAAGTGATCGGCGAGGAGAATCATGTTCATGGTGAGATGGACAAAGTCTTGAAAAGCTATGCCGATGGAGTGGTGGCAAATAAAAACCGTAAACTCACACCCGTCTGGGATGAAGGATTTGAAGCCCTTTGTGATGTTTACCTTGGCAGCTACCCCGAAACATTTTTTTATAATGAAAAAAAATATACACCTGAAAGTTTTGCAGAAGAAATGGGATTGAACGCTGATGATTATGTAGAACTTTCTTCCTATACCCATCATCCGTTTTACGAACAATTTGTTCTTGAAGTACCTGACAATTGGATGTATAGTTATGTTTATAATGTTCCGATGGATGAATTGATTGAAACCATCGACTATGCCATTGATAAAGGATATACCGTTGCCTGGGGGGCTGATATAAGCGAGAAAGGTTTTTCATGGAAGAATGGTGTGGCCATCGTTCCCGATGCCGAAAAAACAGACTTATCAGGTACGGAAAAAGAAAAATGGGAAGCACTGACCACCGATGAAAAGAAAAAAGCACTTTACAGTTTTGATGGACCTGTTAAGGAGAAGGAGATCACACAGGAAATGAGGCAGGAAGCCTTCGATAACTATACCACCACCGATGATCATGGTATTTTGATTGTAGGAAGCGCTGAAGATCAGGATGGAAATAAGTTTTATTATGTAAAAAATTCATGGGGTGATACCGATCACATTTATGATGGTTATTTCTATGCTTCCAAACCGTTTGTTGAATACAAAACCATGAATATTATGGTGCATAAGGATGCCATTCCGAAATCAATCCGCAAGAAGCTGGGTCTTTAGAGTTGTTTACTGAAGGACGTTATTATCAGGCATTATTTACTTTCTTATAATATTATCCCAAATTATGCATTAGTCACTTTCTAATGCATAATTTGGGATTTTTCAATGTGTTTATTTGTTTACCCTGATACGGGTACTCTTATTTGTTATTTTAGAAATATTTATTAATGATTCGTACCAAACTTTCCTTTGAGACCGGTTTGGCAATATGATCGTTACATCCGGCTGCTATAGCATTTTCACGATCACCTTCAAGGGCATAAGCTGTTTGAGCGATTATAATGATATCCTTATTAAATTTCCGAATTTCTTTTGTGGCTTCATATCCATTCATCTCAGGCATTCTGATGTCCATCAGAATCAGGTCAAGATCATTAACGCTATGGCAAATTTCCACCACCTCAATTCCGTTTTTCGCATGATAAATTTCTTTGCCGATATCTTTAAGTAAGATGGAAAGGTGCATAACTGCTTCATTTTCATCTTCGGCAATTAGAATATTTAAATCCTTAAATTTACTTATATTATTTATTACAGGTTTAAACGCTTCAACAGCAGTTGGTTCATTATCATAAACTACATAAGGAATGATAAAATAAAACTCCGAACCAACTCCTTCACAAGATTCTACCCATAATTTACCACCCAACATTTCAACATAGGCTTTTGTAATGGCCAATCCTAATCCGGAGCCTTCAAAAGCTTTGGTATCTTCATTGTTGGCCTGTACAAAACGTTCAAAGATAAGCTGTTGTCTGTTCCCGGGAATACCAATGCCAGTATCTTTAACAAAAAATTCCAGGTATTCTCCATTTTTCTTATAGCCAAATTCAATATCTCCCTCAGGAGTATATTTTATAGCATTTTTAATAAGGTTTGTCAGGATGGAATTAAGCTTGGACCTGTCAGTTTTAATAATCGCTTCCGTATCAGGCAGCGAATTTATTATATTCAGTTGCAATCCTTTTTTCTCAACTTCTGGTTTAAAAAAAGAATAAAAATATTTGATCAGTGTGTTAACATTAACATCCGAAACTGAAACCTCAACCTGTCCTGCTTCTATTTTTGAGATATGTATCAGGTCATTAATGGTATTAAGCATCCTGTGACCACTGTTTTCGATTATATCAATGTATTTTTTCTGATCACTGCCGGATAGATTAGGTTCTTTTAAAAGTTCAGCAAATCCCAGTATACCATTCATGGGTGTACGTATTTCATGGCTCATATTGGCCAGAAAGGCTGATTTCAAGCAATCACTCTCTTCTGCTTTTTCCTTGGCCTTTATAAGATTTTCCTCTGCATTTTTATGATCTGTAACATCCCTGAAACTCCACACCCTTCCAACGGGCAAACCATCAATTAATTGCGGTTTTGAATAACGTTCCAATACACGGCCGTCTTTAAATTTCAGAACATCAAAGCTTTCATCTTCAGGTTTTGCATATAATTCCTGAACTCTTGCAATAAATTCTTCAGGATCAATCAATTGTCCTATAATATGCTTCATGGCATGCTTTGCATTTTCAGGTGAAACCAGATCTTTGGTTTTTCCTTCAGGAAATATATCATGCGTTATCTTCCAGATTTTAATAAATTGATTATTGTAATCCACGATCCTTCCTTGAAGATCTACTACCAGAATACCGTCGGCTGTAGATTCCAGGGTTGCCTGAAGAAGAGACATCGCTTTAGTTAGGAATATTTCCGCACTTTGTTTCTCAGTAATGTCGTTCACCACCTGGATGATGCATTTTTCCCCGTTAATTTCAATGATCTCACCAGAAAAAAGACCCACACGTTCTTCGCCTGCCTTGGTGAAGAACCTAGTTTCAAAGTTACTGAATGATCCATGGTCCCGAAGCTTCTGTAATACGCGCTTGCGATCCATCGGATTAACCAGTTCCAGTTCGAGGGAAGTATGACCGATAACTTCTTCACGACTATAGCCACTAAGCCTCTCAACTGCTTCGTTGACTTCTACAAATTGTCCATCAGCCAGGCGGGTGATCAGAATTGCCAGGGGGCTTGATCGAAATGATTTCGAAAACTTTTCCTCACTCTTGAGCAAGGCCTCTTCCGATTTTTTACGTTCGGTAATGTCTCTTATAATACCCTGATATGAAACAATAATACCTTGCTTATCCTTTACCGGAACAGCGGTAACTAAAGCATGAATTTTACTTCCGTCTTTTTTCTTAAGGTCAAAAGGGTGTTCTTTAATGAACCCTTTTTGGTCGATAATTTTTGTGTAGTTGTTCCTGTCATCAGGGTTAATATAAAGATCCCTGGTGCTGACCTTCAGCAGTTCCTCCTTACTGGCATAACCGAATAATTTAACTGCAGCATCATTCATATCCAGCCATCTGCCGTCTCTGGAGGTTATGTATAAACTATCCATGGTGGTTTCGAAGAAAACACGGTATTTTTCTTCGTTTTCTCTTAGTTTCTCTTCGGTCAGTTTACGTTTGGTAATATCTCTTCCTATCGCTTGGAATTCAACCAGCTTACCATTATTATCAAAAAAAGCCCTGTTAGACCATTCATGCCATCGAATTTTACCATCTCTATCGAAAACCTCATGTTCATGCGTTTTAAATTCATTTTCAGGTGAAAATGAATTGAGATGTTTCTTTATTCCTTCATGGGCATTTTCAGGAATCATTTTTAGAAAATTAACATTGATGAGTTCATTTGACGTTTTCCCCCAGTTTCGGGCATAGGATTCACTTACATAAGTCAGAGTTCCGTCAGGTTTGAAACGACAGATCATTTCTTTTTGATCTTTTGCGATGGCTTGATACTTTAACTCAATGTTTTTTTCCAGGTCCACTTTTTTGATCTTTTTCATGATTATACTGGCTAATTTCAATACATGTAAGTAATCCTTCTGATTCTGACTGCAATATAGCAAAATAATATGAAAACATAAATCATATCTGATTAATAAACAGCAAAATGTATAATCGTGAAATCTTTTGGAAGCTAAGCTCTGGACATTTGTAATCCTAAATTGCAAAATTGTAAATTAGCAAAATGATTTCGGAATCCGAAACAATGAAACAATGAAACATATCTGGGATTTTACCCCACAAACTGATCCCTGAAATTTACCAGGTAAACTTTCTCCGTAGCACGAGTGGTGGCGGTATATAACCAGCGCAGGTATTCTTTGTTAACCATTTCCTCGGTTAGATAACCCTGATCAATAAAAACTGTTGGCCACTGCCCGCCCTGGGTTTTATGACAGGTCAGGGCGTAAGCAAATTTAACCTGTAGGGCATTATAGTAAGGATTGTTTTTAACTTTATCTATCCTTTTCCGTTGGCTGGTTTCCTCCTCATAATCCTGTATCACTTCATCAAAAAGTCTTCGGTGGTCTTTATTCGATAATGCAGGCCCTTCAACAGTAATAGTATCAAGCAACACAAGTGCATCGATTGTTTTTTCATCCGGATAATCGATCAACCTGAAGGTGATGTCTGCAAACCTGAAACCGTATAATTCTTCGGTCTTACGAATCTGCATCACCTCAATCAGGTCTCCGTTTGCAACAAACCCGGCTCTTGATGTATTATCAAGCCAGTAATAATTATTCTTAACCACCATCATGATATCCCCGGCAGAAATTTCATTATCCCTGAAAAGCATCCGGTTCCTGATTTCCTGGTTGAAAAGGTTTGCTCTTTTATTTGATCTTGTGATAATGATGGTGTTCTCGAGTCCGCTTCTGCTATATGCCGTATTGATAGCATCCTCCAGTTCAATGCCCGTAATATTTACAATATCATCGTGTTGTTTAAGATGGAATAATGGAAAAGGGATTTCACCAATTCCTATCATATTTCGAAGAGCGGTTGCATTCGACAAAATGCCTGATTGAAAGGATTGCCTTACCACTTCTTTCAACTCCATCGAAAACATTTCAAAACCATAGGTAGCCTTTAAGAATTCCAGATCGAGTGCCGGGCTTATATCCAGTCCAACCGGGGGCAATTGTGCCGTATCACCAATCAGAAGAAGCCGGCAATTCTCGCCTTGATAAACATAATTAATCAGGTCATCGAGAAGGTTACGGGATGCGAACATGCTGAAATTCTCCGGTGGAGGGCTTTCCGGTATCATAGATGCCTCATCTATTATAAAGAGCGTATGACGGTGTGGATTATCAAATAATGTTAGCATTGAAGTTCCATCGGGCCTGGAGGTAAGCAGGTATATTTTTTTATGTATGGTATAGGCTCTTTGTCCGGAATAAGAAGTAAGTACTTTAGCAGCCCTGCCTGTAGGAGCCATCAATACGGACCTGCCTTTAAGATGTGGCAAGATATTTACCAGGGTACTTACAATAGACGTTTTTCCCGTTCCGGCATAACCCCTTAATACGAATAGAGACTGATTACTTCTGTATAATAAAAAGTCGGCCAGTTTATCAATTAGTTTATGCTGACCGGAAGTAGGCTCATAACTGAAGTTATTGAGAAAAAGACTTATGATATCTTCTTTAACGATCATTTAAAAGGGATAACCTATTCCAAAATTCCATACCAGTCCATTCCACCCGATTCTGTTGAAAGTCCACCTTTCGCTGGCAGGTAATGATGGATCTCTTACCTTCACCGCACCATCGATTCTGAAAAGGAAAAACCCAAAATCAAAACGGAGGCCGATTCCCATATCCATGGCTATCTGTCCAAGAAATGCATCAAACTTAAATTCTCCACCCGGGAAGGTTTTATCGGGTTTACGCAACCAGACATTACCCGCATCAATAAAGAATGCCCCTTTAAAAAATTTGTAAATCGGAAAACGATACTCTGCATTAACTTCAATTTTTATATCACCCATTCTGTCGAAATCGGAATCCGTGTTGCTATATGAGCCCGGACCCAGTGACCTGAATCGCCAGGCACGCATACCATTGGCGCCTCCACTGTAAAAACCCTTCTCAAAGGGCAAATCAACCGAGTTGCTGTATGGAATCCCTATACCGAAAATACCCCGGAAAGCAATCCTGTTATTCTTATTCAGGATAAAATAATATCTGTAATCAAAATCCAGTCTTACATATTGTGCATAACGGATACCGAATAAAGTATAATATCCCTGATCATCAACAGGGGCATTGGCGAACATGTCGATCGCATTAATTAAATTGCCCGCAGTTTCGAAGTTAACCCGGAAGTATGTAAAGTTTGTCAGCTTATTAATATCTTGATTATTAAAGACAAAACTATATCGCAGACTTGGAATGAAATGATCTTTGTACTGGTTTCTCAGTCTTTCATCGGTCAGGCCATTAAGTACAGAGTCAAATTCGGGAGTGGGATGTACCTTAACAAGATTCAAGTTAAAGGGAAATAGAATATGTTTGATTTTTGACGATTCGCTCCAGTAATATCCAAATGCAAGTGTACTGATGATCCGGGTATAATTAGGCCTGCGTTGAAAATTCACACCGATATTAATGGTTGTTTTAGGTTTGAAATACTTCGGGAAATAGCTTGCCGGTAATGGTATCAGGAATCTTTGCAGGTTCAGGCTTGCATCAACACCGGTCTCTATCGTGTTAAAAAAAAGAAAGTTCGGATCACTGCCTTCCGTTGCCGATTGACTCAAACGCTGAACTTCAAGGGCTCCCTTAAAACGTAAACTGAGAAGTTCTGCTCCCCGAAAAACATTTTTATTCTGATAGACCAGGTTACCACCAACGCCCAGGTCTCCACCGGTGTTTGTGCCTTCCACCTCAATGGTGAATGATTGCAACTTTGCTCTTGATAACTGGATCTTGCAATCCAGGAATCCTTTATCTGATAAACCGGAATCCTGTTTGTTGTCAATAACTTCTGTGAATTGAATATTGGCATAATTGAAAAGCCTGATCGTAGTTAACCTTCGGTAAGTTTGCTGAACATCTTCCAGTACAAATGGTTGGCCGGTATTAATAAAAACTGCCTGTGTGATTGTTTGGGGCCTTAATTTTGACACACCACGATACGTGAAATAATACCTGTTAAAGAAAGTAGGATTATGGTACTTGGGGATCTTAACCATCAGTGTATCGAGCTTACCGGTTTTAGCTACCAGGGAATTATAGTCCGTATTGACATAAATATTATTGATATAGTACTTCTTATGATCTTCAGTAATTTGGTTGCCAGGAGCAGAAGTATCGGAAATGGTAGGGTTTTTAATGTTTATGGTGATATTCATTCTGTTGTTCCCGATAGTACTGTCAACTTCAAAAAAGATGTACTGGTTATTAAAGGCATAATAACCATTATTCTGAAGCAGGGTAGTTATTCTGTTACGTTCCGATTCGAGTGTATAGGCGTTGAATATCTGTCCCGAATCGATCAATGAGAAGGCCTGGCCTTTCAACACATAATATTTAACCTCTTTATCAGGAATGATATAGCTAATATGCTGAATACGATGTGGTGTTCTCGGTATTACATCATATGCAATCTTGATCTTTGAACCCTTTTTGTTAGTGTCTGCAGAATAATGAACCTTCGCGTCGAAGAATCCAATATTGTAAAGATAACTTTGTATTTGTTTAACAGAATTATCCGATTTATACCGATCATAAATTACAGGTGGCTCTCCTATTTTATTCTTAACCCATGTTTTAAATTTTGTGCTTTTTCCTTTTTCGGACCAAACGTAAAACCACATCTTTACCTTGAAAATAAAAAGGAACTTGCTGTTTGGTTTCTGGGTGATCAATCCACTGACATTGCTTTTACCTATCTCATCCTTGAATTCAGAAATACTGACATTATTCTTCACCAGCAGTTTCTGACCCTTTTCAAGGTTTTTGGTTGGGTTGCAGGCTGTGAAGAAAAACAGGAGTAAAAACCCGGCAGTGATTATATGTAAATACTTTTTAACCAATCGATATTATAATAATGCAAAAATAGGATAAAGATTGTTTGTGAGGGTTGAGTGTTGAAAGTTTAGGGTTGATTGGTTGAAGGGTTGAAAGGTTAAAGGGTGTAAAGTTAAAGTTGAACTCCTGTCTTCTGTCTCCTGCTTTCATATAATTTCGTAGGAAAAGGATGAGGTCTGTGACGAAGGAAGAGATAGTAATCAATATTTACAGAAGACTGGCTACTGTGGGTTGCAAACTGCCCACACCCCTATCCTCCTCAAATCATGCTACTTACACCGCCCTCTACAAACAGGTAACAATTAACTTTTGACTTTTAATTCATTTTTGAATATTTTTGGAAAGTGATCTTAATGTGATGTTTCAATTTTTTAAACTCATTAATAATGGAAAATAATAAACTATTCAAAAGGTTAATCATTGCCATTACAATTGGCATCTGGATCATTGTCCTACAGAATGCAGGAGTTGTGCCACAACTAAGAGCCTGGGAAGTCAGGGGAGGTGCTCCCATCCCTGTTACTGGTTCCGTTGAGATCGAGAATGTTGTACTGATAAAAGGGAAAGTTGATGCTAATCTTGAAAGCATCAATGGTTACACAAAGTTTTACAAAGATCCGCGAACAGGTCAATATTATGTCCTTCCTGTTACAGATCCCTATGAATAAACTGAGTTGAACTCTGAAATATGGTTCACAGAATACTGATCGGAATATTAATTTCTGCTCTGGCGGCTTTTACAGCAAAGGGTAGTCAGCAGGAAATACCTGAGCTCACAAGAAAGCTTCAGAATACCGGCATTGACAGCCTGCGCGTTATGATCCTGAACCAGCTATCACTGGCCTATTGTGATACCAATACCGACCGTTCAGTATTCTATGCCAGGCAGGCATTAAACCTAGCAAACCAGATCAACTTCCAGGAAGGCATTGCACGGTCAAACATAAACTTTGGTTATATATTTACAAAAAACAGAAGTTTTCAACCCGCGATCAACTATTATCTGATTGGGATTAAAATATACGATAAGCTTAACAACGATTCCATTGTTTCTAATGTTTACAATAAGATTGCCAGGATATTCGAATTACAGGGTAAAAATAACCAGGCCCTCGATTATTACAACAAATCCCTTCAATATGCTGAAAAATCCTGTATCTTTTATGAGAAAGCTTATGCTTTAAACTATATTGGTGGAATCCATTTTGATGAGGCCAATTTTAATCAGGCCTATGAATATTTTATGGAAGGCTTATTATTAAGAGAACAGGTTGGTGACTCTATCGGGCTGGCAGCTTCATATAATAATATTGGCGAAATATTCAGAATAAGAAATGATTTTGAAAATGCACTTGACTATTATTTCCGTTCTATGGAGTTAAATAAATTCTTAAATAATCCCGAATGGCTTGCCATCAATTACGGGAATATTGGGGCTGTATATATGGAGCAGGCTCTTTTCGAAATGGCCTATAACGCCTATATTAATGCTCTTGAAATCAACACATCGCTTGGCAATGATGAAGGAATTGCTTCCTCATTGAACAACCTTGGAAATTATTACCTGAGCCGTAATGACTTCAATAATGCCATGGAACTTTTCCTGCAGGCCTTCCAGATCGCAAAGAATAACAATCTATTGCCACAGAAAAGTGATGCCGCCCTGGGTCTGAGTTCAGCATATGCTGATTTGAGTAATCTGGATATTGCACTCGATTATTATAAGATTCATGCTCAAACCAAAGATTCAATTTTCAATCTTGAAAAAACCATACAGATCGCTGAACTTGAAGCCCGTCATAATGCTGACCGTGCGGAACAACAACTTCTTCTTAAAGACCAGGAATTCAGAATGTTTGAAAGGAATAAATATATTAACAGTTTGAGGTATACCATTATCATTGGAGGGTTGATTCTGTTTATTGTTATTGCCGCCTTAATGTATGGCAGGCAAAGAAACATGAGAAGAAAAGACAGGGAGCTGATGAAAAAGAACAGGCAAATTATGGAGGCTAATAAACGTCTGATGGAGAGTGAACTAAAAACCAAAGACAACGAATTAATAAACTTTGCCCTGCATATCGTCCAGAAGAATGACTTTCTCAAATCGGTTAAAAATGATCTTAAAGATGTGAAAAACAAATGCGAAGAAGAAAAAGTTGCAAAGATTAATGAGTTGTTTATGAAATTAAACCAGAATCTCAGGATGAATACGGAACTGGAAAAATTTCAAAAGAATGTTGACCAGGTTAATCACGAATTTTTTGAAAAATTACAAACCAAATTTCCAAACCTGACGGACAACGAAAAACGCTTATCAGCACTTCTCAGAATTAATTTATCATCAAAAGAAATTGCAACACTTAACAATATTTCCATAAAAGCCGTTGAAATGGGCAGATACAGGTTGAGAAAAAAGCTAAACCTTGAAACCAACGATGTGCTCGCCAGATATCTTCACGATCTTTAGTTATATTACTAAACAACATGCTGCCAATAGCCCGAATGTAGCATACTAAAATAATTCATCTTACTGATTTTTTGACATTTACCATTTTCCTTGTAGAGTTACTTTCCAAGAATATGTATATCATTTTCAGCCTATGTAGAACCCAAGTAGAGTAAGCTGATAACTCTATTCCGCGATCGATAGTTTAATATTGTTGTCGAATCCCAACAAACAGCATTATGCAAACGGATCAGTACTATATAGAACAAAGCATTATTGAAGATCCAATAGCCCAGACCAGGCTCTTTAAGAAGTATTTTTCAAGAATGTATCATATCTGTCTTCGGTTTGCAAAAAGTGCAACAGATGCCGAAGATATTTTACAGGAAGGATTTATTAAAGTGTTTGCGAACCTCAATTCTTTCAGGAATGAAGGCACTTTTGAGAACTGGATGAAACGGATTATGATCAATACTTCTTTTAACTATTATAAAAGGAAATACCCCAATTTTAACGATGTGGACTTTGAAAAGTTAGAATCCCCACGGTATAAAAAGCAAAACATTCTTGAGGTCATGTCTGAGAATGAAATCCTTGATCTCGTAGATGAATTGCCCGAAGGTTATAAAACTGTTTTCAACCTGAGTGCCATCCAGGGTTATACACACAGGGAGATCGGCCAGATGCTCAATATTTCTAAAAACACTTCCAAATCACAGCTCAACAGGGCGAAGACCTCATTGCGGGAAAAAATCAGGGTATTGTTTCAGGTGGAGGATTTGACGTCGTATTATGATAATTAATTCTGAGTCCTGAGTTTGGGGTTCTGAGTTGTGCGATTTGCTGAACCCAGAACTCAAAACTCAGAACTGATACCTTCCAATTCCAAACTTTTATTCTAAATTTGATCCCTTACTAAAACCAAATCACTGCTTATGGTCTTACAATCCATTGACTGGACAATTATTGGAGTCTTTTTTATCGTAGTACTTTCTATTGGCTGGATTGCCTCGAAGACAGCCGGCAAGAACATGTCCGAATTTTTCCTGGGTGGCCGTGGTATGCCCTGGTGGTTACTTGGTATATCGATGGTGGCCTGTACATTTTCTGCCGACACCCCCAACCTGGTTACCGGTATGGTAAGGGAAAATGGTGTTGGTAAGAACTGGGCATGGTGGGCTTTTCTGATCACCGGTATGGTTACAGTTTTCATATATGCAAAATTATGGCGAAGGTCAAAAGTACTGACCGATCTGGAGTTTTATGAGTTGAGATACAGTGGTAAAGCGGCGGCATTTCTGAGGGGGTTCAGGTCACTGTACCTGGGATTATTCTTCAATGTACTCATCATGGCCACTGTAACCCTTGCCGCCATAAAGATCGGTGCCGTTATGCTTGGGCTTTCACCATATATTGTGGTTATTGGTGCTTCTCTTGTTGTTGTTATCTATGCTGCATTAGGTGGGTTGAAAGGGGTAATCTGGGCAGATTTTTTCCAATACAGTATTGCCATGTTCGGTGCTGTTCTGGCAGCTGTTGTTGCTGTTCAGCAACCTGAAATTGGAGGGCTGGGGAATTTACTTACTCATCCTGCGGTTCAGGACAAGCTTTCCTTTATCCCTGATCTTTCAGATCCTGCAGTTTACATACCTCTGTTAATTATACCGGTTGCTGTGCAATGGTGGGCTGTGTGGTACCCCGGTGCAGAACCCGGTGGTGGAGGTTATATTGCCCAGCGTATGCTGGCAGCTAAAAATGAGAAAAATGCCATCGGTGCAACATTACTGTTCAACTTTGCCCATTACGCCTTACGTCCATGGCCATGGATCATCGTTGCACTGGCATCTATTGTTTTATACCCTGACCTGGCTACTATTAAAGCTGAGTTCCCTGCCATTAACCAGGAATACCTCAGGGATGATGTTGCCTACCCGGTGATGCTGTCTAAACTAAGTCCCGGATGGCTGGGATTGGTGGTTGCCTCTCTCATTGCTGCCTACATGTCAACCATTGGAACACACCTTAACTGGGGTTCATCCTATATGGTCAACGACTTTTATAAAAGATTCATCAGACCGGAAGCCAGCCAGAAACAACTGGTTACTGTTGGACGTATCTCAACAGTTCTGTTGATGGTCTTTGCAGGATTATTATCACTGTTTTTCCTGGAAGATGCCACACAGGCATTTAACATACTCTTACTTTCAGGTGCCGGTTCCGGACTGATTTACCTGCTCAGGTGGTTCTGGTGGCGGATCAATGCATGGACAGAAGTGGTAGCCATGATTGTAGCTACACTCACCGCTGTTATCCTTGTTTTCTTCACCAACAACCTGGCACTCGCCAATGCATTTGCGGGCATCTACCCCCTTCCGGATGATTATTTGAGGATGGGAGAAAAAGCATTGTCAGGTACTGTTTTTCCAATCAAACTTTTAATTGCAATTCTTGTTACTACGGCCAGCTGGTTGCTTACCACATACATGACTAAGCCTGAAACTGCAAAAACATTAAGGGCATTTTACAAATTAACCCATCCCGGTGGCCCTGGCTGGAAGAAAGTGGTTGAACAAGCACGAATAGATGGAGATGCTGTTGACGAAAAAGATAAAGGTAAAGCTTGGGAGATGCCCATACAGATCCTGCTGGTATTCATCGGAATCATTGTAGTTTATTCATGCTTATTTGCTATAGGAAATTTTATATACAACAATGTTCTTTATGGATTTATCCTACTTGGTGTTGCTGCTATCGGAACATTCTTCCTGTTTAAATTCTTCGGCAAACTCAGGGCGGATTGATCGGTTAGCGTAGAGACGCATTATTTTGCGCTTTACGCAGAATATTTTACATATAATTTTATTATTATGTCAAATGACCGTAATATTAGAATGTTACTTTTGTATTTTCGTTCAATTCAATAATTCGATAATTCATCAAATCAATAATTTAGCATGAAACCAACATTATTAATATTAGCCGCTGGCATTGGAAGCCGCTACGGTGGGGTTAAACAGATGGACCAGGTAGGCCCTTCGGGAGAGGCAATCATCGACTATTCAATATATGATGCCATCAGGGCAGGGTTCGGGAAAGTGGTCTTTGTATTGAACCGGAATATCATTGATGATTTCAAAGCTGTATTTGAACCTAAACTCAAAGGCAAAATTGAAACAGCCTACACCTTACAGGAAATTGATGATGTGCCGGAAGGTGTGAAGATTAATCCGGATAGAATAAAGCCATGGGGAACAGCACATGCGATTCTGGTTGCAAAAGATAAAATCAATACCCCTTTCGCCGCAATCAATGCAGACGATTATTATGGTCCCCACGCATATAAGCTTATATTCGGGTTTTTCAACAGTATTGATCCACAGGGTAATCAATATTGTATGGTAGGCTATAAACTTGGGAATACACTTTCAGAGTTCGGCTCCGTTTCAAGAGGTATCTGCACCGTCGATAATGAGGATTTTCTCAATTCGGTCGTTGAAAGAACCCAGATAGAGACGATCGACAATACCATCGGATTCAACGATGAAAAAGGAAACTGGGATATCATCCCGGAAGACACGTGGGTATCGATGAACTTCTGGGGTTTTACACCGGGCTTTTTCAATTTCCTGGAAAAAGGCTTCAGGAAATTTGTGAATCAAAATGCAGATAACCCCAAAGCTGAATATTATATCCCCTACGCGGTTACTTCATTGATCAATAACCTGGATGTAAGCTGCCGCGTACTTAAAACAACAGACAACTGGTTTGGAGTTACTTACAAAGCGGATAAAGAGATATCAATCCAAAAGGTAAGGGCATTGGTTGACAAGGGGGTTTATCCAGAGAAACTCTGGACATAGGAATTTCTATTATTTTTAAACTTTGAAAGTATTTGACTGATATTATCAGTCCAAGTCTTGTATTATATGCAGAATAAGATCCAGGAAATTTTCTATTGTTTTTTTACCGCTGATATTTACATCAAACATGAGGCATTAAAGAAAGGCCATATCAATGATTCATATGTGGTAACAGGTGAATCAGGTAAAAGATATTTAATGCAGAAGGTCAATGAAAAAGTTTTTAAAGATCGTAACAAATTATCCTTTAACCTTCAACTTCTGGATGAGCGACTAAGGCCACAGTTTAATGAGCATCCTCAATATAAGTTCCCTGCCATATATAATTCCATTAGTAATCAGAGGATATATTCAAAAAGGAAAGGATATTCATGGAGGCTGTATGATTTTATTGAAGATAGCGTAACGTTTGATCTGCCGGAAACATCAGAAGTTGCCTATGAAGGTGCCAGGGCATTAGGGGACTTCCAGTCAAGATTAAACGAATATAATCCTGTCATGTTCTATACAACCATCATGAGTTTTCGGAATCTGAATATGCGTGTCAGGGCCTTGAAATCATCCATAAGAAGGGATGTCAGCAAACGGAGAATTGCAGTTAATGATTTGATAAACCTCGCTATTAAATACAATACCATTTCTGAAGATAACCACAAGCTGATTCAATCAAGATCAATCAAAAAACGGATCACGCACAACGACCCTAAACTTAACAATGTATTGTTTGATAAAAATACAACCAGAGCGGTCGCTGTGGTCGATTATGACACCATCATGCAGGGTAATGTAATCTTTGATTTTGGTGATATCGTAAGGTCATTTACAACCACCGTTGAAGAAGACTCAGATCAATACGATATCATTGAGGTTCGTGAAGAAATCTTTGAGGCTATTATAAACGGATATATCGCTCCCGTGAATGACCAGCTTACCTCACAGGAAAAAAACAATTTGTTACAAGGGGCAAAATCCATCATCTATATGCAGGCCATACGCTTCCTTACCGATTATCTTAATGGTGATATTTATTATAAAACCGATTATGACGAACATAACCAGGTTCGATGCAGAAACCAGTTTGCCCTGCTGGAGAGCCTCATCGGTAAAGAAGAAAAACTGAATAAAATCATAAACAAGCATCTAATTTGAAAAGGCATTATTTAATTCCTGCCCTGATATTTATATCTTCATTTTATTGGCTTTGTGTGGATGTAAATAATTAGGATTTTTTGAATTGTTTATTTTTTCCGGAATAATTATAAATGAGTATCTGTACTCTTTAGCAGGAATGGTATATTCTTCATGCACCAGTCGCCCCCAGGAGGTATCTCCTCCAACACCCATCTGCAAGTGGTCGATATTCCATTGAACAGTATTTCCGGTCCGGATATCTGCACCATGCCTTGAAGTTAAGGGTACAAGGCCTGAGGCAGATTCAATTCCATCTGCATGTTCAACAAATTCCAGTTCCGATGAAAGAAATGGCCAAGTACTGCACTGCAGCAACTGGTGATCCGTTGATTGTGCAGTCAGGAATAGTTGATCAGATTCGAGCCGCATCCATCTCACATCGGTTTTATTTCCAGTTTCCTGAGGCCGTGGATAAGGATGAAACTGATCCTCGATCAAACCTTCCCAGATAGCGATCTTGCCCGAATTTTTTCTGTCCCAATAGGTTTCATGAGGTCCTCTGCCATACCAGGTAACTGAGTTATATGTATCCGGTAATTTAAGATACATTCCTAAACGTGGAATGTCAGGCAGCTTATCTTTCATGGGTTTGAAATGATAATTAACCATAAGTTCGCCATTTCCCCTGAGCATATAATCTATTGCCACATTAGCAATGTTATCTGGCAATTGATAGTCTATCCTGAAATACACACCTTCATCTGTTGGCGTTGGCTCCTGAACCAGTTCAGGTCGTAATTCTTTTGTTGCTATATCCCAGATCTTAGCCCGGTCGGGCATTCCATTGCCCAGGTCGTTATCGGTGGGTGGCCTCCAGAAATTCGGTCGAAGAGGATTTTCAGTGATGACCTCTCCTGAATAATCCCAATAAATAATTTCCCCTGTTTGGCGGTCAATGACCATTTTCACTTTCCTATTCTCAATGGTGTAGTGATCTTTTGCCTCAATAATGTTCAGTACCGGATTGGTAGCAGATACCAGAGACTTTGGGATAAACCCTGTTAATTCAAATTGTTCAAAGGCAACTTCATGATCAGCATCCAACAAGCCCTCTTCCTGTTTGGTAATCAGTCGGATTAACAACAAATACCCCTTCTCTTCATTAAATGTATCTATTTGTATCCTGTAACTTTTGGTCTGCCCCGGCTTTATCATAACATTATTGAAAACACCCTTTTGAACAGGCATACCATCCTCAAGTACTGACCATTCCAACCTGACATTATCAAGCGAAGAGAAGAAATTCTTGTTGGTTACCAGAATACTTGTGGTTTCTTCATCCCAATCAAACCAGGCCGGCTGGTAAACTTTTTTCACTTCATTCAAATGAGGATGTGGTTGCCGGTAAGGATCAACCAGGCCATTGTTCAGGAAATTTCCATCGGTAGGTAAACCAGGATGGTAATCATGACCATAGGCAAGATATGGTTTCCCATTGTCGTCATTATATTCCAGTGACTGATCCACCCAATCCCAGATAAAGCCGCCCTGAAGTACAGGATATGATTCAATAATGTCCCAGTAATCCTGAAGATTACCTACCGAATTACCCATGGCATGGCAATACTCGATCATAATACACGGCTTAGAAGGATCATCACTAGCATATTCAACCAGGTAATCTGGCCTGGGATACATCGGACAAAAGATATCAGTGTAATCATCTTTACCGGCAGGTTCATATTGAACAGGCCGGGTTGTGTCATTTTCCTTTAACCATTGATAGGTTGACCTGAAAATCTGCCCATGTCCGGCTTCATTGCCCAGCGACCAGATGATGATGGAGGGATGGTTCCTGTCCCTGTAATACATCCGTTTAGTTCTGTCTAGATGAGCCGGAAACCACGACATTACATTCCCTATTTGTGTATCTTCATTATTTGCAAGTGGATGGCTCTCAATATTGGCTTCATCAATAACATATAAACCATAAAGGTCACACAGGTCGTACCAGTAAGGGTGATTGGGATAATGACTGCTCCGCACTGCATTAATGTTATTCTGTTTCATCAACCTAATATCCTTTTCCATTGATTCTTTTGAAACAATATGGCCGGTATAAGGATCTGTTTCATGCCGGTTCACCCCCTTGATGTAGATGGCCTTTCCATTCACGAGGAGCTGGTTATCCTTAATCTGAATGTTTCTGAAGCCAATGTTTTTTTGAATGTACTGGTTATTGTTCTCATTCGTAGTATCCACCAGGCAGATATTCAATTGATAGCAGTTTGGGATCTCTGCCGACCATGGCTTTATATCAGGGATCGTTGTTCTGATATTTACTTTGTGTGTATCCCCTGCCCCAATTTCAATATCGTTTTGAGACGAAAATTCTACATTCCCATGATCCAGTATTTGAACAATCAAAATTCGATTTACAGTGAATTCTGAAGAATTCTTGATATCCAATGCACAGGAAAACAACCCATCTCTGCTATTGAGGTTCATATCGGCAACAACATGAAAATCCTTAACAGCCACCTTTGGCCTTGCATAAAGATATACTTCACGTTCAATCCCACTCATTCTGAGCATGTCCTGGCTTTCAAGGTAGCTGGCATCACTCCAGCGATACATCTGCAGTGCGATCAGGTTTTTTCCGGCTTTCAGAAAAGATGTTATGTTGAACTCCGCCGGAGTTTTGGAACCCTGCGAATAACCCACAAAATCACCATTGATGTAAACATACATGGCTGATTTGGCACCGGCAAAATGGAGTATAATATCATCGGTTAGCCAATCCTCCGGAATATTAAAAGTGTGACGGTAGGTGCCGACTGGATTATAATCTTCCGGGGCTTTCGGCCAGGTAGTTTTAAAAGGATAACGTTCATCAAGATAAATGGGGTACCCATATCCCTCCACTTCCCAGTTGGAAGGAACCGGGATAGTTCCCCAGTGATTGTCATCCAGATGCACATCATAATAATTATGCAGCCTTTCTTTTGGGGAGCGTACCCATTGAAACTTCCATTTTCCATTTAATGAAAGAAATCGCCTGGATGCCTCCGGGGTACTATGAGATGCCAAAGATGCAGTTTCATAAGTGAAAAAATCAGCATGTGAATCCAGCTTATTGACTTCAAAAACCGTATGATCATTATGCAGGTTTTGCTCCTGTACCTGAGAAAAGGATACTATTGAAATCAACAAAAACCATATGGATAAATAACGAAGTGTAAACATAAACTAATGTTTCATAAAATCTTCGTGCAGTATCATTTTCAATCGCAATAAAAGTTCATCTGCATTTTCCGTGGAGAAAACCATGGGCGGTTTTATCTTTAATACATTAACGTCTTTACCGTCCGTACTCATCAGGATGCCAAACTCTTTCATACGATTAGCAAGGTATGCAGCTTTTTCGGTAAGCGGATTTTTATTTTCATCAGATAACTCAAATCCCAGAAACAGCCCCTGCCCTCTTACATCACCAATGATATCGAACTCTTGCTGTAATTCCTGCAATCCTTCTTTCAGGTAATTACCAGCCTTCAGTGCATTTTCCTGCAGGTGCTCTTCTCTGATAATCTTTAAAACTTCTTTACCAATAGCACACGATACCGGATTGCCGCCGAAGGTATTAAAGTATTCCATACCATTGTCAAAAGCATCAGCCACTTCACGGGTACAAACCACTGCTGCAAGCGGATGGCCATTTCCGATCGGTTTTCCAATTGTAACAATATCAGGGATCACACCATGCAGTTCAAAACCCCAGAATTTGCTTCCAACCCGTCCGCATCCTACCTGAACCTCATCTGCAATGCAAAGCCCCCCGGCTTTTCTTATGGCATCATAGGCTATTTTTAAAAATCCTTCAGGAAGTTCAATCTGACCTCCACAGCTCATGATACTTTCACAAATAAAACCGGCAATATTTCTTCCCTTTTGCTGAACAATATCGATTTGCTCCTGGATATGGGAAGCATATTTTTCGCCGGTATTAAAACCCCTGTATAGGCCTCTGTAAGAATCTGGCAGAGGTACAATGTGGGTATATTCCGGGGCTCCTTTACCTCCTTTTCCATCAAACTTATAAGAACTAATATTGATACATCCACTTGTGTTTCCATGGTACCCAACCTCAATGGCAATCATGTCTTTTTCACCAGTGAATGTGTTAGCCATACGTAAAGCAAGTTCATTGGCTTCACTACCTGAATTTACCAGGTGAACTACAGATAATTCCTCCGGAAAAGTGTTGAGTAATACTTTTGCAAAATCATTGATATTCTTATGTAGATACCTTGTGTTGGTATTGAGTATGGCCATCTGTTCCTGTCCGGCTTTTACCACCCGGGGATGCTCATGGCCAACATGAGCCACATTGTTCACCGTATCCAGGTATTTCCTTCCATGTTTATCCAGTAAAAACACACCATCACCTTTGACGATGTGTAGAGGTGTGTTATAAGATAAACTCAGGCTTTTGCCCAGATGTTTGTTCCTGTAATTTCTAATCTCAGAATCGTTTTCACTATCTTTGATATCCAGACCCGTTTCTTTGAAAAATAAATTTGGATCCGGACAAATGCTTTTCCAGATATTGACTTCATCTGGATAAGCCACACCGGGAAAGTCATGTGTATTACCAAGCATATCCAGCATCAATTGAAAATGAAGATGAGGCGCCCAGTTTCCATTTTCGTCGGAATTTCCGACATAAGCGATCAGGTCGCCTTTTTGAACCTTCTGAACATCATGATACATATCCAGTGTACTTTTACTAAGATGCCCATATAAGCTATAGAAGTTAATCCCTTCCTCAGTTTTATGCTCCAGGATCAGGGTTGGCCCATAATCTTTATCGCCTGCATTGTTGAATATGCTGAATACTTTACCATCAAAAAGTGCATATACCGGTGTTCGTGCCTCAACCCAGAAATCCATACCAAGATGAACACTCCTGTACTCGGGTCCGTTATTTCCTTCCTTTTTATAAGTATCGGTACAATACAATGGCCGGGTTTCCAAATATCCACCAGCAACTATAGCACCTTTATCATGTTGCCGCAACAGCTGAATCTTATAATTCAGGAGGTCGTTGTTATTATAATCTGAAGCATGGCCCAGCCATTTACTTGAAACACTCATATCGACAGAATGCACCTTTTCTGCCTCCAGGCTTCGAAACAAATCCCTTATTGAAATCCTTTGTTGTTTGATATCTCCTGTAAATATATCTTCATCAGGATGAGATGTAAATCCACAGGCATCACGAAAACTATAATGTGCCAGATTTTCATTTATCTGTATCCATTTTTCAAGAACATCCCAGGCAGGTTTTTCACTTATCAACAGATATTCATTATCCGGTTCTTTCTGTTTGTTAATTGCTGATTTGGTGACACTGATTACCAGCCTCATCCCAACAAGGGAATATAGTAAACCAAGTTCATCCTCAAGTAAAGAAAATTGCTGATGATAGCCTCTTATGACAGGAAGTGATGCTGCAAGCACATCAGGTTTATTCATCGCAGCATAAGCAATGGTAATGGCGAGGTCATTGATCACCTGTGTATAAATGGCATCACCAAAATCGATGATGGAAACCACCTCAGGTTGAACCAGGTCATTGGAAACAATTACATTATTGTCGTTGGCATCGTTATGCACCACACTTTTGCGAAATCCTTTGTATTGATCCTGTATCTTATTAAATCTTTGTTGGAAATATTTAATTATCCTCTGCTGTTTTTCCCCGAACAGATGATCGTATTTAACCGTCCATGCCGCCCGGGCCACATCCCACACAAAATCACGGTGGGCCATCTTATGATCAAATCCCTGAAGTGCCCCGGTCAGCAATCCGGCCTGCTCGCCCAGGCTGAAAAGCAATTCATTACTCTGCGGATTTACTGATGACCAAATCCTCCCATCTATCCATGATAATAAACGTACATGACGGGTATTACCAGCCTGATCGCTGATTGTGCTGATGAAGTTCCCATGAATATCAGGCATTATTACTGGTGATGAAATTGATTCACTGTTATTGGAAAGATGGACAAGAATCTCCCTATGGAAGTCAAGATATTCCTGATCAACATCCGGCCTGCTTATTTTTAAAACGTAAGATGATTCACCGGTATCAATCCTGAAATTAAAATCGAGTTCACCGGGTAAAGTGGTAATCTCACCTGATATCCCGTATAATTCATGTGCAATTTCAACTGCCCGTGATACATCAATCTGTATATTTGAATAGTTTAAGCTCATCTTATTCATTAATTAACAATAAAAGATAATGTGCTGCAGACCAGCTAAAATTTTCCGATTCCAGTCCTGCCCCTGTTAATGGATGATAATTTTCCCTGATTGATTTTCCGTCTGTTAACACACCTTCAGCATTGTGGATCAATTTATAGGTAAGATGATCAGCTTCAATTTCGTATCCATATTTCTTTAATCCCATTATACCGAAGTAAGCCTGATCCAGCCAGACAGGTCCTCTCCAATATCCGCCATCGGGTTGGAATTTCGGATGGTCAGCACTTAATGTTTGTAATGGGACAATAACATTGAAATGATCAGCATCCATCATATTATTCTTTACTGCTTCAGCCTCTTTCGGGCTGGCAATTCCGGCCCACAAGGGTATCCAACCTTCACAACCCATCACTTCAACAAATGTTTCCCCATCAAGGGATGTATCGTAGAACCAGCCGGTTTCCGGCTCAAAGAATTGCTCCCTGATTTTCTTTTTCAAAACCTTCGCTTCCGCAGAAAGTCTCTCAGCCTCATCATCCTCTCGTAACGATCCCGCTATTTCAATCAGATAGACTTTTTCAGCATAAAGATACGCATTCAGATCAACGCTCTCCTGGTTAAGGGAGTAAGCATTTTCATTATTCTTAAGTATCTGGCTGTTATCAAACCTTACAGCATTGTCCATACCACTTTCCCATTTAGCGGCGATGAGTGATCCATCTGTTGAGCCATATTCACAGAGCCCATCCCTATCATGATCCCTGAATTTATACCACCAGTAGTGTTGTTTCAGAATTTTCGGATAAAGTTCAGTCAGGAAATCGTGGTCATTATCCTTCTTGTAAACAATCCATGCTGCCCATGCCGAGAGTGGCGGTTTGGTATTCCTGTAATTATGATTTTCAATAGTGGTGTCTCTGTATATGCAATCAGCAATTAATCCATCCTCATCCTGAAAATCATACATGGCCATGATCTGTTCTCTGGCCAGCTGTGGATTGAAATATGCGAGGGCAGTAGCATGTTTCCAACTATCCCATGCCCAGAATCCATGAAACCAGATGTAATGATAACTCGGGAACAAACCGCTGTGTTTGAGTTCCCCTGCCGGGATACGCCAGTTGTTCTGTAAGGTAAGTACTGATTTAGCAAGTAAATTACGGTAGCACGAGTCCTGCCACTCTGCACCCAGCAACTGACTCAATTTGTTTATCTGATATTCCTTTTCCTTTATTCTTAATCCCAGATGCTTATATGGATTATCAAACAGCAAACGAATATTATTTAATTGCTGTTGCTGATCATATTCAGGAAAGAAGAAACTTTGGACCAGAACCAACAATTTTCTTTCCCGGGCTTTTAATTCGAATTCCTTTAAACTGATCGTATAGTTAGTATCTGATAAAGTAATCCTTGGGATGTCTTTATCAGGTAAGCTGATCGTACCTACGGCATTGCTTTTATCCGACACAATAGTAATGGAGTTTTGACTGTTCTTGAAATTCAGTCCCTCCAGAAATAGTTCCCCTTTCCAGGCAGGTCGTAAAATCATTTTCTGGTCAGATGCGTTAAAAATCTCCGTAATATGAACAGCAGTATGTGGAGAAAAATAAAATAGTCTCTGACGGATCACCAAACTATCTGATTGGAATACCTGTTCAAGATGGCTGTTGTAGGCCGTTCTTTTAACCGGGTATGTATTTAAATGTATGGGGGTGTTTGCAACCGCATCTGTTATTGTCAAATAGCTCAGGGCCTTGCTGCACCAGACTCCATTTTCCTGGGTCATCAGAAAAGGTCCGGAAAAACCACCTGAGTATTCGTGCTCTTTATTGAACCCATAAGCAAACCAGGCACCCTGGTCTGAAAAAGCAAAAGGACTTCTGTCATAGGGTGTTAATGGTGTTCCCTGATAATTAATCAGATACGGGGGTAAGTCAGTTTCAAAATCACATGACCTGTTATGATCAGTCTGACAACTGGTAATAAATAAAATCACAAACAGGATCAGGATTCTCAAAACACCCGGTATTAGATGGAACCTTTTAAACAGAAAGTAAAATTACGAAAACTGTAACAGGTTCACGTTCCATGTTAACGGAATTCTTTATTCACATAGCTTCTTCAGCATGGAAATGCAAATTCGACTTGCCACATGCTCAATTGAAACAGGACTTTCAATTTATTCCGATATTTATTATCTTAGTAATTCCAAAACTTGAAACCATGAAAAACAACATCCTCTTCACAATAGTATTGATTCTATTATCTTTTGTTTCTAATGCTGATGATATTACCTGGACAGGTGCTGCGGGAGATAACATCTGGGAAAACCCTGAAAATTGGAACACCAATAGTGTTCCCACAGGAAATGATCATGTTACCATTCCTGAAGGCACACCGGATTGTAAAGTAATGGGCGATTTAATGGTTGTCAACACTATAAAAAACTACGGAAATTTGGAAATTACGGGAGGCAGTCCACATTTAAACAGTTTTCAGAATTACCACAATCTTGTTCTAACAAGGTTTTCCAGTTATAGTTCTGTCAGTTTCACCAGATCAGAAATGACTTTTGAAAATACCGGAAGGATTACCACAAATGGATACTGTGAGTTTATTGTTGAAGGAACAGGTGCAAGTTTTTCAAATTATGGAGAAATTAATGTAAGTCATTTTAATGCGGATGTTGAAAACTTCGAGAACGGAGGTACTGGAGAATTATACTCCTCCATCGGGCACCTCAGTGACTATTTTGAAATCAATTGTACTGAAAACTTCAGCAACAATGGTAGAATCGAAGGAAGAACCAGTACGCACCAATATGGTACAAGTGTAAAAATAAATGCAAAAGTTATTGAGAATAATGGAAAAATATTAGGAGGTAACAATAATATGGGATACACCGGTAAGCGTGCTGGTGATATTGAATTAAACGCAAACAGAATTGAAAACAGTAAATATGGTGAGATCAGAAGTGGAAGTGGGCAGAATGGTGACTATCATGGAAAAATAAGGATTAATACTCACAGAAACAATAACAAGGGAACAATTGCGGCAGGTAGAAGTTCCGATAAATCTTCTGCAGACAATACCACTGATGAGATATATTTTAATGATGTCTCCATTGCTGCAGATAGTATAATCATAAAAGGTGATTCAGCAATGATAGAAGGAGATAGCATTAATTTTATTTTCAATTACATGAAAGTTAGTGATATCGAAAACCTTGCCAGCATTTATGCCGACCGGATGATCTTTTTTCGAGGTACACAAAATGCAATTTTCGATTTTTCACAGAATGTGGGTATGGACATTATTTTTAACAATATCCACGACAGTAGTATTTATATTTATTGCGACAACCTGGTAACACCACCGGAAGGTCTGAACTGGCCATTTTCTCCCTATCCCATTGTATTTGGATCAGACTTGTCGTATATAAACGCTTATATGTCATCCGACGTAGTTTCTGATAGTGCAGGCAGCAACGGAAATTTCCGGATCATCCTTCAGAATCAGAGTACGGCATCCAGATCCTTCGATTATTCAGTCACCTCCTCAAAAGGATGGATTATTCCCTCTAGCGGATCAACACTCTTACTTGAGCCATTTGATTTTGACACCCTGATCATTGAATACAACATTCCTTTAAATGCCGATACAATGATCGATACAATAACACAGTTACTTGAGGTGCCTGATGTTTTCAGTACTACATCCTTCTCATACATTCAATCATCTATTGGAACCATCGTTGGAATGTATGAACAGCAAATTCAGGACTATGGTCAACTTTACCAGAACTATCCAAATCCATTTAACAGGGAAACCATCATAGGGTTCCATATCGATAAAGAAGCATTTGTTACCATAAAAGTATTCGACCATACTGGGCGTGAAATTGCAGTGCTTGCTGAAACATATTATTCACCGGGCCGGCATCAGGTAATTTTTCATGCTTCTTGTTTGACTCCTGGAATGTATATCTATACCATTCAGGTTAATGATATTTATATGGCAAGAAAAATGATGATCATCAGGTAGATATTTCAGTACATGGACCCAACAGCATTGCAATACGATAAAATGGCATCCATTTATTCCATGTTAATGGATGAAAGTCATACAAGATCAAGTTTCGATATTAAGATGACAAAAATGCTGAACAAGGTCAAACCTGGATCCTCCGTCATCGATTGCTCCTGCGGAACCGGTTTTCAGGCTATCTGGCTGGCTCAAAAAGGATACCAGGTAACCGCTGCCGATATTAGTGAAGGGATGGTAAACGAAGCCAGAAATAATGCTTCGCAGGAAAAAGTTAATATCAAATTTATTACCAGCTCTTATGTTGACATCTGCAACAAAGTGGATCAACAGTTTGATTTTGCGATGTGTTATGGTAATTCCTTTGCCCATATAAACAGCCTGGAGATGCTTGACAACACAATGGCTTCCATGCGTAAAATCCTTAAACCGGATTGTTATTTCATGTTTGACATTCATAACTGGGAAAAGGATATTGACAATCCACTATATGACGGACAGGAAATAGTTATTGAAAAAGACGGCCAGAAGTTTAAGGTCAGGTATGAGATCGAGATAAACGGTTGGTTAAAGAAAGGGTGTTTTACCACCATTATCAGAAACCTATCTGATAATACAGTGCAGAAATTTGATTCTGACTTCTGCCCTGTTCAATACGTAGAAATCAAAAAAGCCATATTATCCAACGGCTTTGTAAATCTCGAAAAGAGATATATAGATAATGACATGGGGTATTATGTTTATGCGTGGTAACAGATTTTTATAATGCGACTTCTCCGAAGTCGATGTCTTATCACATTTATTTCGTTGCTATAATAATTTGATCCCTCCGGGATCTAATACTAGCATGGATAGTCAGCAAAACATACAACCTGCTCACAAATAATTGACCTCTGAGAGGTCATATTATTGTAAAACAATGATGAGATGCTGATATAAACGTCTTCAGAGAAATCGTATTATCAATAAAAAAATAATGTCAGATCAGTAGACGCTTTACAGGTAAACTCACCAAACTTTAAAAATGGATGGGAGCAACTTAAAGCAGGAAGTTCTGGTCAAGGTATACCTGAAAACTCTCTTTATACTGCTCACTTACCGGGATATATATATTGCTATCAAAGATGATCCTGTTTCTTTCAACCTCAGACACCCTTTTCAGGTTTACGATATATGAACGATGAACACGCATGAACAAATCAGGAGGGAGAGTTTCTTCGAGTTTCTTCATACTCATCAGTGTCATCTGTGGTTTTTGATTCAGCAGGTGGATCTGAACGTATTCTCCTTTACCTTCAATATACTTAATATCAGATAGATTGATGCGAATGATTTTGTATCCGGCTTTAATAAACAGGCTTTCCTTATCACTTTTTATATCTGAAGGTTTGATTGCCTGCATATCAAACCATGCCTTTGCCTTATTGGCAGCTTCAAGAAAATCGCTGTAGCTGATTGGTTTAAGCAGGTAATCAAGAGCATCCACCCTGAATCCTTCTACTGCGTATTTGCTATGTGCTGTAGTGAATATAACTTTGGGAGGGTCTTTTAACGATTTGACGAAGTCCATCCCGCTGATATCCGGCATATTGATATCCACAAACATCAGATCAACTTCATGTTCATGCAAGAATGTAATGGCAGGTACCGCATTTTCAAAATGTGCTATCAGCTCCAGGTATGGTGTTTTCTCAACATAGGAAACGATCTGTTTCAATGCCAGGGGTTCGTCATCGATTGCAATGCATTTAATCATACTGGTACTGTAAGTTTTACATCGAAATCCTCAGTGGTTTCTTTTATTGCCAGCGTATAGTTTTCACCATATAGCAGATCAAGCCTGTTGCGTGCATTTGCTATTCCAATCCCTGATGGCCCATCATGTTTCTCAACAGGCGGGTTGCTATTCTTAATTTCAAAGGTAATATATTCACTGGAGCATAAGAAGGAAATATTGATGTAAGAAGGATGCTGATAGCTTATCCCGTGTTTAAATGCATTTTCGACGAAAGAGGTAAACAACAACGGAGGGACAGAAATTTCAGGCACCACCTCCGGATATTCAATCCTGATCTCAACATTATCTGAGAAACGTAATTTCATCAGGTCAACATAGTTTTCAACAAACTCTATTTCTCTTTTCAGGGATATTTTTTCAGCCTGTGAATCATAGAGCAGGTGACGCATTAAACGGGATAATGTAATTGTTGAATCTTTGGCTTCTTCCTTATCAAAATCAATCAATGCATGGATATTGTTCAACGTATTCATCAAAAAGTGAGGACTGACCTGATTGCTAAGGAAGGCCAGTTTATTTTCAACATTTTCTTTTTCCAGGCGAAGACGTTCATGTTCAGCCTTGATCCATTTCATGGAGATCATCAGGCCTGTATCAAATCCCAGTATCAAAAAGGACAATAGAAAAATATTGGCATATGGTGGGATAAAACCTCCTTTTGGTGGTTTAGGTCCACCTGGCCCAGGGGGTATTCCGGGCCTTTGTTCCTGACCGGGACCGGGTCTTGGTTCCGGGCCGGGACCGGGCCTTATACCTTCAGGCGGGAACCTGTCATGCACCATCATTTCCATATCTTCCCTTTCAGCTGGCCTCTGATTCACATGATAAATAGCCACGAAAAGCATCAGTATCAATACCCCGGCAGAAATAAAATAAATAACACGCTTTTCCCTGAAAAACAAATATGGTAAAAGTACAAAGCGGTTAATAAGAAACAGTATAAAGAGTAACAGATACTCCTTCCATATCTTGAAGATATGCGGCCAATCAATTTCGTCCTGAAAATCCCCGAACACTAAAGGTATCCCAAGCAACAACACCCAGATAAATGTGATGATGATTGTTTGGAAAAGCCCTATCCTCTTAAACTTCCTTTTTAATGAATTAAAATGTCTCATTATGCTCTAAATACAATATTCAAATGTAACACGCTTATCTGTTAATAACAAATAGTTCGGGAAAAGCATCAGGGTGTCACAGTCATTTTATTTACCACTGAATTGGCTCCTACGGTCAGCGCATAGAAATAAATGCCTGTTGTGTTATTGTTTACTCTCCATTGACAGGAATGCTCTCCTGCCGGCAAATAATCAGAAATAAGGGTTTCAACAATCTGGCCAAGAATATTGAATACCTTCAGCGTCACCTCTGCTCCCTCTTCCAATTCGAATTCTATTGTTGTAATATCATTAAAAGGATTTGGATAATTCTGATGTAATTCAAATGAGATTACACCAATATCATTAAATCCGGTCAGATAGTCCATGTTCTCCATTCCGAATGTTGGAAGCATTGTGATAAAGTCACCGGTACCATTGGGATAGCGGCCGGTAGTAGTATCGGCTTTTTGCTGCAGGAAGCTTATTTCATCTATCAGTGCCATACCAGGATCGGATAAAACAATGTCCTCACCATCAGCTGACAATTTAAAGCTGGCATGAAGGCCTTGCTGTTCTTCATCATTATCAGCCCAGACGATGAGGTAGTCACCTGCATAAATTACAGTATCTGGAAATACCCACTTATCAGGTTCATCATTATCATCCGAAAGGTAATATCCGTCTAAATAAATATCCTCATCACCATTGTTGTAAAATTCAATCCAGTCATCATACTCACCGTCCTGATCGGTAACAGTATTATCATTTTTGGCCATAAATTCATTGATGACAAGGTCGCCACTGATGCTGATATCATAAAATTCGTATTCGGCTCGTACCGGTGAAAATGCTACTGCATTCTCATTTTCCGAATAAATGTAATACTGGATATTCGTAGAACCAGCAACTACGGAAATACCATATACACCATCTCCGGCCTGGCCATCCTCATGATTTCCATCATCATACATCATAATTTTATTGAAAATCCCTTGAGCACTTGAACGGTAAGCCAGGAATACATCTTCCCCATCTTCAACGCTTGTTGTAAACCATATTTCAGTGCCGGAGCTTACCTGTTCCGGTGTATGTGTCACGTCACTGATCCCGGGTGCTGTGTATTGAAATTCGGTTAGCGAATTCAGGTATGTTATCCGTGCATCCATCAACTGCACAATACCAATAATCCCGCCACCCGGGCCCCCTCCAACAGCATTGTAAACATTGCTAATGAAATTACTGTAAGTATAGAACTTGTTTTGATCAGCCTGAACATCAGCATCAATAATCTCCTGAAGCTCGAGTGCCCTTGTCTCATAGAAATCGTTTTCAAAGTTTTCTTCCATCATTGTTTTCATATGTGCCACATACATTTTCCGGTAAGTATCGTTGGTGAGTATTTTACTTATCACAGGAAAATCATTCTCATTCATATTGGCATAAGGACTCAGTTGCTGCAATTGGGTAGTGTTCAACTGACCAAGTGTTTGATGTGATGTGAATACCCCGAAGCTTTCGTTCAAATCCCATGGGATTGGATTAAACCTGCCATTATCATCTTTATAGAGATAGTGATTTTGAGGATTGTTGATCGGGCCATCGAGGTTTACGAGAAGGTTAGAATAAGCCAGGAACCAGATATGACGATCGATATTCAGGAGCTGGTCAACATAAGTATTGTGGTTACTCAGGGTATCAAAAAAGTCAATTAACTCATCCCATCCATCATCGGATTTCATATCGTAATAATCATAGTAATCGCTCGAATCAGCGCCAAAATACTCCCAAACTCCACCGGTTGGTGGGCCGTTAGTACTGATTTCACCCTTTACCCTTGTGTTTTCATCACTTCCGAAGTGGGTACGCATGAAATATTTATCGACACTCTGGTCGCTTGTATATATTCCCAGGTGGGTACCGTTAATATATACATTGGCATAATTTGACAGGCTTGCCGGAAAGTACTTCCTTGCAATCTCATAACTCAAAGTTTCCCTTACAAGGGTGGGATCTTTAAAAGCATTAGCCAGCTTAAGTGTCCCATAACCTTCTATTAATTGATTATCGATGATGTGATCCAGTTTGATATTCAATGGGTTTTTAACCTGATTTGGCCGATAGGAGCTATTCCCTTTATAACGCACACCAACACTATCAAAAACCTCTCCGTTAACCGAAACTGTTCCCACCAATCTCTCTTCATCACCGGCAGCGTAAAGCTGGTCCAACAGATAATCCCAGTTCGATTCCTCAAAAGTTATTTCGATGGTATTGATCGTATTAATATCATAAAAATCCTGGCTGTAGATACAGCTGCCTGTTCCAAAAAATGCTACTATTAAAAAAATCAAATTCTTCATAATCTACATATTTACCATTTAACAAATTTAGTTTTAAATACATCTGAAGATGCTTTAATGGTTAACAAATAGAGCCCTGGTGTCAAAGCACTTACATTAACCTTTATAATCCCTTCAGTCTGAATATCCTGACGATAAACCAGACGCCCGCTGGTACTATGAACCATAAGGCTTCCTGTTTGAAAAATATAATTCCTGCAATCAATGGTTAATACATCAATTACAGTGTTGGGATATATCTTCAGTTCATTATTGTTTTCATTGATATCATGATATCCTGTTGAACTATCAGCATCTCTTACCAGTCTGACAAAATTGAATATCCTGATCACATCACCCTGGGGCCCGTGGCCATTTGGCCAGTTTTCAGGGTCTCCTGTTTTAGGATCACTGCGTTGAGCACCTGCTCCATGCACATCCATCAGGGTATAATTTCCCGATCCTGGAGGTTGTTCCATAAAACCCAGGGCTTCACCAAAGCAAACATAGGCTCCGAAACCACCAGGATTATCTTCCTGCCAGCTGGCGTGGGTAGTGCCGGTCCAGTAAAAAGGGTAATTGTCTTCACCGCCCTCGTCTGAGATCATGGTGCAATTGAAGACCGGATCGATAGCTGGTGAATTAGTAACTGAAGGGGCACGGGTATAATCAACGATACTCTGCAGTTCTTTGGCATTGGGCAAACGCCAGTCGGAATAACCCGCATAAGTTGAATTCTCAGCATAGTTCAGGGCTTCTTCCCATATCATCCCTTCGCCATCGTCATCCAGTGTCCACATCAGCCTTGTAGCTTTATCTGTAATGGTACCATTACCATTATTCTCAAAATCATTAACTCCATAGTCGGTATTTCCCCTCACATACATGATATAGAATTGCTTATCCTCTGTTCCTCCCGGCATGGGCCCGGTGGGATATCCCTTAATCCTGCCATCTGCGAAGTTTACCCCAAACATGGTTTCATCCCCTCCCATGGTCAAACCTACATAAAGTGTTGAAGAGGCCATCTGGGCATCAATCAGTCGTTCGCCAGCTGCAATATCACCATATGCAAAATCGAAATAATTGGTGTCGATAAAAGGAACAAGGTCCTCGGTATTTGTTCCATTGTACCCGCTTGGATCCTTTCCACTGAAAACAATCAGTGAGTACATTTCTTTGATAGAGGGAAGGCGCCAGTCGGTGTAACCGGCCAGGTTGAAGTCATCTTCATACTCCATTGCCTCCTCATACGACATCTTATCTTCGTAATCGATATCCCCGTCACCATCCATATCAGGGCTTTTCTGCCACATAAGTCCGGTGACCAGGTCGGTAACTGTTCCATCCCCATTATCCTGATACGCAGGGGCATTACCTGTATAATGCGCATCCTGGCCGTAAAAGGCTTCGCCTTGAGTAGGCTCACTAATTTCTATGATCGTGTCGTAACAAATTTCCTGATCGGTATCAACAACAGGATATGTTGGAGTATTTTGGGTTAAAACCCGGATCGCCAGAAACAGAATGAACATCAAAGCTAAAACCGGTTTTAGGTTGATGTTTGTTATCGTTTTCAAATGTACATTTTGTCTTTTCATCATTAGCGTTTTTTTACATAATTACTTGCAAAGAAAATGACCAATGAATGAAGATCAAAGAATATTCAACGGATTGGCAAAATTAATCAATGAAACAGGTAGTTTACTATAATAATAAGGCCTTGCAATTTGTTCAGGAATATCTGATGGATTCAAAAGTAAGCCTAACAATGAGAAATTATTATATAACACGCATGAAATACCGCAGTAAGGTGTCTAAAAGGTAAAGTAAAAATCCTGTTGAGGATTTATACTAAAACAATGCTGAAGAGTTCGCTCCGTTAAGGGAATAGCAGATAATAACTGCGGACTTTCATTGGTTGCCTAATTGCGCTTTATTAATTCGGCCGGGACAGGAGCCCTACCTGTCCCGGTCTTTTATCAGATATTCATAATGCGACTTCTCCGAAGTCGATATTTCGCCTCATATGATATTCGGCTATAATAATGTGATCCCTCCGGGATCAAGAGATCAGTTGCATCATCACAGAAACACAACCTGTGGATTACAATGAGTTGACCTCGGAGAGGTCACACAATTGAAGCTGAGAATATCGCAGCAGGGGAAAAACGACTTCGGAGAAGTCGCATTATGAGATTGAATTTATTCAATATAATGATAACACAAACATACTCTCACCACTGGCGGGATCAAACCCCGAACATTTTCAATACATCATCCTTGTATATTTTCCCAACTGGGAGTTTTGCATCACCAACTTCGATGATATTTCCTTCCAATGACAGGATCTCACGAATAGCGACGATATAGGATTTATGGATACGGATAAATTTATCGTTTGGCAGGGCCTCTTCCAGTTCCTTTAAGGAAGCCAGGGCTGTGATACGTTTTTTACCGGTATAAAACGAAACATAAGCTTTCTGCCCTTCAATATATTTTATATCGTCAAAATTGATCTTGTAAAATTTGCGGTCGGCCCTGATGGTAAGATAGGTGTCGGCATATGAAGTTTGCGATTGAATGGGTAATTGCATCTTATCTCCGACACCCATTTTATTCTCAAGTTTATCAATCACTTTATTCACTGCCTGGTAGAAACGTTCGAAGGAAAAAGGTTTGAGAAGATAATCCACCACGCTGAGATTAAATCCTTCAAGCGCATACTCCTGGTAAGCTGTTGTAAGAATAACCTCTGGTTTATGGGTAAGGCTTTTCAGAAAATCAACTCCTGTGATATCCGGCATCTGGATATCGAGAAACATCAGGTCGATATTACCAGTTTTTATTAGTTCAGTGGCTTTTAAGGGCGAATTAAAGTCGCCGAGTAACTCCAGTTCAGGGATCTTGCTGATATAGTTTTTCAGATAATCCCGGGCCAGCCTTTCATCATCTATCACAAGGCATTTTATCTTTTTCATTACTTTCTGGTATTGGCTTACACTTCCAAAGTTAATACGACAGTATATAAATCATTTTCTTCTTCAATATTCAACGCATGTTTTCCCGGATATATGATCGCCAGGCGATGCTTAACATTTTTTATTCCCATTCCGCTTCCCGGTGCTGATCTTGCTTTTTGCGGGATGCTATTTTCGATTTTAAAATGCAGATTGCTATCTTTGGATCGAATATTGATACTGACAAATGCATCTTCATTTTCTTCTATCCTGCTGTATTTATAGGCATTTTCCAAAAACGGAATAAATAACATGGGGGCAATCTCCGTATTCTCCGTATCGGTATCAATAAGCAGACTTATGTTCTGTGTATAGTCAGATTTCATTTGCTGGAAAGCATTGTAATTCTCAATATACTTCAGTTCCGCTGATAGAGGCACCCTGTCTTTACTACAATCATAAAAAACATACCGTAACATCTCCGATAGTTTCAGAACGCTATCAGGTGCATTTTGTGATTTCATATACGACAGGGAATAAATATTGTTCAATGCATTAAAAATGAAATGAGGATTGATCTGAGCCTTTAATAGCTTAAGCTCGGTTTCCAGTTTCTCTTCTGTGAGCAACTTTTCATTTTCCTTCATTTTGTTAGCCTGTTCCATTAAACTTAGTGATGTCCCAACAAAGAAAGTAAAGGCCAAACCCAGAATAAACTTTGCGTAGTGAAATTGTACCGGTGGCCTTTCATGGTTAATCTCTTCATATACGGGGAGCAGATGTATATCGATAAGGCAAAATAATATGCCAAGTACTACAACAAATGCAAATGATATAAAAAAATACGTCTTTCCTCTATTATAAAACTTCGGGAATAAATACCACACTGTTAGATAATACATTACCATTAAAGTAGATAAATTGTAAACAGAACCAATGAGTGCATACTTAAATGGCTGGAAATAATTGGTCATATTAAAAAACATGATCAGAAAGAATAACCAGAATCCGACAGCTATCCATACTTTTCTTTTCCTGAATGTCATGGCGATTAATTTATGATTTGAAGCAAAAGTATTTATGCTTCAATTTCATATAAAAATTATATGAACAAAAGTAATCAATTCATAAACCAACGACACTTCCTGGCTAATGACCGTCGAAAAACACTGATTTTCAATCCCGAGTGATGTTTGTTCATATTCCCGGGCATTTTGTTCATTAAGTTTTACTGCTGTTGAGAGCTGCTGCATTTTTGCTGCAAATTCAAAGATTTCAACAATCATTAAAAAAAATTAAAATGAAAAAAAAGATTGTATTCGGATTGCTCAGCATTCTAGTAATATCAGTAGCCATAGGATTCTCGGCCTATTTAATTTCAGCAAAGCCGGCACCTGATATGGATAACAAAATGATTAACATGATGTATGTAAAAGCGGAAAAAGTTAACATTACTACAACTGAATCAGATATGGTTTACCGCGGCCGGATGACCGCTTTTGATAATGTTTCACTGGCGGCTGAGGTCACCGGGCGTATCATGCAGGGTGATGTAAGGTTCAAGGCAGGGGAAAGTTTTAAAAAGGGCGAAGTGATCATCAATATCTATGATGAAGATATCAGGGCTTCATTGAAATCGGGCAAGAGCAGCTTGCTACAAACCGTTTCAAAGATCCTGCCTGATATAAGAGTTGATTACAGCGAGCAGTATGAAAAATGGATGTCATTTTTCCTTGATATCGATCCTGAAAAATCCTTGCCAGAACTTCCGGATATAACTTCAGATAAAGAAAGGGTTTTCATGGCATCCAACAATGTTTTGACTTCTTATTACAACCTGGAACAGCAGGAGATCAATTTGAAACGCTATACCATCAAGGCCCCTTTTTCCGGATATTTTAAAACTGTAAACAAAGAAATCGGTGCTGTTGCAAGCCCGGGAGCCGAACTGGCTACCATCATCCGTTCAGATAAACTCGAGATTATCGTTCCAGTTTTTCCCGATGATCTAAAATGGATCGGGAAAGGCGACCAGGTTAAAATCACGGATAACTATGGTAGATTACAAACGGCCACTGTTTCTCGCATTTCAGGATTTGTTGATGAAACCACCCAATCGGTGAATGTTTACCTCACCTATTATCCAAACGGCCAGGGCAGTTTGCTTGAAGGTGAATATGTGGATGTGAGCTTTAAAGGCGTTGAAGTATCAGGTTTCGCAATGCCACGCGAAGCCATCATCGAGAATTCTTATGTTTATGAACTCACCGATAATCAACTACAAAAACAGCAAATTACAATCGAACGGCAACTGGATGATGAAGTAATAATTTCAGGACTTGATCCAGACATAGTTATTGTTACCGAATCACTGGCTTCCATTAATCCGACTGTTAAGTATATGGCGAGATAGGTAAGAAATTGACGATTGACGATTGACGAATAAAAAATCCAATTAAATGAAAAAGATAGTTTCCTTATTTGTAAAATTTCCTTTCTACGGGAAGATGGTTATCCTCATTCTTATTCTTCTTGGGGGTATCTCATTACTGAGTATGCGCAAAGCGACCTTTCCCCTGGTAGAGTCAAAGATCATTACTGTTTCCGTATCCTACCCCGGCGCTACCCCAAAAGAAATGGATGAAGGGATAACCTCCCTGGTTGAAAATAGTATCCGCGGAATATCTGGTATTAAAGAGTTTACCTCACAATCACGTGAGGGATCTGCAATGATTACCATTACTGCATTGAATGGATATGATATGGATGAACTCCTTTCTGATGTAAAAAATGCCGTAGATGGAATTTCAAATTTTCCTGCATCAGCCGAGCGGCCTATCGTTTCAAAAAACAGGGCTAAAGATATGGCGGTGTTCATGTCTTTGGTTTCAGAGTCGGATGACATACTTGTGCTGAACAACATGGCCAACCGCATTGAAGATGACCTGCTGGCAACCGGCAAAATATCCCAGATCACCATATTTGGTACACCAAAAAACCTTGAACTGGCAATCGAATTGAACGAGTCACAGATGCGTCGTTATAATTTGACGTTCACTGTTATTCAGAATGCCATTTCAGCAAACAATATTGACATCTCCGGAGGAACTATCAGAAACCCCCGGGAGCAGATCAAGGTGATCAGCCGACAGCGATCGGTTGATCCCGCAGATGTAGAGCAGATTGTATTGATAGCAAATACCAACGGCCAGGTTGTGAATATAGGTGATGTCGCAACAGTGACCATACAGGTCCCCGAAGATCCAACCAATGGCTACATAGATAAAAAACCGGCAGTAACTTTTATGATACAGAAACTGATGTCGGAAGACCTTGAAGCTATTTCTGACGTGGTTAATGCTTACATGAAGGATTTTAATAATAAACAAAAGGATTTTCATCTTGAAATGAAGATGGATTTCCTGGAACTGATAGACGGACAGCTATCCATATTGATTGATAATGGTTTGCTCGGGGTAATACTGGTTATCATCCTGCTTTCCTTGCTTTTAAACATCCGACTGTCTTTATGGGTTGCATGGGGAATACCGGCTTCATTTCTTGGTATGTTTATCATCGCATACCTTACTGGGATTACCATTAATATGGTAAGTCTGTTTGGGATGATCCTTATTATTGGGATACTGGTTGATGATGGTGTTGTTATTGGTGAAAACATTTTCACCCACTTTGAAATGGGAAAATCGCCCCGGCGGGCTGCTATCGATGGAACCATGGAGGTGTTGCCTGCAGTGTTCACTTCGGTAACCACAACCATTATTGCTTTTTTACCCCTCTTTTTCATTGAAGGCCAGATGGAGATGATGTATGAAATGGCTTTTGTTGTTGTCATCTGTCTCCTGTTCTCATTGCTTGAAGGGATGTTTGTGCTGCCGGGCCATCTTGCCAATCCAAAAGTACTCAAAGAAAACAGCAGCAAATCGATCTATGGAAAAATCAGAATTACACTCGACAAATATATCTTCGGTTTCAGGGACAGGGTTTACAAGCCATTTCTAAACTGGATACTGAATCACAAATGGCTTTCCGTTTCAATTGCGACTGCCCTGATTATCATCACCGTTGGATTGGTAGCCGGTGGGAAAATTGCCTTTACTTTTTTTCCGCCAGCACCCTCCGATATGTTTTCCATTGATCTGGCCCTTAAGCCAGGAGTGAATGAAAAGATCACCAAAGAAAAGTTGTTTTTTGTAGAAGACAAGGTATGGGAAGTCAATAATGAATTAATGGAACATTACGGTGATTCCATATCTTATGTTTCCTCAATGAATGTATTGATTGGCAGTTCATTCAGTGGAACAGAGAGTGGCTCCAATGCCGGTATGATCAGAGTATTCTTGAATTCACTGGAAGACACCAAAGTATCTGATGAAACACTTAAGAGGGCTATTACAGACAAGGTCGGGAAAATACCGGAGGCTTACAAATTTGCAGTGGGTGCATCGAACCGTTTTGGTGCTCCGGTTTCAATCAGCTTACTGGGATATGAGCAGGATGATCTGGAAGAGGCAAAGGATGAACTGGAAGCTGGATTACAAAAGATGCCGGCTCTATACAATATTACCAATAACAGCCAGATCGGCAGCCAGGAATTACGCCTGAAGCTAATACCGGAGGCCTATGCATTAGGATTGACCACCCAATCACTTATGCAGGAAGTAAGACAGGGTTTCTATGGTGGATTATCACAACGCATACAGGAAGGGAAGGATGAGATATGGGTTTATGTCCGCTATTCACTTGACAACAGGGAAAATGTCGGACAGTTGGAGGACATGTTGATCCATACCAGCCAGGGAAATTTTCCGCTTGGAAGGATCGCTGAGATATCAACTGCAAGAAGTTTAAGTACCATCAACCATTTCAATGGCAAACGGGAGATCAGGGTGGATGCCTACCAGAAAGATCAGAGCCAGTCGGTACCCGATTTATTGAACTTTATTGAAGAAGAGATTTTACCGGATATCCTGGAGAAACATCCGGATATAACTTATATGCATCAAGGGCAGCAGAAAGATACCAGTGAACAGATGGAAAGCATGATGGTTTATTTCGGACTGGCGTTTCTGGTTATCACCCTTATTATCATGATTTATTTCAAATCATTCCGACAGGGATTGCTTGTCATAGCAATGATTCCACTGGGTTTTATCGGGGCTGTATGGGGCCATGGAATTCACGGACAACCCATTTCCATGATGAGCTTATGGGGAATGGTGGCACTTTCCGGTGTCATCATCAACGATGCCATTGTTTTCATTGCAAAATACAACCAGAACCTTGAAAAGGGGGCGAAACTTTTTGAGGCAGTAAAAAATGCCGGCAAAGCACGTTTCAGGGCTATATTCCTGACCACTGTTACTACAACAGCCGGGCTTATGCCCCTCATACTGGAGAACAGCCCGGATGCACGGATGCTGATCCCTATGGCTATTGCCCTTGCTTACGGGATTTTGTTCGGTACCTTTTTCATACTGGTCATCTTACCCGTGTTGATTGTACTCACTAATAAAGCAACGGTATTTATTAAGGGTATCCACTATAAAGGATCCATAGAACCGGAATCAGTTGAAACAGCAGTAATCAATGCAAATATCGAAAAGGTATTAAGTGAAAACATGGCCAAGAAATTTGATTAATAATGAAAACGATAAAACTGAAAATCATGAAAAACATAATGATATCCCTTACCGTATTGCTTGCTGTATTGTTTACAGAAAGCATGCAGGCACAAAACACGCTTTCTCTTTCAGATGCCATAGGCATTGGACTTGAAAATAATTATGACTTGCAGATTATCAGAAAGGTGGAAGAAGTGGCTGAAATAAATAACACCTGGGGTAACACCGGGATCATACCAAGCATCAATTTCTCCATGAATGGCCGTGAGAATTATAATTTTAATGATAGTGAGGATTTTCGTACCCTGTCAGTTTCATCTGTCCTGAGCCTGAACTGGGTGTTTTTCGACGGTTTTACAGCCCGTATTACCAAAAATAAATATGAAGAGCTGGAACAACAATCGGAGGGAAATACAGCTATTCTCATTGAGTCGACCATACAGGATATCCTGCTTGCCTACAACAATTGTATTTTGCAAAAGGAAATGACAGCAGTTTATCAGGAACTGGCAAACCTATCAAGAGACCGCTATGATCGTACCCGTAACAGTGAAGAGATCGGGGCAAGTACTACATATGAAATATTACAGGCTAAAACATCCTGGCTTCAAGACCAGTCGAATTACCTGGAACAAAAAGTGAACTATGAAAATGCAGTCAGAACACTGAATTTCACACTTGCCCTTGAAGATGACACGGAATGGGAACTGGTTACCGGGCTGGAAACCAATACCCCCGATTATAATTTAACGGATCTTGGCCAGAAACTCGAATCAAACAACAAGACTTTGAAGAACCAGTACCTGTATCAAAGCATGCTTGCGAAAGAAACATCCCTTGCGAAAAGCCAGTATTATCCCACATTAAGTATGAATACGGGTGTAAGCAATTCAGTTATGGATAATTTTTATTCAGGCAGTACACCTGATATCAATCAAAACAGTTATGATGCCTACGTAGGTTTGAGTTTGTCGTTTAATATTTTCAATGGAGGCGTTCGCAAAAGAAGCGTACAGATAGCTAAAATAAATGAAGAAACAGCCGGGGTTGAAACCGCTCAGATGGAACACAGTTTAAATAACCAGTTGTTGCAAATGTATAGCAATTATCAGGTTCAGAAAGAGATCCTTGTGCTGGCAGACGAAGAAATGGCAGCCGCAAAACTAAATCTTGATCTTTCGGCAGAAAAGCTCAAAAACGGATCCATCAATTCATTTAATTACCGCGATGTGCAGAACATTTATATGAACGCGGCCATATCAAAGTTTATGGCTACATATAACCTGGTTAAGGCAAATACAGATCTTCTTCGTATTACAGGGGGGATTATAAGCGAGTATGAATAAACAAAAAGAGGCTGTCTGAGAATCTCCGATGTTAGGTACACGCAATGAGAATACAAAGAAGCAATAAGATCGCAAAACGCTTAATTAAAGCTTTTTATCTTTTTAACATTTAATTTAAATCTGTGTAATCTGTAGCTATTTTTTTTGCCACAGATTACACCGATTTTTTCTATTTGCTTTCAGCGAAGTTCTTAAACTTCACCATATACTTATACGATTGTTTCTTCACCGATCCCGGAACCAAGGCAACGATATATTTCATAAAACCAGAAAATCTGAATTCAATATCAGAAATCCATTTTGTTTTATCGGCATCTATCTTTTTAAAATAGTTCTTCACTTCATTCCACACCCCTTTACTTTCATAAATGGCAGCATATTCTTCCGGCGGATTAAATACTGTGATGGTTTCTGTCATTTCCATTTCCCTTTTACCATATTTGTATTTCATCTTTGTTTTGGCCCCTGGCTTACCCCGCTCCCCGCTAATAAACTCATAACTGATCAGTCCGGGTTGCCAGTGTTTTACATTATCAAGGTCATCAAAAAGGCCGGTGACTTCTTTTATCGATCTATTGATTTCTATTTCTAGAGTAAACTTCACTTTGGAATTATTTAAAAAATAGGTTCTTTTTAGAAAAATAGAAGTTACCTGTTTGAAGGTTGAAGTTATTGTCTGATATCTTACTCTTTTTCAAGTTCGGCGAGAATATAATTTCCACCTTTGATTACTACAGTTTCTGTGAAATTCGCAGGTTTAAGTACTTCATAAAATCCATTTTCTTTTATTCCGGTTTCGATAAATAGTCTCCTGAATATGGTATCTGCATGAACTGTAAAAACGAATGTACGATCATCATCCTTAAAAACAGAACTCTCAGGTAATGCCTGCACCCTGTTTGAAGTAACTGAAATTTTGGCATCGACATATATACCATGTCTCATACCCAGGCTACATTCGTTTGGTGATGCCTGTACTTTAAAAGTTTTGCTCACATCGTCAACAAAGTTTCCTACATATACAATTTCAGCAAAATGAGCATTACCCTTACTTTCAGGCATGGAACATTCATAGGAAACATTCTGACCTACTTCAATTTTATGGATATCACGTTCAAATACCTGTAGTTCGATCAAGAAATCATTGTTGTTAATAATCTCCAGCATCACATCTTCTGGATTTGAAAATTCTCCTAATGTAACATCCAGATTATTTACATTACCGGTAATAGGAGCATATATGGTTATTAAACTTCTAATGTTATCAGGATTCAGGCCTGCTGCATCGATATTAATCAAATCCAATTCCAATTTTAATGATGCTAAAGTGGCTTGTAGCTCTTCATATTCAGCCTCTGTTTTTTCGAGTTGTTTTCCAACACCTGCATCGTTGTTACTAAGTATCCTTTGTCTTTCAATTTCTTTTTCAACATAATCGAATTGGCTTTTAGCCTGAAGATATTCTTTCTGAAGCCGGATATAATCCGGATGTTCCAGTACAATTAATCTATCCCCTTTATTTACGGGCTGACCCTCCTGTATAAAAATTTCCTTTATATGGCCATTCATAGGAACCGACACTTTTGCCCGGTTTTGAGGTTTCGCCATGATCTTGCCTTTACAATCAATTCCTGATGAAAGAGAAAGAATTTGTGCTTTACCAATTTCAATACCAGAAAGTTCTATTTGCTGATCCGTAAAAAGAATGCTATTGTCAGGGGGATTTTCATCGAGCTCAATACTCTGGTTATTGCTGCACGAAAGCATAAACAACAAACTTACAATTGCAATTATTTTGTATCTCATTATTTATCTGGTTAGATATTGAATTTTTAAAATTGTTTGGTTAATCCCGTAAATCTTTATCAAGTAATTCATCCTGGTTTCGGTTACCGATTCTAGTGTTTGCAAATATTCGTAGTTTCCGATCTCACCATTTCTATATAACAGATCAGCATTCTTGAGCAATATCTCAGCATTTGGCAAGGCAGTATTCTTATAATAGTTTAACTCTCCCATTAGCTGGTTATAGATATCGAATAATGATAATATGTCCTGCAGGGTATTGAATTGCAATTGTAGTTTATTATTCCCGGCAATTTCAATATCAATCCGGGAAGCCTTTATGTTTTTGTGTTGTACATAAGCAAATAATGGAATTGACACCCCTGCTTCCCAACCTGAGAAACCTTGCATGCCATCTATTTTCTGATTAAAATAACCAGCATAGATTTCAGGAAATAGCTTCGCCTTTTCCAGTTTATATTTCTTCTCAGCAAGATCGATATTCATCTCTTCCAATTGCAGAATCTTACTTTGAGCTACCTTTTGATCCAATTCATCAAATTTTGAAGTAAAAGGAATGATCTGCAATGCTGCATCATTGAATATACAAAAGGTATCACTATACATGATAAGTTGTAGTTGTTTCTGCACCCCCTTACTTTCAGTAATAATCTGCTGATTCAGTAAATTATATTTATAATAGTGATTCTCCATATTCAGCTTTGACAGATAATTGGCTTCCCCAGTTTCATATTGTATATCTGCAATTTTCATAATCTCCTGAAAATAGGAAAGCAGGGTATCCAGAAGATCTCTCTTCGCATATAACAGTTGCTGATAATTATAATTTTCCTTTACCCTGTATTCAATTTGTTTTTCTATTAGTGCCCTAATATTCCGGGCATTTAACTCTTCGGATTGATATAGCTTATGCCTGGCAACATTTTCAAAAGGATTACCGAAATTTTGCCGTATCGTTATGTTATAGTCTATGATATCGGAATTTAATTGCCCCTGCTGAAATTCGAACTCCGTTCTCCCAAAATCAAATGTACTTTGCATGAGCAATTTTCTTTTCTCTATTTCGAGACTGGCGTTTACAACTTCAAGATTATTCACAGTGGCAATCTTTACTGCCTGTTCTAAAGAGAGTTTAAGTGTATCAGAATTTCCCTGTGCCTTTAACAGTACCGGCGATATCACAAGTAACAATAACATAATGATATTGGTGGGGAGTTTGGATTTGATCCTGAATCCCTTTTCAAAATAATAATACACCAGCGGAAGGACTATCATGGTCAGGAAGGTGGAAGTAATAATCCCACCAATAACCACTGTGGCAAGTGGACGCTGGACTTCGGCACCTGCCGATGTGGATAATGCCATTGGTAGAAATCCCAGGGAAGCCACAGCAGAAGTTATTGTAACTGGTCGAAGTCGGTTTTTAGTTGCCTCACGTAATCGCTGATAAATATCATCAATCCCATTTTGTTTCAATTCATTCAGGTGATTGATCAATACAATACCGTCAAGAACTGCAACTCCAAAAAGAGCAATAAATCCAACTCCTGCGGATATACTGAATGGTAAGCCGCGTAACCAGAGGGCAAATATCCCGCCTATAATGGAAAGAGGAATGGTGAGGGAAATCAGAAAAGCATATTTGAATTTTCCGAATGCAAAATAAAGCAGTATAAAGATCATCAGCAGTGCAATCGGAACCACGATCTTCAGCCTTGTCAAAGCTGTTTGCAGATTTTCGAATTTCCCACCATACGTGATGTAATATCCATAAGGTATTTCCATCCCTGTTTCCATTTTGTCCTGAATATCTTCAACCACACTTTGCACATCACGATTACGAACATTGATCCCTATTGAAATCCTGCGCTGTGTATTATCACGTGATATCTGAGTAGGGCTATCAACAAATTCAATTTTTGCCACTTCCCTTAATGGAATTTGATTACCCTGTGGGGTTTTGACATACATATTGTTGAAGTCATCGAAATTGGTTCGGTGTTCTTCCTGCAAACGAACTACAAGATCAAATTTACGTTCCCCCTCAAATATAACACCAACATTTTCCCCGGCAAGGGCAGTTCTTATCATGGTATTAATTTCTTCAATATTCAATCCATAACGTGCGATCATCCTCCGGTCATAATCAATAACCAATTGCGGCAGACCTTCAATCTGTTCTACTTTAACATCAGCAGCTCCCCGAACGGAAGATATCATCTTTGCTGCCTCGTTAGCTTTATCGAAAAGGATCTTAAGATCCTCACCATAAATTTTTACTACTACATCAGCTTTCGCTCCGGTTAAAAGTTCATTGAACCGAAGCTGAATAGGTTGTGTAAATTCAAAACTCGCCCCGGTAATTACGCCAAGCTTTTCTTTCATTTTATCGACAAGGCCCTCCCGTGTTTCTGCACTGATCCATTCACTACGGGGCTTCAAAATGATCATAATATCTGCATCTTCGATGGCCATAGGATCTGTAGGCACTTCAGCCGTTCCGATCTTAGAAACCACACTCTTGACCTCCGGAAAATTTTTTAGTAAGACATTTTCAGCTTTTGTGCTTGTAGCGATGCTTTCTTTCAGTGAACTACCCGGCGGAATTGTCATTTGCATTGCAAGATCACCCTCATCAAGATCAGGGAGAAACTCTGCTCCAAGATTATTGAAGACAATTATACTGGAGGCGAATAAAACTATGGCCATGGCTATGACCAATGACTTATAGCGTAATGCCAGGTTAAATACCGGCTTATAGGTATGATATAAAAAACCCATTATCCTTGCGGCAATACTACGTTTTTCAGATATCTTTTTCGTAAGAAGAAGTGATGACATCACGGGAACGTAGGTAAATGACAGGATCAATGCCCCGATAATTGCAAAACTCACGGTAAGGGCCATGGGTCGGAACATTTTACCTTCAATACCCGATAGGGCAAGTATCGGAAAGTACACGATAAGTATGATAATAGCACCAAATGCCGCCGAGTTTTTGATCTTTTTGGTAGCGTTTAATACAAGACTATCGAGTTCACCGTAGGAGAGTTTTTGCTTTTGTCGTTCAATCTGAAAAATGAAACTTTCAACGATAATAACCGTGGCATCGATAATCAATCCGAAGTCGATGGCACCCAGCGACATCACAGTTGCTGTAATGCCAAAAGCTTTCATCAACCCGAATGCCACAAGCATTGATAAGGGGATAACCGATGCAACGATCAAACTTGCCCTGAAATTCCCAAGCAGAAGAATGAGTAAAAGTATAACGATCAATCCTCCTTCAACCAAATTGGTACTCACGGTGTTGATTACCTTTTTCACAAGAACCGAACGGTCGAGGTATGGTTTGATCACAATACCCTGTGGGAGGTTTTTGTTGATCTGTTCTATGCGTAATTTTACCTCATTGATCACCTGTGATGCATTTCCCCCTTTAACCATCAATGTGATACCTCCTACTGCCTCACCCTTTCCATCCTTTGTCATCGCACCGAAACGAGGAGGACTTCCAATACGTACATCAGCAATATCAGCAACATAAATAGGAATGTTGTTCCTGGTAGTAACAACTATCCTTTCAATATCCTCAAATCCCGAGATCAGTCCGTTCGTTCTTATATAATAAGCATACGGCCCTTTCTGTACATAACTTCCCCCGGTATTCTGGTTATTCTTTTTCAGCGCCTCATTTACATCAAGTAGTGTCAGGTTATAATTACTCAGTACCTGAGGATTTACGGCAACTTCATATTGTTTAATGTATCCTCCAAAGCTGCTTATCTCAACAATACCCGGAATGCCATTCAGCTGACGTTTTACAATCCAGTCATGAATGGTTCGCAATTCTTCAGTATTATAAAGATTTTCATATCCGGGTTTTAGTTCAAGCGTATATTGATATATTTCGCCAAGGCCGGTTGTGATGGGCATCAGGGATGGCTCACCAAAACCTTCAGGAATCTCCTGACGGGCAACCTGTAGTTGTTGCCCAACCAGCTGCCGGGCATCAAGTACAGGGACGTGATCCTCAAATACAACAGTAACTACAGAGAGACCATACCTTGAAATAGACCGTATCTCTTCAACGTTTTGCACATTGGCCATCTCCATCTCAATTGGATAAGTAATGAACTGCTCGACCTCCTGTGCCGCAAGGGAAGGTGTAACAGTGACTATTTGCACCTGATTATTTGTTATATCCGGTACCGCATCTATCGAAAGATTTAGCATGGAATAAACACCCCAACCTATTAATCCAAGTGTGAAAATAATAACCAGAAACTTATTCTTTATGGAAAGAGAAATTAATTTATCAATCATATTAAGGTATGGCGATTATATGTTGGTGATTAATCAAGGTAAAGGTAACATTTTTTTAGTTTTTTTAAGAACACAGGATGGAAGTTTGAAGTTATCAATTTGAAGTCTGAAGTTAATTTATTTTCCGGGATAAGATCATGTTAACACAACCATGTCCTCCTATTGTCGGACTCTGGCAGGTTAACTTCAAACTGGTAACTTCGAACTGGTAACTTCAAACTGGTAACTTCAAACTGGTAACTTCAAACTGGTAACTCCAAACCTCTCAGTACCTATTCCACAAAGTTGTATTTTAGCAGATTAATAGATAACCTAAAAACCATGACCATGAGATTCAAATTTATTATTATTCTTCTCCATCTCAGCATATTCGCAATTTGCCAGAACGATACGATTTATGACTGGGAAAATCCACAGGTGATTGGTATCAACAAGTTGGCTCCTCGTGCGACCATGATACCTTTTTCAACCATTGAGGGGGCGCTGAACAATGATTTTAATGATTCTCCATGGTTCAAATCCCTTATTGGTAACTGGAAATTCAACTGGGCAAGAACGCCAGAGGACCGTCCAATCGACTTTTATAAAACCGGCTTCGATGCAAGTTCATGGGATGAAATCCCGGTACCATCAAACTGGGAATTGCAGGGCTATGGTATTCCTATTTATGTTAACCAACCTTATGAATTCACCTATGATCCCCAACCTCCTGATATTCCGGATGGATATAATCCCGTTGGCTCATACAGGACAAATTTTATCCTATCTGATGATTGGGATGGTAGAAAGATCATTCTCCATTTTGGAGCAATAAAGTCAGCCATGTATGTTTGGATTAATGGTCGAAAAGTTGGTTACAGCCAGGGCAGCAAACTACCTGCAGAATTTGATGTAACCCCATTTGTGAAAAACGGGATTAACCTACTTGCTGTTGAAGTTTACCGCTGGTCGGATGGTTCTTTTCTTGAATGCCAGGACTTCTGGCGTATCAGTGGTATCGAAAGGGATGTATATCTCTACGCAATTCCTGAAGTAAACATCAGGGATTTTAATGTAAGTGGTGATCTTGACGAGAATTACATCAATGGTAAATTGAAAATTACAGCAGAAATTGAAAATAGTCAAACTACCAATAAAGACCAAACCTACTTACTCGAAGCACTGTTATATAAGCAGGATGAAGTAATTGCAAAATACACACAGGAATTTGAGATTAGGCCTGGGATTAAAAATACCATCCATTTTAAAATTCCTGTTCTGGATCCTCAGAAATGGACTGCCGAAACTCCAAATCTATATTCTGTTGTCCTTGTCCTGCGCGATGAACTGGATAAGATTATTGAAACGGTTGGTTGCAAAACCGGTTTCAGAAATGTTGAAATAAAGAATGGGCAATTGCTGGTCAACGGCCAGGCTGTCTATTTCAAGGGTGTGAACCGCCATGAACATGATGAGTTCACCGGGCATGTCATTTCCAAAGAATCGATGCTGAAAGATATCGAGGTCATGAAGTTGAATAACATCAATGCTGTCCGTACCTGTCATTACCCTGATGATCCTTACTGGTATGATCTGTGTGATCAATACGGCATATACCTTATCGATGAAGCAAACATTGAGTCTCATGGGATGGGGTATCGGCCAGAACGTACACTTGGTAATAATCCTGCATGGGAAAAAGCACATCTCGACAGGATTCAGAGAATGTACCACCGGGATAAGAACCATCCTTCCATAATTATGTGGTCGATGGGTAATGAGGCCGGTGATGGGGTAAATTTTGTAAAGTGTTCGGCATGGCTTCACGAAACTGATTCCTCACGCCCGGTTCATTACGAAAGGGCTTTGATGCATGATCATGTTGATGTTTACAGCCCCATGTATGCAGGCATCAATCATCTGGAATGGTATGCTGAGAATTATAATGACCGTCCGCTGATACTCTGTGAATATGCCCATGCAATGGGCAACAGTACCGGTAATCTTCAGGATTACTGGGATATGATAGAGAAATATGATGTTTTACAGGGAGGATTCATCTGGGACTGGGTTGACCAGGGGCTTGCTAAATATGATGAAAATGGCACAAAATACTGGGCTTATGGCGGTGACTACGGCCCGGAAGATATTCCGAGTGATGGCAATTTCTGCATCAATGGGCTGGTTAATCCTGACAGGACAGGCCACCCTGGTCTTGAAGAGGTTAAAAAGGTATACCAGAACATTGACATCAAGAGCGTTGAAAATAAAGAATACACTTTCAGGGTAAATAACAAATTCTTCTTTACCAACCTGCTGGGTATGGAACTGGGTTGGAATCTTGTTGAAAATGGAATTAAAATAAGTGGAGGGCAGGTGGCTCTTCCTTCTGTTAATCCGCAAACATGGAAAGACATTCATGTTCCTGTTGGCAATACTGTATTCAAACCGGGCAAGGAATATTTTATCAATTTTTGCCTGTATGCCAATGGCAAAGATCCTCTTGTGCCAAAAGGAACTATTGTTGCCAGTGAACAGATCCCGTTACATTATAAAACTTTTGGTAAATTTATTGACAGTGAGAAAAAACCTAAGCTCAAGGTAAAAGAAAAGAGGGATGATATCTCTTTTACAGGGGATGGATTTACAATCACAGTATCTAAAACAATCGGATTGATAAGCTCATACATGATAGGAGGAACAGAACTTCTTTCTTCTCCCCTGCAACCCAATTTCTGGCGTGCACCTACCGATAATGATTTCGGAAACCGTATGGAACAACGCTGTAGTATCTGGCGTAATGCCACAAAGAATAAAAAACTACAAAGTATATCCATAGAGGGCAATACCGAAGAAACCCTGATTACGGTCAGTGCATATTTTTATCTCCCGGATATCCGCTCAGAGTATGTTATGAAGTATACCATTGACGGAAAAGGTGAAATTGCAGTTGATGTGCATTTCTTTCCATGCATTAAAGGACTACCAGAAATACCCCGCTTCGGGATCAGTTTAACCATGCCGGAAGGATTTGATCACGTAACCTACTACGGAAAGGGGCCACATGAAAACTACTGCGACAGAAACACATCGGCTTTTGTTGGCCTTTATGAAACCGGCGTAAATGATATGTATTATCCATATATCAGGCCCCAGGAAAACGGATACCGGACAGATACCCGTTGGCTTGAAGTTACCAATGAAGTTGGCGAAGGATTGAAGTTTAAAGCTGATTCCCTCTTTGGATTCTCAGCATTGAACTTTTGCACAGAAGATCTTGACCAGATCACCAAAAAGAACTACAAACATACTGTGGATATGATACCACGGCCTGAAACGTATGTGAACATAGATTATAAGCAACAGGGTGTAGGTGGCGATAATTCCTGGGGTGCAAGGCCTCATGAGCAATACCTTTTGCCGGCAAAAGAGTATAAATTTAGTTTCAAGTTGAAAGGCATTCAAAATCACAAATGACAAATTCCAAATCCCAAATAATATCCAAATTCAAATATACAATGACCATAACAGTTGGCTGGTTGGGTTTGGAATTTTGGTCACTGGATATTGTTATTTATTTGGGATTTGGATTTTGCTATTTGGAATTTATTTTATTTGCCCTGGCGCTATGATCCGTAAAGAAATAATAAAATCTGATTTAATTCTTCTGGTCACTGCCCTTATCTGGGGACTGGCGTTTGTGGCACAACGAATGGGGATGGAGCATATTGGCCCTTTTACATTCAATGCCATCCGCTTTGCAATGGGTGCAATCGTATTGCTACCATTCCTTTTTTTGATGAAAGGAGAAAAGAAAGAGCGTAAACAGCCTGCTCCCGGAGACAGGGACCTATTGATGCGTGGCGGGCTTATTGCCGGGATTGTACTCTTTATGGGTTCTTCTTTCCAGCAGTATGGCATTGTATACACAACAGCTGGTAATGCCGGTTTCATCACAAGTCTGTATGTAATTTTCACCCCCATCCTGGGTTTGTTTGTCGGACAAAGACCCGGTATTAAAGTATGGATAGGTGCTTTTATTGCAACGATAGGACTATACCTTCTTAGTGTAACAGGAAGTTTCAATATTTCCACTGGTGATCTTCTTGTATTGATCAGTGCTTTCTTTTATGCAATACATGTGCTGGTGATCGGATGGCTGTCTCCGAAATTCAACAGCATTAAGATTGCTTTGCTGCAGTTTTTTGCAGTTGCTGTCATGAGTTTTGTTGCCTCCTACATATCAGAGATAATGATCTGGGAACAGATCAGGAAGGCAGCCATTCCAATACTTTATGCAGGTATCTTTTCAACAGGATTGGCTTTTACCCTACAAATAATAGGGCAGAGAAAAACCATACCCTCCCATGCAGCTATACTGTTAAGTTTTGAGGCAGTATTTGCAGTGCTGGGGGGCTGGGTCATCCTGAATGAATCATCAACACTCAGACAGATCATTGGATGTGTACTGATGTTTGTGGGAATAATCATTGCACAATACAGGATTAAAGGTAGATAATTCATAAACTCCAAATCACAAATCCCAGGTTAATTGAACCAAAACTTTCCATATATTCGTACTACCAAAACCAAAATTGATTTATCATGAAAAAAGTAATCTTTATTGCCTCAGTTTTACTCTTTATGTCCAATATTCAGTTTGCCCAGTCATGGCAACCAATTGAAGAGGGCCAGAATCTTGAAATCTCCGGATTGACCGTTAGTTTTATTAAATCTTACATCAAAGAAGTAAAAGGACAGGATGCTTACCAGGTCACTGCCACTATAGCCAATAATGGGAATGAAATAATTCACCTTTTTCCACAGGCGATCTATGATTATGTGGAGTCACCACAATATGCCTGGGCACATTTCAGGTTTACCAATGCTACCGGTAAAGGATTGTCATCCAGGGAGGGATACATTTATCCTGACCCTATCCATATGATGTTTCCCTATAAGTGTAATCCAGATCAGAAAAAACCAACCTATGATAGCCGGATAATCGGTATCGGGATGTCCACCGGCCAGTCCAAAACAAATGAATGGCGCGTGAGGGTAAACCATGGAGAAAAACTGGAAGTACAGGTGTTTATTAAGACAAACTAAAAAAATCATGATTGAAAGACTTAACACAGAAAAAGATTATGTGCTGGCACTTGAGATTACAGACAAGTACGTGCCTGAAGATGAAAAGCAATTTGCAAAGTGGTTTGATGAAAAGCTAGCCGAAGGCCATCATCAGGTAAATATTCTATGTAAAATCGACAAATTACCCATCGCACATGTTTCCTGTAAAGCCTTTATGGAGGAAGGCCTCTACGGGCTTCGTCACATCAGGAATTGCGGCCACATTGCCATTGTTGGCCACAGTAAGCTTGAGAAGTTCATGATCGCCCTGGACGGGATGGTCTTTAACAGGGCGAAAAAAGGGAGAATTGAACGATATTTTGATATAGACGATATAGAAGCTGCCTGGGAGTTTGTATATGATAAAACAGAAGGCAACTAATTTATATCTGGTATAAATTAATTCTTCAAACAACCTTTTCATATTCGATTTAGTCTTTTGTTAGGCGGAATTAAAGTATTTTCGCACAACTCAAAAACAAGTGATTATGAAAAGGTTGATTTTATTTTGTTTCCTTGGATTTCTGGTTTTAAATATCAATGCCCAGATTATTGAAAAGACATATCAGTTCGATGATCCTGAGATAGCAATAACAGGTGATTATCATCTTCTTTCGTTCAAAAATACTCTGAATACAGGAATTACCGGTGAACCTGTTTTACCCTATCAGGCGGTGAAGCTATTATTACCACCTGGTTATATTGCCGAATCCATCACAGTTACCGGGGCAAAAATTACAGCCATTGAAGGAAATTACACCTTGTATCCAAAGCAGGCTTCCAGGCCTCTGTCAGAAGGGGAATCTAACAGTTTTACAATTAATTCAGAAGTCTATAATACAGATGCCACCTACCCTCAGGCCTTAAAGGGCCGGTTAAGCACTGAATTCATGAATGGTTATGCTATTGCCCTGTCAACAATAACCCCTGTTATCTATAATCCTTTTACAGGTGAACTGGCATATTATAAAGAACTGCAGGTAAGCATAAAAATCAGGCAGGATATAATCGCTGAGGAGGCATTGAAAAACCTGAGTTCCATTAAATCAAACTATGATATGATCAGGAACTTTTGTCAGAATCCGGAGTTAACTGATCAGTACCCTGCCAGAGATTCAAGAACAGACGACTACCATATGCTGATCATTACCGACGAATCATTTGAAGATGATTTTGAAGATCTGATTGAAACTTACATACCACGAGGGATCATTACGGAGGTTGTAACGGTGCAGGACATCAATGCAAACGGAACCGGCCAGGACAGTCAGGAAAAGATCAGAAACTATATAAAACAGGAATACCAGGATCATGGTGTGGAATATTTTCTGCTGGGTGGTGATGTAGAGCATGTTCCCTATCGTGGTTTTTATTGTTACGTTGAATCGGGATCGGGTTATGAATCGAATAACATTCCTGCCGACCTATACTATTCCGCCCTTGACGGAACCTGGAATGATGATGGTGATAACAGCTGGGGAGAAATCGGCGAGGATGACCTGCTGCCGGATGTTTCCGTTGCAAGGATGTCATTCAGCAACCAATCGGAACTAAATAAAATGCTGAATAAAACGATCTCCTACCAGGATGAACCGGTTACAGGTGAGTTAGACCAACCCCTGCTTGCAGGTGAGCACTTGTGGTCTGATCCCATTTCCTGGGGAGCTGACTATCTAGAACTGCTTATTGGTTATCAGAATGAAAATGGCTATGAAACAACCGGAATTCCCGAAGAGGATAATTATGATACCCTGTATGACAGGAATGCAAGCTGGAATAAGAACCAGTTACTTGCCGAGATCAATGAAGGGAAATCCTTTATCCATCATTCCGGCCATGCCAATGCAACTTATGTGATGCGCTTTGGTATGTCGGATATTACCAATTCCAATTTCTATGCTGTAAACGGCACCGACCATAATTATACACTTGTTTATACCCATGGATGCATCTGTGGCGCTTTTGATGAAAGTGATTGTATTGCTGAGAAAATGGCCAAGATTGATAATTTCCTGGTTGCAGGGGGATTTAACTCACGATATGGCTGGTTTAATGAAGGGCAAACAGAAGGCCCTTCTGTCCATTTACACAGGGAATTTGTTGATGCACTTTATGATAAAGAAAAGAGCAGAATAGGAGAAACACATAAGATATCCAAGATAGAAACATCACCCTGGGTAAATGCACCGGGGCAACATGAAGAAGGCGCCTTAAGATGGTGCTTCTACGATTGTAATATCCTTGGTGATCCTGCCCTGGGTATCTGGACCAATGAACCGCTGGACCTCTATGTCGTTTATCCATCAACCATACATATAGGTGATGGATCCTTCAATGTTAATGTAAGCAGTAATGGCACACCACTTGAGGGGTACAATTGTGTGTTTATGAATGATGACAATGAAATCTATGGCATGAGCACTACCGATGAATCTGGCAACGCAACAATTGTCTATGATCCAGCGGGTGTTTCGCTGGGTTCAGCAAACCTGGTTATCTCAGGTTATAACTGTTTGCCCGAATATTATGACATTGAGATAATCCCTGATGAGGGAGCATATGTTGTTTATGAATCAGACCTGTTAAATGATGAAGCCGGAAATGGTAACGGACTTGCAGATTACAGTGAATTAATATACCTGACCCTGGACATGAATAATGCAGGACTGGCTGATGCAGAAGAAGTAGATGTTTTTGTAAGCATAAGCGATGAGTATATAACATTCAGCGACACTGCCGAATTTTATGGCAACATACCGGCAGGACAAACAGTTTCTATTACTGATGGTTTTTGCTTCCAGGTAGCCGACAGCATTCCCGACCAACATATAGTAAATGCAGAAGTTGAGGCTATTGGACAGGATAACTGGATATCTGAGTTTGAGATCACACTACAGGCACCATTTCTTGAAATCGGCGATATGGTCATCAATGATGATATTGGAGGCAACGGAAATGGTATTCCAGATCCGGGTGAAACAATTATCATCGAGATCATTTCCATGAACAACGGTCATAGTGATTGTTTTAACACCAACGGTACTTTATCAACCACCAGCCTTTATGTTAGTATCGAAGAAGACACCTTTGAAATTGGAGAACTATTACAGGGTAATTCAGCAGTTGCTGCATTTACTGTCACCATTGATGAATCGACTCCGATTGGAGAAAGCATTGACCTCGATTATCTTCTTGAATCAGGGGTATATGCTGCAAACATAATCTTCTATCCAACCATAGGTATCGTTGATGAAGACTTTGAAACAGGTGACTTTAGCAGTTTTAACTGGGAGTTTGCCGGAGATGCTCCCTGGGTGATCAGTAGTGATGATCCCTTTGAGGGTGTATATTCCGCAAAATCAGGAGATATCGGACATGAGGCTTCATCGGAGTTATACATAACTATGAATGTTCTTTCGGCCGGGGACCTTAGCTTTAACAGGAAAGTTTCCTCAGAAATTGACTATGATTACCTGAGATTCTATATTGATGATCTTCTTTTGGATGAATGGTCAGGAGAAGAGGATTGGGAAGAATTTAGCTACGAGGTTGCTGAAGGTGAACATACTTTTAAATGGTCGTATGAAAAAGATATTTATGTAACGGGTGGCAGTGATTGTGCATGGGTTGACTATATTGTATTCCCGCCGGTATCATTGATAACGGACATCCCGGAATTTGAACAAATTGATCTTATTGTGTATCCTAATCCGGTTTCAGATTATCTTAATATTGCCTTCACATTGAAACAACCTGAAAACATTAACATTTCTTTATTTGATATCAGTGGAAGAATACTCAGCAATCAAAACCTCCATAATATTCAAACAGGTAATCACATCGAAAGGCTTGATGTAAGTCGATTGGTGGATGGTGTTTATTATCTTAAAATTTCAATGGATGGTGAACAAACAATTGTTGAAAAACTTATCATCACTCAGTAATTTATATCTTATGTGTTCTTATGTGCCTTATGTGGTTCAAAAGATTAAAACCATATAAGGCACATAAGTGAACACGACTCACCTTAACTTTGAATTCCAGACAACTTACCCCATACTATTATTAGTTTAGTGAAAATAAGAAGGTTATTTTACTTGACATAAACGGTATTTTTACCTCTTTTTGTGGTTATGCAAAATGAAGAAAATGTTTTACTTAAACAATTAGAAGAATATTTCTGGGATGAGGGAAAATTCATTGAGAACACCTTTTAAAATAATATATCGCCATCCCGATGATTTCATATAAGCTACTGTGTTGTAATCACAAATTTTAATTCCATTTAATGAATAGTAAAAAAAATGCCACAAAAGCACCAAGACACAAAACTTCACAAAGCCTGCATCCATAATGGTTTCCAGATAGTGATTTTTTGTGTCTCCGGGCTCCCGTGGTAAGGATCTTATTTGTAGGAATAGGCCAAGTTTTTCTTACCGGCGATTTATGTCCACATGAAATCCACTACCTTTATTTCCAAACTTATTCAACCGGTATTTGAATGAAAGCATTACATATCTTCCAATGGTATTCGATTGCTTTTCCATCAGGTAATTCATTTCACTGATCCGTTCAATTCCTGTATTTTTATTCAGGAGATCAAAACCATATAAGGTAAAAACACCTCGTTTATTTTTCAGGAAATAATAGCTGACCTCCGCAGTCAAAAGCGGAATATTCACCTGCTGATCAAAACTTTCCGAGTAGTAGTTAGTGATATCAGCCGATATCATAAAGTTCCATGAATCGTTTGGGTTATACCTGATTTCTGCGTACCAGCTAACATCATAATAACGGTCGTTAAGCGATTCTTCGACTGAATACTTAGCATCGGTTAACTTAACAGCGGCACCTGTTATCACATCCCATTTATCCTTCTTCCTGTTATCGATACTTAATGAAAGCCGGTGGATCCAATTTGTATTGACATTTTCAACACCATTGATCATGTTGATACCCCTGTTATAACTTTCATCCAATGTGGTATTGATTTTTACACCCAGCTTTTTGATTGGTGTTGAGAAATCAATATTCCCCCCTATCCTGAAATCATCATCAACATTAGTAAGCGTCATTGTTTGTTCGAGTTGATTATTCACCTCTCTCGACCAATTGATTTTGTCAAGAGTATAAGTAGTATTCAGGCTTGCAAGTACTGAAGTGAATGAAAACTGGTCGAAAAGCAACCAGTGAAAATTAACACTATGGATATACTCAGGTTTAAGATTCCTGTTTCCATATACCAGTGTCAGGGGGTTGATATTATCAACCACAGGTTGAAGCTGGCTAACTGTTGGTGTGTTCACTCTTGATAAATACATTACTGAGAACCTTCTTCCGGTTTTATAATCATTCTCGTAGGATATCACCGGAGTTGGAAATAAATATCTAGTCATTACAGGCTCATCATTCCAGAGGGTATTGCTGAACTGTCCCAGTTCAACCGAAAGGTTAATAGAAAAGTGTGTTTTATCAGTATTCCTTTTGAAACCAATCCCCGGTCTTAGCCAATCCTTTTGTTTGATAAATTCGGGACTCAGTGAATCAAGCTTAATCTCATCCGGCAATGGTATCCCCTGCGTCCTGTCCAGCAATTCAAATGATTGCCCACCAAGAATTCTGGGCTCAATATAGAAGAGTCCCTTTAAGCGTTGGGTCAGGTATGCAGAGAAATTATAATCCAACCTGTCGGTTTTAAGATCCTGGTACTGGCTTATACTATCTTCCAGCGGGGGATTATAATACAAAGTTGTATTATCAAACAGTATTTTCGAATGGTCTTTAGTGCCAGACAAAGCTGCTTTAATTTTCAATACCGTATTATTCCTGTTTATCTTATTTTGATATGAAATGTTCAGATTCCCGGATAACCTGTTGGTTTCGTTCCTGCTGTCCGAAATAAGTGTATTAATAATACGATCATTATGATAGCTTGTTGTTTTTGAACTGGATGGGATTTTGCCATTGGAATATCCTATGTTACCGTTAAGAATTATATTCTGAGTGGAATCTATTCTGTTTCTCCATCCAAAATTCAATCTGTGTGAAAAGTTACGTTGATTCCTTGAAGAAACTTTATCCTGGAAATAGGAATCCTCGGGAGTATAATTCCACGTGGATGTAGTTTCATCAAGTTGTTTTTCATAGCCATTCACCAGGTAGCTAAAAAACACTCTTTTAAATTTTGATTTAGAAAACGAAAAATTGAGGCCTCCGGCGCCTGATGTGGTTTTGCCTGTGACCGGCTGTCCAAAATTAACAGGAATCCCCTCATCCATTCCAATTACAACACTGCCGCTTCCACCGGAAAGGGCAGAAATACCTCCGCTGAAATTCAGATAATCATTAAATGAAAATCCATATTCATTGATATTATTAAGCATGCCAAGAGCAGCCAACTGCATTTTCTCAGAGAAACGATAAACCTTAGCGCTCCCTTTGTAGTGGTTTCCGGTACCAGCTCCAGCCGTGATATCCCCAAAGATCCCTTCCTTTTTATCATCTTTCAATACAAGGTTCAGTGATTTATCACGCACACCATCATCTATTCCTGAAAATTCGGATTCATCCGAACGCCTATCGAATACCTGGACTTTATTCAAGGCATCAGCAGGTAAATTCCGTGTGGCTACTTTTGGATCGTTGCCGAAGAATTCTTTTCCGTCAACAAGTACCTTTTCAACATCCTCGCCAAGGGCTTTAATATTCCCTGACCGGTCAACTTCAAAACCTGGTAATTTTTTCAGGAGATCTTCTGTAACAGCATCAGGTTTTACTTTAAATGCACCTGCATTATACTCTATGGTGTCCTGCTTAATTATCAGGGGTATATGTTCACTTACAATGTCAACCTCATCAAGCATCACCTGTTTTGGCTTCATAATAACAATTCCAGGGTTGTCGCTATTATCCAATGGTACATCAATCTTTTTATAATATGTCTCATAACCAAGAAAAGCTATTTGAAGCAGGTAACTCCCTTTATTAATATTCCCGATACTGAAATCCCCATGAACATCGGTAATTCCGAAATACTGCAGGGTGGAATCAGCCGGATCCAGTAAAACTGCAGTTGAATAAGGTAAAGGATCACCTGTGTCAGATAATACGGATCCACTAATAGTTTCAGATTGACCCAGTGCAAATACCGGCAAAACAATTAATAATACAATTAAAATCATTTGCATGTCCCTGGGCATTAACGTTCCATTCTGATAATTGCCTGGTGAACCACACCACCTTCATTTTGTTCCATCCCCATCTCTTTCATCTTTTCTTCCACGATCTTATGGAACTCTTTATCGCTTACCTTTTTTCCCTTTTTGGGTTTTGCCAGAACTTTTTTATCAACCGGCTCAGAATTAACGGATAATGCGGCAATTGTCTTTTTCCCATCATTGAAGTCTGCTGCCAGAACCATTCCAGGGAGATTCAAAAGTGTATCAGGACCACCGGGGATAGGAATTTCTGGAGTAAACCATGCTGTGATTTTATCTCCTTCATTAGTTTCATAAACGGCCTCCATGCACTGGAAATCAAGTATCTTTTTCTGATTTTCAGTTATCCGCCAATCAAGTACTGTAAGTTCCTTTTCTATCAGGAACATCCGTGTCATAAACTCCCTTTGTTCAATTTGTTTGTTATTCTTCAGGTTGGTGTAAGTTTTGTTATCGGGTTCCACAACCTGTACCTGTAACATCATTCCATTAGCTTCCATTTCATGGTCGGAACTGGTTTCTGCGTTATCAACATTTTCATAAAGGACTTCTTCATCATTGAAGTATAACACCTTTTGGGAGGTTCGTTCTGTAGGAAGCATACTTGCAAACTCAGCTGCGTCGCCTTCAAGTTCAATTTCCAGTTTTACCTTTTCTTCATAAATAATTCTTCCGCTTTGAATACGCTGGCCATTAGCGATGTTAAATCCTGATGATACTATAAATGCCAGTAAAGTAACTAAGGTTTCCAATGTTTTCATTTTTTTTAGTTTAAAAGTTAATAATTCGAATTAATTCTTGATTGCAGCAAAATTAGTGGGTGATTAAGTATGCAGAAGTTAATGCCTGGTGAATTAAGGTTAATTAAGGTTAATACTCTATTAATGATCGTTTTACTTTTATACTTTTGTAACCAACCACGAAATGAAAATAACAGCAAGACATACCTGGATAGCCACTTTGATGATCATTAGCCAGATCATGCTGACTGCATTTATTGTTAAGTGGATAATTGGGCAATACCATGAGGAGAAGAAAATACTTGAAAAGAAGCTGTTAAGGTTATACACTGAAACCCAGGGAGAGGTAATAGATACCTTACTTGTTCAAAGGGTAATTTTACCAGCCTTGAGTAATGACAGTATTTCAACCGAATTATATCCCGGTACAAGTATGATAACCATCATTGAAAGTGATTCGATTATCCCTGATAACCAGTATCTCCAGACAGATTGCCAATCCCCACCAGCAAATGCAATGATAGCTGTTCGTATTGATGATTCCATTAGGATGGCCAGCGATACCTTACATGATATTATCCGCTTGCATGCCGAAATGGATGATATGCTTATCAGGAGTGTGAAGCTATTTATGCATCATAGTGGTGAACTGGATTCTTTAGTTAGTAACAGTGGTGTCTTTTACAACAACATGATTGACACCGGTCTTTTTAAAGAACTTTACGGACATCGGGTAACAGAAGATGGACATGACTTCATCCTGAACTGGATTGAAGATCACAGCACAGACTCATTTACCAATCCTGAACATGGGTTCATCATTTCTACTGATATCATGGATATTTATCCTTTTGTAGTAATAGAGCAGTATCATGGATATCTGCTAAGGAATATCAGCCCTCAGATAATCTTTGCATTGCTGCTGCTTCTGGTAACAGGTTCTGCATTTTACATCTCCTATCGCAGTTTAAAGAAGCAAATTCTCCTGAACCGGATCCGGAATGATTTTGTCAGCAATATCACCCATGAACTCAAAACACCGGTATCAACCATTAAAGTTGCCCTTGAAGCGCTGCAAAATTTCGACATGAAAAAAGATCCTGCAGTTGCTGAAGAATACCTTAAAATGTCAACCATGGAAATGAACCGCCTGGAAGGATTAATAGGTAAAGTGTTAAACCATTCAATTCTTGAAGAAAGCATTGAAGTGATCAATCCTGAAAACACAAATGTAATCCCCTTAATTGAAGATACCATTGAATCCTTAAAAATCCAAATTAAGGAAAAGAGAGCCATCATTAATTTCAATCACAGGGATGATAATGTAGTTTTAAGAATTGATAGCTTATATTGCCAGGGTATCATCATGAATATGATTGACAACAGTATTAAATATAACCATGGTGATCCTGTAATCAATATTAACTTATGGCAGGATGATTCTGATGTTTATGTAGAGATAAGTGATAACGGGCCCGGCATACCACCGGAATATATAGGCAAGATATTCGATAAATTTTTCCGGGTTCCGGTTGACAACAAACATAATATTAAAGGATATGGTCTTGGATTAAGTTTTGCCGACCTGGTGATGAAACATCATAAGGGCTCCATCATGGTAAAAAACCTACCTGAAGGGGGTTGTGTATTCACACTAAAGTTCCCAAAGGGATTAGGATGAGAACCAGGATAATGTATATAGAGGACGAGCCCTATCTCGGTAAAATTGTTAATGAGACACTTGAAAAGCAAGGATTTGAAGTTTTGTGGGAAACAGATGGCGCCAGGGTTATAAACCGCATATCGGGTTTCTCTCCGGATATTTGCCTTCTTGATATTATGCTCCCGAATATTGATGGTTACACCCTGTGCAAACATATCAGGAAGCTTTATCCATTGCTTCCCATTATCTTTCTGACTGCAAAAACAGAAACCGCAGATCTGGTCAGGGGTTTTGAAGCCGGGGGTACAGATTATATGCGTAAACCTTTCAGTATTGAGGAACTCATTGTACGCATAAAGAACCA